>NZ_JBHVGV010000001.1:1094719-1187058 GCF_042800555.1 Streptomyces sp. NPDC057617 | reverse complement strand
CCAGAGGGGGTCTTAGTCTGGGGCAGTGGGGAAACAAAAAGCAAGAGGGGTGCTTTGGGTGTGTTGGTTGCCGAAGAAAACCCCCACGGCCACCGCGGTCACGTCGTGGCCGCGGTGCCGGAGCCGGACTCAGGCTCGGGGGTGTGGCGGTTGGCCGGGACGGGGAGGCAGAGGTTGGCGCGCAGGGTGTCGCCCGCGTACTCCGTACGGAACAGTCCGCGCTTCTGCAGGATCGGGACGACGCCGTCGACGAAGAGGCCGAGATCGTCGTCGGTACGGAAGGCGAGGTTGATGCCGTCGAAGGTGCCCGCGTCGAACCACCGCTCGATGGTGCCGGCGACGGTCTCCGGCGCGCCGACGAACGGCGAGCGGCGGAACTGGTTGACCGACTCGGCCACCTGACGCAGCGTCAGACCCTCGGCGGCGGCCCGTTCGATGATCCTGGCGGCGCCCGTCCGGCCGCCCTTCTCCGCGAGGTGGGCGACGTCCGGGAACGGCGCGTCCAGGTCGTGGCGGCTGAAGTTGTACGCGCCGAAGGAGCGGCCGAGGAGGGCGAGATTGCGGTCGAAGTCGTTGTCCTCCTCGAAGATCTCCCGCTCGCGGCGCCTCGCGTCCTCGTCGGTGGCGGCGACGACCGGGCCGCCGTGCATGAAGATCTTGATGTGTTCAGGGTCGCGGCCGTGGGCGGCGGTGCGCCGCTTGATGTCCGCGTAGTACTCCCGCGCCTGCTCCAGGGAGCCGCCCGGCGCGTAGATGCCCTCGGCGACCCGCGCGGCGAGATCGCGGCCCTCCTCGGAGACCCCGGCCTGGAAGATCACCGGCTGGCCCTGGGGCGAGCGGGAGATGTTGAGCGGTCCGGCGACCTTGAAGTGCTCGCCGGCATGGTTGAGTTCGTGCAGCTTGGCCGGGTCGAGGAAGACATCGCGTGCCACGTCGGCCGGGAACGCGTCGTCCTCGTACGAGTCCCACAGGCCACGGGCGACCTGGACGAACTCCAGGGCGCGGCCGTAACGCGTGGTGTAGTCGAGGTGTTCGTCGAGCCCGTAGTTCCTGGCGGTGCCGGTGTCGAAACTGGTCACAACGTTCCAGCCGGCACGGCCGCCGCTGATGTGGTCGAGTGAGGCGAACCGGCGGGCGAGGTTGAACGGCGAGTTGTATGTCGAGCTGGCCGTGCCGACCAGGCCGATGTGCCTGGTGTGGGTGGCGACCGCGGAGAGCAGGGTGAGCGGCTCCAGCCGGTTGAGGTAGTGCGCCGGATAGGTGGCGTTGATGAACTGGCTGTCGACGACGAAGAGGGCGTCGAAGAGCGCGTGTTCGGCGGCCTGGGCCTGCCGGATGTAGTAGTTGATGTCGATGCTGGCGTTCTTCGCGATACGAGGGTCTCTCCAGAGGCCGTGCTGGCCGGGGCCGCCGACGCCGTACGGATGGAGCGCGAGATGGATCGTGCGGGACATGGCTTCTCCCTGTCTGTGGTGGGCTCAGGAGTGCGGCGGCGCGTGGGTGCACGCCCGCCGGGCATGCCGCGCTCGGGGCATGGGGCGTCGACGGGTTCGCGGGGGCGGACCGGGAGGCGGTGAAGAGGAGGCGACGAAGCGCGGAGGGGAGGCGCGGGGTGTCGAGCGCGGTTCAGCCGGGCGGCGGGCGGCCGGTGCTGCCGGGGGCGGTCAGGCGGCTGCGGGCCGTGGGCGGCCGGCGATCAGCGACAGAGGGCGCTGGAGGTGCGCCGCAGATCCACGTAGCGGCAGGCCACACCGGGGTGCGTCGTGAACATGCCGCACATCCTGGGGGCAGCCGTCAGCGACTGTCAATGGACACCAATTGGTGTCTCATTGGGCGGGATGACGTACCACCGCACCCTGGCCAGGGCCGAAACCAATGCCCTGGCCAGGCCGTCGTCCAGCGCCGTGGAGCGCCCGTCGAACGCCGTGGGCCGCCCGCCGGTTCAGAGGCGTTTCGCGCTGCGGAACGCGGCGGCGTAATAACCGTCGCCGTCCAGGCGGGAGGCGCCGCCCTCGTCGCCCATCGTCGGACCGTTCACCTCCTCCCTGCTCGATATGAAGATCTGGTGGCCGTCCGTGTCCGTGCCCAGGTACATGCCGATGTGGTCAAGGCGGGACTTCGTCCAGGCGTCGAGTTTGAAGAAGACCAGGTCGCCGGGCTGGAGCACACCGATGGTCTCGGGGCGCTCGTACTGCGGCGCGCGGCCGGACAGACCGATGACGTCCACGCCCGCCGTGGAGCGCGCCATCCCGTTGGCCGTGCGCGGCAGTCCCTCGCCGGCACCGTCGGCCGCCGCCAGTGGATAGCGGCCGCGGTAGCCGAAGACCGTGCGGATGAAGCCCGAGCAGTCGATCGAGCGGTAGCGCGCGGCCTCCGGCTGCTTGGTGGTGCCGTCGCGGAAGGTGTAAGGGATGCCGAGGTAGTCGTAGAAGTCGGATTCTTCGAGGCGCAGTCCCTCGCGCTCGCCGCTGTCCGGGTTCAGCGGACCGTAGGCGGCGTCGCCCGCGTACGGTACGCCCTCGTCGTCCCTCTTGACCGGCGCGCCCCCGACGTACTGGAACGCGATCGCCAAGAGGTCGTCCCGCTCGCTGCCGTAGTACTCGTCGAACCAGTCCTTGAACCACTGTTCCTTCTCGGCGCCCTTCGTCCACGCCTCCGGCATCAGCCGTACCCAGTTCTCGGTGACCACCCGGGACGAGGTGTTGGCCGGCTCGCGGAACGTACGGCTGGGACCGGTGAGGGTCGCCGTACGCGCGCCGTCGGTGAAGGTGGCGAGGATGTCGCCGTCGCCGATCCGGAGCACCGAGCGGTCCGGGTTCGTGAGCCGCTCCCAGGTCTGTAAGCCGATGGTCGTGGCAGACCCCGACCTCAGGTGGGGGATGTCGGTGATGGCCTGGACGGCGGGCGCCTTGGCCTGCTCGTCCTTGCGGAGTTCGACGGTGAGGTACGCGCTGCCGGCCAGCAGCGCGATGACGGTCACGCCGTGCAGGACGGGGCGGCCGCGCTTGGGCTTGGCACTCATGAGGACGGGACTCCTGTGGGGGGTGGGTGGGGGGTGGGTGAGTCAGGCGGACGACGGTCGGTCAGATCCTTTCGGCGAGGGCCGTTGGCGCGGTGTCGCGTCTGCGCTGTTCCTGGAGTTGCTGGCGCAGGAGTTCCAGGGAGCGGGCGATGGCTCCGACCTCGTCGTGGTGGCGCGGGTAGAGGACGGTGCGGCGGTCTCCGTCGGCGAGTGTCTCGGCCTGGCGGGCCAGGGCGCGCAGGGGGCGTGCGACGACGATGTGGAGCCAGCCGAGGCAGGCGGCGGCCGCGGTGACGCCGAGGAGTCCGGCCAGGACGGTGCGGTTCTGGGCGCTGTATTCGGGGATGGCGAGGGCGGAGGCGGGCTGCCAGCTCACCACGGTCCAGCCCAGCGACTTCGCCGCCCCGCCGCCCGCGAACGGCGCCGCCGCCGCGAGCTGGACGCCTTCGCCGTCGCGGAAGAGGACCCCGCTGGGGCGGGTGCTCAGGCCGGCCTTCTGGTTGGTGGCCTCGACCAGCGACTCCAGCCGGGCCGACGGCAGCTTCTCAAACGCCCGGTAACCCGTGTTCGAGCCCAGCACCCGGTGTTCGGCGTCGACGATGCGGACCTGGCCGAGGCCGGGGCGTTTGAGGAGGGAGTTGAGGAAGTCGATGCGGAACTGGCCCACGACCAGGGCGCCGTCGCGGCCGGGGAGTTCGGCGTATCCGGTGATCCGCGGCTCCTTCGACCCGTCCCCGAGGACGGCGATGGGCTCGTTGCCGGGACGCTTGGCGCCGGGGTCCGCGGGGCTGTCGCCGGCCTGGGCGAGGACGGTGCCGTCGGGGGAGAGGACGTACAGGGAGCTGTAGCGGGGGTGCTCGGTCATGGTGCGTTCGAGGACGGTCGTCATGTCCCCGGCCCCGGTCTGGTCCCCGATGAGGGTGGCGACGGACAGCAGGTCGGCATAGCCCTCGTTCAGCGCACGCCGCACCCGGTCGGTCACCGTGTCGGTACGGTCCCGCTGATCACTCACCAGCTGCTGCGGCACGATGAGGGTGTCCCCGGCCCGGTTGAGTACGAGCATCATCGGAGCCGACCAGACCAGTAACAGGATCCCGCCACCGGCGAGCAGTGCCCGGGTGCCGACGCACCGCCCACGCGGCCGCTTTCCGCGCGTACTCGCGCCGGGCGCGGAGGCGCCGAGGAGTTGGAGCCGGAGTTGTTCGAGCACGTCGCCGATCCGGCGCGCCTCACCGAACCGGGGCACGGTCACCGGACGGGTGAGGTCCCCTCGCATGAGGCGGCGGCTCTCCGCGACGAGCCGGAGCAGGGGGCGCTGGACCGTACCGAGCAGCAGGGCCACCGCCAGCGCACCGACAACCAGCAGCGCACCGGCGGACCACACACCGAACATCGGGTCGTCGGGCCTGCTGGTGTTCTCCGGCACGGTCACCAGAGTGACCACGGAGAGACCGAGCCCCGTGGCGTCGGTGCTGCCGCCCGCCTCCGGCGCGGCAAGCGTCGCGTACCCCGCGACCGGACGCTCCCCGGCGAGCGGTGTGGAGCCGGTCATGGACCCACTGACCCCGGGGTAGCCGCCGGAGCCGGGTTCCCTGGTGGTGAGCGGATTCTGCTCGGCCATCCCGGCGGAACGCTCGGCGAAGGCGCGGAGTTGCTCCTCGGTCTGCCCGGCCTCCCCGTCGGGGATGTCCGAGTCGTCCTCCTCGGGCGTCTGCGGGCCGTCGCTGCTGAGGACCGTACCGCCCGCGTCGGCCACGGCGATCGCCCGGAACTTGCCGAGGCTCACCCCGGGGACCTTCAGACTGTTCGAGGCGATCAGCAGCTGCTGCGGCCGGCCCTCCCAGGACAGCAGGGCGAAGGTCAGCAGCCGGGTCTCGCCGTTCTCCAGTCGTATCAGGCGGGGCGCGAGCCCGTCCTCGTCGGAGAGTTTCTGCAGGTCGACGGCGAGGAGCGGTACGTTTTCACCACGCGTGGCCAGCAGTTTGCCCGACTTGATCTCGACGATCGCCGAACCGCGCCACTTCTGGTAGACGTTGCCCAGTTTGTCCAGGACGGTGTCGGCGGAGACCGGGTCGCCCGCGTTGAACAGCGACGCGGTCCGTTCGAGGTCGGTGATCGATTCGTCCAGCGAAGCCCGGAGCGCGATCGCACCGTCCTCGGCGAAATGCTGCTGGGAGATCCGTACCGCCTCGGGGAGCGCCTCCGCATCGCTCAGTCCCGGGGCGGTCCTGCCTAAGCCCAGGGCGGTGAGGCCGGACAGCACAAGAAGCAGTGCCGCAAGGACGGTGATCGGTGGGCGGACGCCGCCCACGAGCGACATACCGGCCCGTTCACTGACCTTGTGCCGCCGCTTCGTAGACGAAATGGCCATGAGTTGCCTCCCTCAGTGTGGTGCGGCCGGCACCGGATCACGCGCGGGCGTGCGCGCGGACGTAGCGGACGTACGGGAAGGGACGGAGGGTCCCGCGACGACTGACGGATACGGCTCTTCCGCCACATGACGACCGGCCACGGTGTCGAATCGGTTGTACACAATCGATCTGGTACGCGATGCGGCCTGAATTAGATGTGTTGACCGGGGAGCACAGGGCTCCACGCTCGCCCGACGGGCCGAAAACCGGCGGCGCCGTCGACTGATCGGGCTCCTCGCCGATCGGGCTGTTCCAGGGACGTCAGCCCGTCCTCGGCCCCGCCCCGGTTCGGCATGGTCCCTTGTTTACGGTCCAAGGCCGGCCGGTAACGGGCGAGTTGCTCGTCCGCGTATCGCCTCCCGTCCCCGTCACCACCCGGGTCACCGGAACCAAGCAGGGAGCAGTCCGCGGCGGCCATGGCGAAGACCGTCACGGCAGCACGGAAGACGGCGCGGGCAGCAGTGTGGGGGGAGGTGTGCGGAGCGGTACGGCGTCTGTTGAGCGGCGAATGAGGCGCGCGGGGTAACTTCACGTAGTATTTTGTACACTGTATGGAGCAATTCTTGACCGTGAAAAACCGCAATCCTGACGAGCCTGCCGGCGGGTGGCTTGATAGCGACGGCGTAGCTGCCACGCGGGATTGTCGACGGCGCGAGCCGGGTCTTTCTGTGGCGGTCCCTGCCGTGCACGGACGCGTCCGGGACGCCCGGAAGCTCGTGCAGCTCGGGTCAATTCGGCGTGACACTCCGCGCGCTGGTGGGACGAGGCCCGATCACTGGGCACACCTGGGCATGTGACGTTCAGTCATTGCTCTGAGCAGTGTTGCCGGCGCCGTCCCCCGCCTCGTCCTCGCTCAGGTGGAAACGGGACAGATCGCGTGCCAGACGGGTCGCTTGGCGGGTGGTCAGGGCATCCGGTTGGCCGATGTATTCCGTCCGGCGGCCCGCCATCATACGGCCGTCGGTGACGGTGATCTCCAAGTCGGCCGAGACGCCGGGCCGAGTGTCCGGGACAAGTCTGATCAGTGTGACGCCGATTCTTCCCTCGCTGAGGAGCCACTCCGCCTCGGGCGGAATGGGGAGGGTGTCGCACACGACAACGACGTGGGGGCACGCGCCGTCCCGCGAGAACGGGGCCCGGTCGCGCAGTCCGGCCAGGAGCTGGGTGAGCCCCGTCGTGTCATCTGCCAGAGCGGTTACGCGTGGGGACAGTTCTGGGGTGGAGAGCGGCTTGGCGTGGGGCAGATAGTCGATCCACTCCCATTCGTCCGACCGCTCCACGGGGGCGTAAACCAGTACGCGACAGTCATCCGGCCCGTGAAAGGTCACCAACTGCGCCAGCATGCTCCGGACGAGGTCGCGAACGTGGTGCTCGTCGGTGCCGCGCATGTGGATGTGGTGAAAGCCGCGGAGGCTTACGGCTATGGGCATTTCTTCCAGTGTTCCGTACTCCTGGACGAGTGAACTGAGCCCGTCGGCACACACGGCATCGGCTCCGGCCGGAATGTCAGGGGCCATCAGTCGTGTGGTGAGCCTCAGTTTTCCGGTGCCGATCCGCACCTGAGCGAAATCGTTGTGCTCGGACCTCCGCTCCCAGAGCTGCACCCGGCGAGCCACGACGGCGCGCAACTCCGACGGCTCCGGGTGCAACCACAGTACGGCCTCCCGTTGCAGCGAGGCCGTTCGGAACAGCTGGCGGCGGGTGTCGGTGAGGTATCGGAGATACGGCCGGCGCTGCTGAGCCAGATGCCTGGCATCACTTCCTGACCTGTGCGTCAGTGCGGCAACAAGCGCGGTGGCGACGCCGGTCACGAGGGCGACGGAGCCAACGAGTCGACCGATCACACCGTCCGCCACGAGGAGCAGCGCTCCCGAGGAAACCACGCCGGGCGCGGCCAACAGCCCCGGCCACAGCCACCCTTGTCTCCAGGAGCGCTTCCCGAAGACGGGAGGGGGTCGTAGTGTCACGGGGTCCTTGGGGACATCGGAGGGCAGGAGACGGGCCTGCCGGACGAATGCCCGGGCAGGCAACGGGCCTCCGGCACCGGACGCGTCGGCCGGATCCGGGCCGTGCGGGGGCGGTGTGCTCGTGGCGCTCAACTACTTCTCCGTCATGTGATGCCGATACCTGTGCCAGGGTGATCGGTCCTGCTGAGTTCGTTCAACAGGTGGCTCAGCGCGGCCGGCAGGCGCGTCAGTTGGCCCAGCACAGCCGAGTTCAACTGCTCGACGGTGAGGGACTGGGCGGTGCTGAGGTCGGCGGCGACCAGGACGGTGCCCGCGAGATCCGCACCATGCAGATCCGCCCCCGACAAGTTGGCGCCGGTGAGATCGGCCCGTACGAGACGCGCGTTGATCAACGTTGCATCGCGTAGATCGGCACCGTCCAGGCGCGCTCCGTCGAGCCGTGCGGAGAACAGATCCGCCCCTCGTAGCGAGACCGAGGACGCCCACACCTCCTCCAGCCGGGCCGAGGACAGCGAACAGTCCGTGAACACGGCCTCTCTGATCTCTGCCCCGCGCAAGTCGGCCCGTATGAGGCGCGCCCCCGCCAAGTTGGCACCTTCAAGACGGGCGCCCCTGAGATCCGTACCGTCGAGTTCGGATTCACGTAGGGCGGCCCGACGCAGGTCGCTTCCCCGCAGCAGGCAGCGGCGCATGTCCGCTCGCTCGAAGGAGAGCCCGAGGCACTCGGCGCCTCTCAGATCGGCCTCGGCCAGTTCAACGCGAGTCGCCGGTCCCATCGCTCCCAGTACGTCAAGCGCCGCTTGAACGTCCGGCTCCAGCCTGGGCGTTGGCGCCGGCGGACCCGGTGCCGCGAGCACTGTCACTCCGTGGCTCGGCGTCAGATCCCCGACCGGACGCCTGCGTACCACGAAGGACGAGAGCACTTGGGCGATCGAGGCCGCATCCTGCCGGGAGTCGCCGGCCAGCCTTTGCAGAGCGAACACACCGCCCAGGCGGGCATCCAGATGTTCGCTGCTCAGTTGGCTGACGGCGCCGGCGTACCGGTCTGTGATCTGCCCCTGCCGGGACAGCACATAGCCCCTGGCCGTGTAGACGAGCCCGCCGAGAACGGCCAGCCCGGCGGCGGTCTGCAGGACCATGCCCCGCACATTGTTGAGGTGGCTGAGGCGCTCGACCGGCTTCAACTGTTTTGCTTCCGCATCGGCCAGTTGATGCGGAAGCCACTGAAGGAGGAGGTATGCGACACCGATGGCGGCACCGCAGACGGCGACAAACATGACCGCAGTCCGTAGCAGCGCCCACCACCTGCCGCCGCGCATCAATATGCCCCCCCAAGGACTTGGTGACGAGCAACCTACCGGCACGCAGGTGCTCCGACAAAGGAGCAGGGGGGCCGTTGTCATTCTTAATGAAAACGATTATCGTCTTGCTAGTTGCTTTGACCGGCCTTGGTCAAGCGCATACCTGTCCTTGGGGGACATCTGTGTCTGCTCTTCAGCGTTTTGTGATGGTTTCTGGCACTGCTTTCGCCGCGCTCGCCGTGGCCGGGCTCGCCACGGCCACCGCCGCCGCTCCGGTCGTCCTGTCGTCCGGTCATGTCGACGTACTGGACGCCGAGTACGACGGCGCGGCCTTCGGCCTGCATGTGCACGACGAATCGGTGACGCCCGACGTCGAGTACGACCCCGCCGACGTGCGGCTCGATGTGGCGGCCGCCGCCAAGACGGTCAGACCCGCGGGCGCCGCGTACAACTTCCTCGGTGCCACGGGCTCCACCGTGTGGATCCTGCCGCAGGACCAGGCCGCCGCCGCGGCCAAGGGCGTGCTGTGGCCCGGCATTTCCACCGAGCACCTGACCACGGGAGTGTTCACCAATGACCGCGTGACGTTCACACTCACCGGCGCCGAGTACGACGCCGCGGGCGACGGTGTTTACGAGGACACGACCGCCGATGTCAGTGTGTACGGTGTGTCCGGCTCCGCGGTGACCAAGTTCTACGACGGTGGCGACGGTCTCACCGCCTCCGACTCCCGCTCGTTCCTGGTCGGTGCCCACAACCACTACAACTGGGCCTTCGAGGCGGCCGGCACCTACCGGCTCACCTTCCGGGTCAGCGGCACCACCCTCGGCGCTGCCACCCCGTCCGCCACGGCGTCGTACGTCTTCTCCGTCAAGCCGTGACGACTACTCCCAGGATGAACGGGCCGCTGCGCGCCGGGGCCGTGGTCGCGGCCGCGGCGGCCCTGTTCGCCGGAGCGTTCACCGCGGTCGCTGGAGGGAGCGTGGCGGCGAGCCCGGCCGCAGCGGTGAGCGCGGCTCCGCTCGGCGTCGTGCTGGACGAGGGTGAGATCGACTTCGCGCCGAGGATCGTGGACGGTACGGCCCAGTTGCGGATCGCCGACCGTACCGGCGGCAAGGGCGGGAGCGCCGTGTGGCGGGAGCCCTCGACGGTGGTTCTGCATGCCAAGCCGGAGACGGAGTACACGATCGACGGCGCAATGATCGAACCCGTACCGATCTTCGAGGAGACCCCGGGGTATCCCGTCTGGCTCCTCAACGGCGTCGGCTCCGACGACCGCTTCGACCTCGACCCCGGCTGGAGCACCGCCGAACTCCCGTCCGCGCAGGCCGAGTCGGCCGAGGTACGACTGGCGGGGGTCCAGGGCCCGGGCGACTTCGCCATGTTCTCGTGGGACTGGGCGAACGGTGCCCAGGCCGAACCGCTGCTTGTGGAACGGCTGCCGGAGTACACGTCGTTCACCCTCCCCGACGCCGACCGCTTCACGCCCATGTGGGGCTTCACGGCGGAGGGGGTCTACCGGCTGATCTTCGAGATCTCCGTCGACATCGGGGGTGGCACACGCGGTGTCGACAGGGAGACCGTCTCCGTAGTGGTCGGTGACGACATCGACCCCGGGCAGGTGCTGCCCGGCGACGGGACCACCCCGTCGCCCACACCTACGCCCACGCCCACTCCCACTCCCACTCCCACACTCACACCGACATCGACACCGACTCCCGCACCCACGTCCTCCGGGTCCGGCCCGACGCCCCCGAGGGGGTACGTCATCGACGACGGGCACATCGACCTGGCGACCCGGCTGGTCGGCGGCGGCCTGCGGTTCCAGATCAAGGACGGCGCGTACGAGACCCTGGTGTGGCGCGAGCCGGAGAGCGTTGTCATCCATGTGAAACCGCAGGCCAAACGGAAGATCGGCGCGGGCTACGAGTTCCTGGGGACGGTCGGCGACCCGGTGTGGTGGCTGCCCGACCAGCAGGTGCCGGGGCTGGTCTGGCCGGGCTGGGGCTCGACGGAGCTGGACCCGGCGGACTTCCGCGGAGATCTGACGTACGAACTGACCGCGGTGCGTGGGCCTGGGCGGCTGGCCGTGTTCCAGAACAGCGGCCTCGGCGGGCTCACCAACGTACTCAACAGCGGTGACGGGCTGCCGGACAGTTTCTCCTTCGCCACCCATACCCACGCGCACCCGGTATGGGCGTTCACCGAGGAGGGCGTCTACCGGGCGACCTTCACCATGAGCGGCACCCTCGCGAACGGTACGAAGGTCGACGACAGTGAGACGTTGGCATTCGCGGTGGGGGACATCGATCCGTCGACGGTCGTTCCGGGTGACGGGGACGGCGACGGAAACGGGGGTGGGGACGCGGGCGGAGACGGAGGCGGACCCACTGCCTCGTCCCCCGTGACACCCTCGACGGGCGATCCGGACGGATCCGGCAGCCCGCCGGACAGCCCGCCGGTCCCCGGTTCCGACGGGGGAGACGGAGGAGACGGGGGAACGGCCGCCGGCTCCGGCGGTCCTCCGGGTCAGGGCGGTTCGTCCGGCAGCGGTACGTCCCCCAACGGTACGTCCCCGCAGGGCGGGCTCGCCGCGACGGGCGCCGGTGTGCTGGTGCCCCTCGCAGGGGCCGTCGCCGGTGTTGTGGTGGGGAGCGTCGCCTTCCTCGTCGTACGCCGACGCCACCGTACGCAGCATGTCCCGGGCGCAGAGCCCGAAAAGGCCTGACACCTGCCCCGGGGCTGGGCCCTCGTCGGCACGGCCCCGGGGCACACACCCCTTCACACCCCGCCCCCAACCCAGGAAAGGGAGGAGCCCGATGCGGGCCCCACTCCGCTTGTCCGCCGCGCTGGCCGTGGTGTCCGCACTGCTCACCGCGTGCAGCGGGCGCCCACAACCCGGCGCGTCCGACCGTGTGCTGACCGTCTCGGCCACCACCGCCATCATCGCGGACCTGGTCGGCCAGGTCGGCGGCGACCGGGTCGATGTGACGTCGATCGTGCCGCACCACGGCGACCCTCATTCGTACGAACCCAGCCCCGGCGACGCGGTCAAGGTGGCACGGGCCGATCTCGTGTTCAGCAACGGACTGCTGCTCGAAGAGCCCGGGATCATGAAGATGGTTCACACCAACACCCGCGAGGGCACACCGAAGGTCGCGATCACCGAGACGCTGGAGAAGTACGGCGGCTCGGTGATCAAGCTCAAGGAGGACCTCGGGCTCGATGTGCTCTGGCTGGGCTGGGCAGTGGAGGGCGAGGTCACGGGCGAGGGTTCCCAGGTACGTACGACCGCCGTCGGCATGACCGGACCCGGCGACCTGCACGTCTATCTGACGGACACACTCGGCCACCCCACGAGCTGTGTCGACTCCACGGACGGCTTCGACGCCAAGGATTCCTTCACACTGCCGCCCGAGGCCCACACGCATGTCAACTGGTCGTTCAGCAAGCCCGGAACGTACCGGCTGACGGTCGAGGGCCGGACCGAGACGCTCGACGGGAAGACCGCGGAGATCGGCCGTGGCACGGTGACCTTCGACGTCGGCGGCTCACCGGCCGGGTCCGGTTCGCCGACGTCACACGGTTCGCCGTCGTCATCCGGTGCGTCCACGGGCCGTACGGTCCTCGACGGCGGGCACGCCGACGTCGCGCTCAACGCCGAAAAGGGGCAGGTGTACGTACGCGTCGACGACCCGGAGACCGGGGAACGGACCCATCACCCGGCCGGCGAGGTGGTGATGTCCGTACCGGACCGCGCCAGGGCGCAGGTGCCGAAGGGGGACGCCTTCCGGTTTCTCGGAACGCCCGGCGCCGATGTTTGGGTGCTGCCGCAGGCCGTGCTGGGCAAGCATGTGCACGGCGACCTCGACCCGCACGCCTGGGAGGACGTCGCCAACGCCGAGGCGTACGTACGACGCATCGAGGCCGAACTGATCAAGGCCGATCCGGAAGGCCGCAAGGTTTACGAGGCCAATGCCGCACGGTACTTGAAGCGGCTCGGCGCGCTGGACCAGGAGGTCGCCCAGCAGCTCGCGGCCATCCCGGCGGACCGCCGCAAGCTGATCACCACACATGACGCCTTCGGCTATCTCGCCAAGGCGTACGCGATGGAGGTCGTCGGTTTCGTCGTACCGGTCCCCAGCCAGGAGCCGAGCGCGGCAGAAGTGCGCGCGCTCGGCGCCACCATCCGCGAGAAACAGGTCCCGGCCGTCTTCCTGGAACCGAATCTCGCCGCACGCGCCGATGTGCTGCGCCAGGTCGCCCGGGACGAGGGCGTACGGGTCTGCACCATCTACGGCGACTCGTTCGACGACAAGATCCACGACTACATATCGATGATGCGGCACAACGCGCGCGAGCTGGCTCGGTGCCTGGGGAGGAGTGCCTGATGGTGACGGGCGAACGGAATACGAGGAATACGCGGGGTACGCGGGGCGTGCGCAGGGGGTCGGTCGTGGCGGCTGCCGCCGCTTCGATGGCCGTCGCCGCCGCGGTGATACCGGCGAACGGGGGCACGGCACAGGCGGCCGCCGGCGCTCCGGAAGCGGCGGTTGCGGTTCCGCAGGCGCGGATCACTCTCGGGGAGCAAGGGCTCGGACTGGGGCGTGGCGGGCTCGTCGCGATCGACGACACACACCGGACGGCGGTGCCGGACGACCCCGCGTACGAGTTCCTCGGCACACCGGGCACAACGGTCTGGGAGATCTCGGACGCGCCCTGGGACACCTCGGGCATCGCGCCGGGCGGCGTACGGGACGACACGGTGCGCTGGTCGCTCGCAGCCGTGGACGGGCCGGGCACGGTCGCCGTGTACGAGACGGCGGGCGCACGGCCGCTGGTGCGGTTCGACAGCGCGGACGGTCTGCCCGACGGCTACGATCTGCCGGCCGGCGCGAGTGGTGACACCCGGTGGGCCTTTGACGCGGCCGGAGCGTACACACTGACATTCACCGCGGCTGCGCGGGAACGGAACGGGGAGGCGCTCGCGGCGTCCGTACGGTACGAGGTACGGGTCGGGGACGCCGCTGCGCACGTACCCGCGTTGCCGTCCCGGCCCACCGCGTCCCCGTCGGAGGGCCGTACCCAGGAGAGCCGTACACAGCAGAGTCACACACCGGAAAGCCGCACCCGCACGCTGACTTCGGCGGCGAGGCAGCTCTCGGAAGCACAGGTGCCGGAAGCACAGGTGTCGGGCGCGTGGCTTGCTCAGGACACTGCCAAGGGCACGGCCGAGGGAAAGGCCGACACCGCCAAGAAGGTGCTCGACAACGGGCACATCGACTTCGCGGCCCGGGTCGTCGACGGCAAGATGCAGATCCACATCAAGGACGGCACGGTGGCCGGGGAGACGACCTGGCGGGAGCCGTCGTCGGTGGTCCTGCACGTCAAGCCCGCCGCGAAGAAGGAGATCCCGGACGGCGACGACTTCGCGTTCCTCGGCAGGCCGGGCGACCCGGTGTGGCTGCTCGACCAGGTCCAGCAGGACGGGCAGTTGTGGCCCGGCTGGTCCACGGAGAACATCGAGCCGGGCAGGACAAAGGGTGCTGTCGGGTTCAAGCTGGCCAAGGCCGAAGGACCCGGTGTTTTCGCGCTTTACAACTACGACGGGATGTCCGGCGCGACCATCCGTTTCAACAGCGGCGACGGTGTGCCCGATGCCTTTGACGTACCGCAGAACACCCACGCGCACGGCGGCTGGGCCTTCGGCAAGGAGGGCGTGTACCGGCTGACGTTCACCATGTCGGGCACACTCGCGAGCGGGTCCTCGGTCAGCGACACGGAGACAGTGACCTTCGTGGTGGGGGCGACCGATCCGAACACGGTCCAGCCCGGCGGCGGTTCGGGGAACCCGGGCGTCGGACAGCCGGGAGCGGACTCCGGTGCCGACGGCGGGGCTTCGTCCGGCAATGACGGCGGTGGCAATGACGGCGGCGGTGGTGACGGGGCGCCGGTGGCCGACGGCGGGACGTCCGGGGCGATGGCGCACACCGGGGCCGGTGGTCCTCTGCTGATCGGCGCGACGGCGGCCGGGCTCGCCGCGGTGGGCACGGGCTTTGTGGTTGTGACGCGGCGCGGCCGACGGGGGACGGTATGACGAGCGATGGCATGACGGGCGACGGGCTCGACGTTCCTACGGCTGAACCCGCCGACGCGGAACCACCCCCGCCCGCGCCGCTGGTCGTCGACGCCGTCTCCGTGCGGCTCGGCGGACGGCTCGCCGTGTGCGAGGCGGGACTCGTGGTGCGCGAGGGCGAACTCGTCGGGTTGCTCGGGCCGAACGGCGCCGGGAAGACGACGCTGCTACGGGCCGTCCTCGGCCTGCTGCCCCTGGCATCCGGCACCGTCACCGCGCGGGCGCGCATCGGTTACGTACCCCAACGGCACGAGTTCGCCTGGGACTTCCCCGTCGATGTGACGGCTGCCGTGCTGTCGGGGCGTACCCGGCAGATCGGCTGGCTGCGGCGAGCCGGGGCGCGCGACCGGGCCGCGGTCGACAAGGCGCTGGAGCGTACGGGGCTGACCGCACTGCGGAGACGCCCCGTCGGTGAACTGTCGGGCGGACAGCGGCAGCGGGTCCTGGTGGCCCGCGCCCTGGCCACCGAGCCGGACGTACTGCTGCTGGACGAGCCGTTCACCGGAGTCGACGTACCGACACAGGACGTGCTCGGCGCGTTGTTCGGGAGGCTGGCGCAGGAGGGGCGGGCGGTGCTGATGACCACCCACGACCTGGCCGCGGCGGCCCGCTCCTGCACCCGTGTGGTGCTGCTCAACCGGAGTGTGGTGGCCGAGGGCGGTCCCGAACTGCTCTCGGACCCGGAACAGATGCTGCGGGCCTTCGGACTGGACCGGGCACGGGCGACCAACTCGGCGACCTCGGGCTCGGGCACCGGCACCCGCACCGGCACCGGTTCCGGCTCCGATCCCACTTCCGTCCCCGCCAAGGCGGTGACGCTGTGATGGAGTTTCTGCTGGAGCCCTGGGAACTTCCCTTTATGCAGCGGGCGTTCACGGTCGCCGCCGTCGTCGGGCTGGTGTGCGGTGTCGTCGGTGTGTTCGTGGTGCTGCGCGGGATGGCGTTCATCGGGGACGCGGTGGCGCACTCCGCGTTTCCGGGGGTGGCACTCGCGTACGCGTTCAACGGCAGTCTGCTGTTCGGCGGAGCGGCCGCCGGAATCACCACGGCCGTGCTCATCGCGGTCGTTTCGCAGAACCGGCGGTTGAAGGAGGACAGCGTCATCGGTGTGTTCTTCGCGTTCGCGTTCGGCCTCGGCATCGTCCTCGTATCGACTCGGGACAGTTGGACGACGGACCTGTCGTCGTTCCTCTTCGGACAGGTGCTGGCGGTGAGTTCGGGCGACGTGTGGACGGTGGCCGGGATCGGCGCGGTGCTCGTCGCGCTGGTGCTGGTACTCCGCAAGGAACTGGTCGCCGTTTCGCTCGACCGGGAGACGGCACGGGCGGCAGGACTGCCTGTACTACGGCTGGATCTGACGCTGTACGTCGTCGTCACGGCGACGATCGTGATGTCGCTGGAGGCCGTCGGCAACATCCTCGTACTGGCCCTGCTCATCACCCCGGCCGCGACGGCACGCATGCTGACGGAACGGCTGTGGTCGATGACCCTGCTGGCGTCGGCGATCGGCTGCGCCGGGAGTGTGGCCGGGCTCTATGTGTCGTACGCCTATGACCTCGCGGCCGGAGGATCGGTTGTGGTCGTCCTGACCGGAGTGTTCGCGACCGTATGGTGCCTGGCACCACGACACGGCCCGCTGGCCAGAGCACTGCGGCTGCGGCGGGGACGTGCGGCGGAGAGTCCGTCACCGGCCACGTGACGCGGCTACGACAGGCAGGGACCCCTTCCACGGGCGTGCACGTGTTCAACGCGTTCACGCGCTGCCCGACGGTGACCGGTTCCTTTGCGGTACCTGTCGTGGCGCACTTGAAAGGCGCCAAGACGCGTTTCGCCCCGGGGAGGAAGTTGTGCCTGCCGTGCCCGTTCTTGCCTCGCCTGCCGACATGGAAACCGTGCGCACCGATGTCGAGTCGATCCTCGCGGACTTCCTGGACCGCAAGGCCGAGGCTGCCGTCGCTCAGCGGATGCCGTCCGAGGCCACCGAGGTTCTGCGTGACTTCCTGTTGTCCGGGGGCAAGCGTCTGCGCCCCGTGCTGTGCGTGACCGGCTGGCACGCCGCTGGCGGCCACGGCGACATCGCCCCGGTGCTGAGGGTGGCGGCGGCGCTGGAGATGTTCCACGCCTTCTGCCTGATCCATGACGATGTGATGGACCACTCCGACACCCGCCGTGGAAAGCCCGCCGTCCACAAAGCCCTGGCCGCCCTGTACCGCGGCGGTCGTACCCCGGCCGCGGCCGACGATGTCGGGGCCGCGGCGGCAGTCCTGGTCGGGGACCTGGCGCTGGTCTGGTCCGATGAACTCCTCAACGGCCATGACGAAAACGGCCATGACAAAGGCTTGAGCCAGGTGCGGCGCTCGCGCGTGCTGCCGCTGATCGACCTCATGCGTACGGAGGTGATGTACGGCCAGTACCTGGATCTGACCGCCACCGGCCGGCCCACCGATGATGTGGATCGGGCGCTGGCGATCATTCGCCACAAGACCGCCAAATACACCGTCGAGCGTCCTCTGCATATCGGCGCGGCCCTCGGCGGAGCCGATCAGCAACTGCTCCGGCGTCTCAGCGAGTTCGCGCTGCCGCTGGGCGAGGCGTTCCAGCTCAGAGATGACCTCCTGGGCGTTTTCGGCAGCGAGAAGGAGACCGGCAAACCCGCCCTGGACGATCTGCGTGCGGGCAAGCACACGGTCCTGGCCGCACTCGCTCTGCGGGCCTGCGACATTGATCAGGCGAGGCTGCTGCGCAACCTGTACGGAAACCCCGGCCTGGATGAGGACGGCGCCGCTTCGCTTCGTACGGTGCTCCAGGCCACCGGCGCACCACGGCGGGTCGAGTCCATGATCCGTGAGCGCTATGACCAGGCCCTGACTCACCTTCAGGACACACCACTGCCCGGCCAAGTCCGTGAACGGTTGCGGAAGATGGCCGACCAGGCAGTATGGAGGAACGCATGACCAACGACTCCGGAATCGTCGTCCCGGTGCTCATCTCACGTTTCCCTTTCAGGCAGCACCTCGGCTACCGGGACATCAGGAAAGACGGAGAGGAATACTACGAGCGGCGAACCAAGAAGCTGCTCACAGCCAAGAACGACCTCGTGCACGGGTACTACGTGAACTGCGGAGCCGACTACGTCGCCTACTGCTTTCCGGACATCGGAGTTCGTGAGGCTCAGACGATCTCCCGGTTCTACACCTTCTGGGTCCTGTTCGACGACTGGATCGACAACATGACGAACCAGGAAGAAGTCGACACCCTCCTCAGCGACTTCATCAGGGTGACCAAGGCGGATTCCGTCGACAGCCGTGACGGATACGAGACCTTCTCCGACCTCCTCGCCATGGCGGGGAAGCGCAGCGACAAGACGCTGGAACTTGTCCGGTACTCATTCCTTGCGTGGTGCGAATCGAGCCGTCGCATACGGGAGATCGAGATCAACCAGGAGCAGGTCACGTACGACGAGTACATGATCGTCAGGCAGGCCAACTGCTCCATGCTCTGCATCCATATGTCGGCTGCCTGCGCCGATCCGGAGCTTGCCGCCGATATCGAGGAGCTTTGGGAGAGCGAGGGCTTCAAGAGTGCCGTGCTGTATTCAGGAAAATCGATGGCATTGCTCCTGGACCTGTACAACGCCCTGAACCCCAAACACACGGAAGTGACGGAACACGCAAACGTTGTCCGGCTCGTGAAGAAGTCTCTTTCCGGCGACATGGGATGGCAGGACGCTGTCGACAGGTGTGTCTCGCTGTTCTACACGTACGAAGAAGCGATGGAGCGTGCACTTGACCGGGTCAGTGTGACGCACCCCGCTCTGGCCCGCACCATGAGGGAGATCCAGGGAGGAAACGTGCTGTGGATGCGGGACATGAGGGGGCTGCGCTACATCGACGCGTAGCCGCGACACTCCGACCTGCGGGCACCTCCAGGCCGACGTCGTCGGCTGTCAACGGAGCTTGGTGCCGTACACGTTGTCGACCGTCATTGTGATCAGTACCCTCCGGTCCGACACCATGACCGACCGGTACTCGTCCCAGTCCGGGTGCTCGCCTGCGGCGTTGCGGTAGTAGTCGACCAGTGCCTGGACCTCGGGACCGTGCGGGTCGGTCCCCGGCCCGGTGATGGTGGCCACGCCCTCCGCGGTGGCCCATGCCCAGCCGTCCGGGCTGGTCACCTCCAGTGCGGCTCGTGGGTCCCGACGCAGGTTGGCGCACTTGGCGGTCCCCTCGGTGGTCGACACCTGGATGACACCGGCGGCCCGGTCGTAGGACGGCATGACGGGGGAGAGCTGGGGGCGGCCGTCGGACTTGATCGTCGCGAGCACGCCGAGCCGGCTTTGCGCGAGGAGTGCGAGCGGGTCGAAAGGCATGTCTGTCATGCAGATCCCCAACTCGTAACCGGTTCTGTGTATTCCCGGTCACGCCACGTCACTGCTACGAAGATGCCCCCGAGCCAGTCGGTCCTGGGCGGTCAGGCCGTCAAGAAGCTGTCGATCAGGGCGTTGACCAGTTCGGGGCGGGTGGCGAAGGCGAAATGGTCGGCGCCAGGGAGTTCTGCCAGGCGGGCCTTTGTGATGGCGGTACGCAGGTACAGGGACACCCCCGACGGCACCTCCTGGCCGATGGTGCTGGTCATCAGGAGAGTGGGGACCGTGATGCCGGCCATGAGCGCCCGGTCGTCGTCCAGGGAGATGTCGTCGAAGAACCCGAGGAGTGTCCCGACACCGGCGTTGTAGCTCATCTCGCGGAACCAGGCGTCCAGTTCGGCGGCGCGGCCGGCGTCGACATCGGCGAAGACGACATCGGCTTGCAGTACGGCGTCGGTGATGCCCTTGATACCGCCGTCGCGTGCGGCGTCGGTGAAGTGGGCGATGCCGGCGGCGTCGAAACCGTACGGCCAGTCCTCGCCGCGGCGGAACGTGGGGGAGCCGTTGATGACGGCGAGTTTCCCCAGCAGACCGGGGTGCTCGGCGGCGAAGCGCAGGGCGACATGGCCGGCGGAGGCGAAACCCACGACGGTCGGCCTGTCGAGGCGCAGATGGGTGATCAGCGCGGCCAGGTCGGCGGTGTAGAGGGCGGTGACGCCGGTCGGTCGGGGCGGCAGTTTGTCGGACGCGCCGTAGCCGCGCAGGTCCAGGAAGACGTTGCGGACGCGGGGGTCGAAGTACGCGCGCTGTGCTTCCCAGGACCTGGAGTCGAGCGGCAGGCCGTGGACCCAGACGACGGTCTGGTCGCCGCCGCCGGTTTCGTAGTAAGCGACCCTGCCGCCGTCCACATCGAGGTAGCGGGCCTGGTCGAAGGTGAGCGAGGGCATGGTGTTGTGTGCTCCCGGTGCTGGTGCTGGTGGGTGAAGGTGGCGACGGCGCTGCGGGTGCGGGCGCGGGACGGTCACGCCGTGAAGATCACTGGACGGTGGGGTAGGCCACGCCGTCCAGGCCGGGGACGGTGACCGCGGCCGGGTCGTTGCCGGCGGCCACGAGCCGGCTGACGGCGTAGTCGGTGACGCAGCCGGACAGCAGCTGGCGAGGGTCTTCGAGCACCATGCGCAGGCGAGTGGTCATGGAACGCCAGTCGTCGTGGCCGTGGATGACGGGCATCTCGCTGATCTCGGTGACCGAGAGGTCGTCGACATCGGGAACGGCCAGTCGGCCGGGGGCATAGCGCGGCAGTCCGGGGAACATCAGGTCCCCCAGTTCGACGGTGGCGCGGGTGTTGGCCCAGATACGGCGCAGCAGCTCTTCCAGGGCGATGACCTCGGACAGGTCACCGTTCTGCGGTGTGGCGAACGTCGGGGCGTGCGGGGCCATGTAGAGGCGTTCCAGGGGAAGCCGGTAGCCCGAGGCGCCCAGGATCATCGTGGCGACGCTGGAGGTGTTCCAGGTGACGCCCGCGGTGGACCGTCCCTGCTTGCCGGCGATCACCACCATGGCCCGTTCCCAGTCGATCTCCTGCTCGCGGAACCAGCGCAGGATGCGGTGGGAGATGTCCAGGCCGGTGAGGAAGAAGGTTGCGATCATCATCTGGTTGATCGTGCCGTGCCCTTCCTCCCTGCCGTTGTCCAGGTAGTCGCTCTGCAGGGTGGCGGCGTTGAACGTACTCCCGTCCTCCAGGCCGGCGCGAAGGTAGCGGGCGGTGCGGGCGAAGGCGTACTCGGCCATGTCGGCGATGGCCTGTTCACGTCCGCGGTAGGCCTCCACGGCGATGGTGTCGCGCCACAGGGCGGCGCTGTTGGCCTGTCGGCTGCGTTCCACCTCGCGCAGCAGGCGTTCCGTCTCGGCGCGCCAGCAGGGGGCGGCGTACTTCGTGCGCAGTTGTACGAGGGTGGCGACGGCGGGGCCGAGGTGGGAGATCCCGGCCAGTTCCTTGAAACCGCGGGTGGAGAAGCGGAACCCTTCGACCGTGGGGGGCTTTCCGTTGCCCGGGTAGAGGGCGAAGTCGGCACCGGTGGCGACGATGAGCGGGGCGTCGGCGTTGTGTTCCGCTGCCGCGGCGGTCAGATGGGAGCCGATGCTGGTGGGACCGGCGGTGTAGGTGGTGAACAGGTCGACAAGTTCGGGGCTTTCGTAGGACAGCATGGTGCGCTTTCCGATCGTGCGAGTCGTGCGAGGGGGGTACGTGCTGCGCTGGTCAGCTTGTGAAGCGGTAGAGGACGGTGCGGGCGGCGAAGCGGATGTCGGCGGTGAGGCTGTGGGATACCGCGAGCAGCAGCCCGTGCTCGTCCGGGATGGCCGCCACGTCGGTGGCGCCGGTGGTGGGGAACGTCTCGACGAGGGTCAACTGATCGTCCTGCCAGCGGTACAGCTCGGAGTTCAGGGCGGTCGTCGGGTCGGCCGGGGTGCCCAGGACGAAGTTGACACGTACGACATAGAGCGTCCCGTCGTGGCCGTGGATCACGGCGAACTCCCGCGCCCCGGGCCCGGGCAGCGTCTGGTGGACGGCGAACTTCCCACCGTCCCAGCGCAGTAGCTGCGAGGGGCTCTGGAGCCGGGCGACGAGCAGATGCGCGATGCCGTCCACGGTGAAGTGGGCGAAGGCACGGCCGTGCCGGTCCGCGAGTTCCTGGTACGGCTCGAACCGCTCGCCGTCCCAGCGGTACAGCACGGACGGCCGGACATGATCGGCGTACGCCAGGAAGTGGTGTCCGTCCAGTTCGAAGGCATGCCAGTTGTAGCCCCACCGCGAGTCGATGTCCTGTAGGTGGGCGAAGCGCTCTCCGTCCCAGGTGTAGATCCGCGAAGGCCGGTTCTCCGCCTCATGGCCGGGTACGACGACGCCCTGGGCCAGGGCCAGGAAGTGACGCCCGTCGTATGTGAAATGCTTCCACTGCTTGGCCGCGAAGCCCCTGAAGGACTGGAAGGGGACGAAGGACTCGCCGTTCCACTCCAGCACCCGGGAGTCGGTGGCGTACTCGTACGGGCCCTTGCCGCGACGGATGCTCGCGACGGCGAGGAAGGCCCGGTCGCCGATACGGAAGAATTCCGCGTCCTCGCCTCCGGGTACGGCGATGCGCTGGAAGGGCTCGTAGCCCTTGTCGCCACGGCGGAGCAGCAGAAGGTCGGTGTCGCTGTCACCGCCGTTCATGTCGATCCTGCCGCCGGGAATGTCGTAGGCGAGCTGCGGGATCGCGAGCAGGTGCATGCCGTTCAGCTCGAACGGCTCCACCGCTCGGGCGCCCGAGGTGGGAATCGACTGCGCCTCGGTCAGATGGGTGAGGGGGGTGTACTCCATGGATTCCTCCAAGGGAGAAGATCGTCGGGCGGGGGAGAAGAGCGTGGGGCGGGGGAGAGGGGCGTCGGGCAAAGCGGCGCGCATTCACCGTTCCGGGCGCTGCCCGGTGTGCAGGATTCCGTGCGCGGCGAGCCGGGTCAGGGTCCTTACGTGCACCTCGCCGTCGTCCTCGTCCGAGAGCGAGGGCACCGTCGTACGGCAGTAGTGCTCCAGCATGCAGACCAGGGCGCGTGCCGCGAGCGCGCACTCGCCGTCCGCCGGCTCCAGCCGCCGGGCCTCGGACAGATGGGAGGACCAGGCGGTGACATGCCGCTCGTGCATCTGCTCCCAGTGCACCGAGAACTCCGCACTCATCAGCGATGCCTGATAGAGGCCGGTCATCTGCCCCTGGAAGGCGCGGTAGATGTCCCAGTACGCCCGTACGTGCCGCTCGACGTCTCGCTCGTCGCGCATCTCGTGCCGTTCGCCGAGCTCGTGGCTGACCCGGTCGTGCAGTGCGGCGGCGAAGTCCTCGGCGACTTCGCGCAGAAGGTCGTCCTTGTCGGTGAAGTAGCGGTAGAAGACACCGGCCGACTTGCCTGCCTCTGTTGTGATGTCGGTGATCTTCGTTGCCAGGTAGCCCTGGCGGGCGATGACGCGCAGCGCCGCCGCCTTCAGCTCCTCCGCCGAGCGCCTTCCCTTCGACGTCATCTCTGCCATCGTCGCCTCCATGAGTGAATATGAATTCATCTTCACTTCTTGGAGGCGGAGATGTCAAGCCATCCCCGCCCGGCGGTGGGGCGACTGGGAGCAAGAAATATATCTGTAAGACACTATTGACATTTCATTAATACTCTACGATCTTTCTCGCATACCAGCGGGAGGGAGCAGCAGTGAGTGCGTTGCCCAGAGTCGGCTTCGTCGGAGCCGGTGTCATGGGGCTTCCGATGGCCCGGCGGCTGCTGGCCGCCGGCCACCGCCTCTCCGTCCATGCCCGTACGCCGGCCAAGGTGGCAGCCCTCATCGAGGCCGGAGCCGAGCCGGCCGAAACCCCCGCCCGGCTCGCCGCCGAAAGCGACGTGATCATCGGCTGTCTGCTGGACGAGAAGGCGGTCCAGGAGGTCTACCTCGGCCCGGACGGGATCATCACCGCGGTTCACGCGGGCCACCTGCTGGTGGAACACGGCACGTTCGCCCCACGGGTGGCCCGCGATCTCGCCGAACAGGCCGCTGAGCGAGGCGCCGGCTTCGTGGACGCCCCGGTGACGGGAGGCCCGCAGCGCGCGTACCTGGGGGAGCTGACGTGCATGGCCGGCGGGCGAGCCGAGCACATCGAAGCCGCTCGGCCGCTGCTGGCGGCGTACTGCCGAGACATCAGCCACGTCGGACCGGTGGGTACGGGACTTGAGCTCAAGCTCGTCAATCAGCTCCTGGTCAGCGTCCACGTGGCGGCGGCTGCCGAAGCAGCGGCCCTTGTCGGCCGGCTGGGGCTTCCCGCGCAGCTCGCCAAGAGCGTCCTGATGTCGGGCTGGGCGGCCAGTGCCATGCTGGACTACTGCCTTCCCGCGGCCCTGACGCCCTCCACGGTGCCCACGGGAGCAACCATCGGCGGCTTGTCCGCGGTCCAGGACGCGGTCGCCGAGATCTCCTCAACAGTTGATCTCCCCCTGCGGGTCTTCCCGGCGGCCCGGCAGGTCTTCACCGTGCTGACGGACGCCGGTGCGGGCAGCAGAGACATCGCGCAGCTCGCCAGGGCCTACGACCGGGAGCAGTCCGCACACGCACCTTCCTCTGCACGCGTGACTTCACACGTGACTTCCTCTACGGCGGAGGCGAACTGATGTCGCAGAACGACACGAAACCGGGTAACGGTGACGTCTTCTCCTCGCCCGACCGCGACGGATTCATTCACCGCGCCTTCATGAGAGGAGCCGGACACAGCGCCGCGGCGATCCGCCGCAGGCCCGTGATCGGCGTCTGCAACTCCTTCAGCGAGCTCAACCCTTGCAACGCGGGCCTGCGCGACCTCGCCCGGTCGGTCAAGCAGGGCGTCATCGCCGCCGGTGGATTCCCGCTGGAGTTCCCCACGATCTCCCTGGCCGAGCCGTTCATCCGCCCCAGCACCCTCTATCTGCGCAACCTCATGGCCATCGACGTGGAGGAAATGATCAGTTCGTCACCCATCGACGCGGTCGTCCTGCTCGGCGGATGCGACAAGACCGTACCCGCGCAGCTCATGGGGGCGATCAGCGCGGGCAAGCCCGCCATGATGGTCACGGCGGGGCCCCGCGCCGCGGGCCGCCTGCACGGTGCGCCCCTGACCATCGACGACCTGTGGACGCTGTCGGACCGGCGCCGCTCCGGTGATCTCAGCGAGGACGAATGGGAGACCGTCGAGGGCCTCATCGTGCCCGGCGTGGGCACCTGCAATGTGCTGGGCACCGCCGTCACCATGGCCATGATCGCCGAGACCCTCGGCATGTCCCTGCCCGGTTCCAGCCTGCTGCCCGCGACCAGCGGTGCCCGAGCCGCTGCCGCCGAGGAGACCGGGCGCCGTGCCGTGGAGCTGGCCCGCGGCGGACAGCCACCCACCGACTTCGTCACCCCGGCGGCACTGGAGAACGCCTTCCGGATGCTGTGCGCGGTCAGCGGTTCGACCAACGCCGTCATCCACCTGGAAGCCGTCGCCGGCCGGATCGGCCACCGGCTGGGCATGCGGGCCATGGCCGAGTGGAGCCGGTCCACACCGGTCCTGGCACAGGTACGCCCTTCGGGGCCGCACCTTCTGGAAGACCTCGACGAGGCCGGCGGACTGCCCGCCGTACTCAAGGAGCTTCAGCCCCTGCTGCACACCGACGCGCTCGCCGGAACGGGCGAGACGTGGGCCCGGATCCTGAGCCGTGTGACGCGCCGGGACAGTCCCGCACTGCGCCCGGCGGGGGATCCGGTCTTCGCCGCGGGCGGACTGGCCATGCTCCACGGCACCCTCGCGCCGGCCGGAGCCGTTCTCAAACGTTCCGCGGCCGACCCGCGCCTGTGGAAGCACCGCGGCCCGGCGGTCGTCTTCGACGGTGTCGCCGATCTCCATGCCCGTATCGACGACCCAGGTCTCGGCATCACGGAGGACTCCGTCCTCGTCCTGCGCGGGGCCGGCCCCGTCGGCGGCCCCGGAATGCCCGAGGTGGGTCAACTGCCCATCCCCAGACGGCTGTTGCACAAGGGCGTCACCGACATGGTGCGGATCTCCGATGCCCGGATGAGCGGCACCGCCACCGGCACCGTCGTCCTCCACGTCGCACCGGAAGCGGCCGAGGGAGGCCCGCTCGCGCTCGTCCGCGACGGCGATCCCATCGTCCTGGACGCCCTCGACGGCCGCCTCGATCTCGACGTGGACCAAGCAGAACTCGCCCGGCGTACCCCGGCGGTCACGGCCCCCGCACCCCGCCGCGGCTACGCCGCCCTGTACCGGCGACACATCACGCAAGCCCCCGAGGGCTGCGACTTCGACTTCCTTGCCGCGACGGCGGAGCCCTCGCCCGCCGTACCCGCCAACCGTCCTTGATCTGAGGAGACGAGCCGTGAAGATTGTCAGTTTCGGGCCTCCCCGTGGTGAGCAGCCCGGCGTTCTGCTGGACGACCAGCAGCGCATCATGCCGCTGGCGCCGGTCCTCGCCCGGGCCGGCTTGCCCGCGCTGGACATCAACGCGATCCTGGCCTTCCTCCCCTTCCTCCAGCCCATCATCGAAACAGCGCTGCGGGATCCGGCCGGGACCATCGACGTCGCCTCAACCCGTCTGGGGCCGCCTGTTCCGCAGCCGGAGAAGATCATCGTCGCGGGCGGCAACTACCAGTCGCACGTGGACGAGGCGACCGGAAAGAAGAACGCACCCTCCCCGTCCGAACCCCTGCTGATCTTCAAGCCCTCCAACACCGTGATCGGCCCGCACGACGCCCTCGTACGGCCTGCCGAGTCCGAACAGCTCGACTACGAAACGGAGATCGCCGTCGTCATCGGACGCGGCGGACACCGCATCGCCCGTGAGGACGCGTACGACCATGTGGCCGGCTACATGATCGGCAACGACGTCACGGCACGGGACATGGCCTTCAAGGACATCGAACTGAGCCCGCTGTACTCCCAGATCACCCGCGCCAAGGGCATTCCGACCGGCGCGCCGTTCGGGCCGTGGCTGGTCACCAAGGACGAGATCCCCGACCCGCACAATCTCCGGCTGCGCTGCTGGGTCAACGGAGAGCTGCGTCAGGACGGCTGGAGTTCGGAGATGATCGTCGACATCCCGGGCCTGATCGCCGACTTCAGCAAAGTGCTCGAACTCTCGCCGGGCGACATCATCTACACCGGCACCACCACGGGCTGCGGTGCCTTCCAGGATCCTCCGGTCTTCCTCTTCGCCGGGGACGTGGTCCGCATGGAGATCACCGGACTCGGTGTGATGGAGACCCCGATCGCCGACGCCGACGGAGTGTCCCGGTGAGCGAGACGCACCTCCTCGTCATCGGAGGCGGCCCGGTCGGCCTCAGCGCCGCGCTGCTCGCCTCCCGGTACGGCATCCCCTGCACCATGGTGGAGAAGTTCCCCCAGCCCTACGCCCACCCGAAGGCGCGGGGTGTCCGCGACCGGGGCATGGAACTGTTCCGCTTCTGGGGGCTGGAAAAGGAAATCCGGGCCCAGGCCACCCGTAGCCCCCGGCACGGCTTCGTCTACTGCGACTCGCTCGCCGGCGAGGAGTACGGCCGTACGCCGCCCGGCCAGGAGGACACCACCCTGGGACCGTCCGGTACGTGCCGTATCCCGCAGGACACCCTCGAACGCATCCTGCGCGAGCGAGTCGCCACGGCCCCCGGAGTCGAGGCGCTCTTCGGCACCACGGTCAGCCGGCTGACACAAGAAGACCACCAGGTCCGTGCGGTACTCGAACCCACCGCGGGGGGAGCGGAGAGGGAGCTGACAGCACGTTATGTGATCGCCTGCGACGGAGCGGCCAGTCCCACCCGGGCGTCGCTGGGCATCACCATGGAAGGCGAGACCGTCGGGTACTGGCAGAGCGTCTACTGGCACGGCGACATCTCCGCGCTTCTCGGTGACCGCACCGCCATCCAGTTCCTGACGGCCGCGAAGGACGGCGGGTTCGTGACCGTGGCCCCGGTCGACGGGCACACCCGCTGGCTCACCTTCCGGATGCGGAGCAAGGACAGCGGACACCCGGGCACTCTCACCGAGTCGCAGGCCCACGACCTCATCGAGGCCGCCGTCGGCGAGCCGTGCCGGGCCGACATCATCAGCGCCGCCACCTACGCGGTGGAAGCGCGTGTGGCCGAGCGCTACCGGGCCGGCTCCGTCTTCCTGGCCGGGGACGCGGCCCATGTCTTCCCGCCCACCGGCGGATTCGGCCTCAACACCGGTGTGCAGGACGTGCACAACCTGGTGTGGAAGATCGACCTGGTACGCCGGGGCCTGGCCCCGCGGGAACTGCTCGACACCTACGAGTCCGAACGGCGCCCGGTCGCCTGCTCCAACGCCCGGTGGAGCAAAGAGAACGCCGAGCGCTTCGACGCGGTGTGGGAACGCATCGTCACCAAAGCTCCTGCCGGCGCCCCCATCGACCGGCAGCGCGCACACCTCGCTGCCCTGGAGCGGGACCTCGCCTTCCGCTACACCGACGGGGCCCTCGCCCTCGGTCCTGGCGCTGCCGACGCCGACGCCGACCCCTTCACCGCGGCGGTCGGCCGCCGGGCACCGCATCTGTGGCTGCGCTCCGAGGGCGAGCACCGTTCCGTCCTCGACATCCTCGACGGCCACTTCACCCTGCTGTACGGGCCGGAGGGCCGCGACTGGCAGGCGGCCGCCACACATATCGGCGAACACCTTCAACTGCCCCTGCGGACCGTCCAGGTGCCCGGCGCGGAGTGTGACGTGGATCCGCAGGAATTCGCGCGCCTGTACCGCATGCCCCCCGGTGGAGCCCTCCTCGTACGGCCCGACGGCCACATCGCGTGGATGCACAACGAGGCGGACCCGGGATTCCACACGCCGCTTCTGACGGACGCCCTGCGCAGAACGCTGGGCGGGGACGGAGGATGACCACTGACAGCGACAACGACCGCTACGCGCTGAACCTGTCACTGCCCCCACTGCGGGACGACACCCTGGTCCCGCGCATCGATGCCGCGGCGGCCGCCGGTTTCTCCCTCGTGGAGACATGGTGGCCGTTTCCCACCGCTCACCCCACCGGGCAACAGACCGAGGACCTGCGTACGGCGTTGGCCGCGGCCGGTACGCGACTGGTGTGCATGAACATCGAGGCAGGTGACTTCACCGCAGGAGAGCGAGGAATCCTCAGCGACCCCGACCGGCGGCGACTCTGCCGGGAAAGCATCGTCGCCGCGGTGGAGTTCGCGTCCAGGGTCGGTTGCCGCCTGCTGAATCTTCCTTACGGCAACCGTCTGCCCCACCACAGCGAAGAAGCCCAGCATCGAACCGCCTTCGACAACCTGCTTTTCGCCGCACACCATGCTCAGGCCCACGGTATCTCCGTACTCGTGGAAGCACTGAACCCCATGGACAACCCGCTCTATTTGCTGCCCGGCGTAGAAGGCGCAGTCGATGTCATCCGGCGGGCGCGACAGGTCGGATCCCTCAACACGGGAATCCTCCTCGACGTCTACCACGTGGCACGTATGGGCCAGGACCCGTCCCATGTCATAGCTCGATACGCCAAGGAATGCCTGCATGTCCAATTCGCCGATATTCCGGGCCGCACCTGCCCGGGCACCGGCCTACTGGACTTCGCCCGCATCATCACAGCTCTCCAAGAAGTCACTTACAAGGGCCTGATCGGGCTGGAATTCAACTCCGGCCCTGGCTTCCTCGACTCGCCCGCCGAAGCACGCTCATTCACTTCACGTCATCCCTTTGTGAACCGAACCGTCGGTCCACGGGAAGCGTGACCGTGAAAACGGTGGCGCCCGGCCTGCTCGTCATCTTCACCGCACCGCCGTGAGCCTCGACGACCGCGGCGACGATGGAGAGCCCCAGGCCCGAGCCGCCCTGCGCACCGGTCTCCGAAGCGTCACCACGTACGAAGCGGTCGAAGAGACCTGCCTGGAGCTCCGCACGTACACCGGGGCCGTCATCAGCCACCACCAGCCGGACCGTGGCCCCGGCGGCTTCGGCCGCTTCGGCGCTTTGCCCGCCGGGGCAGGCTTCGTCGTACTGAAGACGTACGGTGACCCGCGTGCCCGACGGGGTGTGGAGCCGGGCGTTGGCCAGCAGGTTGGCGAGCACCTGGTGCAACCGGTGCGGGTCGCCGTCGAGTACGACCGGGGAGCCGGGCAGGTCCAGCAGCCAGTGGTGCTCCGGACCCGCTGCCCGGGCGTCCTCGATCCCCTCCAGCGCGAGCAGGGTGAGATCGACCTTCTCCCGGGCCAGCGGACGCCCGGCGTCGATCCTGGCGAGCAGCAGGAGTTCGTCCACCAGCGTGCTCATATGCGTGGAGGTCGCCTCGATGCGCCGCAGTGCCCGGAGCACCGTCGGGGAGACGGGCGCCGTATCGCACAGGGACAGCTCGGCGTACCCGCGAATGGCGGCGAGGGGAGTCCGCAGCTCGTGGCTGGCGTCGGCGGCGAACCGGCGCAGCCGCTCCTCGCTGTACTGCCGTCTGGCCAGGGCCTGCTCGACGTGTCCCACCATGCGGTTGAGGGCCGCGCCCACCGCGCCGACCTCGGTGCGCTGGTCGGTGTCGGAAGCCAGTGGCGGCAGCCGGACCGTGCCCGAGGCGAGAGGCAATGCGGTGACCTCGGCGGCGACCGCCGCGACTTGACGCAGCGGCCGCAGCGACCACCGGATCCACAGCACCCCGACGAGCCCGGTGATCGCCAACGCCACGCCGAAGAGGACAGCGCAGACGAGTACGAGCTGGAACACCGCATCGTCGACGGGCTCCAGCGGAAGACCGGTGATCAGCGTCTTGTCATCGTCGCCCGGGACGGAGACCACCCGGTACCTTCCGACCGTGCTGAGATCCACGTCGTGGGCCCGCCCGTCACGGGGTACGGCTCCCAGCGCGGCGACATCGGCGTCGCTGATGCCGGCGGCTGAACCTTCCCCCGACTCGACGACGGCGGCATCGAGCAGCGCGCCGTCGCTCAGCAGAACCCCCAGCGTTCCCTGCATCTGACCACGGGTGTCCCCGTGCCCGGGACCGGTCGGACGGGCGGGCAGCCCGACGCCCAGGCTGGCCGGCAACCGGTCGGTGGCCTGTGTCAGTTGGTCGTCGAGCCGGTCCGTGAGCGCGCCGCGCAACGCCACGGCGGCCACCACGCCGACCACGGCACAGCTCAGCGCGAGCAGTATCAGCAGGCCGCCGCTGAGCCGGGCTCGAAGGCTGAGCGGCCGGGCGTTCGCCAGCCGTGCCCCGGCCGCCGTACCGAATCGCCGCCACACACCCTCGTTGGGCGCGCCTCGCCCGGTCCGCCCGCTCACCGGGCACCCCGCCGCTCCGCGGCCGGACCCAGGGAGTAACCGGCGCCACGCACGGTGCGGATCATCGGGGGCCGGCCCGCGTCAATTTTTCTGCGCAGATAGGAGATGTAGAGCTCGACCACATGGCCTCTGCCTCCGTAGTCGTAATTCCAGACCTGTTCCAGTAGCTGATTCCGGCTGAACACCTGGCGGGGATGGCGCATGAGGAAGAAGAGGAGTTCGAACTCCGTGGGTGTCAGATGGACCGGGACACCATCGCGGGTGACCTCGCGGGCCTCCTTGTCCAGTACGAGGTCCCCAACGGTCAGCAGGGCGGCCTCGTTCCGGGTCCGTGCCATGCCGGCTCTCCGGAGCAGGCCGCGCAGCCGGGTCAGCACCTCGGCCAGGCTGAATGGTTTGGTCACGTAATCGTCACCTCCGGCGGCTATTCCGCTGATCCGGTCCTCCACCGCGTCTCGTGCAGTGAGGAACAGCACACAAACATCCGGGAGGAAAGCGCGTATCTGCCTCAGGACGGTCAGTCCGTCGAAGTCGGGCAGCATGACGTCCAGTACCACCGCGTCCGGGCGGAAGTTCTGGGCAACGGCACTGGCAGCGGCGCCGTCCGCGGCGCTCTCGACCCGGAATCCCTGCGCGGCCAATGCCGAGCACAACACGTCCGTGAGATCCGGCGAGTCGTCGACGACCATGACGCGTACCGCCGAGCCGTCCGGCCTGGTCAAAAATCCCCCGGAAGGGCCGGAGAGACTCCGGGAGACGTATGCGTCAGCTCCGGCAGAGAGTTCCATACTTCACGCTCTATCAGCCGAATCTGAATCCAGGATGAGAAGCCGCTCGATGCCTTTCTCATGACCGGCGGTTGAGAAAAAACACAGAAGTCGCGTCGCCAGAGTGGGCGCCATCCATTCCATGAAACGGAGGGCTAAGTCATGGCCGCAATTCATGGCGGCGCCGGAGCGCGATCACAACCGGGCCCCGTGCCCGGGCAGCGCTCCGGCGCCCCTCTTCCCGAACCAGCCGTGCTCGTCCAGGCGGTGCTGTGGACGGGACTCATCGGTGTCCTGGCCCTGTGGTGGTTCACGGCCCACCCGGTGATCGGCGTGGCCGGCTGGATGATCGGAGCGGGCGACATCTTCGGCATGGTCGCCGGCTACACCTGTGCGCTGCTCGTTCTGCTGATGGCACGCATCCCGTATCTGGAACACACCATCGGCAGCGACCGGGTCGCGCGCTGGCACGCCAAGGCCGGGCGCTACACGATCATCCTGCTGGTGTTCCACGTGGTCTTCGAGTACTGGGGCAGCGCTCTTGAGCGACAAGCGCCCATCCTGAGCTTTTCCTGGCAGATGACCATGATTTTCCCGTATCTGCTGCCGGCTGCCATCGGTGGCCTGCTGTTGTTCGCGGTCGGAGTGGTGTCCGCCAGTGTGGTGCGCCGTCGGGTGCTCTATGAAGTCTGGTACTTCCTGCACCTGACGACCTATGTGGCCCTCTTCCTGACGTTCGGTCACCAACTCGCCCTCGGCGCCTCCTTCACCGGCACCTTCGCCCGTACCTGCTGGTTCGCCCTCTACTTGAGCGCCGCCTGCGCCGTGCTGTACTACCGGGTGTTCACGCCCGTTCGCCGCAACCTACGGCACCGGCTGCGCGTGGAGTCGGTGACCACCGAGGCACCCGGCACCTACTCGGTCCTCGTCCGCGGCAGCCGACTGGATGAACTGGCGCCGCGGCCGGGCCAGTTCTTCCGCTGGCGGTTCCTGACCAAGGGTCTGCGCCTGAGCGCCAACCCCTACTCGCTCTCGGGCGCACCGGGCCCGGGTCTGCTGCGCATCACGATCAAGCAGTCCGGCGACCACAGCGCCCGGGTGGCCCATCTCAGGCCCGGCACCAGGGTCTGGGCGGAGGGACCGTACGGAGCGCTCACCGCGGCGCGCCGGCGGCGGGGCAAGGTGCTCCTGCTCGCGGGCGGTGTCGGCATCACCCCGCTGCGTACGCTCTTCGAGACCCTGCCGGCCGCGCCGGGCGATCTCACCATGGTCTATCTGGCACGCAGCGAGTCCGACCTCGTCCTGCGCGCCGAGCTGGAGGCCGTGGCGGCCAGTCGGGGCGGCACGCTGCGCTGTGTCGTTGATCCCCCTGGGGAAGACCGCCCCTCGCCGCTCACCGCGGCGGCGCTCCGCGCCCATGTGGACGACCTGGCCGTGCACGACGTCTACCTCTGTGGCCCGCCCGGCATGATGGCGGCCGCATGGGACGGTCTGCGGACAGCGGGGGTACCCGCCCGTCATATCCATCACGAGTCCTTCGCCCTGTGAGCCACTGATGAAGAACCGATCTGTACGCCGCATCGTCATCACCACCCTGACCACCGTGCTGATAACCGCCGGACTCCTCGCCTCCAAACCCCACACCGGCTCCGGCCCCGAGCGGGGCGGGACGAGCGGGCGTACGGGCATGGACGAACGGCCAGGTGACGGGGCGCCCGACGAGCGGCCTGAAGGCGGCATGCCCGACGGGCAGCGGCCCGAGGGATTCGACGTCCGTCCGCTCGGCGCCGTCCATGAGCGGACGGCCTAGCGGAGATGTGCCCTGCTCGTCCGCTCACCGAGGCCGCGCCCGGCGCCTCTTGCCGGCCCTGCCCACCCTCCAGTCGTCACATCGCCGAGAGGTAGTTGCCCATGTCTGTTCCATCCCGACGTCCGTCCCGAACGGGGTTCTCCGGTAACAGCCGGGGCCTGCATGGCGGTGGGCGTATGCCCGTACGCCGACAGCCGTCGGCGAACACCGCCCTGGTTCCCGGCGAATCCGCGCTGCCGGGCGGGTGGACCCTCACTCATCGCCCCACGTTCCGAGGCAGGCTCCGGTACGTACGAACAAGCGCTGCCGGACTGGCTGTTGCCGCGGTGCTCGGACTGGCCTCGATCCTCGCGTCCACCGATCTGGTCACCATGGACCGTCCCAGCGGACCTCCTCCGGGCATGATGCAGGAGGGCGATGTGCCGGGCGGTGAGCAAGGTCCTCGCGGTCAGGGGGGCGACACGGGATCGGGTCAAAGGCCTGATCCCGGGGCCTCCGCCCCCGGCGGTCAGTCGGATCCTGGCTCCGAGCGGGAAGGTTTCGGGCCGGACGGCTCGTAACCGGTCGTGGCCGTCATCGCGTTCGGACCACCGGTTTCCTGAAGAAGTGCGCCCGGCCGGCCGGGAGTTGGCGACAGAACCCCGGCCGGCCCGGCACATGCCCGTCGCTCAACGGGCCTTCCTTCGCTCGCTGAGAAAACGTGTCATACGTTCTTGCTTGTCCGGGCCCTCGAACAGCACGGCCTGGGCGAGATCGTCGGCGACGGGGTGCGCCGCCGGTGCGTTGACGACCAGCTTGGTCAGCCGCAGGGCCGTGAGGGACGACCGTGCCATCCGGTCGAGCAACGCGTGTGCCTCCGCGAGCAGTTGGTCCGCCGGCACCACATCGATGACCAGTCCGGCCGCGAGAGCGGCGGAGGCGTCCAAGCGGCGGCCCGCCAGCAGCACCTGCTTCGCGAGCGACTCACCCACCAGCTCCGCCAGTCGCCAGCAGGCACCGGCGGCCGCCATGATGCCCAGGTCCGGTTCCGGGTTGCCGAACACCGTGCCGGGGCCCGCGATGCGGACATCGCAGGCGTACGACAGTTCCGCCCCGCCGCCCAGCACCCAGCCGTCCAGGGCCGCCACCGTCGGCAGCGGCAGGTGCCGGAGGCGTTCGAAGAGACGGCTGTTGATGCCCTGCAACGCCTCGTCCCGACCGCGCCGAAGCAGCTCGGCGATGTCCGCACCGCCGGCGAACACCCCGTTCTGTCCGGTCAGCAGCAGCAGACGCGGCTGCTGCTCCAGCAGGCCGCACACGTGATGCAGTTCCTCCACCATGTGCGCGTTGATGGCGTTGCGGGCGTGGGGACGGTTCAGTGTGACGACAACGCGGTCGTCCTTCTCGTCGACCAGCAGTGTCTCGTAGCCGACGGTCATGCCCGCTCCACCGGCATGGTCGCCTGGTGTGCTGCTTCCGGCACGGCTGCTCCTCGGCTGCTCATACATCGGCCAGCAGCGTTGTCGGGTTTTCGACGCAGTCGGCCACGTAGCGCAGGAAGCCTCCGGCCACACCGCCGTCGCAGACCCGGTGGTCGAAGCTCAACGAGACCTGGACGACCTTGCGTACGGCAAGAGCGCCGTCCACCACCCACGGTTTGTCGATGATGCGTCCGAAACCGACGATGGCCGCTTCAGGGTGGTTGATGATGGCCGACGAGCCGTCGACACCGAACACACCGTAATTGTTGAGAGTAAAGGTCCCACCGGTCAGGCAGTCGGGTGGCAGGGATCCCGAACGCGCCAGACCGGTGAGACGTTTGAACTCGGCTGCCAGCTGCGCCGTGGTCAGGAGATGGGCGTCCCGGATGACGGGTACGACCAGTCCTCGTTCCGTCTGAGCGGCGAAGCCGAGATTGACATGGGGGAACCGGACGATCTCGTTGCTGTTCGTGTCGACGGTCGAGTTCAGCTCGGGGTAGCGCCGCAAGCCGGCGACGCAGATGCGGGCCAGGAGGGCGAGCAGACCGATGCCGTGATCCGGGTCGGCGGCCTGGAGGACACCCTTTGCCGTCAGCAGTCCGGTGGCGTCCGCGTCGACCCAGGTGGTCGCGTCAGGGATCTCCCGCCGGCTGCGGGACAGCTTGTCCGCGACGGCCCGGCGAAGCCCTCGCAGCGGAATCCGCTCCACCACCGGGTCCCGGCGGTCCACAACAGCGGTCCCGGCATCGACGGACGTGGCCTCCGCCGGCTCCGTCACCTCCGTGATGGCACGCTCCACGTCCCGGCGCTGGATCACTCCGTACGGGCCGCTGGGCACGAGTGCCGTGATGTCCACGTTCTGCTCCCGGGCCAGCCTGCGTACCAGCGGGGAGATCACACGCGGAGCGAGTCCACCGGCGTCGGTGTGGCCGGCGGGAGCGGCGGTGGCCGGTGCGGGTGCGGATGCGGGTGTCGCAGTGGAGGCTACGGGGGTGCCACGGCGCCGGCGGCGCCGGCCGGCCGGGGCGTGCCCGGTGCCGTAGCCGATCAGTACATTGCCAGAACCGGCCTGCTCCTCTTCGCGGTACCGCGCTGCCGCCGCCGCTTGCGCGGAGTTCTCGGGGGCCGTCGGCGGAGCCGCGGCACCGATGGAGATGAGCGGTTCACCGACACCCACGGACGCTCCCGCCTCGGCGTGAAGCCTCACGACGGTGCCCGCATAGGGGACCGGCACCTCGACGGCCGCCTTCGCGGTCTCCACCTCGACAACGATCTGGTCGATCTCGACCGTGTCGCCGACCGCCACCCTCCACTCGGTGATTTCGGCCTCGGTCAGGCCTTCACCGAGGTCGGGCAGCCGGAACAACTGCTCCGAACCGATGCTGGTCGCCGTCATGACACCCCCTGGACGAGGTGGCGGACGTCGGGCTCGTCGTCGAACTGCAGCCGGTCGACGGCGTCCAACACACGGTCGACGCCGGGAAGGTGCGCGTGTTCGAGCTTCGGCGGGGGATAGGGGATGTCGAAACCGGTGACACGCAGGACCGGCGCGGCCAGGGAGTGGAAGCAGCGTTCCTGGACGCGGGCCGTGATCTCGGCGGCGACACCGGCGAATCCCTGGGCCTCCTGCACAACAACGCACCGGCCCGTCCTGCGTACGGACTCCGTCACCGTCGCGTCGTCGAAGGGCACTATGGTGCGCAGGTCGACGACCTCCAGGCTGATCCCTTCCTCCGCCGCGGCCGTGGCCGCCTGCAAGGCCACGGAAACACACGGACCGTAGGCCAGGAGCGTGCCGTCGTGTCCCTTCCGCCGCACGACCGCCCGTCCGAACGGCGGGGCCTGACGGGTTCCCGTATCGGCTTCCTCCTTCGACCAGTACAGCCGCTTGGGCTCCATGAAGATCACGGGGTCCGGGTCGTCGATCGCGTCCCGCAGCAGCCAGTAGGCGTCCTCCGCCGTCGCCGGGGTGACGACCTTCAGGCCAGGGGTGTGGGCGTAATAGGCCTCACTGGAGTCGCAGTGGTGCTCCACTCCGCCGATGCCGCCCGCGTACGGGATGCGGATCACCATGGGCAGGGAGAGGCGCCCGCGGGTACGGTTGCGCAGCTTGGCCACATGCGAGGCGATCTGCTCGAACGCCGGATAGGCGAAGGCGTCGAACTGCATCTCCACCACAGGCCGGAAGCCGCCCATCGCCATGCCCACCGCGAGGCCGACGATCCCGGCCTCGGCCAGAGGCGTGTCGAAACAGCGGTCCTCACCGAACTCCTTGGTCAGCCCGTCCGTGATCCGGAACACACCTCCCAGCGCGGCGACATCCTCGCCGAAGACCAGCACCCGCTCGTCCGCGCGCAGTGCGTCACGCAGCGCGCTGTTGAGCGCCTGGGCCATCGTCATCGAGGCCATGGATCAGTCCTCCTGAGGGTGCAACTCGGCGGCGAGCTGGGCCCGCTGCTCCAGTAGTTGAGGGGTGGGTTCGGCGAAGACATGGTCGAACAGGTCCATCGGATCGGCCTCGACGTCGGCGTTCATCCCGGCCCTGACCTGAGCGGCGAAGGCCTCGGCGGCCTCTTTCGCCTCCTCGATGTCCTGGGTGCCGAGCAGATTCCGTCCCCGCAGATATGTCTCCAGCCGGGACAGGGGATCCGCTGTGCCCCACTCCTCCACCTCTTGCTGCGGCCGGTAGCGGGTCGGGTCGTCGGCGTTGGTGTGGGCCTCCATGCGGTACGTGTGCGCCTCGACCAGGAACGGCCCCTCTCCCGAGCGGGCGTGCTCCACAGCGGCCAGCAGCACCGACAGGACGGCTACCAGGTCATTGCCGTCTACCTGCTCGGACGGCACCCCGTACCCGATGCCCTTGTACGCCAGTGAGGGCGCGGCGGTCTGCCGGGACAGCGGCACGGAGATCGCGTACTGGTTGTTCTGGATGAAGAACACCACCGGCGCCCGCAGCACGGCGGCGTAGTTGAGGGCTTCGTGGAAATCGCCCTCGCTTGTTCCGCCGTCGCCGATGAAGGCCATGACGACGGCGTCCTCGCCCTTGCGGCGCAGTGCCTCGGCCATGCCGGTCGCGTGGATCGTCTGAGTGGCCAGAGGAGTGCACTGGGGAGCCACGCGGGCGGCGGCCGCGTCGTAACCGCAGTGCCAGCCACCGCGGAGCAGGGTCAGGACCTCGATGGGGTCGATGCCCCGCGAGACCAGGGCGACGGAGTCGCGGTACGTCGGGAACAGCCAGTCCCGCTCGCGCAGTGCCAGGACGCCGGCGATCTGGCAGGCCTCCTGGCCGCGGCTCGACGGATACACCGCGAGCCGTCCCTGCTTGGTCAGGGCGGTGGCCTGGGTGTCGAACCGGCGGCCGAGAACCATGCGGCGGTAGGCCTCGCGCAGCAACTCGTCCGCCGGCTCGGCATAACCCGACGGAGGCTTGACGGGCCGGCCGTCGGGGGCCACGAAGCGCACCGGCGCGAGTGAGGGGAGGAGGCCGTCAACCGCTTGGCGGAGAGCCTTCACGGACATGCTGCACCGCTTTCTTTGGACACTTGACACGCGAATCGTGGCCTGTTCCGGTATAACTGTTCAAGCAGTCGTAATAACAAGAGAAGGATTGCCGATCCCTCTCGGGACGGAGCACAAAGTGTCGATTGTTGACGGCCCCGCGGGTCCGGAGGCCGGACGTTCTGCCGCCGGCCTCGACGCCATCGACCGCGCGATCATCGCCGCCCTCCGGCGCGACGGGCGCATGTCTGTCCGCGCGCTCGCCGATCACGTGCACATCTCACGGGCCAACGCCTACGCGCGCATCGGCCGGCTGACGGAGGACGGCATCATCTCCGGCTTCACGGCCCAGTTGAACCCGAAAAAACTCGGGCTGGGCACGAGCGCCTACGTATCGGTGACCATCGAGCAGAACGCCTGGCGAGCCGTCTCCGGCAGGCTGCGGGAGATTCCGCACATCGAGCACTTCGCCCTGGTGGGAGGCGACTACGACGTGCTGGTGCTGGTGCGGGCGCCCGACAACACCGCACTGCGGCACGTCGTTCTGGAGTCGATCCAGGACATCCCCGGGGTGCGCGCCACCCGGACATGGCTGGTGTTCGAAGAGGCCGACGGGCTCGGCACCCAGTGGGACGCTCCGGACCGGTGATCACACCGCCACGATCCGGACACCGGAACCGGCCCGCGTCCGGACACCGGAACCGGCCCGCGTCCGGACACGGAACCGGCGCGCGGTGCTGTCAGCGGCGCATGCCCGCGAAGGCGTCGACCATCGCTTCGGCCACCTCGGTGACGTGATCGCTCATCAGATCCGCGGCCGCCCGCGCGTCCTTCGCCTCGACCGCGGCCAGGATCTGGCGGTGCGCGTCGAGTTCCACGGTTGATGTGATGTGGTGCTCGGCCTTCGGCATGAGGTGGTGCAGCCGCCGTACCTCGTCGAGCTGGTCGGTGAGGATCGCCAGCGCCCTGCCGTTGCCGGTCAGGGCGGCCAGCTCGCTGTGGAAGGCCCGTGCCGCGCCCAGCGCGGGTTCGATCGACTCGGCGTCGCGGGACTGCTCGGAGCAGAGGCCGGACAGCCGGGCGATGTCGTTTTCGGTGCGCAGGTGTGCCGCCTGTCCGGCCATCACGGGTTCTATCATCCGGCGGACCTCGAACACCTCACGGATGTCCTCCAGCCGGACCGGGCGTACGAGATAGCCCTTGCGCGGCATCACCAGGACCCAGCCGTCCTGGAGCAGCAGCCGCAGGGCCTCGCGGACCGGGGTCTTCGAAATGCCGTAGCGCGTGGCGAGTTCGGGTTCGAGGAGCAGCTCGCCGGGACCGTGGCGGACCTGGAGGATCTCCTCCTTGAGCCGGTGGTAGACCTGCTCGGTCAGCGAGAGTCTGCGAGCGGGCTGCTCGGCTCCCGGCTCGGCCGCCACCAGAGTCCTGCGCTGCTCCGCCATGGACCCGACCACCTCCGTCGTCAACAATGCCCAAGGTATATCTGACCGTCCGAGCCGGAACAACTGCCTGCTCCTTCATCCCGCCGAACCCGTCCGCGGACCCCCGCCGGGCCCGGCGCGCCGCTCTCACCGGGCCCGGCGCGCGGCGGCCCGTCCCGCGATCCTGCCGGAGTAAAGACACGGTCCGAACATCGTGCCTTCGAGGGCCGCTCGCCCGTTGATCCTTCCTCCCGCCATGCCCGCGACTTCACCGGCGGCGTACAGACCCTCGACCGGCTCGCCGGAGACGGTCAGCACCTCGCACTCCGGACCCGTGTGCACCCCGCCGAGGTTCTTCTGGGCCATCGGGAAGAGCTGTACGGCGATCAGCTCGCCGGTCAGCTCGGTCAGACCGGCCATGGCGCGGCCGGTCAGCGGGTCGTGGACGGCGCCCGTACGCACGGCCGTGTTGAATTCGCCGATCGCCTGAACCACGGCCTCCTCGGGGAGCCCCGTGGCACGGGCAAGCGCGGCAGGGTCGGCGGCCGTCCGTACGTACGCGGACTCCGTCCAGAACCGTTTCATCGCGGCCGGGTCCGGGCCCGCCGGGGTTCCGTAGTGTTCGTTGTCGATCAGCAGGACGTGCTCGGCCTCGGCCGCCGAGAAGACCGACCAGGCCGTGCGTCCGGGCTGGTCCAGCAGCGCTCCGGTACCGGAGTGGCCTCCGCGGAGGGACTCGTCGTGGAACCTGCGGCCCTCGGTGTTGAGCCAGATCTCCGTGGTCACACCGCGGATGCCGAGCCCACGGGCGCCGGTGCGGTCGCTCGGGTCGGGGGTACCGGTGGGGTAGATCCACACATGGTCGAGGTTGGTGAATTCCGCGCCGCACGCCTCCAGCAGGCCGTGCCCGAGCCCGACCGCGGTCGGTGAGCCTCCCGCGAGGACACGGGGGAGTTCGCGCAGCGCGGCGGAGTGTTTCAGCACCATGTCGATGCGCCCGACATAACCGCCGGTGCACACCGCCACGGCACCTGCGGCGAGTGTCTCGCCGATTCCCGCGGAACGGGTCCGTACAGCGGTGATCCGGCCGCCGGTACGGCACAGCTCCTCGGCGGTGACGCCGGTACGGACGGTCACTCCGAGCGCTCGTGCGCGGGCTTCGAGCACCTCGACGATCCGGCGGCCCCATCCGGCCGGGATGTGCCAGCGCGGCACACTGTTGCCTTCCGGCCGGCCTAGGCTTTGCCACTCGATGCCGAGACCGGCGCACCACTCGTACACCTCGCGGGCGCTGTCGGCGACGTAGCGGCGAGCCCACTCCAGGTCCGCGGTCGGCCCGCCCATCCGCTGCCAGTCGGCCATGGCCAGTTCGACACTGTCGGTGATGCCCTGCGACCGCTGGAGCGGGGTGTCGACCAGGAAGCAGGCCGCCCCGCTCATCACCGACGCCCCGCCGATCGTGTCGGCCGCCTCAAGGAGCCGCACATCGAGCCCCGCCTCCGCGGCCTCCACCGCGGCCGCCAGACCGGCCACTCCGCTGCCGATCACCACGAGGTCCGGGGTACGCCCGGTCGTCTTCCTGCCGCTCATCGGCCCGCCTCCACTGTTGTCGTCCGGTCGGCCTCCTGGATTGAGGCAAGCAGATATATCTAGGAAATACTATTGACATGATAGTGAAATCTGATGACCATCGCAGCATTCGATCGCGGCTGACTGGCGAGAGGTCCTCATGGCCAAGCACTTCTGTTCAGCTTCTCTCACCGCAACGCTCGTCGCAGGGGCCGTTCTCCTGCTGACCGGCTGCGGTTCCGGGTCGGCGGACGACGCCGGTTCGTCGTCCGGTGACAGTGCCGGCCTGACATCGTTGAAGGTCGGCTCGTCTCCGACGCTGACCAACGCGTCGCTGTACCTCGCGACACAGGACGGCACATTCAAGGCGAACAACCTCAAGGTGTCACCGCAGCAGGTGACGTCAGGCGCTCAGGCGCTGCCCATGCTGCTCAACGGACAGATCCAGTTCACCGCTGCCGACCCGCTCGGTGCGATCAAGGCGATCAGCGAGAAGATGGCTGTGAAGATCGTGGGACAGGGCAGTGTGAACGCCACCGAAGCGGCCAAGGACTCCACGGTCCTGGTGGTGGCGCCCGGCAAGGTCACCTCGGTGGCGGGACTGTCCGGCAGGACCGTCGCCGTCAACGCGCTGGGCGGGCTCGCGGAGGTGGCCGCGCGGGCGGCGATCGACGCCAAGGGCGGGACATCGAAGGATGTCCGGTTCGTGGAGATGTCCTTCACACAGATGGTCGCCGCGGTCGAGAACGGGAAGGTCGACGGGGCGGTGCTCAACGAACCGTTCGTGTCCCAGGCACGGTCGGCGGGTCTCACGGATCTGGTGCCGGTGATGTCCACATCGATGCCCACGGTGCCGAACAGCGTCTACCTGACGTCCGAAAGCTATGCCAAGAGCCACCCCGAAGTGGTCCAGGCGTTCTCGGAGTCGCTGGACACGGCCAATGTGACGCTGAGCAAGGATCCGGCGAAGATCCGGGAGGTGGCGGCCGAGTCGACCGAGACCAGTGCCGAGGACCTGGCCAAGATCGTGCTCCCCACCTTCCCGGACCAGCCGTTGAGCCGGCAGACGCTCGACGACCTCCAGACACTCATGGTCAAGTACGGAATTCTCGACTCCCCCGTCGACCTGAGCTCGTACATGCTGGTCGCCCAGCCGTGACCACCGTGAACACCGTCACCGAAGCTTCCCCGCACACCGCCGGCGCGGCCCCGCCGAAGACGGCCGGTGTGCCGAACCGGCGGGCGGCGCTGCTCGGCGCGCGTGTCCTGTGCGTCGTACTGACGCTCGCCGTATGGCAGTTGCTCGTGGTCATCGGCGCTCTGCCGGACGCGGCCATCGCCGCGCCCTGGGACATCGGCCGCGCGCTCGGATCGACGCTCACCGACGGCTCATTGTGGTCGGCCGTCGGGGACACCGCCTCCACGTGGGCGATCGGCCTCGGTCTCTCGCTGGCCGCCGCGGTCCCGGTGGGGCTGCTGCTCGGCGCGAGCGGGCTGCTCTACCGCTTCTCCCGTTTCAGCATCGACTTCCTGCGCTCCATCCCGCCCATCGCCCTCATCCCGCTGGTCCTGCTCGAATACGGCGCCACCACGAAAATGGCGCTGGTCCTGGTGGTCTTCGGATCGCTGTGGCCCGTACTTCTGCAGAGCATGTACGGCATGCATCAACTCGACCCGAACCTGCGGGACATGGCGCGGACCTATGGAATCGGGCGATGGCACTACATCTGCTTCGTCGTGCTGCCCAGCGCCTCCCCCTTCGTCGCCACCGGGATCCGGGTCGCCGCCACCATGAGCCTGCTGCTGGCCATCGCGGCCCAGCTCATCGGCGGAGCACCCGGACTGGGCGCCGAGATGACCCGCTATGAACAAGGCGGCGACGTTCCCCGGATGTGGGCCATGGTCGTCGTCATCGGACTGCTGGGCATCCTGCTCAACCGGGGTCTGCTCGCGCTTGAGAGGAGGACACTGCGATGGCACTCGGCGTACCGTCCCGCCGCGGCGGGCTGACGAAGGCCCCGCCGGGCGGCCGGGCCGGAGCGCCCGGCGGCCGGCCGCTCCGGCTGCTGTCCGGACTGGCCCTGGAACTGATCCTGCCGGTGGGGGCTGTCGCGACATGGTGGGTGCTGAGTGCGGACAGCACGTCGGCGTATTACCCGCCCCTCTCCGACAGCGTCTCGGCGCTGCAACAGATCTGGTTCTTCTCGCACTTCGGATCGGACGCCGTACCGAGCCTGGTGCACCTGGCGGCGGGCCTGGGCATTGCCGTGGTCATCGGGGTCACGGCGGGCCTCCTGCTCGGTCTGGTCCCCTTTCTGGCGGACGCGTTCGCGCCGGTCCTGGAGTTCGCACGCGCCACCCCCGGGGTCGCCCTCGTCCCGGCCGCACTCCTGCTGTTCGGCATCGGTACCGAGATGCAGGTGAGTCTTATCGCCTACGGCACGGTGTGGCCGATCCTGCTGAACACCGTGGACGGGGTGCGCTCGGTGGACCCGGTGGTACGGGACGTGGCCACCAGCTACCGGCTCGGCCGCCGCGACCGGGTGCTGCGTGTGATCCTGCCCGCCGCGAGCCCGCAGATCGTCGCCGGGGTGCGCACTGCCCTGTCGATCGGCATCACCGTGATCGTGTTCAGCGAGATGGCCGGCTCCACCAGCGGTATCGGCTTCCGTATCCTCCACGCCCAGCGGCAGTTCGCGATCACCGACATGTGGGCCGGAATGCTGTTCCTGGGCATCGTCGGCTACCTCGTCAACGTTGCCTTCCGCGGTCTGGAACGCGTCCTGCTGCGCTGGCACCGGGGAATGCAACGCGTGGAGCAGAGGTGAGTCCCCGTGCGCGTCGAGCTGCCTCCACCGACAGTACGCAGCGGAAACAACCGGATGAATCGGGTGGACCGGACAGGATGGATGACCTGGAGATGACTGTGACGACCGGCTCGACGGGGCGTGGTGCCCATGACACGACTCCTGGAGCGGGTGCCGCGGGCGAGTCCGTGGTTCTGCGTGTGAAGGGACTGTCGAAGTCCTATTCGGGCAGGCAGGTTCTGGACGGTATCGATGCGGAGGTCCGCAGCGGGGAGTTCGTCTGTGTCGTCGGCCCGTCCGGTGCGGGCAAGACCACCTTGCTGCGGTGTCTTGCCGGCCTGCTGGCACCGACGGGCGGCGCGGTGTTCATGGACGAGGTGCTGGTGGAACGGCCGCCGGAGAAGCTGGCGGTGGTTTTCCAGGACTACAGCCGGTCGTTGATGCCGTGGATGAGTGTGCTGGGCAATGTGACACTGCCGCTGCGGTCGAAGGGGCTGTCCCGTACCGACCGGCACGAAGCGGGCCTGGCGGCGCTGGCGGGCGTCGGGCTGGAGGGGTGCGAGCACCAGTACCCGTGGCAGTTGTCCGGTGGAATGCAGCAACGGGTGGCGATCGCACGGGCGTTGGCCTATCAGCCCGAGGCGCTGCTGATGGACGAACCGTTCGCGTCGGTCGACGCCCAGACGCGGGCCGATCTGGAGGACCTGATCCTGAAGGTACGGAGGGAATTCGGCGTTACGGTCGTGCTTGTCACCCACGACATCGACGAGGCGGTCTACCTCGCCGACCGGGTCCTGGTGCTCTCCGGCCGGCCGACCACCGTACGGGCGGTCGTCGACGTACCGCTGCCGGCCGACCGGGACCAGCTCCACACCAAGTCGCTGCCGGAATTCGCGGTTCTGCGCTCACGCGTGCTGAAACTGATCCAGGAGGGCTGAGCCGCCACCGGCGTCAATGACGTCCGGCGGGATTCGGGGGTGGGGCGGCGGGCCGGGGCGTGGGCGTGGATGATGAGCGCACCATGAACTGGCCCGGGGGACACGAGTCCGGCCGGCCGCGGCGGCTCGGGCCGGGCGGCCGGTGGGCGAGAGCTGCGGTTTTCACGGTGACCAGCGCCGTACTTGCGGCAGTTGGGCATCACCTTGCGTCGGAGGAACCCGTCCCGTGGCCCCGGCTGCTGGCCGCCGCGGCAGCGATCGCGTTGGTCTCGTCCGTCGGAGCGGGGAAGGCCCGGTCGTGGTGGACGGTGACGGCCGTTACGGGTGGAGCACAACTCGCCCTCCACACAGCGCTGTCCGCACCCGCCGCGCCGGGCCACGGCCATGCCCACGGACATGCCGGGTCAGGCGCGGGTTACGCGGCGTACCACGGCGCGACGGCGATGACACTGGCACACTGCGGGGCCGCCATCGGCGTGGCCCTGTTGATGTACCGCGCGGACCGGGCGCTGAGCGGGCTGCCCTGTACGGTCGGCCGCTGGGCCAGAGCCGGGATGGCGCTCGTCGCCGCCGCCCTGGGGCGCCGGCCGGCCCCGCTCCGTACGGTCGCGTCCGTACGCCGGTTCCCGCAGTACGCCGCGACGGCACCCGGCGCCGAGGCGCTGCTGTCACATGTGGTCGAACGCCGGGGCCCTCCGGGCAGCCGGGCAGGAGAGGCGTTCCCCTGACCCGGCGGGCCGCCCGTATCCGGGATGAGTCCGCCCGTACCGAGAGAGCCCGATCATCGTGAACACATCATCAATCGCCCTTGTCCTGCGGCGCTGCGCCGTGACGACGGCCGCCGCCGTGGTCGTCCTGGCCGCGGCGGCCGGGCCCGCTGCCGCGCATGCCGAGGTCACCGCTTCCGACTCGCGGGCCCTGGCCGAGAACGTCACACTGAGTTTCACCTCGGAGGCCGAGAGGAGCGAGGCGGGGATCAAGGAACTCAGGATTGTCCTGCCCCAGGGCATCGCGCCGGACATGGTCGCGCTCAAAGAGGCACCCGAGGGGTGGAAACTGACGGCGACCGCCGACGGATACACCGTGGGCGGTCCCGCGCTCGCGGCGGGAACGGACGCCGAACACAGCGTTACGGTACGGCAGTTGCCGGACGCGAAGTCGCTGGCGTTCAAGACCGTCGAAACGTACAGCGACGGCGACATCTCCCGCTGGATCGAGGTGCCCGGCGACGGCGAGAAGGTGGAGAACCCGGCGCCGGTACTGGAACTCGAAGCGGCGGCACCGGGAGCCACCCCCATCGCCCCGAGCCCGAGCCCGAGCCCGACACCGGAACCGAGCGTCAGCTCCTCCTCCCCGGCTTCGTCCACGACTGCTCCCACCGCCACGGCGAAGACATCCGCCGACGCGTCAGCGGCAGAGGACTCCGGCAGCAACACCGGAGTGATCGTCGCGGCGATCGCCGTCGTGATCGTCCTGGTCGTGGGCGCCGGGGTGTGGTGGGTACGGCGCGGCCGTAGCCAGGCGTAGGCGCCCGAGGGTGCTGGTGCGCGACCGCCCGGCGCGCACCAGCACCCGCCTGCGCCGTGTCCGTACCCGCTACGTCACGCCCGTACCACGGCGGGAGTTGCCACACCGAGGTGCCCGCCGCGGGCCAGGGCCGCGACCGCCGTCGCGCACCCCGCCCCGACCAGCGCGAGGACCACCCACGGCAGCGCGGCGAAACCGGTGTGGCGGCCGGCGTCGACGACAGCGCCCGTGGCCAGATTCCCCACGGTGATGCCGATGCCGCAGACGGTGTTGTAGAGGCCGTAGTGGGTGGCGACCCACCGCCCGCCGGACAGGGCGACGATCGTGTCCATCTCGAACGGATACAGCACCGCGGTAGCCGCCGCCAGCAGACCGGCGCACACCACCAGCGGCACCATGACCAGCACGGCCCCCCAACCACCCCGCGCGGGAACGGCACTTGAGGTGAGGGCCGGGGGCAGGAAAGCCACCGCCATGAGTGCGAGCCCGGCGACCAGACAGCGATGAGGCGTCCACGTACGCTGACACCACGCGGTGATGCGCATCTGTCCGGCGAGTGCGACCAGACCGGAGACGACGAACAGCGCACTGGTCGCCGCGATGCCGTACACACCGTCGCCCACCAGGCGTTTCGTCTCCAGTGGCAGCGCGAGATACATCTGGAACGACAGGACGTACGAGCCGGTCATGGCGGCGGCGAACAGCCAGAAGGGCCGGTTGCGCAGCACCGTCGCCGCCTGCTCGCGCCAGGTCGCCTCCTGTCCGCCCGAGGCCCTCTCCCGTACGGGCAGCCGCCGCAACTGCAACAGCGTCAGCACCGCGAAGAGCGCCGCCGCCACCGCGCAGGTGACCGGGAACGCCACAGCGGTCAGCGCCAGTCCGATCAGCGGGCCGAGCAGCACTCCCGCCTGGTAGAAGACATTGAAGAGCGCGAACGCCTCGACGCGACGCTCACCCGCCTCGGCGGCGAGATACGCGCGGACGGCGGGATTGAACAGGGCGCCGGCCAGACCGGTCGCGGCCGAAGCCGCCAGCAGACCCGGCAGAGAGTCGGCGACGGCGAGCCCGGCGAAACCGACCGTACGAAGCGCACACCCGGCGATGATCAACGGCCGGTGGCCGAGCCGGTCGGCGAGCATTCCGCCGATGAGGAACATGCCCTGCTGCGACAGGTTGCGCATCCCCAGGATGAGCCCGACCGCCCAGGCGCCCAGAGCCAGCGAGCCCGACAGATGAGCGGCCAGATAGGGCATCAGCATGTAGAAGCCGAGGTTGATGGTGAGCTGGTTCACCAGCAGCAGCTGAACGGTGGCATCGAACGAACGGGCCTTCTTCCAGGTCGAGTTCACCGCCGGCTCCCTTCCACCACCGTGGTGGCGGACAGCGGATCGACGACCGTGGAGCAGCGCGTCCACCGGGTCACTTCCGCTTCGTCGGGCCGGGAGACGACCGCCGGCCCGATGGGTTCTTCCGTGAGGAGGAGACCGTGGGCCCGGCAGTAGTCGTCGTTGAAGACCGTGTCGAAGTAGCGGTGCGGTCCGTCGGGGAAGACAGCGGCGACGCGGGTCCCTTCGGGTTGTGTACGGGCCAGCCATCCGGCCACCAGGGCGACCGCGCCCACACTCCAGCCGCCGGTGGCGAACTGCCGCGCGGCCAGGCGCCGCGCCGACCAGACGGCCTCGGCGGGGGCGACCCAGTGGACTTCGCTGAAGGCGCCGTAGTCCACATTGCGCGGATAGATGGACGAGCCCAGCCCGCGCATCAGCCGAGTGCGGGCGGGCTGGCCGAAGATCGTGGACCCGACCGTGTCGACTCCGACGAGCCGCATCGCGGGCATACGGGCGCGCAGACCGCGGGCGATCCCGGCCGAGTGGCCACCGGTGCCGACCGCACACACCAGCACATCGATGCGCTGCAACTGGCCGGCGAGTTCGTCGGCGAGTCCGGTGTACGCGGCCACGTTGTCGGGGTTGTGATACTGGTCCGGGCACCACGCCCCCGGGTACGCGGCCAGGAGTTCGGCGACCCTCTGACGGCGCGCTTCCTGCCAGCCTCCTTCCGGATGAGGCCGGTCGACGACGTACAGCGTGGCCCCGTGAGCGGCGAGCATCCGCTCCACGATCGGTTCCATGCCCGGGTCGGTGACCAGATGCACCGGATGCCCGTGCAGCACCCCGGCCAGGGCAAGGCCCAGGCCGAGAGTGCCGGAGGTCGATTCCACGACCGGGGCACCGGGACGCAGGTCTCCGCGCTCACGGGCCCGGGCGACCATGTGCAGGGCGGCCCGGTCCTTGATGCCGCCGGGGTTGAAGCCTTCGAGTTTCGCCCAGAACCCTTCGGGCGCGGTGGTGAACGGTTCGTCCACCCACAGCACGGGCGTGTTGCCGACAGCGCCCAGCACACTGCGAGGTGAGCTGATTGGCCGTACGGGCAGGGGGAGTTCAGTCATTGTGCGGTTGGTGTCCTTCGTACGACCCGGGGCACACCGCGGTGACGCCACCTGCCGGCAACGCACCGCGTCACCCCAGGAGAGGAGCGATCGGGGCCGTCAGGCCGCCCGTCGGCGGGCGGCACATCGCCGCACACCGGAGCAGCCGGGCCCGGTCACGTCCTGGACACACACCCCTGACTGAGCACTTCACGCCCGCCCGCGGCGGGAGGCCCGCGCCGCGGCGCGCCGGCGCACAGAGGCGAGCCGGTCACCCGCGGCCGGTCGCCGACCGTTGCGGAAAGGGCCTGGAGCGGCTGGCGTTCATCCACCTGCCCGGCGAGATGGTGTTCGGCCACCGGAGCGCAGGAAGGATCCGGTTCGGCACACTCCGACGAAAGCTCCGAGGCCGAGGCCGCCGGACGGTCGGAACGGGGATCGAGCAGCCGGTGATGCCCACCGCTGTCACAGCCGCCGATCAACAGGGCAGCCAGAGCCCCCAGCAGCAGGGCGACCACCCATCTGCCGTGCTCACGGAAACACTCCGACTGAATTCGCACAGTGACGCACACGCTACCGTGCGTGGAGGCCGGCGATGGCGAGGGGAGCCGCCGAACGGGTGAGGGAGCAGCGGACGCGCAGGGTGTCCGTACCGAATTCCCCCTCGCGGGCAGCGAGTTCGGCCCCGGGTTCGGCCCCGCACCGGAATGAGCACATATCGTGGATACGGCTGACCGCCGGCCCCGGCCTCGGTTATATGTGTGCCATGACTGTGCCAAGGGACCTGGACGAAGTGCGGGACGAACTGCGCGCTGCTCTCGACCGGTGCGAGGCGTGGCTGCGCGCCGCGTCCGACGCTCCCGAGACCCCGGCGGGATGGCCGGAGGACCTTCTCGGTGACGCCGACACGGTGAAGCGGCTGCGCACACGGGCGGCCTCGGCGCTGATCAATGTGGCGCTGCTGGGCGCCTTCTCGTCCGGCAAGAGCTTTCTGCTGAGCGGTCTGCAGTCCGGTCTCGAACTGGTCGAGGTGCCCACCGGCGACGGCCGGACCGCGGACAAGTTCGTGGGACTGCTGCCCTCCTCCCCGGCACCCACCACCGCTTGTCCCGCCAGTGTGGTCCCGGTGGACGGCCAGTCCGCCGTCGACGCTTCGGGCACCGGCTATCTGCGGGTCCGCTTCACCGACTCGCCGGAGGACGAGTGGGAGGACGTCGGCAACTCACCGGCCCCCTCAGTGGTGGCCGCGTACGCGATGCAGGACGCGGATGTGACGGACCGGCTCAGGGAGCACCGGGGCCGTGAGGTCGCCGAGCTCGAAATCATGCTGGCCGGTGCCAGGCTTCCGGCGAAGCTCTACGACCTGCCCGGCTACGGTTCGCCGAACCCGGTCCACGACGAGATCGTGCGCGCCGCGATGGCCGACGCGGACTGCTTCATGTACGTGTCGCACGCCACCCGGACCCTCTCGGAGAGGGACCTCGACCTGATCCGCTTCCTCTACGACCACTATTTGCTGTCGGGGAAACGGGTGGTGTGGGTCGTCACCGCCATCGACGCGGCGTCCAATCTCGATCTGCGGAACGATCCGGAGTGGAAGGCGAGCATCGCCCGCAACAACGCCTATCTGAGGGACAACTTCAAGCTGCCGGGCGGCCGGCCGGATCTGGGCTTCATCGGTGAGGGCTTCCTGCCGGTCTCGCCCGCCCTGGAGGCCCGCGCGGTCAAACTCAGTGAGGACGGGGACGAGGCCAAAGCGCGACGGCTGCGCGCGGAAGGCCGGATGGACACACTGCACCGGGCGATCGAGGAACTGATCAACAGGGGTACGGGCACCCGCCATATCGCCGCCGTCGCGGCGGAGGCCCGGGTCCTGCTCACACCGCGGCGCCAGTTGCTCGACGAACGTCTGAGTACCGAACGTCTGGAGATCGACGAACTCAAGGAACTGCTGACAAGTCAGCAGCAGCGCATGGAGTCGCTGGACTCGGCGCTGCCGCGGCTGCGCGAGGACCTGGAGCGCAAGCTCCAGAACCGTATCGCGCGGTCCGTCCGTCCCTTCAGCCGGCTGGCCGGCCATCTCCACGGCGAACTGGACGCCACGATCAAGGCCACCGACCTCACCAAGCCGGCCAGGGCGAACGAGATCCAGGTCTCGAAGGCACAGGCGCTCCGCACCTGGCTGGAAGGCCCCACCGGTCCCGCGACACTGTGGACCGAGCAGTTCGCCGCCTTCAAACAGGACGTCGTCCAGACGGTGGAACAGGCTCTGGGCGACCAGGAACTCGCAGGACGGCTCCCGGAGTTCAGCCTCGACGTGGCCGGGCTCTCGTCGACGCCCCTGCCGGCCCGGCGGCCGGCCAGCCGCCACGACGTGGTGCAGCGGGCGGCGGCACTGGTCGGTATCGTCACCCCCGTCGCGGCGAGCGGTGGCTGGCTGTACGGTCTGGCCGCGGCCGGCACCATCTTCCCGCCCGCCGGTCTGGTCGCCGGGGTGGCCGCCGCGGTCTATCTCGTGATTCAGCGCCGGAAGGGCGCGATCAGCTCGCTGGAGGCTCTCCAGGACGAGTGGATCAGCGCCATGGACGCCGAAGTCACGGCGGTGATGGACCAGTTCACGCTTGCCACGAGCGTGCAGGGTACGGATGTCATCGACCATCTGGCGGACAATCTGGCGCAGTACCGCGAGCAGCTCGAACAGTCACGTGATCTCGTACGGGAGCGCATCGCGAACCCCGAGAACCAGGTCCGGCAGGGTCTCATCGACGAACTCGAACCACTCTGCACCGAGGGGCGGCTTCTCGTCGACACCCTCCGGGGTTTCGAGGCGGACTGACGGCGTACCCAACCGCGGGGGTGACTTTCCTGGAGGGAGACGGATCTGCGCCGACGCCTACTATGGCTCCGCGTACTCGGTGAGGGAAGGAAGACAACGGCCATGCGGCGGCTGGGGCATCTTGAGGCGGAGATCATGGACCGCCTGTGGACATGGGACCGTCCGGCCACGGTGCGCGAGATCGTCGACGACATCAATGAGACCCGGCCCGTCGCGTACACAACGGTGATGACCGTCACCAACATCCTGTTCACCAAGGGCTGGCTGCTGCGCGACCGACAGGGCCGCGCCTGGCTCTACACACCCGCGCGCAGCCGGGAGGCGTACGCCGCCGCGCTGATGGAGGACGGACTGGAAACCAGCCGGGACCGCCCGGCGGCGCTGATGCACTTCGTCGAGAACATGACCCCCGAGGAGATCGACGCCCTCCACAAGGCGCTGCGGAGCGTGGGACGACAGGCCAGGCCGTGAACGCGGTTCCCGCGCTGACCGGGTACGCGGCGGTGGTCGGCGTGGTCGTGCCCCCGTTGCTGCTGCGCAGTGCCTGGCCCCACCGGATTCCCGTGCTGGGGGCGGTGGTGTGGCAGGCGCTGGCGGTCTCGTTCTCGATCGCGGTCGCGCTCGCCGCGGTCGGCCTGGCCGTACCGACCGAGCATCTGCACGCCGGACTCGTGGGCGTCCTGCACCACTGCGGTCTGCACCTGGGCACGGGCCGGCCCGATCCCGGTACGGCGGACCGGCTCGCCGTCGCACTGCCGAGCGCCGTCTTCTCGGTGCTGGCCGCGAGCTTCACGTTCCATCTCGTACGCGCACGACGCCTGCGGGACCGGCACAGGGACGCCGTGGACCTGGTGGGGCGTCATTCGGCCCGGCTGCGTGCCACCGTACTGCCGTACGAGAGACCGGCAGCCTACTGTCTGCCGGGGCGCCGCCCCCGGATCGTCATCAGCGACGCCGCCCTCCGTGAACTGTCGCCCGAACAGCTCGACGCCGTTCTGGAGCACGAGCGCGCCCATGTCGCGGGCCGTCACCATCTGGCGCTGGCGGCCATGGAGGCGTTCCACTCGGTCTTCCGCCGTCTTCCACTGGCCCGCCTGGGCAGGGAACAGACGGCGCTTCTGCTGGAGATGGCCGCGGACGACCGCGCGCTGCGCAGCCACCCGCACGAGGTGCTCGCCACCGCGATGTACGAGATGGCGGCGGCCCGGGCGCCGAGGGGAGCGCTCGCGGTGGGCGGCGGGAATGTCGCGGTCCGCATGAAGCGGATCCTCGTCCCCCGCAGTGCACCGCACCCCGCCGTCGCGTGGGCAATCGCCGCGCTGGCCACGGTGGTTCCCGTACTGCCGTTGCTGGTCGCCTGCTCTCCCGGCCTCGGCTGACCTCTGCGGGCCCGGAGCCGGGACCGGGACCGGGGCCGGGGCCGCGGCCGGCCGTCAGCCGATGCGGACGCCCCACATGAACGGCATACCGCTCCGGGCGATCGATTCGTACCGCACCTGGGCGCCCGGCTTCGGCGAGTGCAGGATCTGCCCGTTCCCCGCGTAGAAACCGACATGGCTCAGGTCCGTACGCATGATGATGAGATCGCCGGGCTTGAGCGCGCTCAGGGAGTTGATCCGGGTGCCGACGTTCGCCTGGGCCTGTGACGTACGGGGGATCGACACTCCCGCCTGGTTGAACGACCAGGAGGTCAGCCCGCTGCAGTCGAAGGAGTTCGGTCCCGTCGCGCCCCATACGTAGGGCATCCCGACCCGGCTCTTCGCCGCTTCGAAGGCCGCGGCGGCCCGCTGGGAGGCGCTGGCCTCGTTGCCCAGTTGCACCCGCTCGCTGGACCGGTTGGCGCGCTCCTCCTCGGCGGACCGTTCGGCCCGCTCCTCGGCCGTGAGGGTGTTGAGCAGCCGTTGCGCCTGTGCGAGCTTGCCCTGGATCTCCTTCTTCCTGTCCCCGAGTTCCTCGCGGGTCTCCTGGAGGTCCTTGAGCTTCTCCGAGGCCTGGCTGCGCTGTTGCTGGAGATCACGCTGCTGCGACTGGTACTGGTTGAGCGCGGTGATCTGCCGGGCGCTCAACTGGTCGAGCGCGGAAGCGTTGTCGAGGTAGCCGTCCGGATCGGACGAGAGCAGAAGCTGGACGGACGGGTCGAGCCCGCCGGTCCGGTACTGGGCCGCGGCTATCGAACCGAGCCGGGTCCGCAGGTCGTTGAGATCGCTCTGCTTGCGCGCGGCGGTGTCCTGCAGATCATCCACCTGCTTCTGCAGGACGCCGGCCTTCTCCTTCGCCCCGTTGTACTTCTCGGTGGCCTGTGTGGCCTCCTCGTACAGCCGGTCGATCTGCGCCTGGACACCCTTCTTGTTGGGGTCCGGCAGCGGATCGGCCGAAGCCGACTGTGCCGTCACGGCGACGGCCGCGGCGGCCGTCGCCGTGACAACGGCCGCGTAGGCCTGGCTGGTCTGCTTGGGACGACGGTGGGACGCCACTGCGGCGGTCTCCTTCTGATCGATCTCACGAAGGCTTGTGGGTTAATACTATAGAGCTTAGTTCTTTAGTAACAAGGCGGGCGATGGGCGGGGCGGTTCGTTGGGCTCGGCTCCCGGGGGTCGGATTCCGTTGTTCTCAGTAGTCCTGACCCCTGTTCATGTTGTGTTCGGTTTGATCTTTGACACTCGGCCATCGCCCCCCAGTGTTTGTTGACGAGAGGTTTCACCGTGACGGACAAGAACATCGAAGACCCTGAGCAGACGGCGATCTCGCGGCGCCGGCTGGTCAAGTTCGCGGGTGTGGGGGCGACGTTGGCCGCCGCGACCCCGCTCGTGGGAGCCGGTACGGCGTACGCCCACGACAACGACGACCGCAAGCAGGAGAAGTCCGGCGACTCCGGCAAGCGGGTGTGGCGTGCCGGTGATCACCATGTGCACTCGGAGTACAGCGGTGAGTTCGACACGTCGACGAACCCGCCGACGTTCCACAAGGGCGCCGACGCGGTCTACCCGATCGTCACCAACGCGATCATGGCGAAGAACTTCGGTCTCACCTGGGTGATGTGCACCGACCACGGTGGTCCGACGCACTCCAAGGTGAACCTGGAGCAGGCCTACCCCGATCTGCTGCGCTCGCGTGTGCTGGTGCCCGAGGTCCTCCAGTTCTGGGGGATGGAGTTCGACGCCCCCGCCCTGGACCACCACACGCTGATGATTCCCCACCACAGCGACGAGGCGCAGCAGCTCTTCGAGCTGGAGAGCCGCTTCGCCAAGCATGACGCCTTCCCCGCCGATCCGGGCCGGGACACCGAGGCGAAGATGATCGAGTTCCTGAAGGCCGCGAAGGACATGCGGCGCAAGCCGCTGGTCATCGCCCACCACGCCTCGCGCTCGGCGACCGGTCTCGGTGTGTACGGGCAGGACACCCCGCGTGAGTTCCGCAACGGCAACAACGTCGCGCCGGAGATCTACGTGGGCTTCGAGGGCGCGCCCGGTCACCAGGCCGGTCCGCTCAACGGCGGTGCGCGCGGCGGGTACGGCAACTACCCGACGCACGGTGGCTTCGACCAGATGACGGCGCGTGTGGGCGGGCTGTGGGACTCGCTGCTCGGTGAGGGCCGGCGCTGGTGGATCACCGCGACCTCGGACTCGCATGTGCACTGGACCCGCGGCGGCTCCGACTTCTGGCCGGGCGAGTACAGCAAGACCCATGTGCTGGCCCGGCAGGACTACGCCGACATCATGGACGGGCTGCGCAACGGCCGCGTCTGGGTCGGCACCGGCGACCTGATCACCAGCCTCGACCTGACGGCGAGCAACCGCGGTGACGAGGCCGCCATGGGCGAGACGCTCACGGTGAGCCGCCGTAACCGTACGGACGTCGAGATCGAGATCCGGTTCCGTCCGCTGGAGGGCAAGAACGGCAACGGCGACCGGCCCGAGGTCCGCCGTGTGGACCTGATCACCGGTCAGATCACCGGCCCGAGCGCCAGCCTCGACACCGACACCAACCCGACCACCAAGGTCGTGGCACGGTTCGGCCCGCGCGACTGGCGCAAGCAGGGCAAGGAGTACGTCATCAAGCACACCCTGCGCAACGTCGAGGGCGACCTGTACGCCCGCGTCCGCGGCACGAGCACCGACGAGGCGGAGCCGCTCGCGGACGGGCTGGAGAGCCCGTGGGACGACCTGTGGTTCTACTCGAACCCGGTCTTCGTCCACGTCCGCTAGTTCCCGGACACGTAGGTCAAGTCCGACGGCCACGGGTGCCCGATCACGATCGGCCACCCGTGGCCACCGCCGGGTCGGACACGGCCTAGCCTCTGGAGAGCGGCAGCCGGACGGGCGGCGGGAGCGGGGCCGGGACGGGGTTCGCCCGGAACGACTGGATCATCAGGGCCGCGAAGCGGCGCGACGCCGCCACCCTCATCTCGGGCGACTCGGCGCGGATGCCTTCGTTCGCCATCAGCGCCAGGCTGATGTCCTCCAGTACGAAATCCCCCCGCAAGGAGCCCGCTCCCTTCGCGCGCCGTACCAGTTCGAGCAGCAGACGCAGCGTGCGGTCGCGGTCCGCGGCGAAGTCGACCGCTTGAGGGAGCTGCGAGGTGAACGCGCGGGCGAAGCCCCGGTCGAGGGCGTGCATCTCCATGAGCTTCTCGATCACCAGGCAGAACCCGTTCCACGGGTCGCCCGCCGCCAGCCCCTCCTCCACGACCGCCGAGCAGGACGCCATCTGCTCGGCGAAGGCCTCGGTCAGCAGCGCTTCCTTGGTCTGGAAGTGCCGGTAGACGGTCGCGACACCGACCTCGGCGCGCCGGGCGATCTCCCGGATCGGTACGTCGAGGCCCTCCGCGGCGAAGGCCGCGCGGGCGACCGCGAGGATGCGCTCGCGGTTGTCGCGGGCGTCGGAGCGGAGCTTCGTTACCACTTCGGCCGTCACCTCTCTCACTTTAGCCAAACGGACGGGGTGCTCCGTTACGGTCCGGCGCATGAGAGCGATTCAATTCACCGAATACGGCCCGCCCAGCGTTGTGCACGTCGCCGAGGTGGCGGCGCCGCACGCCGGACCGGGCGAGATCCGTATCGCCGTACGGGCCTCCGGAATCTCGCCCGGGGAGACGCTCATCCGCTCAGGGACGCTGCGTGACATGGTGCCCACGACGTTTCCGTACCGGACCGGATTCGACGCCGCGGGCGTGGTGGACGAGGTCGGCGACGGTGTCACGGGCGTGAGCGTCGGCGACGAGGTGTTCGGCTTCGCCGCCATGGCCACGCGCGGCGCCAACGCCGACTTCGCGGTCCTGGCCGCCTGGGCGCCAAAACCGGCCGCGTGGAGCTGGGAGGAAGCGGGCGGCGCGGCGGGCGGCGTCGAGACGGCCACCCGGGTCCTCGACCGGCTCGCGGTCGGCGCCGGGCACACCGTGCTCGTACAGGGCGCGGCCGGTGGGGTGGGCACCGTCGCCGTACAGCTCGCCGCCGCCCGCGGCGCCACCGTCATCGGTACGGCGAGCGAGCACAACCACGACTTCCTGCGCTCCCTCGGCGTGGAGCCCACGACGTACGGTACGGGGCTCGTCGACCGGGTCCGCGCGCTGGCACCGGCCGGGGTGGACGCGGTGTTCGACTGCGCCGGAGGGGCGCTGCCGGACCTCATCGCCATCGCCGGCGACCCGGCGCGCGTGGTGACGATCGCCGACTTCACCGCGGCGGCCCACGGCGTACACATGTCACACGGAGCCCCGGCCGACGACACGGGCGCCGCCGTGGGAGCCCCCGCCGACCCGCCGGCCGTGCACGGTCTCGCGATCGCGGTCACGCTCGCCGCCGAGGGCCGGCTGCGGGTGCCGGTCGCGGCGGCGTTCCCGCTCGCCGAGGCCGCCGCCGCGCACGAACTGAGCGAAACCCGCCATGCCCGCGGAAAGATCGTGCTGGTGAACTGACCGGATGAAGTGAACGATCCCGGTCCGCCGGGCAGCATCGGGCCCGTGACCGGTTGTCGTGACCGGTCACGCCGTTCAGCAGAGGCAGCCCGTTCCCCCGGGGCGCGGGTCCCGCCACCCGTACCGGCGGTCGGCCTCGGGGGAGACCAGGGAGTGGTCCTTCGGGTTGGCGGCGGACCCGCGGGCGGCAGCTGTCGTGGGCGCGAAGGGCGCCAGGAGCGAGTCCACCGTACGGACCGTGCCGCCGGTCACGACCGTCCGTACGGCCGCCGCCGCGTCGATGTCCCGGAGCGGATCGCCCTCGACGAACACCAGATCGGCGAGCATCCCCGGGGCGATCGCGCCGAGCAGCCCGTCCACGCCCATGCGCCGCGCGGAGTTGGCCGTGGCGGTGCGCAGCGCCTCGTACGGGGTGAAGCCGCCCTGGACCAGCGCGCGCAGATTCTGGTGCAGGGAGAGCGCGGGATCGTCGAGCGGGGCGTCCGAACCGGCGACGACGGTGCCGCCCGCGCGCTGGATCCGCAGCAGCATGTCCACGCCGCCCGCCAGCAGCGCCCGGTTCAGCCCGGCCGCCGGGCCGCCCGCCGCGTCGGCCTTCGCCACCAGCGCGGTGTAGTCCCACGGTGGGTAGAGCCGCCGCGTCCGCTCGTCGGCGACGAGCGAGCGGTCGTCCGCGAGCAGCACGGACGAGTTCAGCAGCGTGGAGGTGACGGGCATGGAGGCGGCGGCCAGTACGGCGACGGAGTCCTGGTACGCCCGGCCCAGCCGGGTCTGGGTCTGCGAGTAGCCGACGCGGTTGCCGCCGCCCGTGTGCTCCATGGCGTCCATGCCGTAACCGGCCTGCGGATACGCGTAGTGCGAGGTGACCGGCATACCGCGCTCGTGCGACTGCCGGGTCACCGCCCGCTCCAGGGGCGCGGGCAGCCGGATATAGGTCTTGACGAGGTCGTAGGAGAGCGCCGACGCGCGCGCCAGCTCAAGCCGGAGCTGCTCGGCGGAGACGACGGGCCGGACGTTGTTGTAGAAGACCCGGGCCCCGTCCAGGGCTTCCCCCGTACCGAAGAAACGCGGACCGACGCGCGCCCCCGACTCGATGGCCTCCCTCGTCTCCACCATCTGGTAGGCGGGGTCGGCCGGTGACACGACGGCGGTGATGCCGTACGACAGCATCAGGCGCCCCGTGCGGTCGCCCCACTGCCGGCCGCGCATGTGCCAGTGCACATGCGAGTCGATCAGACCCGGCATCGCGGTCAGGCCCGACAGATCCACGACCTCGTCGCCGCGGCCCCGGCCCGCCGGGCGGATCTCGGCGATCCGGTCGCCCTTCACGACGATGTCCGCCGCGCCGCGCAGCCCGTCGCCGCGGCCGTCCCAGAAGGCGCCCGCCCGCAGCACCACGGTGCGGGTACCGACGGGCCGGCGGAAGGTCAGCGCTACGGGCACGGTCCGCGGGGCGCCGCCGGAGACGGGTACGGTCCGCAGCCTGCCGTTGCTCAGATAGTGCAGAAGGCCGTGCGAATCCACCGACAGCGAGTCGGTGACCTCGGCGGTGATCTGCTCGGGCGCCCCGGTGACCTTGCCGGTGGCGTCGACGGGCACCCGCCAGGCCGTGCTCTCCATGACGAAGACGAAGTGCCGTCCGTCGGGGGTCCACACGGGCCCGTCGTCGCCCCGCGTGGCGATCGACCGATGGGGCGCGACGGGCTCGGAACGCGTCGTACCGGTGGCGAGATCCACCGAAAGGATCTCGCTGAGTCCGGCGCGGTTCCGTCTGGAGTACGGCTTGTTGGCGGCGACGGCGAGCCGGGTGCTGTCCGGGGACCAGGTGGGGCGGCCGGGCTGGAACACGACGGGCAGCACCTGCCGTACGGTCCCGGAGGCCAGGTCCAGCACCCACGTACCGCCGTTCTCGTCCTGGTAGGCGATCTTCGTACCGTCCGGGGACCAGCGCGGGGTCAGCTGCGCGCCCGCCAGCCGGGTCAGCCGTACGGGCTCGCCTCCGGCGAGATCCTGGCGCCACAGGGCGGCGGTGCCGGAACGGTCGCTCACGTAGACGAGGGCCGTGGAGTCCGGGGACCAGTCGGGGTCGGAGGCGAAGAACCCGTCGTCCACCAGCCGGACGGGGATCTCGCCGGGCCGCGTCCCCATCACCCACAGGGCATTGAGCGCGCGGAAGGCGATCCGCTTACCGTCGGGGGAGACGACCGGGCTCGCGATGCCCTTGACCTGCTGTACGGCGGTCGAGGTGAAATCCCTGACCTGGTGCCGCCAGGGCGGACGGTCCAGGGTGACGGTCGCGGTGAAGTCGACCGTACGAGAAGCCGTACGAGCGGCTCCCTCCCCGTCCACGCGGACCCGCTGTACGCGCCCGTTCGCCGTGTAGAGCAGCTCGTCGGCCGAGATCCAGGAGGTGCGCAGGGCATGGACATCGGCGCCGGTGACCACGGCCCGGCCGTCGAGCATCACCTCGGCGCGGGTGCCCGCGATCTGTACGTAGCTCAGCCGGCGCCCGTCCGGGCTCAGCGCCGGGCCGTAGATCCTGGCGTCGCCGCTCGCGGTGACCAGCCGGGTGCGCGCCCCGGTCGCGACGTCCACGGCGTCGACGGCCGTGTCGTTGACCGTACAGACGACACGGGTGCCGTCGGCCGACCAGGCTGGCATGCCGTCCTCGTCGTCGCCGGAGGTGAGCCGGGTCCGGGCGCCGGTGGCCGGTTCCAGCAGCCACAGGTCGTTGCTTCCGGAGCGGTCCGAGGTGAAGACGATCCGGCTGCCGTCGGGCGAGTGGCGCGGCTCGCGGTTGTCGTATTCGTCGTCGGTCAGCCGGGTGAGGCCGGTGCCGTCCGGCCGTACGGACCAGAGCTGATACGTCCCGTCACGGAAGGACTGGAAGACGAGCGTGCGCCCGTCCGGGGCCCAGTCCGGCTGGGTCGCGTCCTGCAACTCCCCGGTGAGCCGGACGGCCTCGCCGCCGTCGGCGGGCACCAGCCAGATCGCGCCGAGCGGATCGATGGCGAGGCGGGTGCGGTCGGGGGAGAGCGCGGCGGCCATGTTCGTGCCCTCGAAGACGGTGACTGTACGGGGCGCCCGTCGGTCACCGCCGTCGCCGGCACCGTCCAGGGGCGGGTCCGGTACGGCGGCGGTCGCCGGGCCCGTGGCGGCTCCCGTGGCGGCCAGCGCTCCGGCGGCCAGAACACCGCCCCCGACCAGGACGCGGCGTCTGCTCGGGCGGGCGGAGGCGGTATCGGCCGCGGTGTTGTCGTCCATGACGTGTTTCGGCTTCCTCTCGGGAAATGGGCGGCGCAAGGGGTCCGGGCGAGACATGGGGGTCCGGGCGGGACATCGCGGACACGCCCCGGGGGCAGGGCCCTATGGGCACACGGCGTGCAGGAAGCGCGTCAGCCGGGCGACGCCCTCCTCGATCGTGTCCGGGTCCAGATAGCTGCACGCGAGCCGGAGCTGACGGTCCCCGCCGTCGCCCAGATAGAAGTGCGACATCGGTGTCCACAGCACACCGAACTCACGGGCCGACCGTTCGAGCAGCCGCTCGTCGGCCACGACGGGCAGCCGCACCCGTACGAAGAAGCCGCCCCGGGGCCGGTTCCAGGACACCCCGGCGGGCGCCCCCGTCCCAGGGCCGAGGCCGCGGTCCAGCGCGTCCAGCAGCAGCCGCAGATTCCGCTGGTACAGCGCGGCCTTCGCCCGGACGAGCGAGGCCAGCGAACCGTTGTGCTCCAGCAGGATGCCGCCGATGACGGCCTGTGCGAGCGGCGAGGTGTTGACGGTCACCATGCTCTTGAGCGTGGCGAGTTCATCGGCGAGCAGGACCGTACGGCCCGAGGCGTCGTCGCGTACCCGCTGGTCCGCGACGACATAACCGACCCGGGCCCCCGGCATGCACACCTTGGCGAACGTGCCGAGATGGACGACCCGTTCGCCGCCCGGCAGCGCTTTGAGCGGCGGAAGCGCGCCCGGCTGCTCCGCCGTGAACGCGTAGGCGTTGTCCTCCAGTACGAGGAAGTCCTCCCGTTCGGCGACGGCGAGCAGCCGGTGCCTGGCGGCCAGATCCATGAAGCCGCCGGACGGGTTGGAGAAGTCGGGTGCGATGTACAGGGCGCGGATACGGCGGCCCGCCCGCCGGGCGGTCCGGCACACCTCGTCCAGCTGGGCGAAGTCGATGCCGTCGGTGTTGTCGCCGCCGTCGCCGGTGCCTCCGGAGTCGACGGCGTCGTCGATCGGTACCAGATCCACCCCGAGCACCGAGGCGGCCCCGGACAGTCCGACGAAGCAGGGATTGACGACCGCGACGAGATCCGCCGGTGACGCGACGAGCGCCCGGAGCGTCAGCAGCATCGCCTCCTGGCAGCCCACCGTGATCACCAGGGACTCCGGTGGTACGTCGATTCCCTGGTCGGTACGGAGTGCGTCGGCCACCAGACCGTTGATCAGGCCCCGGCTCGGCCCGTACTGGTAGAGCAGCCGCTCGGCCCCCTCGGGCGTCAGCCCGCGGTCCTCCTGAAGATGGCGCAGATAACGGGCGGTGTGGCGGGCGGTGTCGATCTCGGCGAAGAAGCTGGTGTGCGGGGCGCCCGGCGCGAAGGAGATGGCGTCGGGGAAGCGGCTCATCACCTCGTTGAGGAAGCTGATCGACCCCATGGCAGGGGAGCCCAGCGAGCCGTGCAGGGCATCGCGGGACAGTACAGCGCCGGTACGGGTGCTGAGATGGGTGCTGGTACGGGTGTCAGGACGGGCGGTCGTCACCGTACGGTCCCCCCTGCGGTGAAGCGGCCCACCTTGTCCAGCACGTCCTCCCCGTACAGCCGCTCCGCCTGCGCGAGCGCGAACTCCGCCATATAGGAGCGGAACGCGTCGACCGGCTCTTCCGAGAGACGCAGCATCCGGCGGTTGGCGAGCACGGCAGGCGCCGCGAGCCGGGCCACCGCCTCGTCCACCGCGCGGTCCATCGCCTTCGGGTCGACGACCTCGTCCACCAGCAGCCGCGCGGCCGGTTCGCCCGCCCAGATCTTCCGCCCGCCGAGCACCAGTTGGCGCGCGGTCCGGGCACCGGTCAGCCGCCCCAGCCGGAAGTTCGCGGCGCCCGGCACGATGCCCTCCTGGGCCGCGGGCAGACTGAGATACGAGTCCGCGGCGGCGATCACCTGGTCCATCACCAGCAGAAGCTGCGCGCCGCCGCCGATCGCGAAGGTGTCCACGGCCGCCACCCAGGGCTTCTCAACGCCGTGGGCGGGAAAAGTGTCAGGCCGGTCCTCGGTGGAGAGGCCCCGGTACATCTTGCTGATGTAACCCAGCTCGCGCTGGAGCAGAAAACCCGTGAACGAGATACGGCCGTGGTGGAGTTCGGCGAGATTGATGCCCGCGCTGAAGATCCGCCGGCCCTGGTAGCGGGGATGGGGCACGGGCCCGCCGCGCAGCACCCCCACCCGGATGGAGTCGTCCAGGAGCACGAGGTCGACGGCGATGTCGAGCTGGGCGATCAGCTCGTTGTCCTCGGCGTTGAGACAGGACTCGTTGTGGAAGGTCACATGGCCCGCGTCGCCGCGCCGTTCGACGGTGACCTTTCCCAGTTCGGCCCGGCCGGTGGCGCGGAAGTCCGGCAGCAGCGCACGGGCCTGGGATGTCGGGTCGCGCAGGACGTCGACGAGATGTCCGCCCGCCTCCGGCAGCCGCAGGATCTCCCGGAAGAAGATGCCCTGGTCGATCTCCCGGCCTTCCTTCTCCGCCTGGACATGGCGCAGTTCCGCGGCCAGTTGGGCACGGGTCGGCACCAGACCGGGGAACGCCTCGGCCGCCGCTTCGGCCAGGGCCGTGAGCCCGAGCCGTACGGTACGACCGTCCGTCAGCCGGTCGTAGACGGCCGCGGCATGAGTGCGGAGGAAGGAGGCACGCAGACCACGGCAGGCGCGGTGGATCCCGGCGGCCAGGCGTTGCTCCTCCGCGGAGCGCGCCGCGCGCGGCGGGAGGCCGGCGAGCGGGGCCTCACGGATACGGATCTCCGCGGCCAGGGCCTCGGCGGCGGCGGTGAGTCCGTGGTCGGACACCGGACCGTCGTTGCTCACCAGGGGCCCGGCGCGCTGTGGAACGGCGGAGGACGGGGGAGTGCCAGTCGTCGACACGTGTTTCCTTCGGAGACTCGGAGGTGCGGAGGCGGGCGTGCGTGTGTGCGGTGGCCGGGGCGTGCGGCGGTCAGCGGCCGGAGTCGGCGGCGTTCAGGAGGCGCCGTTCAACGCCCGGCGGCGCAGACTTCGGTCGCAGGCGGCGAGATGGGCGCCCAGCGCCTCCTCGTAACTGAGGGTCGCGTCGAACAGCAGCCGGCGCCGGATCGACCACTCGCGTCCGGGCACGGCCGACAGCTCCTCGGCGACCCCCGCCGCGCGCTCCAGCGCTTCCCGGGTACCAGCGACTGTTTCGTCCAGCAGATCCAGTCCGGCCGCTTCCTTCGCGTCCAGCCATGGGCGCCTGAGCAGCAGCCGCCGGGCCCTGGCGGTACCGATCTGCTGGGCAAGCCGGTGTACGGCCGTGCTCGGCCAGGCACCGTCCTCGCCGCCCGCGAGCCGCAGCCGTGCGCCGTCGTCGGCGATCCGGTGGTCGGCGGTGAGCAGGGCCTCCAACGCGGGTCCCGTGCATTCGCCGGTCACCAGGGCCAGGGTGGGGCGGTCGGCCGTCTCCAACCGTCGCAGCGCGCGCTCCCAGGTGTTGACGAGATGAATGCCCGTACCGACGGGCCCCGTACCCACTGGTCCCGTACCGATGGGCGAGGCGCTTGCCGGGGCGCCGGAGCCGGCCGCGCCGACCCGCTCCCCGGACTCCGTACCGCCGGCCTGGTCGTCCCGGTCGGCCTCGGCGGCCCGGTCTTCGCGGTCGGCCCCGCCACCGGACTCCGTGTCCGCGCCCGTACCCAGCAGAAGCAGCACCACCCCGCTCTCCGCGCTTTCCGCCTCCTCGGCCGCCGCCTTCACCCTGGCCACCAGTTCGGGGGTCAGCTCCTCGTCCCCGCCCACCGTCAGGACCGCGGCGGCCCCCTCGCGCAGCTTTCCGATCAGCGTCATCGTTTCCTCAGCCTTCGTGTCGGGGGTCGCCACCGCACCGGCGCCGTCACCACTGGACCAGCGCCGTCTCGATCGTCGAGCCGGGGCCCATTGTCATCAGCACGCCGTAGTCACCGCGGCGCACCCGTCCTTCCTCCATCAGGCGCTCGTACGAGAACAGGAACGATCCGCTCGACAGATTCCCGTAGTCGCGCAGCACCCCGGTGGTGTGGCGTACGGCGTGGGGGCTCAGCCCGAGGTTGACCTTGACCGAGTCGATGACCTTCTTGCCGCCCGAGTGCACCAGCCAGTGGCCGATGTCGGCGCGCCGCAGACCGGTGCCGCCGAGCAGCCGGCCGACCACCTCCTCGGCGTGCGCGCCGACGACGTATGGCACATCGCGGTCCAGGAAGAAGCTGAACTTGCCGTGCGTGTCGTCCCAGTCGTAGCGCATCGCCGCCACCGCCTCGGGGATGATCCGGCTGGCGAACTTCAGCAGTGTGGCCCTCGGCGCGCTGTCCTCGTCCTCCTCCTCGGCTTTCCCGTCCGGGTCGGTGACCAGCACGACCGCCGCCGAGCCGTCGCCGAAGAGGCTGTTGACGACGGCGGTGCGCATGGTGCCGTCGAAGACGTACGCGGCGGAACAGACCTCCGCGCAGACCATGACCGCCGCCTGCCCGGGGTTGGCCGCCGACCAGGACGCGACGGCGTTCAGCGCGTTGAGCCCGGCGTTGCAGCCCATGCCCACGACATCGAGCCGGCCGGCCGCGACCGGCAGCCCCAACTCCCTGATCAGCAGCGCCGAGAAGCCCGGGGTGAGCAGCCCGGTGGTGGTCACACAGCAGAGGTAACCGATGTCGCCGAGGGCCAGCCCGGCCCGCTTCAGGGCCGTCTCCAGCGCCTGGGCAGCGGTCCGTACGCCCTGCTCCTTGTGTTTGGCGAGCAGTTCGCCCTGGGTCTCGGTCTTCCTTGTGCCGTCCGCGAGTTCGGGCGGCAGCGTCAGATAGCGCCGTTCTATCGCGCTGTTGAGGAAGACGGACCGGATGCGCGGAACCTCGATCCGGAAGAGGTCCAGCATCTCGCGCTGGGTGTACGAGTTGGGGGGAGTGGCCGTACCGAAGCCGGCGACAGCGGGCCGGGGCCCGGCGTTCGCGGTGCTCAGCGGCCCGTACGCGGTGATCGGCCGACCGATGTCCGCCGCGCCCGGCGGTCGTCGGACGGGCACCGTGTCCGGCCCCGCCGTACCCGTGGCGCCCCTCGTCATGCCCGCACCCCCAGCTCATTGGTGGCCAGTTCGATCTGTTCCGCGGTGTGCAGCGCGGAGACGGCCATCCGGATCAGACCGCTGCCCTTCGCCACGGTCGGGAAGAACGCCGGGGTGACGATGACACCCGCCTTGCGCAGCCGCCCCGCCGCCAGCAGCGCGTCCTCCTCGCTCTCGAAGAGCGCCCCGCGGATGGGGGAGCGGGTGCCCGCGTTGAAGAGCGCGCCGCCGGTACGGGAGTCGAACAGCTCGGTGTTGCGCCACAGGTCCCGCTGGAGCCGGGCCACCGTACCGTCGAGATGCAGCTCCGCCGACACCCGGCAGGCGCTCACCACGGGCAGGGCGATCGGGCCGCCGAAGATCAGTGGATTGGCGAACCTGCGGAGCTGTACGGTGTCCTCCTCGCTGTTCAGCACCACGAAGCCGCCGTTGCTCCCGCCGAAGGCCTTGGCGAGGGAGCCGACGAGCAGCACCGGGGCGGGCAGTCCGCCCGGCAGATCGCGGAACTCCTCGTACGCGAAGCCCGCCCCGCGCGGCCCGCTGATCGACACCCCGTGCGCGTCGTCCACGTACAGATATCCGTCGGCCGCCGCGCACAGGCCGTACAGCCCGCGTACGTCGATCAGGCCGCCCATGGAGCCGACACCGTCGACGATCACGATCGGGGTGCGCCCGGCCTCGCGGACCGCGGCGAGCCTGACCGCCAGCTCGTCCGGCCGCTCGCAGTCGAACCGGTCGACGGTGCCGATCTGTTCGAGTACGCCGCGCAGTACTTGCAGGGAGGCGTGTGCCGTGCGCTCGATGAGGAACGCCGCGCCGTTCTTCGCGATCGGATAGCTGGGCAGCACCCCGCTGCCCAGCAGCGGCAGCACCCCGAGATGGACGCTGCCGACGGAGGTGAAACAGGTGGCGTGGCGGTCGCCGTAGACAGCGCCCAGCAGGCTTTCGAGGGCCTCCAGATCCTCGTGGCGCATCCGGGTGCGCGACGAGGAGAACTGCACGCCGACCCGGCGGAGCGTGGCGACGGCGGCCTCCACCAGCGCCGGATGCGTGTCGAGTCCGAGGTACGAGCAGGAGATGAACTCGACCGCGCGTGCGCCGTCGGCGAGGATCACCTCCTTGCCCTCCCGTGCCGCGAAGACATGGCTGGTCAGATCGGCGGCGATGGCCCGGGTCAGCGCGTCCGACGTCTTGTCGACGCGCGTTGCTACCCAGTTGCCGCGTTCGGTCGTACGAGGCATCGGATATCTCCAGTGAGGAATCTGGGGATGGTGCTGTTGTCGCCGGGGGGGCTGGGGCAGGGGCCCGGACAGAGGCTGGAAGCCATCGGGTCCGCGTCGCCCCGCCCGCTCCACGCGGTCGTGGCCGGTGGCCGCCCGGCGTGCGGCGGTCCGGTGGTACGGCCGGTGGTCGCCGGCGCGCCCGTCGGGCCGGTCAGTGCGCGGGCCGCTCCACGAAGAAGGGGGTCTTGCCCCGTGGGGTGTGGTGGAACGCCGAGCCGTCGACCCGCTCCAGCGTCAGACCGCGGTAGGAGGGCGCGGTGAAGACCCTCCCCATGTGGTACGCCCCGTACAGCGCGGCTATGGCGTCCTCGGCCGTGACCCCCGTCGGCGTACGGTCGGAGAGCAGCAGCCGAATCGAGAAGCCGGGACCGCGCGGACTGTCAGGACCGTGCTGGACCACCTGGAACTGGCAGTCGGCCGGATCGGTGATGCCCAGGGTCCCGAGCTGTTCCATCACCAGGTCGCGCGAGATGGTCGTACTGTCCACGTTCATGGACTGTCCGACGCGCCCGGTGAGGGTCAGCTGCCGGGCGGCGCTGCCGCACAGACAGGGCTCGGTCTCGATATAGCCCTCGTCACCGATCTGATAGCGCAGCAGCGGCATCCCGGAGTCGGTCAGCGTCGTGACGACGACCTCGCCGACGCGTCCGTCGGGCTGGGTGCGCTCGGCGTCGGTGTCGATGACCTCGACCACGAGCACGTCCTCGTGGAGATGGTGGGTCGAACCGCGCTGATAGGCGCACTGATAGCCGATGGGCCCCGTCTCGCTGGTGGAGTACGAGAACGAGCGCACCGTCAGATCGGGCCGTGCGGCGGCGAGTTGACGTTCCCGGCTTTCCCCGAGGATCTCTCCGATGTACAGGAAGTTGGTGACGACGCCCGCCAGGAGTTCACGGGTGGCGTCGCCCGTCAGGAGCTGGGTGCCCGCCGAGGGCGAGCAGATGACGGTGTCCACCCGGTGGTCGCGCAGCACCTCGGGCGTCTCCGGCGAGGCGAGGGCGCTGCTTCCCATGGGGAAGGCCATGGCGGGCAGCAGCTCGGTGACCTCCTGCGCGAAGCCGAACGCGCCGTTCAGCTCGCCCGGGTAGAGGAAGTTGGCGACGCGCCGTGGACGCGGCTTGAGAGCGCTCCGTACCCCGCGGGCACCGAGATACGACACCCGTCGGCTGAACTCCCAGGAGTGGTAGATCATCTTGCGGAGCCCCGAGGTCCCGCTGGAGCGCAGGACGAGCCCGGCCGAGGCATCACCGAGGACCAGATTCTCCGAGGCGGGCGGACAGGTCTCCTGGAGATCGGCGGGGGAGAACAGCGGCAGCTTGAGCAGGTCGCGGGCCACCCGGAGATCGAGCGCGCCCGGCCAGCTCGCGGCCACGTCCGGGTTCTGCCGGAGGGCGCTGACGGTCGCCGCGAGGTTGCGCTGCTGTATGTCTTCGAGCTGGGCCCGTGACAGCGTGTCGAGATTCTCGGCCAGTTCGATCCCGGACGGTCCGCCCGATGTCAGGTCACGCGAAGCTCTGTCGTGGAATCTCGGTGATGGAGTGGTCTCCCGCAACACGTTTCCCCCGTGCATTGAGTGTTCCCGAAAGACAGCCGCAGGGTCAGGGGCGGCTGTCCGCTGTGGACCGGTCGACGGTCAAAGGCTCGGCCGTGGAGCGGTCTGTTGTGGAGCGGTCCGTCGTGGATCGATCTGTTACTGGGTGGTCTGTTGTGGCGCGGTCCGGTGTGGAGCGGTGTTCGGTACGGGCCTGGTATCCCGGCCAGTCGGGTGTCCGTTTGTCGTTGAAGGCCGCGACACCCTCGGCCCAGTCGGCCGAGAGCGCGACCGTGTGCCAGGCGGCGTCCTCGACTTCCAGGCCCGCCGCCAGGTCCTTGCCCTGGCCCAGCCGGAGGGCGCGCTTGGCCGCCCGCAGCGCCACGGGTGAGTTGGCGGCGTACGAGCGGGCCAGATCGAGTGCCATGGCACGGGCCTCTCCAGCGGGTGCCAGAAAGTCCACCAGCCCCAGGTCGTACGCCTCGGCGGCGGGCACCCGGCGTCCGCTGAAGACAAGGTGCGCCGCCGTGGCCGCACCCACCCGCCGTGGCAGCAACTGGGTGCCGCCACCGCCCGGAATGACCCCGACGGTGGTCTCGGGCAGCCCCACGGTCGCACCGGGGTCGGCCACGATCACATCGCAGGAGAGCGCGATCTCGTAGCCGCCGCCCAGGGCGTAGCCCGCGACCGCGGCGATGGCCGGCATCGGAAGCCCAAGTACACCCGCGTAGACCGCGCGGCTGCCGGGGCGGGCGGCGGTCCGGTCCGCCTCGCTGTAACCCCGGCGTTCCTTGAGGTCGGCGCCGACACAGAAAGCGCGTTCAGAGCTGGAGGTGATCACGGTGACACCGACGGACGGGTCGTCGGCGAGATCCGCGGTGGCCGCGGCCAGGGCGGCCCCCAGCTCGGCGGAGACGGCGTTCATCCGGTCGGGACGGTTCAGTACCAGCTCCGCCACTCGGCCGCTGTCGAGCCGGTGAACGAGGATGTACTCTCCGTAGCGGAGCCCGGACATCAGCCCCAGCCCAGATCGTCGGAATGCAAGTCCCGTCCGGGAATTCCTGCCCACCTGAAACGAGCGGGAACAGCGGAATCAACGAAATGATCGGTCACGCGCTGCACGACTTGCTTCCCCCCTGAACCCCATCAATGCCTACGCATCGTCAATGTGTCATGCGCCGCGGGACCTCTCCAGACCGGTGCCGTGTCGCATCGCCGCCAGGCGGGGATACGTCGGGTGGAAAGTAGATTCAATCGCTCAAATATAAATAATTCGGATTCTTCGGATTCTCTGGATGCGAGGTAGCGAGATCATGGAGCCAGTGCCGCCGGCAGACACCTCCCCGTTTCCTGGTGACGACAGGATCAGCGAGGCGTACGCATATGTTTGCGGTTCCGGGAATGCATCCTTGGCGGGTCTCGCCAGGGCTCTGGATACCACGGAGACCGAGGCGGCACGGCTGGCGGAGCGGCTCGCGGAGTTACGTCTGCTCCGGCCGGCCGACGACGGAACCTATGCGCCGTTGTCGCCGCGGATAGCCGGAGCCTGGCTCATCGCCCCCGCCGTACGGCAGTTGGAGGACCGTCAGCGGCGGATCATCCGGCTGATGACCGAGTTGGACACGCTCACCAGGATCTATGAACAGAGTCCGGCCGAGCGCCGGAGCCGCCCGCAGATAGAGGTGCTGCCGGAGCTGGCGGACGTACGGAAGGCGCTCACGGAACTCTCCGCTGGAGCGCGACAGGAAATCCTCACCTCCCAGCCGGGCGGCGCGCGGCCGGCCGATGTGCTGCACGAGGCGCTGGAGCGTACGGAATCGGTGCTGCGGCGCGGGATCTCCATGCGCACGATTTATCAGCACACCGCTCAGTTCAGTAAGGCAACGGTCGACTATGTGAAGCATGTGACGCCGCTCGGGGTCGATGTCCGTATGCTGAGCGACGCCTTGATGCGAATGATCATCTTCGACCGGGAAATCGCGGTCCTGCCCTTGCACGGCAACCAGGACGGAGCAGTGGTTGTCGGTGAACTGAGCATTGTGGGTTTCGTTGTGCACACTTTTGAACGGGCCTGGCCGGCGGCCCGTCCATTTCCTGTCTCTTATGACCGGGGTCAGGTCAAAGGGACGTCCGTGGAAATCCAGCTCGCCATTTCGCGGCTGCTGGTCGAGGGCCTTGAGGACAAGGTGATCGCCCGCCGGATGGGCATGTCGCTACGGACCTGCCAGCGCCATATATCCGAGATCATGTCGCGGATCGGGGCCCGTAACCGTATGCATGCGGGATATCTCCTGGCCCGGATCATAGACGAGCCGCGCTGACGGCCGGCCGTCCGCTGATCGCCGGCCGCTGACGCGACGTCAGGACTTCCGTGGCTGCTGAGCCGTGGCCGGACTCGCGGCCGGGGTGATCGACCGTACGAGAGCGATCCCGCCGACGAGCAGTACCACCCCGGCCAGCAGACCGACCCCCATGCCCGAGCGCGTGGGCGCGGGGAGCCAGGACAGCGAGGTGCTGACCGCGAGTCCCGCCGTCATGTTGCCGACGATCTCACCGACCGCCGTGACCACACTGACCAGGGCGAAGACATCGGTGAGCTGCCCCTGGGGCACGGTGTCGGCCGCCTCCACCTGGATCTTGGGAAAGGCCAGTGACTCCGCGATCGCGAACAGCGTCAGCCCCGCGAGGACCAGCGGCAGACTGGCGGTGAACGACAGCACCAGCCCCGTGCCGCCGGCCACCGCGACGGCCGGATAGAGCGCGCCGCGCGCCAGCTTGGCGAAGAACGGCAGCAGTGCGAGCTGGATGGCGATGATGGCCAGCGGCTGATAGCTCAGGAACAGCGTGCGGTGCTCGGCCAGTTCGGGGTTGACGACCTCGTACAGCAGCACCATCGAGTACAGGAAACCCATCGCGAAGTAGATCGCGAAGGTATAGCCGAGCAGCACCGCGGCGGCCGGGTTCCTGAGGATCGCCAGCCGTCTGCGCATCCCGCCCGAACCCCGGGGCGGCAGGGCGAAGTCCAGTCCGCGGGCGAGCAGTCCGACGGTGAGCCCGACGCACAGTTCGACGGCGGCCAGGGCGAACAGCGCGGGGACGCCGCTCCTGCCGACCGGTCCCGCCGCGAGCGGGGCCAGCACATAGGCGGCGTTGAGCAGGATGAAGAAGATCTGGAAGATCTGGGCGCGGCGGTTCTCGCCCGCCGCGCTCATCAGGAGCGAGCGCACCGCGGGACGTGAGATGCCCACGCCCAGACCGGCCAGTACCGCGAAGAGATACAGGGCCGGGGCGGTGGTACTGATCGCGACGGTGGCCACACCGGCGGCCTTCAGCGAGGACGCGATCGTCAGGATCCAGCCCGGATGGAGCCGGCCGAACACGATCGGCGTGAGCACCGCGCCGGCGAGTGCCGAACCGACATGGACGGAGAGGGCGAAGGAGAAGACGGACGGGACGATCCGGTCGCCGTGCAGCACCGTCACCGGAAGCAGCGTCAGGACGATCGCCAGACCGAGGTTGGACAGCAGGCTGAATCCCAGCCCGGCTCCGACGGCGGGCGGATGCGAGGCCGCGGCCTGCGAGGTTTCCGCCTCCGTCGTGGTATCCGCCATGCTCACTGCCCTTCGCCGGACGCGACGCGCGCGCCGGCTTCGGGGATTCGGGCTTCGGGGGTCCCGGCCGCCGCCCCCTCCTCGTACAACAGCCGTTCCACCCAGGGGAAGAAGGCATCGGCGAGCTGGGACCTGGCCGGTTCGGGCATCGAGGAGAACTCGGCCATGGCGGTGCCCCACTCGCCGAGGACGGGACCGTCCTCCGTCAGCAGCCAGTCGACACAGAGGTATCCGGCCCGCAGATCCGCCACGATCCGCTCCACATCGCCCAGTACGGCCGCGACATCCGGGTTGGCGCTCGCGCTGCCGCCCTGGGTGATGTTGGCCAGATAGGCGCCCTCGGCCGGCCTGCGCAGCATGCTCGCGGCGAACTTCCCCTCGACCATCGCCACCCGCAGGTCCCCGGTGTTGGGCAGATACTCCTGGACGATATAGCTCTGTCCGGTCTGGGAGACGATGTCGACTGCGGCGCGGAGCTGCTCGTAACCGTCCAGCTTCAGCACCCCGAAACCGACGCCCATCTCCCGGGCCTTGAGGATGTACGGGCCCTCGCCGATCTCCTTGCGTACGACATCCAGCCCCTTGCGCGCGTACCGCCCGAACGGCAGCGCGACCGTACGGGGCGTGCGGATCCCGAGCGTTGTCGCATGCGCCAAGATGGCGAGTTTGTCCCGCTCCAGGCATTCGGGCCCGACGAGCGACCGGTTGAGCAGAACCGAGTCGCTCGCCTCGATCGTGCGGTAGATCCCCCGTAAGAAGTGGGTGGCCTGCGGATCACCGCTGACGTCGTCGACGATGTACGCCTGCCGGGTCTCCAGCAGATCCACCCCGTCGTGCCACAGCCGGGGCCGGTCCGTGCTCGCCGGCACCAGCTCGTTGGCCATGACGAACCGGAAGCGGAAACCGTGCCGTGCACAGGGTTCCGCCCAGCGCTCGGTCATCTGGGCGATGATCTTGTCCACGTACTCCGGAAGATAGTCGTCCGGATGGCAGATCCAGGTCACCAGGCGCTCGGTGGGCACGATCACATACTCCTACGGAAGACCTCGGGAACAGACCACGGCCGCACGCCCCACCCCCCGGAGCGCAACACCGCAGCCCCCCACTTTCGCACCAACCCCCAACCCCTTCACGGCCCCAGGGGCCTCGTATCCGCGCCATGCGCCGATACGACAGGGGGTGCGGCGGGGTGGCGTGGGTGATCGCGCCGACTCCCGGTCGAGAAGTGGCGACCGTCGGCGCCGACCACGACGGAACGCGGTCCTCGCGGGCGGGCCGGCGTAAGGCCTCAGCACGCCGGGCCCGTTGACCAGCCGTCGGTGGGTCAGATGGCGTGCTGCTCCTGGTGGTTGGCCACGATCTCGTACAGCCGGTTCTCATTGTCGGGCTTCGGTGTCATCTCCGTGGCTTTCCTCGCTCGGTGCTTCCGGATCGGTGGGTCGCGCCCGCGCGAGCTGTGTGGCGGTCTGTTCCGGGTGGCGCTGGCGTACGGGGGTGAACGCGGCGGCGGCGACCACGGCCAGGAAGACGACTGCCACTCCGGTGAGCGGGCCGCGCGTCCCCAGTCGGCCGACCAGGGCGGTCAGCAGGGCCGCGCCGAGGGGCGCCAGGCTGCCGTGGATCGTCCAGAACGCGGAGGTGACACGGCCCAGCAGATGGTCCGGCGTGACCTGTTGCCGCAGGGACATCGAGCAGACGCCCGCCAGCGCCATGCCGAAGGAGTACAGACAGATCGTCACGGCCGCCACGGACACGTTCCCGGTGCCGCCCAGCACCAGCACCGACACCGAGCACAGACTCATCGCGCCGAGCCAGCAGCGGCCGAACCCCCAGGAGCGGCGCAGCCTGGCGGTCGCGGCGGCGGCCACGCACGTACCGACCCCGCCCAGCGCGAGGACGTAGCCCACCGTACGTTCGTCCTGCCCCAGTCCGTGCCGCAGGTGGTAGATGAACACGTCGGTCATGCCCAGGCTGAGGAAGGTGGTGACGGTCAGCAGCACGGTGAGCGCCCGCAGCACCGGCGTACGCCACAGGAACGCGGCGCCGGTACGGAAGCCGGAGCGCAGGTCGTGAGCCCGGGGCGCCTTGCTCGCGGCCTCGTCGGCCGACGGCCGCGCGGCGGGCCTGAGCCTGATGAACACCAGGCCCACCAGTGAGATCCCGAAACTGCCCGCGTTGATCGCGACGGCGGCCGTCGGCCCGAAGAACCCGGACACCACACCGGCCAGGGCCGGGCCCGCGATGTACGCGATCGCGTTCGTCGCCTCCAGCCGGCCGTTCGCCGCGACGATCTGGTCCTTGTCGACGAGGTTCGCCACGGCGGTGACATACGTGATCTTGAACAGCATCTCGAAGACCGATGCCAGCGCCATGACCACATACAGCAGCCAGACCTGCGGGCTCAGGGCCCAGCAGACCGGGATCGCCCCGTACAGCACCAGCCGGGCGGCGTCGCACAGCATCAGCAGGCGCCGCCGGTCGAAGCGGTCGGCCCAGGCGCCGCCCACCAGGCCGGTCAGCAGCGAGGCGGCACCCGCGACGGCCGTGAGCAACCCCATCTGCGCCGCCGACCCGGTCGTGTGCAGCACGAGCAGCGGAAGCGCCACCAGCGAGAAGGCGTTGCCGACCTCGGACAGCGCCTGGACCGCCCAGAAGACGGAGAAGTCCCGGTTGGACCAGAGCGAACGCGCGAACATGCGAGGGTCTTCCGTCCTGGGGCTGGGGATCGGGGGCGTACGGCTCCGCCACGGCGAGCGCCGCGGCTCCGCCATGGCGATCGCGATCCGGCGGGGCCCGTGAACGGCCGGCGGCCGTACGGGACCAGCACGTTGTCGATCCCCGGGGCTATTGCCGTCCGCACGGTAGCCGAAGCGGGTCACCGGCTTGGCAGCGGGCCACCCGGTGACCGGTCGGGTGCGGTCCGATTCGGTCCAACTCGGTCTACAACCATCGGAGGGCGGTACGGGTCTCATGTCTTGAGCGTTGAGAAACCCCGATTCGTGTGGGTTTGGTGTACCTCCATCAGGCCCCGGTTCAGATACGGACTCACATGCGTACACGTACCGCGACGGCTCCCAGGACAGCGTCCGTCGCCCTCCTCCCAACCGCTCTCGCCGCTCCCGAGGCGCAGGCGATCGGCCACCGGTCATCACTGATTGCCGTCCGCGGGCGGGGTTCCCTGACGGGAACGAGTAGATGTTGATGCGGGGGGTGGGCGGGACGCAGGAGACACCCACGCTGGAGCGGCCGCTCGCTGTGGCCCAGCGGCCGCCGCGGCCCGCCACAGCGACGGAGGGGCACATCGTCGTCAGCGGGCGGAAGGACCGTCGGCTGTACGCCATCGACGGCATGCGCCTGCTCGCCGCCCTGATGGTGGCCGTACACCACTACGTCGGCACCTACCGGGTCAACCAGCCGGGCAACGCGATCTGGGACCGGCCGACGTCCGACATCATGCCCACCGTGTTCCGGTTCGCCGCCTACGGCTGGATCGGCGTCGAGATCTTTTTTGTGATCAGCGGCTTCGTGATCTGCATGTCGTGCTGGGGCCGTACCCCGCGGCAGTTCTTCGTCTCGCGGGTGATCCGGCTCTACCCGGCGTACTGGTTCGCCATCGTCCTCACCACCGGCTTCCTCGTGGCACTGCCCGGCGTGTGGGAGCGCCAGCAGATGCGGAAGATCCTGCTCAACTTCACGATGCTGCAGTCCGGTGCGGGCATACCGAACGTCGACGGCGTGTACTGGACCCTCTGGTCGGAGCTGCGCTTCTACCTGCTCTTCCTGGTCGTCGTCGCCACGGGCCTGACGTACCGCAAGGTCGTAACGTTCTGCTGCGTGTGGGGCGTCGCGGCAATGCTCGCCCCGGCGTCCGGCTTCCGCCTGCTGGTACTGGTCGCGAACCCGGACGGCGCCTGGTACTTCATCGCGGGGCTCGCGCTCTACCTCATGTACCGGTTCGGCCAGGACCTGTTGCTGTGGGGCATCCTCGGCATGGCGTGGCTGATGGGCCAGTTGGAGCTGGGACACCGCATCGACGCGGTCGAGCGGGTCTCCAGTTGGCGCGGCAGTGTGCTCATCTTCACCGTGTTCTTGCTGATCATGGTCGCCATCGCCACCGGCCTGACCGACCGCATCCGCGGCAAGTGGCTCGTCACCGCCGGCGCCCTGACGTACCCCTTCTACCTCATCCACTACACGGCCGGCACAACCCTGATCAACCGCCTGCGCGACACCCTGGACGCCCGCCTCCTGGTCGTAACCCTGATCGCCGGCTTCCTGGCCCTGAGCTGGCTGATCCACCGCTTCGTGGAACGCCCGGTGGCGCGAATACTGAAGAGGGGCCTGGACAGGTCGTTCGCGCGCCAGCGCGGGGCCACGGACGTGGCGTGAGCTGGGGTTGGGGGCAGTGCGTAGCGCACGGACTGCCGGATCGGTCATCGAGGGCCCGTGTTCTGGGACCAGACTTGCTGGATCGTCCGGTAGTCGATCACGGTTATGTCCTCCTGTTGAAGAACGTCACGGGCCTGCGGCGACGTCAGAAACTCGTAGTCCGTCCGACGCACGGGCCAGCCACTGTCGATGGCCTGCGACTCCTCGTTTCCCAGACTGGGATGGACCGCCCATTCGTTGAGCCCGGCAGACAGGTCCCGCAGCATCTGAGCGTATTGGGCTGCTTTTCCTTCGATGCCGAGGGAGAAGCTGTCCAGGAATTCGTTGTCCGTGACCGGCAGCCCGCGTCGGCGCATTGTCCGGCGCGCGGGTTCGAGCCAGACCCGGACCGCGAGTCCGTACTCGGCTGCCAGCATCACGGTCAGATCGAGAATGTCGTCGCGGCCGCCATCGGCGAGGCAATGGAAGTCCAGATGAGCCGGTGTGAGCCCGGCGTCGGCGACGGCGTCGATCTGGGCGCGGAACTCGAGTTCGATCTCATCGGGCCGTGCCTGGCCGAGCAGGGCCGCCCGTCCGGCGGGCGTCGGCGAGAACAGCTCACCCGCAGGGTCCAGCAGTGACGGAACTCGTTCCTTGGCGGCCATCGGCCCCCATCGGATGTCGGGCATATCGCACATCAGGGTGAGGTGGATTCCGAACGGGATCCGCGGCCGTCGTCGGAGCAGTTCCATAGCCTGCGGCGCCGCGGGACAGGGGGCCATCAGGCTGCACGAAGTGGCGATGCCCTCCTCGATCGACTCGATCACCGCGGCGTTGATTGCTGGGTACATCCCGAAGTCATCGCAGTTGACGATCAGCAGCCGGGCATCCGGTGGATATCCGAGTAACTCGCTCGACCGCTCGGCAGGCGTGACGGGCGCGGGGTCGGCGGTCTCATCCATACCCGCAGTGTGCGGCCCGGCCCAGACGTCCCGCACGGGGATATGACCACCTCGGAGCGAGGGTGCCGTCCGAGCGCGCCCGCGACCGTACCGCCGACGCCTGGTGTCACGCACACGAGGTGCGTCGACGCGTTGGCCTCGGATTCGCCGTCCGGTCCGGCACGTGGTCCGGGGGCGCTGCTGGGGTGCGTGAGAAGGCCGTCGGTCTTTCCTCGCACAACAAAGGGCAAGGCGAATACCCACTCCCTTACCCTTCTCAACGTATAGCGCACGGGGGGTCTTGCGGCAAGGCCCCGGTTGTGCTGCAGAATCTCCGGCCGAGGCCAGAACCTGCGGAAAACGGGGATTCGCGATGATTGATGTGATCGTGGTCGGTGGCGGGCCGACCGGGTTGATGTTGTCCGGGGAGTTGCGGCTGGCCGGGGTGCGTGTGGTTGTGCTGGAGAAGTTGGCCGGGCCGACCGGGCAGTCCCGTGGGCGTGGTCTGCACGCGCGCAGCGTCGAGGTGATGGATCAGCGCGGTCTGCTGGACCGGTTCCTCGCGGTCGGTGAGAAGTTCGAGGCCGGCGGCTTCTTCGGTGGCATCCACAAGCCGTGGCCGGAACGGCTGGACACGGCGCACCCGTACGGCCTCGCCGTCTCGCAGCAGGTCACCGAGCGGCTGCTCAACGAGCGTGCCCTCGAACTCGGGGCCGAGATCCGGCTCGGCTGCGAAGTGGTCGGGCTGAGCCAGGACGAGGACGGGGTGACCGCCGAGCTGGCGGACGGCACACACCTGCGCTCGCGCTATCTCGTCGGGTGCGACGGCGGCCGCAGTGCCGTGCGCAAGCTGGTCGGCATCGGTTTCCCCGGCGAGCCTGCCAAGGTCGAGACGCTGCTGGGAGATATGGAGGTGACCGAGGACCCGGCGACGATTGCCGCCGTCGTCGCGGAAGTCCGCAAGACCCAACTGCGGTTCGGCGCCATCCCCGACGTGGACGGGAACGAGGGTGTGTACCGCATCGGCGTGCCCGCCGACGGCGTGGCCGAGGACCGTACGTCGGCGCCGACCCTCGACGAGTTCAAGCAGCAGCTACGGACGCACGCGGGCACCGACTTCGGCGCGCACTCGCCGCGCTGGCTCTCCCGCTTCGGCGACGCCACCCGGCAGGCCGAGCGCTACCGGGTCGGCCGGATGCTGCTGGCCGGCGACGCGGCGCACATCCACCCGCCGACCGGCGGGCAGGGGCTCAACCTCGGTGTGCAGGACGCGTTCAACCTCGGCTGGAAGCTGGCCGCCGCGGTCAACGGCTGGGCGCCGGAGGGTCTGCTGGACAGCTACCACGCCGAACGGCACCCGGTGGGCGCCGCCGTGCTGGACAACACCCGTGCGCAGATCACGCTGCTGGGGACCGATCCGGGTGCGGTCGCGCTGCGGAAGCTGTTCTCGACGCTGATGGACTTCGAGGAGGTGAACCGGTACGTGACCGGGATGATCACCGCGGTCGGGGTCCGCTACGACGTCGGCGAGGGCCACGAATTCCTCGGCCGACGACTGCGGGACGTGCGGCTGAAGCGCGGCCGCCTCTACGAGCTGATGCACGGCGGCCGCGGGCTGCTGCTCGACCAGACCGGCCGGCTGTCGGTGTCGGGCTGGGCAGACCGGATCGACCACGTCGTCGACGTCAGCGAGGAACTGGACGTACCCGCGGTGCTGCTGCGGCCGGACGGCCATGTGGCCTGGGCCGGCGAAGACCAGGCGGATCTGCTCAGCCGGACGGCAAAGTGGTTCGGCACGCCGGTCGACTGAACGCGCAGCAGCGGCATCCCCGAGTCGGTCAGCGTCGTGACGGGATGAACTCCGTGGATCTGCCTGATCCAGGGACTGCGCGTGCTGCGCGTCCAGTCCGGCGCGGTGTGCGGAACAGGTGAAGCGCCTGCGTGTGGCGGCGTGTGATCCGTTCCTCGGTCAGGGCAGGGTGAGGATGCGGGGGCCGTCGTGGGTGATGGCGATGGTGTGTTCGATGTGGGCGGCGCGGCTGCCGTCGATGGTGCGCAGGGTCCATCCATCGGGGTCGGTGCGGTAGTCGTTGTGTCCTCCGGCCATGAGCATGGGTTCGATGGCGAGGGTGAGGCCGTGGCGCAGGGGGAAGCCGCGGCCGGGTCGTCCGTGGTTGGAGACGTGGGGGTCCTCGTGCATGTGGCGGCCGATGCCATGGCCGCCGAAGTCGGTCGGCATGCCGCAGTCGGCGGTGCGGGCGACGGTGTTGATGGCGTGGGAGATGTCCCCGATGCGGTGGCCGACGGTGGCGGCGGCGATGCCGGCGTCCAGTGCCCGCTGGGTGGCGGCGATGAGTTCCAGGTCGGCGGGGCGCGGGGTGCCGACGGTGAAGCTGATCGCGGCGTCGCCGGTCCAGCCGTCGAGTTCGGCTCCGCAGTCGATGCTGACGAGGTCGCCGTCGCGCAGGCGGTAGTTGTCGGGGATGCCGTGTACGAGGGCGTCGTTGACGGAGGCGCAGATCACCGCGGGGAAGGGGGTGGGGGCGAAGGAGGGCTGGTAGCCCAGGAACGGGGAGCGTGCTCCGGCCTTGGCCAGGACGGTGCGGGCGGCTTCGTCGAGCTCGCGCAGACGGACCCCGACGGCTGCCGATCGGCGGGCCGCTGCGAGGGCCTGGGCCACGACGCGTCCGGCTTCACGCATCATCTCCAGCGCCGTGTCGGTCTTGATCTCCACCATGTGCCGTGACTCCCTGCGATGCCGCTACCCAATACTTATACCGGTATTAGTATCACAGGTGCGGTGGGGGTTCCTCCGAGGCCGCAGGAGCGGCAGCGTGGAGAGCGGTTCGGGGCGCTGCTCCGTGAGGTCCACGGTGACCGCCGCCGTGGGACGAACCCGGGGCCCGGCGGATGGTGTGTCGTGGCCGGCGGCTCTCGGCCACCGGCTGCCGGACGACGTGGACCACCCGGCGCTACCCGGCGATATCGGTTCCCGGTTGCGCTGATGCCGCGGGCGCGGACCTCGTGGTCCGCTCGGAGCGATTCGAATACGGGACTGCTCGGCATCAGGCGCCCTATCGGCGAAGAAATTCCCGGATCGGCGGAATTCCGGCCGACAGCCTGACAGAGATTTCCGGCGAGATCGCGGCAGCCCCCGCGGCACGGACCGACCCCGCAGCCGGCGCGCCGCCCCCAGGTGTGCGCAATGCCCCAAGGTATGCCAGTAAAGGCCCCATTCCTCGCCACGCCAGGCATCCCGACATTATGCCGAGTTACTCACCGTACTTCGCCGTACTTCACCGCACATCGGCGCACGGCGCATCGCCGTGCATCGCCGCACGTCACCGCGCGGACCCGAATGCGCCGCGCCGTGATGTGACGCGCATAGACGCCCGTCCGATGAATCTGCACACCGAATACTCAGGCAACACGCCCTCTCCCCGGGCGCTTCCCCCGCGCCGGACGGTCGCCGTGTACCCGGGGGCGGGAATGTCGTGTTCGTAGGCAGTGACATTCCGGACAGCGAATGTTCAATCTGCCCGTTGTGTGAAGGAGCTGCCACCACTTGATGGACATGTGTGCACGCCTCGCCGACCGGGTGCCGGAATGCTCACCGTCACCCGCGATCGGATTGGCTGCCCCGCGCGGCTTTGTGCTTTGATCCATCGCACTGCGGGAGACCGCGGCAATTCCGAATTACCCACACGAAGGGCACCCACATCATGAACAGCACCCCCCAGGTCGCCACCCAGGAAATCTCCGACGCCGACCTGGACAACGTGTCCGGTGGCCTCCTCGGCGGCGTGATCGGCACCGCGGTCGGCACCGTCGACTCCATCGTTCCCGTCTCCGGCACCGTGGGCATGGTCACCGGCACCGTCGACTCGGTCACCGGCGCCAACACGTCCGGTGCCCTGGGTGTCGTCGGCGGTCTCTAGGACTCCCCTTCAGACAGACCTCTGAGAGACCGCATCACATGCCGTGTGTCCCGGACCCGCCGCCAAGGATCCGGGACACACGGCCGTTGAGGGGCCGCCGTTGAGGGACGGCTGTTCAGGGACGGCCGTCGACGGAAGAGAGCCGACGGAAGAACGTTAGGGAAGAGTGTCGTGCAGTTTCGTCAACAGGCACTTTCCAAGCTGCAGTCGCCCGAGGAGATCGACCTTCCGGTGCGCTACGCCCGGCCCCGGGGCGGGCTCGTGCTGGCCGTCACCGTCGTGGCGATGATCGCTGCCGGCGCCTGGGCCGTGACCGGCACCGTGTCGTCCACGGTCGCCGCGCCCGGAATCCTCACCCACATACGGGGCAGCTATGTCCTGCAGAGCCCGGTCGCCGGTCAGGTCACCGACGTACTCGCCGAGGAGGGACAGCGCGTCGCCGCCGACGCGCCCCTGCTCAAGGTCCGTACGGCTCAGGGGAACAGCGTCGTGCGCACCATCGCCGCGGGCCGGCTGACCACACTGGTCGCCTCGATCGGCTCCGTGGTCACCACCGGGGCGGACGTGGCAGCCGTGGAGCGCTTCGACCGCGCGGACGATCCCCTTGTCGCGCTGCTGTACATGCCCATGGCCAACGGGGCGTCCGTGCCCGTGGGCGCCGCCGTCGATCTCACCCTCCAGTCGGTGCCGGCACAGCAGTACGGGGTGCTGCGCGGGCGGGTCGAGGCGGTGGGCCGTACCCCTCAGACACGCCAGCGGATCAGCGGTTTCCTCGGCAACAGCCAGCTCGGCGAGCAGTTCTCCAAGGACGGCCAGCCGATCGCTGTTGTGGTGCGGCTCGAACGGTCCTCCGCCACCACATCGGGCTACGCCTGGTCGTCCTCCGGCGGCCCTCCGTACGCGATCGACTCCATGACCCTCGCCACCGGCTCCGTCCATGTGGCCGAGCAGCACCCGATCGATTGGCTGCTTCCATGAGCACGCAGCAGCGGCTGCCACCGGCCGGCCGCGGCCGGCACCGCCCCGAGAGCGCGCAGGCCCCCCGGCGCGGTGCGCGCCGCGCCTCCCCGCAGGCCAAGGCCAAGAAGCGGAAGCCCGTCCGTACCCCCACCGTGCTCCAGATGGAGGCGCTGGAGTGCGGTGCCGCCTCGCTCGCGATGGTCCTGGCCCACCACGGCCGGCACGTACCGCTGGAAGAGCTGCGCATCGCGTGCGGAGTCTCCAGGGACGGCTCGCGCGCCAGCAACCTCCTGAAGGCCGCGCGCAGTTACGGTCTGCGGGCCAAGGGCATGCAGATGGAACCGGGTGCGCTCGCAGAGGTGCAGGCGCCGGCGATCCTGTTCTGGGAGTTCAATCACTACGTGGTCTACGACGGTGCGGGGCGTCGGTTCGGCCGCAGGGGCGTACACATCAACGACCCCGACAAGGGGCGGCGCTTCGTCGCGCCGGAGGACTTCGACACCAGCTTCACCGGCGTGGCGCTGGTCTTCGAGCCGACGGCCGCCTTCCGTACGGGCGGCCGTAAGCCGGGCATCATGAGCGCCCTGCCCGCGAGGCTGCGCGGTACGCGATCCACGCTGCTGGCCGCGCTGTTGGCGAGTCTGCTGCTCGTCGCGGTGGGCGCCGCCGTGCCCGCGCTGAGCCGTACGTACATCGACATGTTCCTGATTGGCCGTCAGGACTCCGTGCTGGGACCGCTGTTCGCCTCCATGGCCGCGATGGTCGCGCTCACCGCCGTACTGACCGGGCTGCAACAGGCGAATCTGCTGCGCGGCCGCATCATCTCCTCGACCCTGAGCAGTGCCAGGTTCCTGCGCCATCTGCTGCGCCTGCCGGTGACGTTCTTCGCGCAGCGCAGCCCGGCCGATCTGGTCCAGCGGCTGCAGTCCAACGACGTGGTGGCGGAGACACTGGCCCGGGACCTCGCCGCCGCGGCGGTGGACGGGGTCGTGGTGATCCTCTACGCCGTGCTGCTCTGGACGTACGATCCCCAGCTCACCGTCATCGGTGTGCTGATCGCCCTGCTCAACGTGGTCGCGATGCGGATCGTGATCCGGCTGCGCGCCACCCACACCCATAAGCTGCGCGCGGACAGCGCCCGGCTGACCAACACCTCGTACACCGGCCTCCAGTTGATCGAGACCATGAAGGCCACCGGCGGCGAGAACGGCTACTTCCGGCGCTGGGCCGGCCAGCACGCCACCACACTCGACGAGCAGCAGCGACTCGGTGTGCCCGGCGCGGTCCTGGCCGTCGTCGCGCCGCTGCTCGCGACCTTCAACAGCGCGCTGATCCTGTGGATCGGCGGGCTGCGGGCCGTGGAGGGCCATATCTCGATCGGTCTGCTGGTCGCCTTCCAGGCGCTGGTGACGCGCTTCACCGCGCCCATCACCCGGCTGAACGGAGTGGCGGGCCGGGTGCAGGATTTCGCGGCCGATGTGGCGCGTCTGAAGGATGTCGAGAGTTTCCCGGCCGACACGCTGTACTCACGGGAACAGCCGGACGCGAGCACGCGCAGGCTCACGGGCCATGTGACGCTGGAGGACATCACGTTCGGCTACAGCCCGCTGGACAAGCCGCTGCTCACCGGCTTCTCCCTGTCGGTGGGGCCCGGCCAACAGGTCGCGCTCGTCGGCGGGTCAGGCAGCGGCAAGTCCACCGTCTCCCGTCTGATCTCCGGGCTCTACGCCCCCTGGGAAGGCACGATCCGGATCGACGGACAGCGACTCGACGACATCTCCCGCAGCGCCCTGGCCGCCTCGGTCTCCTTCGTCGACCAGGACGTCTTCCTCTTCGAGGGCACGGTCCGTGACAACGTGGCGCTGTGGGACCCGTCGATATCCGACGAGGCCGTGATCACCGCCCTGCGGGACGCCGCGCTGTACGACGTGATCGCCCGGCGTCCCGACTCCATCCACAGCCGGGTCGAGCAGGACGGACGTAATTTCTCCGGCGGGCAGCGGCAGCGGCTGGAGATCGCCAGGGCGCTGGTAAGGCGGCCGAGTGTGCTGGTCCTGGACGAGGTGACGAGCGCGCTGGACGCGGAGACCGAGCGGGTCATCATCGACAATCTGCGGCGGCGCGGATGCGCGTGCGTGGTGATCGCACACCGGCTGTCTACCGTGCGGGACAGCGACGAGATCGTGGTCCTGGACCACGGCGCGGTCGTCGAGCGGGGGCGGCACGAAGAACTGGTCGCCGCCGGAGGCCCGTACGCCGAGCTGGTCAAGGAGCACTGACGTGTCGTCCGTACGCCCCACGGACCAGCCGGGCGCGGATCCTGAACCGGGCGGTGCCGACCCGGTGATTCTCGCGCTGGGCGGTCTCGGCGCACCCGTCGACTGCGCGGGTCTGCGCAGTGTGCCGCTGGAGGGGCCGCAGATGCTGTGGCTCGTCCTGGGCGGAGCGCTGGACCTGTTCGCCGTGGGCGTGGCCGAGGAGGGACACTGGCATTTCCTCGGCCGCCTCGAAGCGGGAACGCTGCTGCTCGGACCGGTCGAGGGGCCCGCGCACACACTGCTCGGCAGACCCTCGCAGGACTGCCTGCTGCGCAGGATCCCCCTGCGCGAACTCCACCGGCCCGAGTACGGACACCGGCCCGAGTACGGGGATTACGGCCATTACGACGCCTACGGCCAGGCGTCCGCGGAGCCTCATGCGTACGAGGATCCTCACGCGTACCGGGATCCTTACGCGCACGACGACCCCTACGGACCGCACGCGCCGCTGGAGCACGCCTTCGCTCTCGGTGTCGGCCGCGGCTTCGGCGTCCTGTTCGAGGCACCGCTCGACGGCCGTTCCGCGGTCGACGAGGCCGTGGCCGACGACGACGTCCTGTGGATGCCGGTCCCCGAGGGCAGTGTGCGCTACGGCGCCTCGTACAGCGCCGAGGCGGCGGGCGACCTGCTCGTCGACGGCACGATGTGGCAGGGGATGGTCGACCGGCAGTTCCGGCTGCTGTCCGCCGTGGACCGCTGGATCGAACGGGTGGAGCGCGCCCACGAGGACCGTACGGCGGCCGGCATCAAGGCGGGCGAAGCGGCCGGGGCGCGGGCCGACCAGGCACTGCTGGCCTCCATCGGCAGGCCGGAGCGGGCCGGGCGGAGTTCCGCGGGCGGCGAAGGAACCGACGACGACACGACGTACGCCGTCTGCCGTCTGGTCGCCGAAGCGTCGGGCATCACCCTGACCGGACCGCCGAAGGGCGGCGCGGCCGGTGTCACCGACGACGCGCGCGGGGGCGCACGTGTCTCCCTCGTCGAGCGCATCGCCGTCACCTCCCGGATCCGTACCCGCGCCGTCCGGCTGGACGGGCGGTGGTGGCGTACGGACACCGGTCCGATGGTCGGGCATTGGGGCAAGTCGGGCGCGCCGGTCGCACTGCTGTGGCGCCGGGGCGGGTACGAGGCGGTGAACCCGGCATCGGGTCTGCGGCTGCGTATCGGCTCCGCCAACGCCGCCGAACTCGAACCGCGCGCCGTGATGTTCTACCGCCCGCTCCCCGAACAGCCCCTGACACTGTGGCGGTTGTTCCGTTTCAGCCTGCGCGGCACCCGGACGGAGATGCGTCATCTGCTCATCGCCGGACTGGTCACGGTCGGGCTCGGCGGGCTCGTGCCCATCGCCACCGGCCAGGTGCTCGGTGTGTACGTACCGAACGCCGAGAACAGTCTCATCGTCCAGGTTTCCCTGGCACTCGTCGTCACCGGCATCGTCTCCGCCGCGTTCATGCTGCTGCAGAACCTCACCATCCTGCGGATCGAGGGCCGGATCGAGAGTTCGCTGCAACCAGCCGTCTGGGACAGGCTGTTGCGGCTGCCGACGAAGTTCTTCACCGAGCGCTCCACCGGGGAGCTGGCCAGTGCGGCGATGGGCATCAGCGCGATCCGCCGGGTGCTGTCCGGCACCGGTCCGGTGGCCGTGCAGGCAGGCACGGTCGGCGCGATGAATCTCGGGCTGCTGCTCTTCTACAACGTGCCGCTGGCGCTGGCGGCGGTCGCGATGCTGATCGTCATCGGCTCGGTGTTCCTCGCGATGGGGCTGTGGCAGCTCCGCTGGCAGCGACGGCTCGTCGAACTCGGCAACAAGCTCAACAACCAGGCGTTCCAGACCCTGCGCGGCCTTCCCAAGCTGCGCGTCGCCGCCGCCGAGAGCTTCGCGTACGCCGCGTGGGCACGCGAGTTCGCCCGCTCACGCGAGCTTCAGCAGCGGACGGGCCGGATCAAGAACCTCACCACCGTTCTCGACGCCGTATATCTGCCGTTGTGTACGTTCATCATGTTCGTACTGCTCGCGGGACCGGCCCGCGGCAGCATGTCGGCCGGCGCGTTCCTGACCTTCAGCACGTCGGTGACCATGCTGCTCACATCGGTCACGCAGATCACCGGCGCACTCATCTCGGGCGCCGCGGCACTGCCCCTGTTCGAGCAGGTCAGGCCGATCCTGGACGAGCCGCCGGAGGTACGGGGCGCGAGCGCGCAGCCCGGTGTCCTGTCGGGCGGCGTAGCGGCCAGAAACCTGTCCTTCCGCTACACCGACGACGGCCCGCTGGCTCTCGACGACGTGTCCGTCGAGGTCGGGCCCGGCGAGTTCGTGGCGGTCGTCGGCCCGAGCGGATGCGGCAAGTCGACACTGCTGCGCCTGCTCATCGGCTTCGACAAGCCGCTGTCCGGCAGTGTGCTCTACGACGGCCAGGATCTGGCGGCCCTCGACCAGGCCGCCGTACGACGTCAGTGCGGAGTCGTCCTGCAGAACGCACAGCCGCTCACCGGGTCGATCCTGGACTGCATCTGCGGCGCCGAGGCCTTCACCCAGGAGGAAGTGTGGGAGGCGGCGGAAATGGCGGGCCTGGCCGAGGACATCAAGCGCATGCCGATGGGTCTGCACACCATGATCGCCGGCGGTGGCGCGATCTCGGGAGGCCAGCGGCAGCGGCTGATGATCGCCCAGGCGCTGATCCGCCGGCCGCGCATCCTGTTCTTCGACGAGGCCACCAGCGCGCTGGACAACGAGACACAGCGCATCGTGGTCGAGAGCACCCGCAAGCTGAGCGCCAGCCGGCTGGTCATCGCCCACCGGCTGACCACGGTCATGGACGCGGACCGGGTGATCGTCATGGCGGACGGCCGCGTGGTCGAGCAGGGCCCGCCGGCCGCCCTGCTGGCGGACCCGGCCGGCCGGCTGTACGAGCTGGTGCGACGGCAGATGACGTGACAGGGGTCGTACGGTGCGGCCCACGGCGATGTCCGCCGTCGGTCGTCAGCGGTCCCCGAACTCGTCGGTGGCGCCGGCTGCTTCGGTGCCGTCAGTGCCGTCGGTGGGTTCGGAGAGGCCGAGGGTGAGGACGTTACGGAGTTCGCGTCGGTTCGTCACACCGGTCTTGCGGTAGACGCGGTACAGGTGGTTGTCGACGGTACGCACCATGATGCCGAGCAGGCTCGCGATCTGCCGGCTGCTCTGTCCGTCGGCGGCGAGGCGCGCGATGTCCCTTTCCCGGTCGGTCAGTTCGGGGGTCCAGCAGGCGAGAACGGCGGGTGTCATGACGCCCTCGCAGTGTCGCGCGAGCTGAAGGCAGCGGTCGGCGGCGCGTTGTGCGTGGACCGTGCTTCCGTTGCGTAACCACAGGCGTGCCGCGTGTGCGGCGGCCTCGGCCGCGTGCAGGTGCATGCCGGCGGTCTGGAACGAGGCGCAGACCTCCTCCAGCGCGGACGCGTCGCGGTCGGCGAACGCACCGGCGTGTTCGGCGTAGATCCTGATGTGCGGGTTGTCGGAGACGGCGGCGAGTTCGACGAGCCGGCCGGAGACGGCCGCGGACTGACCGAGACGTACCGGCAGGTGCAGCAACTCCGCCTCCCACAAAAAGGCCTGCTCCTGGCGGGCGTCGTCGGCCGCGCGCATCGCCTGGCGCGCGGCATCGCGCAGGCGGCCCCGGGCTGCCAGGATCCATGGCTGCGCCATCCGGAAGGCCAGGGTGTGGAGGATGCGGTACGACTGCACATGGGCGAGATGCGCTTGGTCGAGCAGCGTCTGCGCCTCGGCGGCGTTGCCGGTCATCGCCTCCACGGTGGCCCATTCACCGTACAGCAGCGCCTGCTGGCCCCAGGTGGCGTCGTCGCGCAGTATGGAGGCCGCTTCGCGCATGTGCCGCAGGGTCGACCGCAACTGTCCGCGGCGCGCGGCGATCCTGCCGAGGAAGATCTGCCAAGCACCCTGGCTCGCCACCCAGTTGGACTCCCGCGCCTGCCGGTACTCGGCAGTGGCGATCGCCTCGGCTTCCCCCAGCCGTCCCGAGAACGCCTGCGCGTTGCACAGCCAGCTCAGCAGACCGGCGTGCAGGAACGGCATGTCGTCCCCGTCCGACAGGATCATCAACGCCGATTCGGCCAGCCGTAACGCGGCGTCCGTCCGGCCGTGGCAGAAATGATCGATGCACTCGGCGTAGTACACCCTGACCGTTGTCCCCGGGGTCGGCGGTACGCACTGCCGGGCGCGGGCGACGGCCTCCGCGTACGCCGGCCAGTCGGCCTGCGCCGCGAGCAGTAGGGCTTGCAGGGCGGCCAGTTCGGCGCGCGCGGCCTCGTCGGCCATGGTCTCTTCCGTACGGCGCAGCAGGTCCAGGGCGTCGGCGGGGCGGTCGAGGGCGAGAAACATATTGGCGGCCCGCAGTTGCACCGACTGCAACTGCTCGCGCTCGGATGTGATGGTCCCCGACAGTCCGCTGTGGACCTGCTCCGCCCGCACCCCGTCCCCCGTATAGCCGAGCGCGACGGCCAGCGCCCGCTGGGCCGGCGCACCGCCACCCGCGTCGCACGCCGCTCGCGCCAGCCGCGCCGCCAGGGTGAAGTCCATGGTCAGTACGGCGTGTTCGGCCGCGGAGAGAAGGAACCGCGGATCGGTGAGATCACCGGCTTCCAGACGCCAGCCGCCGACCCGGGCCGGATCCTCGCGCCGGCGCATGCCCGTACGCTCGATCGCCTCGGCCAGATCCCGGCAGTGGCGCCGCCACCGGTGAGGGGGCGTCCGCCGGCGCAGCACCTCGCCGTACAGGGGATGGGCCAGCCGTACTTGGGTGCGCCAGCCGTCCTTCTCGCCGATGATCAGCTCGCGGCGGTCGAGTTCGTCCATGACCGCGGGGCCGGTGAGCTGTTCGAAGACCGTCACGCCGAGGGGTTCCCCCAACGCCATGAGTTCCGCGGCACGCTGCACCGGCGCGGAGAGCTGCCCGATACGCCGGCTCACCAGATCGACCAGACGTGTACTGAGCTGGAACGGCCCCTGCCAGCACCACACTTCACCGACGACCGCCAGCGTGCCGGAGGCGAGCCCCGCGTCGACGAGCTGCTGCAGCCACAGCACATTGCCGCCGCTGTACTGCCACAGCCTGTGCGCGGTCGCGGTCTGCACCTGCCCGCGCAGCGTACGTTCCAGCAGGCGGCTGACGGAATCCGCGCCCAGCGGCGGCAGATCGACCCGGTCCGCGTAGTTTCCGCGTATCAACGCCTCGACGGCATCGGGCATCGGCACATCGGAGCGGCCGGTGAGGACGATCCGCATACCGCCGTGCGTGGAGCCGTGCATACCGCTCCGTACGGCGAGATGCAGCAGGAGGGAAGCCGAACCGTCGTCGAGCAGATGCACGTCGTCGACGAGCAGGGTCCGCTGTCCGTCACCGATGCCGGCGAGCAGCCCATCGGCGAGGACCCGCAGCAGATTGGGACGCCCGCCGGCCGTGGGCAACGTTGTCGGCAACAGGTGCGCCAAGGCGCCGAAGGGAATGCGCGCGACGCTTTCGGTGGCGGACGCCGTCAGTAATCGCCCGGGGGGTACGGCCGTTCCGGTTTCGGTTCCAGTTCCGTTTTTTGCTCCGTTTTTGGTTTCGGCTCCGGACAGCAGCTCCCGGGCCATTCGCGTCTTGCCGACGCCGACGGGGCCCGTGATCAGCAATACCGGCCGGGCCGAGTGCTCCATCAGCGATGTCAGTTCGGCAAGCGTCACGTCCCGGCCCGTGAACGGCCAGGAGGGAGAGGGCGGATAAGGCGGATAGGCCTCGTGTGCGGAAGGTTCCGGCGATATCGGACGATCTATCCGGTCTTCCATCGGAAGCCCTCCGTGTGGATCAGCCCCACCCGCCGGGCCCGCTGGTCCGGCGCTGCCGGGCTGAGTATCGCATTACTCACGACATGAAACTGCCGTATGGATAGGTTTCACACCGCCCGCGTCCATTGGTGCTCCCGGTGGAATTCGACCGGCTCCGCATCACCTGTTCTGGCTGTGAATCGACCCTCGTTGAATGGCGAAAACTCGCTTCAGCGCTGTTTTGAGACTCCGGTGGCCGATATCGGCCACCGTGTTGAGGACCGACCGAGGAGAACACATGCATGGCAGAGGAAATGGCAGAAGAAGTACGGCCCGCGGTGGCGTGAATGCCATGGAGAATTCCGTGGGGGAAGCCGGCTCCGGCTTCTTGCGCCGCGCACTGGCGGGGCTGATCGCGGCGGTGGCGCTGTTGACGGGACTGGTGGTGACGGGCCCGTCGGCCATGGCGGCCGACCTGCCGTACGGTCCGTACACCTGCGCGTCGGGCTTCGTGTGGCGGGAGGCGGTCGCGTCGGACCTGGTCTGTGTGACGCCGCAGATCCGCTCCGAGATCGCGACGGAGAACGCGCTGGGGCCGTCCCGCCGGGAGCCGAACGGCGGCATCTACGGTCCTGACACCTGCAAGCCGGGCTTCGTCTGGCGCGAAACGCGGCCCTCGGACCACGTCTGCGTACCGCCGGCGAGCCGCGACCAGGCCCGCGCCGACAACGCCAACGCCCCGTGGCGGCTGGCGGACCCGGGCGCGACACCCCGCGGCGGGGTGTCCGTCTCCACCACGTTCCACCAGCTGGGCGGCTACCTGTACGCCACCGGCAGCGGGCTCAGCCCGAACGGCGTGGTGCGGTTCTACGCGGTGGGCATCAACACGGTCGCGCCCTACTCGCTGGGCTCACTGAGCGTCAGCGCCTCCGGCACCGTGCCGGGCTGGCAGTACGTCGCGGACATCAGGTGCCGAGGCGGACAGACGCAGCCGGCCACCATCGTGGTGCTCGACCAGAGCTCCGGCCTGGTCACCACCGGCGGCACGACGGACGCGTTCCGCCACTGCGGCTGAGCCGGGAATCGCGCTGAAGGCCGCGAGCAGCGTGTGCGTGTGTACGGACGGGCCGGGGGGGGGGGGGATTCCCCCAGCCAGCGCCCGCACCCCCCCCCCCACCCCCCCCCCCCCCCCCCCCCCCCCCCCCCCCCCCCCCCCCTCCCCCCCCCCCAAACACAACCAAACCCCAACCCCCAACCCCAC
>NZ_JBHVGV010000001.1:1060663-1094709 GCF_042800555.1 Streptomyces sp. NPDC057617 | reverse complement strand
ACGATCACGGAGTCCGGCGGCCGGCCGCTCGCGGGTGAACCGGGGTGCGCGCGGGGAGGGGCCCGCTCTCTCCTTCCCTCCCTCCCCCCTCCCCTCCCCCCCCCCCGCACCCGCCTTCACCGCCCTCGTCGAAACCAGCCTGATCGTCTCCGGCCTCCTCCTGATCAGCGGCAGCGGACAGCGAGCGCCATCAGCCCCAGCCCGCACCGGCCGCCTCGCTGGTCCGGGCCGAGCGCTGTCGGCCGGGCCGGACCCGGCGGTCAGCCGACGGCGGCCGTCCTCAGTTGCTCGCGGTACGCGCGGGCCGTGGCCATCAGGCCGTCGAGTGCGTCCCGGGTCCGTATGAGGTCGGCGATGTGCGTGGACAGCCGGTCGCGCTCCTGCGCCATCCGTTCCAGCGCGGAGTCGGAGTTCTGCTCGCTGGGCGCGTCGACGCAGGGCAGCAGCTCGGTGATGGTGCGGCTGGACAGACCCGCGGCGAACAGCCGCTGGATGAACGCGACCCGCTCGACCTCATAGTCCGTGTAGTGCCGCTGGCCGCTGGGGCTGCGCGTGCTGGTGAGCAGGCCCTGCTCCTCGTAGTAGCGCACGGACCGGACGCTGACCCCGGCCCGCGACGCGAGTTCCCCGATCCGCACAAGCCCCTCCTGGATATGTCCTGCGTCACAGACCTTGCCTCTGACGGCCACGGGCCTTGCCTCTGACATCAATGTGAGGTTTTAGCGTAGCGGCAGCGCCCGGGTCCGGGCGCCGAGGACCGCGAAGGAGTCTTGACGTGACGACCCTTTTCACCAGCCACCGGCTCGGGAGCCTGACGCTGCCCAACCGGGTGGTCATGGCCCCGATGACCCGGGTCCGGGCCGCCGCCGGCGGTCTGGCGACGCCGTCGATGGCGGCCTACTACGCCCAGCGGGCCACGGCCGGGCTGATCGTGAGCGAGGGCGTGCAGCCGAGTGTGATCGGACAGTCCAACCCGGGAACACCGGGACTGCACACCGACGAGCAGGTCGCCGCCTGGCGCCCCGTGACCGCTGCCGTCCACACCAGCGGCGGACGGATCTTCGCCCAGATCATGCACGGCGGCCGGGTCTCGCACCCCGACACCACCGGCACACGGCCGGTCGCGCCCTCCGCCGTACCCGCAGTCGGCGACGTGTTCACCCCCACCGGGCCACAGCCCGCCCCCACGCCGCGCGCCCTGGACACGGCCGAAGTGCCCGAGCACGTACGGTCGTACGCCCGGGCCGCCCGCCACGCCGTCGACGCGGGCTTCGACGGCGTGGAACTGCACGGCGCCAACGGCTATCTGATCTCGCAGTTCCTCTCGTCCAACGCCAACCTGCGCACGGACCGTTACGGAGGTCCGGTCGCCAACCGGATCCGTTTCGCCGTGGAGGCCACCGCCGCCACCGTCGAGGCCATCGGCGCGGCCAGAACCGGCATCCGGCTCTCACCGGGCGGGTCGTTCTGGGGAGTTGAGGAGACCGACGTCCGCGAGCTCTACACCGCGCTGCTGACCGAACTGGCGCGCCTCGGGGTGGCGTACGTACACCTCGAAGCCACCGCCGACGAAGAGGTGCTGGTCGCCCTGCGCCGGGCATGGCCGGGCACGCTCATCATGAACCCGGTGCTTCCGATGGGCCCGAAGCAGACCGGCCGGGACGACGCCGAGCACTGGCTCGCGCTGGGCGCCGACCTCATCAGCTTCGGCCGCGCCTTCATCGCCAATCCCGACCTGGTCGAGCGGCTGCGCGGCGGCCTCCCGATCGCCCCCGTCGACGAGGCCACGTACTACCAGGGCGGTGACGCGGGCTACTTGACCTACCCGGCCCACCAGTACTCGGCCTGACGCGGGGCCGGTGACGCGGGCTCGGTCAGAGGGACTTGGCCCACTCGTCCGCCGTGGTGACCAGGGCCTGGCGGGGGAAGACCTTCTCGGTGAGGACGCGGTGGACCTCGGGGTCCTGGTCGCCGCAGGCGTCGGCCAGGACGGTCAGGCGGTAGTCGAGGTCGGCCGCCTGGCGCAGGGTGGAGAGTACGACGCCGCTGGTCGCGATGCCGGCCAGGACGAGACTGTCCGCACGGGCCGCGCGCAGCAGGACGTCCAGGTCGTTGCCGCTGAACGCGCTGACGCGGCGCTTGACGACGACGGGCTCGTCGTCGCGCGGCGCGAGCGCGGCGATCACCTGGGTGGCCGGGCTGTCCTGGGTGAACGCGTCGCCGGTCTGGGCGAGAGCGCCGAAGGCGAGGTTCGTGGCGGCGGCCTCCGGATAACCGGGGCGGAACGCCACGCGTACGAACATCACCGGGACGCCCGCGGCACGTGCCGCCTCGACGGCGCGGCCGGCCGCCCCGACGACGGAGTCGCTGCCCAGGCGCTCGACGATGCCGTTCTGGAAGTCCATGACCAGCAGGGCCGTACGGGACTCGGACATGAGGGGGTCCTCTCGACAGGGGAAGTGGCTGAGAAGAAGCTCAGTTTCAACTGAACAGTTTGCATTAAACAGTGTAGAGTGAATATATGCAAAGTGAAACGAACCCCATCGAGGCCTCGGCGCTCCAGGCCTCCCTGGACCTGCGTGTGGTGGTCAGCCGGCTGCGGCGGCGGATCATGCAGGTGACCGACGGGGAGGACCTGACCCCTTCGCAGGCGTCCGTTCTGATGCGTATCGGCAAGAGCGAAGCGGTCACCGCCGCCGCGCTGGCGACCGCCGAGCATGTACGGCAGCAGTCCATGGCCGTCACCCTGACGTCCCTGCGGAAGCTGGGACTGATCACCCGTACCCCCGACCCCTCCGACGGACGCCGTCAGATCGTCGAGCTGACCGAGGCCGGCCGGGAGCGTGTCGAAGGCGCACGTCAGGCAGGCGTGGAGTGGCTGGCCCGGGCTTTCCAGGAGCGGTTCGACGATGCCGAGCGCCGCACCGTCGTCGAGGCGATGCGGCTGCTGGGACGGCTCGCCGACTGAGCGCACCGGCTGGTCTCACGAACTGAGCCAGCCTGCCGATCTCACGAACTGACCGGAAAGCGCGCGGACTTGATGGGAAGGCGTACGAACTGAACACGAAACCCCCCGAGCACGCCTTCGACAGGCGGCTGCTCGCGCCGATGATGACCGGCGCCATCCTCAACCCCGTCAACTCGTCGATCATCGCCGTCGCCCTCGCGCCGATCGGTGCCGCCCTCGGCGCCGACGCCTCCGAGACCGCCTGGCTCATCTCCGCGCTCTACCTCGCGACATCCATAGGGCAGCCGCTCGCCGGGCGGCTCGTCGACATGTACGGCCCCAGACGCCTGTTCCTCGCGGGCGCCGCGCTGACCGGCATCGCCGGAGTGCTCGGCACGCTCGCCCCGAACCTCGGTGTCCTCGTCGCCGCGCGCGTCATCCTCGGCTTCGGCACCTGCGCCGGCTATCCGGCCGCCATGTATCTGATACGCAGCGAGGCCGACCGTACGGGAATGAAGAGCCCCGCCGGTGTCCTCACGGCCCTCGCCGTCGCCACCCAGACCATCGCCGTTGTCGGCCCCACCCTCGGCGGCCTGCTCATCGGAGTCGGCGGCTGGCGCAGCACCTTCGCGGTCAACATCCCGCTCGCGATCGCCTGCCTCGTCCTCGGCCTGCTGTTCCTGCCCGGGCACCTGCCCGCCCAGGCCGCTCCCGCCGAAACCGCCCCCGCTCAAGCCGCCCCGGCCCGTACCCCCGGCGTCCCCGGCCGTACCCCGGGCACTCCTGCCCGTACCGTCGGCGCTCCGCCGGCCCGCGCGCGTATCGACGCGGTCGGCATCCTCCTGTTCGCCGCCACCCTGGTCTCGCTGCTGCTCTTCCTCATGGACACGCGCCTCGACCGGGTGTGGCTCCTCGCCGTCACCGTCCTGGCCGGTGCCGGGTTCGCCCTCCGCGAGCTGCGCGCCACCGACCCGTTCATCGACGTGCGTGTCTTCGCCGGCAATGTCCCGCTGCTCGCCACCTACGCCCGCACGCTCGTGGGATACACCGTCTCGTACGCCTTCATCTACGGCTTCACCCAGTGGCTGGAGGACGGCAGGGGCCTGAGCGCCTCCGCCGCCGGACTGGTCCTGCTGCCCACCTTCGCCGTCGGCATCGTCGTGTCCGCGCTCACCGGGCGCAGGGCCGCGGTGCTCGGCAAGCTCGTCGTCGGCGCCGCCGTCCAACTCGCCGCCTGCGCCCTGCTTCTCGTCCTCGGTGACCACACGGCGGTCTGGATTCTCGTTGCCGTCACCGCCCTCCTGGGGCTGCCCCAGGGACTGATCAGCCTCGCCAACCAGAACGCGCTCTACCACCAGGCGGATCCCGCACGGATGGGCGCGTCCTCCGGTCTGCTGCGCACCTTCATGTATCTCGGCGCGATGGTGTCCTCCAGCGCGACCGGTGCCTTCTTCGGCCGGCGCGCCACCACCGAGGGCCTTCACGGTCTCGCCGTGTTCATGCTCGCCGCCGCGGCCGTCCTCCTCGTCCTCACCGTCGCCGACCGCTCCCTCGCCGTACCGGCGGCTCGCGAGACGGCCGGCGCCGGCCGCGCCTCCTGAGGATCACGCGCCGGACGGCATGCGGCCCGTACGACACCATGCGGCCGTGCGACACGATGCGGCCGTACGACACCATGCCGCCGTACGACACCCTGCCGCTCACTCGCCCGAGGGAACGACCCCCGGTCGGTCCATCACCCCGCCCTTCAGGTACTCGATCATGACGGCGGACGCTGCCCCTGCCGGATCCGCCCAGGCAGGGGCACCCCCACCCGAACCCGTATCTGCCTGAAGGGGAACGCCGATGAGGCGCGCAAAAACGTTTTTCCGTATCACCAGGATCGCGACCGTCACCAGGATCGCGACCGCGGTCACCGTCGCCATGGCCGCACTCGCGATTCCCGCCTCCGCCGACTCGGAGCGGCACCCCGGAGAACACCGGGGCCGTGTCTTCGTCCAGACCGACAGCATCAGCGGGAACAAGGTCGTCGCCTACCTCCGCGCCGCGGACGGCACCCTCCACAAGCGGGGCGTGTTCGCCACCGACGGCAAGGGCGGGGCCCTCGGAGGCTCCGTCGTCGACCATCTCGCCTCGCAGGGATCCCTGACGTACGACCCCCGCCACAACCTGCTGTACGCGGTCAACGCGGGCAGCAACACGGTCACCGTGTTCTCGGTGGACGGCGAGCGGCTGCACCGCAAGCAGGTCGTCTACTCCGGCGGTACGTTCCCCGTCAGCGTCACGGTGCACGAGGACCGGGTGTACGTACTCAACGCGCGCAAGGGCGGATCCATCCAGGGCTACCGGCTCACCAAGGACGGTCTGCGGCGCGTCGCGGAGTGGAACCGCGCGCTGCGGCTGAACACCGCCGCCACACCGGAGTTCCTCCACACCCCCGGCCAGGTCGCCTTCACCCCCGACGGATCGCGGCTCGTCGTCACCACCAAGATGGGCGGCAACAGCATCGCGGTCTTCCCCCTCAGCCCCTCCGGTGCCCCTGCGCCCCGGGCCGTCGTCAGCAGCAAGGCCGGTTCGGCCCCGTTCGGACTGACCTTCGACCGGCACGGCCGCCTCGTTGTCGCGGACGCGGGCCCCAACGCCGTACTGACCTTCCGTATCGAGAAGGACAGTGACGTCACACTCCTCGACGACATCCTCACCGGCCAGCAGGCGAGCTGCTGGGTCGTCCGTGCAGGGAACCGGTTCTACGTGTCGAACGCGGGCAGCAACACCGTCTCCGGCTTCCAGCAGACCCGCGGAGCGCATCTCAGAGCGCTCGGCAACACCCCCACCGGGACCGGCACCGTCGACAGCGCCGTCACACCCGACAACCACTTCCTGTACGTACAGACGGGAGGCGTGGGCGCGGTCGACGGCTTCCGTATCAACGACGACGGCTCCCTCACCAAGATCAGCACAACCCCGGTGCCGGACGCGGTCGCCGGAGAGGGCATTGTCGTCCTCTAGTCGTCTGGCCCTCTAGCCCTCTATTCCTCCAGCCGCGTTCAGCCGTCGGCCGCATGTGGGATCACGAGGCCGCGGCACCAGGTCCAGGTGCCGCGGCCTCGTCGTATGTCCCGGTGGCCGCCTCCGCGCCGGCGAGGAGCTGGGGCCAGAGCGCGGCGCCGATCTGCTCGGGCGTGCCGGGGCAGCCGTGGTGCAGCCAGTCGAGGACGGTACCGAGCAGCGCGCCCGCCACGAACGCGGCCGCCGGGTCGTGGGGGATGGCCTCCGGGTCGTCGGCATGGCTGGACGGGAGGGCATCGGCGGGCCCACGGCTGACATGTACGGCGATCGCGACCCGCTGCAGCAGATGGTTGATCACACGGGCGCTGCCGTCCCGGCCGAGCACCGCGCGGTAGAGGGCGGCGTGCTCGGCGACATGGGCGAACACCCCCGCCAGGGGGTTGTCCGGGGAGCGGCCGTCGCGCGGGAGATCCCGCGGGCCGGCCGGGGTGGCGGCCACCAGCCCGTCGAACATGGAGGTGCATGCCGCGGCGGCCAGCTCGTGCACATCGCTGTAGTGCTCGTAGAACGTGGACCGGGTGACGCCCGCGCGTTTGGTGATGTCGGACACCGAGAGCTGGACCAGGTCGCGCTCGGCGATCAGCTCGCGCAGGGCGGTCTCCAGGGCGGCGCGGGAGCGGCGGATACGGGCGTCCACGTGGTGCGCAGGCATACGGTGAGCGTATCCTCTCCGACACCTGTCGGATAACGGACGCCTGTCTGATAAATGGCGGCCGTCGGACGCGGGGCGTGTTCGTCGTACGCCCCGGCAAAGGAAGTGAGCATGTCGCAGCACATCGCGGTGGTGATCGGCGTGGGCGGAATGGGTCAGGCGATCGCGCGGCGCATCGGACCCGGTGTCCATCTGCTCCTCGCGGACTTCAGCGAAGAGACCCTGGACACCGTGTCCGCGCAGATGCGGGGCGAGGGGTACGAGGTCACCGCACAGGCGGTCGACGTCTCGTCGCGCGCCTCGGTGGCGGCGCTCGCCGAGCGCGCCGCGTCCCTCGGCGAGGTCCGGTATGTGGTGCACACCGCGGGGCTTTCGCCCGTACAGGCACCGGTGGCCGCCATCCTGGCGGTGGATCTGCTCGGGGTCGCCCTGGTGACCGAGGAGTTCGGCGAGGTCGTCGCGTCGGGCGGAGCCGGTGTTGTCATCGCGAGCATGGCCGGTCACAACTACCCGCCCTTCCCCGCGGAGCAGGCGCTGGAACTGGCCAACACCCCTGCCGACCGGCTTCTCGGCCTGCCCATCGCGAACCCGGACAACTTCCCGCACCGCGGAGCCGCCTATGCCTTCGCCAAGCGGGCCAACCTCGTACGCGTCCAGGCCGCGAGTGTGACATGGGGTGCCAGGGGCGCCCGGATCAACGCGATCAGCCCTGGCCATATCGCCACGCCCATGGGCAACTCAGAACTGAGCGGCGAGCACGGCGCCGTCATCCAGGCCATGATCGACGGCTCCAACGCCAAGGGGGAGGGAACGGCGGCCGATATCGCGAGGACCGCCGAGTTCCTGCTCAGCCCCGGCGCCCGGTTCATCTCCGGCAGCGACATCCTGGTCGACGGCGGTGTCATCGCCGCGCTGCGGACGGGGCACATCACCGTGGGGTGAGACGCGCGGTCCCATGACGGACGCGCCGCCGGCCGGACCCGTGGCGGGGCCCGGTCGGCGTGATGGACCGTACCGTCGTCCCCTGCGGGACCGTACCGTCGAACGGCTGGGGCGCCGGACGGCCGCCCGCGCGTCAGGCGCGCTTCGCGGCGCGGGGGAGTATGCGGCCGTCGCGGCGGGCCGCGCGCAGGAAGAGGACGGTGGGTACGGCACAGACGAGGACGGCGACGATGCTCGCCTCGGGGCCGAAGGCGCCGCCGGTGAGCGCGCCCGGGCCGGACATCGTGGAGTGCACCAGACCCACCAGCGTGTCGTCGTTGCCGGAGACGGTGGTGCCGAAGATTCCCAGCTCGGCGGTGTTCCAGCCCAGGTGCACACCGATGGGAACCCACAGGCTCCGGGTGGCGGCGTACGCCGCGCCGAACATCAGGCCCGCCTCGACGGCGATCGCCAGCCCGCCCCAGAAGGTCGCGTTCGGATTGATCAGGTGCAGCAGACCGAACAGCGTGGCGCTGACCGCCAACGCCCCCCACGTACCGGCGAGTTCCTCGACGATACGGAAGAGCACCCCGCGGAACAGCAGCTCCTCGGTGACCGCGACCGCGCACATCAGGCCCAGCACCGCGAGGAAGCCGACGAACGAGCCCCAGCCGGCCGTCCGGTATCCGCCGAACAGCGCGATGACCCCGATCGTCACCGTGAACAGCAGCACGCCCCAGCCCGTGCCGCGTACCAGTCCGGCGCGCGCGTCCGCCACGCGCAGCTCGTCCGTGCTTCTGCGTTCGGTGAACCGCACCGCACGGATGTAGGCCCACAGCGCCAGCGCGGCGATCACGACGCCGAGGGGCAGAGTCCAGAAGGAGCTGCCCGCCGCGCCGGTGAGGCCCGCGGCCGCCGCGTTGACCCCCGCGAACACAACGAGCATGAGGACGAGCCGTACCCCCGCCGGGCGGAGCCACTGACGGGTGGTGGTGCCCGGCTGGGCGGGCGGAGCGCTCGCCGCGGGGTTCTGCGGGCCGGCCTGGCCCGGGGTCTGTGGGTCCACAGGGGATGACGATTGCGACACCGTCCGCCGCTCCTTCGGGAAGTGCCGCGCTGGGGATCACCGCGGCGTCTTCAGCGAGGCTAGGGTCCGGGCGGCGCGGGCCCATCCCGCTGCGGGGGACAGTACGGGTAGCTCTCGCGGGGGACAGAAGCGCGCTGCCGGTACGGGCAACTCCCGCGCGAGCGGCGGGAGGCGGGACGCGAGGGGTGTGAGCATGCGGGGTCGCGGGCGCGCCGTCAGTGTGCGTGCGTGCGTCAGTGTGCCTGCGCCAGTCCCGTCCGGTACGCCAGGACCACCGCCTGCACCCGGTCCCGCAGGCCGAGCTTGGTCAGGATGCGCGACACATAGGTCTTGACGGTCTCATAGCTGATGACCAGCTCGGCGGCGATCTCGGCGTTGGACAGGCCGTTCGCGATCAGCACGAGGACCTCGCGTTCCCGCTCCGTGAGCACACTCAGCGTCGCGCCGCGCCCGGACACCTCCGGGTCGGCGGGTCGTACGCGCAGGGCGTGCCGGCCGATGAGACGCCGGGTCACCGCGGGCGCCAGCAGCGCTTCCCCGGCCGCCACGGTGCGTACCCCGCCGACGAGTTCGGCCGGCGGGGCGTCCTTGAGCAGGAACCCGCTCGCCCCGGCGCGCAGGGCTTCGTAGACGTACTCGTCGAGGTTGAAGGTGGTCACCACGAGCACCTTCGCCGGGTGGGCGACCTCGGATCCTGCCAGCCGCCGGGTGGCCTCGATACCGTCGAGGACCGGCATGCGGATGTCCATCACGACCACGTCGGGCCGCAGGCGCTCGACGACCCGTACGGCGCTCTCGCCGTCCGAGGCCTCACCCACGACCTCCATGTCCGGCTGGGCGTTGAAGATCGTCACATAGCCGGCGCGGACCAGCCCCTGGTCCTCGCAGACGACCAGGCGGATCGGTGACGCATTCATGACATTCTCCACTCAGTGCCCATTCCCTGCTTCGTGCCCATGCCCCACTACATGGCCGTTCCCCCGCTTCATGGCCGTTCCCCGCTTCACGATGTCCCCCGCGGAATTCTGGCCAGTACGGTGAAGCCGCCGCCGGGGCGGGCACCGGCGCGCAGTTCGCCGCCGACCACACCGACCCGCTCGCGCAGCCCGACCAGCCCGCGTCCGCCGCCGCGCCCCAGGGCGGGCCGGCGGGGCTTGAGCGTCGGGCCGGGGCGGGCGCCGCCGTCCGTGGTGATCTCCAGGTCCATCCACGCCTCACCGTGGCGGACATGGACGACCGTGCGCTCGCCCGCCGAGTGCTTGAGCGCGTTGGTCAGGGACTCCTGGACGACCCGGTATGCGGCCGTCTCCGCCGCGCTCGTCATCGGCCGCGGCTCGCCCTGCTCGACCAGCTCCACCGGGTGTCCCGCCGCCCGCGACCGCGCCACCAGCTCAGGCAGTTCGCCGACCGCCGGCCCCCGGCGGGAGTGTTCCGTGTCGTCGGTGCCGTCCAGCGCTCCCAGCAGATAGCGCAAGTCGCCGAGGGCGAGGCGGCCCGTATCACTGATGGCCGAGAGGCCGGCCGTGACCTTGTCCTCCTGCCCGGTCAGATACTGCGCCGCGTCGGCCTGCACCACCATCGCGGTCACATGGTGGGTGACCACATCGTGCAACTCGCGTGCGATGCGGGCGCGTTCGGCCGCGACGACCGCTTCCTCGGCGCGTCGGCGCCGCTCGGCCTCCTGCGCGGCCCGCGTACGTACCCGGGCGCCCACGGCCCAGCACACCGCGAGAACCAGCCAGAAGGTCACGAACTCCTCGAACCGCTCCGGCGATCCGGCGTTGTGCAGGGCGACCGCGAAGGCTCCGTACGCGCCGGTCGCCGCCGTCGCGACGGCGGTCCGGCCCCGTACGAGGTGCGCGCCCGCGGCGTACAGGGCCACGAGCACGCCGAGCGAGCCGAAGGCCGTGGGGTAGCGAAGGAGTTGGAACGCCACGAAGCCCCCGCACACCACCGCCAGACACACCGCCGGCCACCGTCGCCGCACGACCAGCGGCACGCTCTGCACCAGCAGCAGGAGCACGCCCACGGCGTCCAGCGGACGGTCCGGCAACTCGGCCAGGTCGACGCCCTGGTGGGCGGCCCCGGGTACGAAGGAGAGCGCGACCAGCGCCCCGGCGAGCACGGCGTCCCTCCCACGGGTCCACCGCTCCGACCGGAAGCCCGCCCTCAGCCACCCCGCTGCGTCCAACACCCGCGCAGAATAGCGAACGCCGCACGCCCGGACCGACCGTGCGCCGCGAGCGGGAAGCAGATGGCGGTGGCGCCGCCGTGCATGGCGAGGGTGGAGCACGTGAAGTACAAGCGAACCCCGGCCATGAGTGGAAGAACCTTGTCCGGTTCTTGAATTGGCAGGTGGGCGGTGCGTGGCGAGACTTGGGCGGCACGACCGGCGAGGGGGTGGGGGAGCCGTGACGATCGGGTTCGGTGTGCTGGGGGAGATCCAGGCGCGTAGCGACGGCGCCGCCGTGGACCTGGGGCCGGCCAGGCAGCGCAGTGTGTTCGCGGCACTGGTGGTGGACATCAACCGCACGGTGCCGGTGGAGGTGCTGGTCGACCGGGTCTGGGGTCTCCGTCCGCCACAGCGCGCGAAGCCGACGCTCTACAGCTATGTGTCCCGGCTGCGGCAGGCGCTGGACGCGATCACGGACGGGATCTCCGGGGGCGGGGCGGCCACGGAAACCGGCGTGTCCATCGTGCGGCGGCCCGCCGGGTACGCCCTGCTCGCCGACCCGGACACGGTGGACGTACACCTCTTCAGGGAGCTGACCGGACAGGCGAGGGCGACGGACGACGCCCGCGCGGCGGCCCTGTTCGAGAGGGCGCTCGGGCTGTGGCGCGGCGAGCCGTTCGCCGGGGTGGACACGCCCTGGTTCAACTCGCTGCGGGAGTCGCTGCTCGGGGAGCGGCACGCCTGCCGGCTCGACCGCAACGACGTCCAGTTGCGCCGCGCGCACCATGCCGCGCTGCTGCCCGAACTCGCCGCCTGCCACGATGCGCATCCACTGGACGAGCGGCTGGCCGCGCAGTTGATGCTGGCGCTCTACCGGAGCGGCCGGGCGGCGGACGCCCTGCGCTGTTTCGAGCAGGTACGGCGGGCGCTCGCCGAGGAGTTGGGGAGCGACCCGGGCGACGGATTACGGAGACTGCATCAGCGGATGCTCGTCAACGACCCGGAGATCGCGGCACCCGACGCGGCGCTCAACACGGCGCCCGACGCGGCGCTCGCCGTGACAGGGACGACGGCCGCCCCCGCGGTATCGGCCCCCGCTCCCGTACCCGCCTCGGGCCTGCCGTCCTCACCGGACCGTACCATTCCACGTCAACTGCCCACCGCCCCACGGTGGTTCGCCGGGCGCCAGCGTGAACTCGCGGAACTCGACAAGGTCCTGAGACCGACAGGACGGCCCGGCGACGCGGTGCCGGTGTGCGCCGTCAGCGGCAGCGGTGGCATCGGCAAGACATCACTTGCCGTGCACTGGGCACACCAGAACACCGACCGGTTCCCGGACGGGCAGCTCCATGTCGACCTCCGCGGTTTCGACCCCTCCGAAGAGCCGCTGGCGTCCACCACCGCGGTCCGGGTGTTTCTCGACGCGCTCGGCGTGGCTCCGGGCTCGATACCGGTCGACCAGGAGGCGCTGGCCGGCCTCTACCGCAGCCTGGTCGCCGACCGGCGCATGCTGATCGTCCTCGACAACGCCGTGGACGCCGCGCAGGTGGCCGCGCTGCTGCCGGGCAGCGCCGGATGCGCTGTCCTGGTCACCAGCCGGCGCAGGCTGACCGGACTCGCCGTCACCCACGGGGCACACCTCCTCCCACTGGACGTGCTCTCCGTATCCGAGTCCCGCGAGCTGCTGGGCCGGCACCTGGGCGAGGACCGGCTGGCCGCCGAACCCGACGCCGTCACCGCCGTACTGGAACACTGCACAGGACTGCCCCTGGCCCTCAGCGTCGTGGGAGCCCGCGCCGCCGCCGGGGCCGGCTCCCCGCTGGCCGCGCTCGCCGAGGAACTCCACGACGAGTCGGCGCGGCTGGACGCGCTGGACGCGGGGGACCTGCCGGCGAATGTACGGGCGGTCTGCCTCGTGTCGTACCGCGCGCTCAGCGACGCCGCCGCGGAGGTCTTCCGCCTCCTCGGGGCCGCGGCGCCGGGCCCGGAGATCGGGCTGGCCGCCGCCGGAAGCCTGCTCGGCCGCCCGGCGGCCGCGGCCCGGGCGGCGCTGCGGGAGCTGGAGACGGTCCATCTGGTGCAGCAGCCCGTGCCCGGCCGGTACCGCATGCACGACCTGATCCGTCTGTACGCCGCCGAGCGCGCCGCCCTGGACCAGAAGGAGGAGTCACGGGCACGGGCGCTGCGGCGTGTCATGGACTTCTACCTTCACACCGCCTACGCCGGTCACCGGGTCCTCAGCCCGCTCCGGCACCACCACATGGAGCTCGAACCACCGCTGGACGGTGTCGTTCCGCAGCCGATGGGCGACCAGACGGCGGTCCTGGCGTGGTTCCGCGCCGAGCACACCTCTCTGGTCGCCGCACAGCGCCTGGCCGAGCGCAACGGGTGGGACGTCCTGGTGTGGCAGCTGGCCCGGGTGCTGGACGGTTTCCTCTGGCGGCAGGGGCGGCTCGACGATCTGGTGGCCCTGTGGCGTACGGGCCTCGCAGCCGCCGAACGCCACGGCGAGGGCGGCGTACGCGCCTGGGCACACCGCCGGCTGGCCCACGCCCGGGCCCGGCTCGGCCACCACGACGACGCGCTCCGCCACGGGGAGTCGGCCCTCGCCGCGGCCGAGGAGGCCGGTGACCTCGCCGAACAGGCCCGTATCCATGACGTCCTCGCCTGGTCGTGGGCCAAGCAGGGCGACGACCGGCAGGCCCTGACCCATGCCAGGCACACACTGCGGCTCCAGCGCCTGGGCCACGATCCGGTGGCGACGGCGAACGCGCTCAATTCCGTGGGCTGGTACGAGGCGCGCCTCGGCGAGTACGAACAGGCCCTGGGCCACTGCGAGGAGGGCCTGGAGATCCAGGGGCGGCACGGTTTCCGCGACGGCGAGGCCTGCACCCTCGACAGCCTGGGCTTCATCGCCCACGCGGCGGCCCGGCACGACGAGGCACTCGCGTACTACCGCCGCGCGCATGCCCTCTTCCACGACCTCGGCAACCTCTACGAGGAGGCCAACACCCTCGCCAACCTGGGCGATGTCCATCTCGCCCTTGCCCAGGCCGACGAGGCGCGCCACAACTGGCAGCGGGCGGTCACGCTTTACCACGCGCAACACCGCGCGGAGGACGCCCGCCGCCTCCAGGACAAACTGTCCCGCGCACCACGCTGAGCGGAGGGCGGCCGCCGGTTGCCGGTTGCCGCACACCGCCCATGAGGTGCGCGCCTCATGGGCGGGGTGCGGGCAGTTGGGCGGTGGCGGCAGGGGTCAGGACTGCGGGACCAGGTTGCTGATCTTCCAGAGCGAACCCGTTCCGGTCACCTGGGTGGTGTAGGCGTTGCCGTTCCGGTCGAGCTTGAAGGCAAGGAAGTTGAGGCCCCGGATACTGGCGACGGGTGTGCCCACGCCCGTGTCCGGGTTGAGACGCGTGACCTCGTTGCCGACCGCGAAGTAGACCTGGCCGTCCGCCGCCACGGAGATGGACGTGGGCTCGTAGAACTGGGTGGCGAGGGTTCTCGTCGTGCCGGTGGCGAGGTCCGTCTGCAGGATCCGGCCCGTGAACATGTCGGCGGTGTACGCCCTGCCGCGTCCGTCCAGCGCGATGCCCTGGGACAGGCCGAGGCCGGACGCGACGACACGTACCGTACCGCCGTCCTTCAGCTCGTACAGCTTGCCGCTGCCACCGGTGGCGTAGGTGGTGGTGCCCCTGTGGACGATGCCGTGCAGCGCGCCGAGCCCGGAGGCGAGAAGGCGGTGCTGTCCGGTGGCGAGATCGACCTTGCGCAGATTGCCGTCGAAGTCTCCGACGTACGCGCTGCCGGCGCCGTCGACGGCGATGCCGCGCAGATTGCCCAGCCCCTGGGCGACGGTGGAGCGCGCGCCGGTCACCAGGTTCACCTTGCGCAAGTCGCCGTTCTGGTACGTGAGATAGGCGTTGTCGTCCGTGTCGTACGCGGCGTCGACGGGCTCGCCGAGGCCGGTCAGCAGGGTGGTGCAGGAGGACGACGGGCAGGTGACGACGGGGACGGCGGCCGCCGAGGCGGATGTCGCTGCCAAGCCTGTGACGGTCAGCGCCGTCAGGAGTACGGCTGCGGTCCGGGTGCGCCAGGAGGCGGCAGAAGTCACGGCGAGTTCTCCATTCGTGTACGGACAAGTCCGGTTCGGCCCGGCTCGGTTGGGGGCCGGGCCACTTGTGGGTACGGAGCACCGCCATCACTCGTTCAACGTGCAACAAAACTGACCGGAACGCGCTGCGTGGCGCAGCACCTGGGAACGTTCATTCGAATTCCTCTGACCAAAAAAATACGTATTACATACGTACTGGCGAGAAGGTGGTAGAAAGAGGGATTATGCGTGCCGGGCGTTGGTGGGCGGACCGCCTTGTGGAGCCATCGGGGCGCGGGCTGGTGGCCATCCCGCTCGTGCTGATCGTGGTGATCACAGCGGTCGACATCCACTCGCCGACCGATGTCCACCTCGGCCCGTTCCTGGTCATCGCGCCCGCCCTCGCCGCCTCGTTCGCCGGGCCGTGGCTGACCGCCCTGATCGGGGCGCTGACGGTGGTGGCGCAGGTGTTCATCGCCGTCTTCCACGGCGGGCTCACCACGACCAATCACCTGGCGCAGATCACCGCGCTCACCGTGCTCTCCACGCTGGTGGTCTTCTTCTCGCTGGTACGGGAGCGGCGCGACCGCGAGCTGATTCGCGTACGGTCGGTCGCCGACGCGGCACAGCGCGTACTGCTGCGGCCTCCGCCCCGGCGGATCGGACCGTTGCGGGTGGCCTGGCTGTATCTGGCCGCCGAGGACGAGACCCGGATCGGGGGCGATCTGTTCGCGGTCGCCCGCGCCTCCCAGGCAGGCACGCGGGTGGTGATCGGGGACGTACGGGGCAAGGGGCTGGCATCCATCGGCGAGGCGTCCGTGGTGCTGGGCGCGTTCCGTGAGGGTGCCCACCGCTGCGCCACCCTGCTCGAACTCGCCGCGGCCCTCGAAGGCAGCGTCCACCGCAGTCTGGAGGAGGCCGAGACCGAGGAGGACGCCGGCGAACACTTCACCACCGCGCTCGTCCTCGACATACCCGACCAGGGCCCGGAGGCCCACATGGTCAACTGCGGCCATCCGCCGCCGCTCCTGGTGCGCGGCCGCGACGTCACGGTCCTGCACTCACCCAGCCCCGCGCCGCCGCTCGGGGTGTGCGAACCGCCCGGGCCCGTTCACCGTACCGAGCCGTTCAGCCTCGATACCGGCGATACGCTCCTGCTCTACACCGACGGCGTCGTCGAGGCCCGCTCACCGGCCGGCGCGTTCTACCCGCTGGCCGAGAGGGTTGCCGCGTTCCCGCCGTCCAGCCCCGAAACGCTGCTGCGCCACATCCACCGCGATCTGCTCACCCATATCGGCAAGCATCCCGCCGACGACGCCGTGCTCCTGGTCATCGAACGCATCCCGGCCCAGCACTCCCACATGCCGTACATCACGACCCACCATCCGCGCCGCTGAGCTTCAGGGCGTGGTGCCTGGCGCTTGTGGACCCCTACCAGCCGCTGTGTCCGCCGACCGCTGGAGTGGCGGCTCGAAGTCCGGCGTCGTTGACTGGTTGGGACAGTGCCGGTCGGCACTTCGGGGACAGCTTCCGGATGCCGGGGCCGTGCGTACGGCCCGGCCGGAGCCGGGAGGGAGAAGGCGGTGCGGGCGACATTCTCGCTGGGACGGATCGCCGGGGTCCGGATCGGGGTCCACTGGAGCGTCCTGGTCATCTTCGTACTCATCCTGGTGGGCCTGGCCCAGGGGCGCTTCCCGCTGGTCTACCCGGGCCACGCGGTGGGGCTGTACTGGGTCGCCGGGCTGGTCACCTCCGTGCTCTTCTTCGCCTCGCTCCTCGCCCACGAACTCGCCCATGCCATCGTGGCCCGGCACAACGGAGTCCAGGTCGACGACATCGTCCTCTGGCTCCTCGGCGGTGTGGCCCGTCTCAGATCGGAGGCGCAGGACCCCGGCGCCGAACTCCGGATCGCCGGTGTCGGCCCGCTGGTGAGCCTGATCCTCGGTGGCCTGTTCACCCTGTTGACCTGGATTTTCCTGCTCGGGGACGTGCCCCGGCTGATCGTGGAGGCCACGGCCTGGCTGGCGGCCATCAATGTGCTGCTCGCCGTGTTCAACGCCATCCCCGCCGCCCCGCTCGACGGCGGGCGCCTGCTGCGGGCCCTGCTGTGGTGGCGTACGGGCGACCGGCTGCGGGCGACGGCCGGGGCCACCGCGGCCGGACGGGTGTTCGGCTGGCTGCTGGTGGCGGCGGGGTTCGTCCTGTTCATCGCGACCCGTACCTTCGACGGGCTGTGGCTCGCGCTGATCGGCTGGTTCCTGATCGCGGCCGCCACCGCCGAGGGCCGGGAGGCGCAGATGCGAAGTGTGCTCGCCGGTGTTCCGGTACGGCATGCCATGACACCGGACCCCGTCACCGCGCCGGCCGGGCTGACCGTCGCGGAGTTCCTGGCCGACCCCCGGTACCGCTACCGGTACTCCTCGTTCCCGGTGACCGGCGGGACGGGCGACGCCGAGGGACTGATCACCCTGGACCGCGCCCGGCACACCCCGGAGGACAAACGCGAGTCCCTGACCGTCAAGGACGTGATGCTGCCCCTGGCGGAGGTCACCACCGCGGCACCGGACGACCCGCTGGCGGACCTGCTGCCCCGTATGAGCGCCGGCGCCGACAACCGGGTCCTGGTACTGGACGATCATCGCGTCCTCGGCATCATCTCCTCGTCCGACATCGGCCGTACGGTCTCCTGGCTGATCGCCGCGAAACGACACCAGGTGGACCGGGGGGACAGGGGCGACCGGGGTGGCAAGGGTGGTGGCTGGAGTGGTTGGGGGGACAGCCGATAAGCCGGCGACCGGGGGTCAATGCGGCGTCCTGGCCGGGGTGTTGAGGGCAGCGGCGGCGAACTGCTCGCGCCGGGCACTGGCGTACGGGCCCACACCTTGGGGTGAATCACGCGCCCAACACATGGCTGACCAGCGGCGGACCGTGCTCTGCTGGCTCTGCTCCTTGCGGGAGGGAGCCATCGGAGAAAGGGGACGATCGTGCGCCGTAAGGGATCTGCCAGGACGTGGCTCGCCGCCGCCGTCAGCGCCGCCGTGCTGATGCTCGTACCGGGCCCGGCCCACGCCGACGGACCTCGGCAACTGGCCCGCGGCTATCTGAATCTCCACCAGTGCGCGTACTACTCGACCACGGCCACCAACTTCTTCACCACGGTGGTGCCGAGCCGTGACGGGCGGTTCGCGACCGGAACGAAGGTCTCCAACACCGCGGAGACAAGCCCGACATGCGGTGCGGGAGACGGCAACTACCGGGTCATCCCCGAGCGGTCCGGCGTCAAGGCGCTCGATCTGACCGCAGGCCGCTATCTGAACCTGCACCAGTGTGTGTACTACTCCAGCGCCCTCGCCGACCACTACACAACGGTGGTGCCGGGAAGCGACGCGCGGTTCGCGGCCGGGTCGCGGGTCTCCAACACCGCGGACACGACACCCTCGTGCGGCCCGGGAGGCGCCACCTACACGAACATCCCCCTGCTGTCGGGCGTCAAGGCGCTGGATCTGACCGCGGGGCGTTATGTGAACCTGCACCAGTGTGTGTACTTCTCCACTTCGGCGATCAACCACTTCACCACGGTGGTGCCGAGCCGCGACGGGCGGTTCGCGACCGGGACGAAGGTCTCCAGCACCGCCGAGACGACCCCGTCGTGCGGCCCGGGCGACGGCAACTACGACCCCATCGCCCTGCTCTCCGGCGTCAAAGCACTCGCCCTCGGCTAGCCGGTTCACTCTCCGTTCCTCATGGGCCGGGCCGGGCATTCGTGCCCGCCCGGCCCATTGGCATGCCCCCGGGGCCGTCCGCCCCGCCGACCAGCGGAAACGGCAGCCGCAGAGCATTTATCTGCTCCGCACTACACTTAAACATCAGGAGGTCGTATGACACAAAGTAACCACCCGATGTCTCGCGGTACGCCATCCGATCCACTCGGAGACGAACTGCGGGCAGAGCTGTCGAGAGCGATGGAACTGAATGGCATCGGTGGGTTCGTGTGGGATCTTCCCTCCGCGCGAGTCGTGCTCGACCCGAGCGCACTCGCGATATTCGACCTGAAGCCCGAAGAATTCGACGGGCAGATATCTACGCTCTACGACCGGATCATGCCGGAAGAGCTGCCCGGTATCAGGGCGCGGGCCGCCGACATTCTCGCGAATCCCCGGGACTCGACAGGCTGCGGCAATTACTTCCGTGTCCGCCAGTCGGACGGCACCATCCGCTGGGCACACTCACAGGCAGCCGTGCTGCGCGACGATGCCGGAAATGCCGTACGGGCGGTGGGGGTCCTCCGTACCGAACTCCAGTACGCGGAGAAGCAGTCCATTCTGGAGTCCGACCGGCGGCACCAGGCAGGTGTCGTCCAGGCGACCACGACCGCGCTCTCCCAGGCGCTCAGCGTCGAAGACGTACTGGCCGCCCTGACCAGCAACCAAATTCTGGGCCCGGTGGGCGCCGTGGGCATATCGCTGACCGTTCTTGAGCAGAACAGACTGCACCGACTCGCCTCCGCCGGTATGCCCTCTGCATATGTACGCGATATGGAGTATGGGCGGCTCGACGACGACCGGCCGATCGCCGAGGTTTTCCAGACACGCAGTCCGCTGTTCATCACGCGGGAGAACATACGGGCCAATTACTCGATGCTGTGGCCGTACATAAAGGGGACGGGTTTCACCGTGTCCGCTGTTCTCCCTCTTATGGCGCAGGCCCGGCTCACCGGCGTACTCGCGATTCTTTACGAGGGGAAACGCGATTTCTCGCCCGAGGAGCAGAATCTGCTGATCGCCCTCTCGGCCACCGTCGCCCAGTCGCTCCAGCGGGCGCGGCTCTACGACGAGGAGCACGCCATGGCGGTCGGCCTCCAGCAGGCCATGCTCCCCGCCACGATCGAGGCGGTACCGGGCGTGTGCGTCGCCGCACGGTACCGGCCCGCGCGCGCCGGCCATCAGATAGGCGGGGACTGGTACGACGTGATGCCGCTGCCCGAGGGGCGTGTCGGCCTCGTCGTCGGTGACGTACAGGGGCATGACATCCAGGCCGCCGCCGTCATGGGACAGCTACGGACGGCGTTGCGCGCCTACGCCAGCGAGGGGCACTCGCCGGCGTCGCTCATGTCCCGGGCCTCGACCTTTCTGCGCGACCTGAACACCGACCGCCTCGCCACCTGTGTCTATGTCAGCCTCGGGCCCGCCACCGGCCATGCGGAGATCGTGCGCGCCGGACATCCCAGCCCGCATATCCGGACCGTCGACGGAAGTGCCGCGCTGACCGTGGAGGGCGGGCCGCCGCTCGGCCTCCCGCTCGGCCTGACCCCCGGACTGCCCGACCCCGGCGAGATTCCGTACCCCGTCCATTACCTGCACCTCGGCCCGCGGGAAACGCTCCTGCTGTGTACGGACGGGTTGCTGGAATTCCACGACACCGATATGGCCGCGGGGGAGCGGCAGATAGAGGTACTCCTCGACAGCGGTCCCGGCGACCTCGATCAACTGGCGGAGCACATCGTGGCCTCCATCGAGGACCGGCAGGGCCAGGAGGACGACGTAGCCCTCCTCCTGGCCTCCCGTACCGCACCCGGCCCCGCCACCGCATCCGGCTTCTGCCGGTACTCGGCTCGGTGACAGCGGCCCGTCCATCAGCACGCGGCCTGGAGGATCAGCACGCGGCCTGGAAAACCGCTTCGTCGGCGGGGCGCATCTCGAACACCGGCGGATCAGGTATTTGATGGTTCGAACTCCAGGTGCCATCGGCGTCGATGACCGCGATCTTGGCATTCATTCTGACCAGGTCGCCCTCCCATGTGCCGTTGAGCGTCCGCATATTGATATCGCCATCGCGCTGCGGTAGGTAGAGATTCAGTGAGAAGCGGCTGCCGCTCCAGTTGTGCACATCTCCGGCGAAGCGGCCGCTCGTATCCTTTCCGGCTGCACAGACTTTGATCTCGCCGGTCACATCGCAGGCCATGGAGCAGTTTTCATCCCGGACGAGATGAAGCACCAGTCGCCTTTTGTCTTCTGCTGTATAGGAAACCTCGCCCTGCCAGTAGCCGGTCAACTGCGGCTTGCCCGGCAGAGGAAAGTCCCAGGGCGTGAGCACCATACGGCCCAGAATGAGCAGGCCGAACAAAGCGGCCAATATGGCGATGCCCTCGATGGTTCTTCGCCGGAAACTTTTCCGGCGCGAATATGCCCCACTGGTAGTCATATCAACCCCCCTCAGGACATTCACGGTAACAGCCGATCTGTAACCGTTCCATGAATTCTTCGCTACTGCTCGGTGCCTGTCCCTGACACTCCCTGGAACAGCGGGGCACTGCCCTGGAGCAGCGGGGCACTGCCACAACGGCCGGACTAGGCTGCGTTCGAGTACGTCGTTGAGTTGAGGAGGGCGGGGCGCATGAGCGAGGCGTTGGTGTTGGGGGGCGGGGGCGTTGCCGGGGTCGCCTGGATCACCGGGCTGCTGGCCGGGCTGGCCGACGCGGGCCAGGACGTCACAGGGGCCGGTGTGATCGTGGGGACCTCGGCCGGGTCGGTCGTCGCGGCGCAGTTGGGGGACGAGCCGGACCTGGAGCGGCTGTACGCGCGACAGGTCGAGCCGGAGCTGCAGTCCGCCGAGATCATGGTCGACCTGGATATCGAGACCTTCGGCACGGAGATCGCCGCCGCGCTGCGTGACGCCGGGACCATCCAGGAGATGCGGCGCGCGGTCGGCAGGTTCGCACTCGCCGCCGACACGGCTCCGGAGGCGGAGCGGCGGGCGGTGATCGAGTCGCGGCTGCCGTCGTCCGAGTGGCCCGCCCGTACGCTGAGGATCGTCGCGGTGGACGCCGAGAGCGGGGAGCCGCGGGTGTTCGACAACACGTCGGGCGTGAGCCTGGTCGACGCCGTCGCGGCGAGCTGTGCCGTACCGGGCGTATGGCCGCCTGTGACGATCGAGGGGCGCCGGTACGTCGACGGCGGCCTCCGCTCCGGCGAGAACGCCGACCACGCGGCCGGCGCGTCGCGGGTGCTGGTGATCGTCCCGCTGGGCGACGCCGCACTGTTCCCCACGGAAAAGCCACTGGCCCAAGCCGTCGAGGAACTCCGCGCGGCCGGCGCCGAGGTCGCGATCATCGCCCCGGACGACCCGTCCCGCGCAGCGATCGGCCCCAACCCCCTGGACCCCGCCACCCGCAAACCCTCCGCCGAAGCGGGCCGCGCGCAGGGCCGCGAGCTGAAGATCGAGTGGACGCGCGCACACTGATTGCCGGCTTGGCCGCGCCCGGTCGTCAATCCGCCCTCGGCGCGCGCCTGCCGGTCTCCCGTCAGATCCTCGGTCGTCCGCGGCACTCTCCCCGCCTGCGGCGGCCAGTTGTTCTTGCGAAGTCCGAAGTGCCCCCCATGCAACTTCCTGCATGTGCCACTTCCGGAGCGTGGCCAGGCACCGTCGGCGCACCCGAACTGTTGGCCCTGATTGTATTCTTGACTGTGCTTCACCCCTCTCTTCCCTCGAACTCGTCGGCCTCAGAACGGAGTTCGGCGACCGCCCTGAGAACCAGGGCCTCGGAGAAAGGGAGGAAGCAGTGGTGAGTTCCGACATGAGTAAGTCGCATAGGCGCTGGACCGGTCCGGAGAAGTGGTCGGTCGGACTGGGCGCGTTAGGCGTACTCGTGGCGATCATTGCCACCGTGGGGCAGTTCGTCCACTAGGGCGCCCACACATGAGACGGTCGCACGGGCTGAATACGCAGAGAGCCCGGTCTCCAGATACGCGACCGGGCTCGTGATCTACTGCGCGGAGGGCCGACTCTGGCAGGAGTTCGGTCCTCCGTCGTCGTCGCGGGTCGAGTGGACACCCCTCAACGACATGAAGAACATTACCAGCTTCGGCCCTGATGGTCCTTTATGCAAACCTCCGAACTGCCCGGCCGCCCGTTCCGGTACCGGCGAGCCGTTCAGTCCTCGCCCGCGCCGCGGCCCGTCAGGTGTTCCGTCAGGAAAGCGACGCTCTTGGCCACCAGGGGCGTTGCGTCCGCGTTCAGGAAGATGTGTTCCGCGTCGGGGACCGGGATCAGTTCCGCTTTGTTGCCGGCCTCCTGGAGCAAGGCGGTCAGGCGGGTGCTGTGGGCGTACGGGACCACCGTGTCGTGGGTGCCGTGGATGAGGAGGAAGGGCGGGGCCGGGGAGCGGGTGGCGTAGGTGGTGGGGCTGGCCGCCCTCGCCAGGTCGGGGTGGTCTGCCGGAGGGCCGGACAGGAGCGCGGTGATGGGGTCGTCGGGGCTGTCCCGCAGTGGCGCGTCCAGGTCGGCGACGCCGTACCAGTCCACCACCGCCGTGACCGTCGTATCGCCCTCCGGGATCCCCTCCGTACCTTCGAGCGCGGGATCGTCCGTACCCGTCAGGCCCGCCAGCGCCGCCAGGTGCCCGCCCGCCGACTCGCCCCAAACGCCCAGCCGCGCGCCGTCGATCCCGAGCTGGTCCGCGTAGTGCCGCAGATAGCGGATGGCCGCCTTGACGTCATGGAGCTGCGCCGGGAACGGGGCCTCGCGGGCGTGCCGGTAGTCGATCGTGGCGACCGCCAGCCCCGCCCGTATCAGCGAGCCGAACAGCAGATCCGTGCTGACGGTCGGCGGCAGGTAGCGCCGGTCGCCCTCCATCCAGGCGCCGCCGTGGATCCACACCACCACGGGCACGGGCTCCTCCGCCGCCGGTACGGACAGGTCGAGCAGACGCGGCCGGTAGCCGGAGTCGGTGGCGTAGCTCAGCCCGTCGTACCGGCGCACACCGTCGGCGCCGGTGGCCGGATCGGCCGGCGGAAGGTGGGCCGGCACCACGGCCAGCTCGGGCGGGGGCCAGGTGACGGAGCCGGACTCGGTTTCCAATGCTGCTCCCAGGTCGAAGGGCAGGACTCTGCCCCAACGGTTGTCGGCTGCGCGGCTATTCCTTGGTCGCCCCGGCCAGCATCCCCGACACCAGCGTGCGCTGCGAGAACAGGAACAGCACCAGAACGGGCAGGATCGCGACCAGAATCGCCAGGGACAGTTCAGGAATGGTGATGTTCAGTCCCGCACCGGCCACCGGGTTGAACGAGGGGGTGGAGGTGAGGAGTTGGTTGAGTCCGACCTGGACGGGGAACTGGTCGCTGTTCGGCAGCACGAGATACGGCAGGAAGAAGTTGTTCCAGTTGCCGACGAAGCTGAAGAACGCCACCAGCCCCACCACCGGCTTCGCCAGCGGCAGCGCGATACGGGAGAAGAGCTGCCACTCCGTGCAGCCGTCGATCCGCGCGGCCGACAGCAGATCCCTGGGCAGACTGCTGCCGAAGTAGATATAGACCAGGTACACGCCGAACGGGTAGAAGGAGAAGGGCAGGATCACCGACCAGACGGTGCCGATGAGATGGAAGCGGTTCAGCTCCAGGAAGATCGGCAGGACGAGGGTGGCCTGCGGCATGATCATCGTGACCAGGGTGATGGTCAGCAGCGTCTTGCGGCCCCGGAACTTCGTTAGCGCCAGCGCGTACCCGGCCGGCACACTCACCGCCAGCGTCAGGATCAGCGAACCACCCGAGTAGATCGCCGAGTTGGCCAGCCAGGTGGACATCGCCCCGTCCTGGAAGCCGAACAGATGCCGCCAGGCGGTGCCGATCTGCTGGAACGAGCCGAAGGACAGCGGGTTGTCGTGCACCACCTCGCCCGCGGTCTTCGAGGGTGCGAGCAGCAGCCAGATCACCGGCAGTACGAAGAACACCAGCAGGACGGCCAGCAGCAGGCCCACGATCAGGAAGGAGACCAGCCGGGACGGCCGTAGGCGCCGGCCGGTGGCACTGCCTGTGGCGGACAGGGGAAGAGCGGTCTGTGTCATTTCTCGTCCAACGTGAACAGGTTCGAGCGGGCGACGAGCAGACCGGCGGCGATCAGCCCCAGCGCCAGCAGAAACACCGAGATCGCGGCCGCGCCGTTGAAGTCGCCCTGCTGGAAGGCATAGACGTACGCGAGCTGGTTCGGCGACCAGGACGGGCTCACCCTGCCGAGGCTCGCGGTCTGGAGCAACTGGGGCTCCACGAAGAGCTGGGTGCCGGTCGCGAAGGCCATGATCGTCATATAGACGATCCACTGCCGGATCATCGGGATCTGGATGTGCCAGGCTGTACGCCACGGACCCGCGCCGTCCATCCGCGCGGCCTCCAGCACCTCGTCCGGGATGTTGTTGAGCGCCCCGTACATCACCACCATCCAGCCACCCGCGCCGGTCCAGAAGGCGATCAGCATCAGGATCAGCGGCAGATTGCCCGGCGCGAGCACGGCCGCGAAGCTGTGCATCCCCAAGCTGTTGAGCAGCCACGACACCGGACTGACATCCGGGTCCAGCATGAACAGCCACACCAGCACACTGGCCACCCCGGCGAGCGCGCCCGGAATGTAGTACAGGAACCGGAACAGCGCCGATGTGCCCGGCCGCACCCGGCTCCGCAGCACCACCGCGACCAGCACCACCAGCACCACGAGCACGACCAGCCACATGACGAGATAGATCAGCATGTGGGTGAAGGCGGGCACGAAACGGTAGTCCTGTGCCACCTTCACGAACTGGTTGAACCCGGTGAACTGCCCCCGGTCATTGGTGAGCGCCAGATAGAACGAGTAGGCGGTGGGAAACACACCGAAAGCGAGCAGCAGCAGCGCATAGCCGGCGACGAAGAAGTAGCCCGCACGGCCGCGGCCCCTCCGCCGCGGCACAGAGCCGCGGCGGAGGGCGGAGACGGCGACGCGCTCGGTCTCCAGCAGGGTCATTCGTTGACCACCTGATATCCCTCGGCCTTCGCCTGGTTACTGATCTCCTCCTGCCAGGCGGGCAGGGTCGAGACCAGGCTCTTGCCCGAGGTCAGGGCGGGCAGGACCACACTCGACCAGGCGGTGGCGTCCGAGAACTTGGTGTTCGACCAGCCGGTCCACACCTCGTCCGCGGCCTCCTTGAACGGCCCGCTCACATCGTTGGCGAAGTACTCGCTGTTGACCGGGTTGGCCAGCCACGCCTCCGCGGCCTTGGTGTACGCGGGGTAGGTGGGCGCGGACGCCTGGTTCTCGTCGGAGGTGGTCAGCCAGGTGACCAGATCCGTGGACGCCTTCAGATTGGCACTGTGCGAGGACACCATCCACACACCGCCGCCGACATTGCCGGTGGTACGGGCGGACTCGCCCTCCCAGGCCAGCGGCGGCGCCACGGCGATCTGCTTGGCCGGGGTCTTGAAGGCCGTCTTGAACAGGTACTGGCCGTACCAGGACGGCCCGTACGCCATCAGCACCTTGGAGCCGCTGTCCTTGGCGAAGCCCTGGCTGAAGAACCCCTTGGTGGTCACGGCCTTCGCCGAGATCAGCCCGTCCAGCAGCTTCGCCGTCCGCACACACTTCTCGTCCTGCAGATCACTGCGCAGTGTGTCCGGCTTGACCAGGCTGAACGCCGGGCACTGGCCGGCCCAGAAGTACGACTCGTGCGAGTTGGTGTCACCGACGGAGCCCACCAGATAGCCCGGGTGCTCCTTCGCGACGCGCTTGCCCAGCGCCTCGTACTGCTCCCAGGTGGCGGGGACCTCATAACCCCACTTGTCCATCAGGGACTTGTTGTACCAGAGCACCACCTGCGCGATGTCATTGCGCATGCAGTACGTGTGCCCGTTGAACTGGCACGGCGCGAGCGAGCCCTTGGCGAAACCGTCCAGGGTGCTCTTCGGCACGAGCTTGTCGTCCAGCGGCGCCGCGAACGCCTGCGCACCCGGCTTGGTGGGCTCGGACGCCCAGGTCATGTCGGTGGGCGAGCCGAACACCACGTCCGGCCAGCCGCTCCCGGTCCGGTCGAAGAGCTGTGTCTTCGACTGGAGGTACGTCGAGCCGTCGGCACCGCCGTCGTACGTGACGATCTCCATCTTCACGTCCGGGTGCGACTTCTGGTACGCCTGCACCGACGGCAGCCGCGTCGAGTCCGCCCACACCGTGATCTGCGAACCCTCCTTCTGTGCGGCCGGCTTGAACGCCGTGTCCGCGGAGGAGGACGGGTCGGTGGAGGTGTCGGCGCTGGCACAGCCGGCCAGCACGGCCGCCGTGGCCAGGGAGAGCGCGGCCGCGGCGGTACGCAGCACCGCGCGGCGCCGGCCGGCTCTCGGAGATCCGGAAGACCTCATCGTCTTGCCTTTCTTGTTCTCGCGTGGACCGCGTGGGACCGCGGGACCACATGGGGCCGGGGGGACCCCGTGGGACAGGTAACGCGCCGGATGGGGGCGCCGGGTGCGGTAACGGCAGTAACGCCCGCGAGGACATCGGCTGCCGCCGCCGCCCGGTCAGCGCGGCTGCTCGACGAAGCGCTGGAGCTCGCTCCCGTAGCCGAAGTCGAGCGGGAGGGCTATGCCCGGCCCCGTGGGGGCGTGCACCAGGCCCTGGGCGTCCACATGGCGCTCGCGGACGACCTTCGCCGCGGTCACCAGGGACTCGTAGTAGGTGGTGTTGGAAATGGCCATGCACAGGTGGTGGTTCGGGATGTCCGAACCGTGCACCTCGGCGCGCAGCCGGTAGGCGTCGGCGAGGTGTGCGGTGCGCATGGCACCGGTGATGCCGCCCCGGAGGGTGGTGCCGGCGCGTACCCCGAAGGTGGCGGCGCCGGCCTTGATGAAGTCCGCGGAGTTCATATGCGCTCCGTCGGACGTCTCGGCGACCAGCAGCGGGATGTCCACGGCCGCCGCCAGTTGCTGGTACGCGGAGATGCTGAACTCCCGCATCGGCTCCTCGTACCAGAGGTAGTCCGCCTCGGACAGGGCCCGCCCCAGCCGGATCGCGTCCGGCAGGTCGAACCCCGCCGACCCGTCGTACATCAGCGGGACCGAGGGACCGACATGGTCGCGCAGCGCCAGGCACAGCTCGGCGTCGCGCCGGGCATCGCCCCAGGCGTGCAGCTTGATGCCCCTGTACCCCAGTTCGAGGCACTGGTCCGCCACATCGAGGAACTCCGCGACACTGGAGAACGTCGAGGTGGAGGCGTACGCGGGGATCGACTCGCGGTAGCCGCCGAGCAGGCGCCAGACCGGCTGGCCGTGGTACCGGCCGGCCAGGTCCCACAGGGCGGTGTCGATCAGGCCCAGGGCGGGGAGCGGGAGTTCGTGGATACGGTCCAGCTCCCACACCCGGTGCCACAGCCACTCCCGGCGGAACGGGTCGGCACCGACCAGCTCCTCCCGGAAGACCCGCTCGACCAGGTCGCGCAGGGTGATGAAGGCGCCCGGCCTGGCGAACAGAGCCACACCTTCGGCTCCCTCGTCGGTGCCGATGCGCAGGACCGCGCCGTCGCCCACCGGAGCGCTTCCGCTCAGCCCGTCCCGCCAGCGGAAGGGCGGGCTGGCCGCCGGAACGTCGATCCGGTGTACTTCGACATGGGTGATCTTCATCGTGGCTTTCGTTTCTCTGTGAGCGTGCCGCTGTGAGCGTGCCGGTCCCGCGCGTACGGCGCCGTGGGGCGCGTACGGGTCAGAAGTCGCCGTACGCCTGGAGTTCGTAGATGCTGCCGCCGTTCCAACTGGAGCCGGTGACGGTCAGCCGGAGGTAGCGGGCGGTGACGGGCTGGTCGGCGAACGAGTAGTTGGCCGCCGAGACGGTGTTGGCGGAGGTGTGGTCGTCGAGGGTGGACCAGGAGGAGCCGTCGGTCGAGTACTCCAGGCGGTACTGGTAGCCGCTGGGCTTCTCGAAGGTGGTCACCACACTGGAGACACTGGTGTCCTTGCCGAGGTCGACCTGGATCCAGGACGGGTCGGGCAGTCCGAGTCCCTGCGCCCAGCGCGTAGACAGGTTTCCGTCGACGGCCCTCTCGGGGGTGTTGTCCTCCGAGTACGACGAGGCCGTGACGGGCTTGTTCAGCGCCAGATCGTTGTCGGCGGGTGTGGTGACGACGGCCGCCTCGCCGGGCTCGGAGGTGTTGAGCGCGGCGTCGCGGGCGACGACGGTGAACGAGTACTGCTTGTCCGGGGTCAGTCCGGAGACCCGCAGTGTGGTGGCGCCGGTGACACCGACCCGCTTGCCGTCCTGGTAGACGACATAGCTGGTCACACCGGTGTCATCGGTCGCGGCCGGCCAGTCGAGGTCCACCACGCTGGGCAGCAGCGGGGTGACCCGGAGCCGGCCGGGGGCGGTGGGAGCCGTGTGGTCCGAGACTGTCCGGGGCGTGCCGTACACCTGGAAGTCGAAGATGCTGCCGCCGTTGCCGCGCGACCCGGTGACGGTCAGCCGTACGAAACGGCCGGCGGCCGGCTCGGCGGTGTGGACGTAGTCGGTCATCGCCGACGTGTCCTCGGAGGTACGGTCCGCCAGTGTCTTCCAGTTGACCTCGTCCGGTGACACCTCGATGCGGTACTTGTAGCCGCTGCTCTTCTCGAAGGTGGTGATCGCGCCGGTCACGTCGTACTGGGCGCCCAGGTCGACCTGGATCCAGGACGGATCGGGCAGTCCGAGGCCCTGGGCCCAGCGGGTGGACAGGTCGCCGTCCACCGCCTTCTCAGGGGTGTTGTCCTCGGAGTACGAGGAGTACGTGACGGGCTTCTTCAGCGCCAGGTCGCTGCCCGAAGGCATGGTGACCTTCACTTCGCGGCTCGGCGCGGACTCGTTGCCGGCCGCGTCCCGGGCGGTGATCCGGAAGGCGTAGGTCTTGCCCGCGGTGAGGCCGGAGATACGGACCGAGGCCTTGCCGGACGCGTTGACCAGTCTGCCGTCGCGGTAGACGGAGTAGCCCGTGACGCCCTTGTCGTCGGTGGACGCCGCCCAGGTGAGGTCCGCGACGGTCGGGAAGTCGGTGACCGCGGCCGGGGTGCCGGGGGCGGTGGGCGCCGTACGGTCGGTGACGTCGGGGCCCGGGTCGAGGTGGCGGTACGCGGGCTGGAGACCCGCGTTGTTCACGATCGAGGCGGGGAGCTGCTCGCAGGAGCCGACGGTGACGTTGCCGCTCACGTTGTTGCCGATGCTGTTGGCCTGGGTGGTGAACGCGGGCTGGGTGGTGAAGTTGCCTGTGGCGGTGATGTCCAGGCCGTGGTTCATCAGCATCCACTGGTACGCCACGTCGCACAGGGCGTTGCCGGTGTTCTGCCAGTACCGGCTGCCCTCGTCGTGGTAGATGGCACCGTAGGCCGGCGTGGGAACGCCGTGGATGTAGTTGCCGGAGACGACGCCGCCGGGGTTGGTGCTGAGGGTGTAGATGCCGCCGCCGTCGGCCTGCGACTTCATGAAGTCGAAGATCTCGTTGTCGGTGATCTTGCTGTTCCGGCTGGTGGTGTCGGTGTCCCAGATCGGTACGCCGGAGTTGCCGGGGTAGTTGGTGTCCCCGCCCTTGTCGGTGAGGCCCCAGCCCCAGCCGACGGAGATACCGCTGTAGGGCAGGTCGTAGACCTTGTTGTGGCTGATCACCGTGTTGTCGGTGTAGCTGACCAGGATGCCCACCGAGCCGTTGTACTGGTCGGCGACCTTGGTGACCAGGTTGTTGGCGATCGTGGTGTTCTTGGTGATGTCCCGCGGGTCGTCGGGATGGTGGTCCACGATGTCGGTGCCGCCGACCTGGATGCCGGTGGCGGCGATCTGGCGGAAGACGTTGCCCGTGATGTCGGTGCCCTGGGTGCCGGTGTTCAGGTTGAGACCGACCGCGCCGAGGTGGGTGAAGGTGTTGCCCCGGAAGCCGATGTCGTGGCCGTGGCTCACGTTGACGGCGCCGGGGGTCTTCAGCCAGTGCAGCCGGGTGGAGTCGAAGTCGGGGTTGTTCTCACCGACCATCCGGAAGCCGGCCTGGCCCTCGATGAGGCCCTCGGACGAACTGGGGGCGAGCCAGGTGGAGTAGGAGAAGGTGATGCCCTCGAAGGAGATGTCGGTGACCGGGCGGTTCGTGGTGCCGTTGAAGTCGACGAGGTCTTGCACCCGGGGCACGATGACGGTCGCGGTGGACATGTCCTGGCCGGCCTTGGGCAGGTAGTAGACCTCGCCCGCGCCCTTGTCCAGGTACCACTCGCCGGGGCTGTCCAGCAGTTCGCGGGCGTTCTCCAGCCAGGTCGGGTTCTGGATCTCCTGGCCCTGCTGGAGGTGGGCGTTGCGCCAGCACGGCTGCCGCATCGTCATCGCGTTGCCGGAGATCGACTCCACCGGGCAGCGCATCAGCTTCCAGCCCCAACTGCTGACGACCTCAAGGTCCTTGGGGTTCTTGTACGCACTGATGCTGGTGTCGGTGAAGGTGTAGCCGGTCGAGGTCTTGTTGAAGCCGGGCGGGTTCTTCTCGCCGCGCGCCCGGGTCTGCGGCTCGCCGTTCACATAGAGCTGGCGGGTGTCGAGATCGCCGATCTTGGCCTTGTAGACCTTCCCCGAGGCGTCCGCGGGGGTCCAGCCGGTGATCCGCTTGCCCCCGCTGATCACGGGGTGCGCGCCGGGCGCGGCTTCATAGGTGATGCGCTGGCCGTCGCTGCCGGAGTCCTGCGCGGTGAGGGTGAACGTACGGCTCAGCTCGTACGTACCGGACAGCAGCCGTACGCGGACGTCGCCGCGGACCTTCGACTTGGCCGTGCGCACATAGTCCCGTGCGTGTTCGAGCGTCTTGAAGGGATGGGCGGCGGTGCCGGTGCCGGAGTCCCGGCCGGACGGCGAGACATAGACGTCCAGGCCCTGCGCGCGCGGGGACGCCTGGGCCGGTACGGCGGTCAGGGGCGCCACCGCCGCGGCCAGGGAGAGGGCGGCTGTGAGGGCTCTTCGCAGTGGTACGGATATGCCCTTGCGGGGTGATGGTGCGGACGGTGCAGACACGGGAATCCAATCGCCTGAATGAGGTGACAGTGGGGGAACCCGGTCGTCCTCCGGGGTCCCCCGGCGTTGGGGGGCGGCTCGGTCCGTGAGCCAGGCGGCCGGCTTGTGATAACCGGCCCACGAGGTGGACTTCTCCTGTGCTACGAGGCGGACGTCTCCTGCGGGAGGGGATCGTCCGGGGAAGCGGTGTTCTTGGAGGGGCGTGCGGGAGGCCCGGAGGGCGCCCGGGAGTCGAGATTGAACAGCCGGTCGCGGATCTTCCGTTCGAACTGGCTCTGCGTGGTGGCGATGTGCTCCACCATCAGCTCCCCGGCGAGACCGGCCTCCCCCGCGGCGACCGCCTCGGCAATGGCGAGGTGCTGTCGTGCCGCCACTTCCAGCGAACCCGGCGCGTCGCCGTGGAAGAGCAGCACATCGGACTGTGACGCGAGCCGCCGCACACCGGCGACGCTCGATCTCAGGAACACATTGTGCGCGGCGGCCCCCACCGCGTCATGGAACGCGGCATCGGCCTTGGCGAAGCTGTATGCGTCCGACTCCCGGGCCGCCACCAGCGAGGTCTCGGCACTCTCCCGGATGGTGCGGACCTCGATCGGGGTGGCGAGGGAAGCGGCGCGGCGCGCCGTCTCCGACTCGATGACCGTCCGGTAGTCCAGCAGCATCAGGACGTCTTCCATGCTTGTCGGCCGGAAGTGCGAGAGCGGGTCGTCCACCAGCCCGCCGCCCGAGTCGGCGACGAAGATGCCTGCGCCGCGCCGCACACTGAGCCGGCCGATGGCCGCCAGGACCTTCACCGCCTCGCGGGTGACATTGCGGGAGGCGCCCAGGATCTGGGCCAGGCCCTGCTCGGTGGGCAGCCGGTCCCCGGCCCGCAGATTCTGCTCGGCGATGTAGTTCAGCAGTTGCTCGGCGACCAGTTCGTAGCCCGGCCGGTAGCGACGCGACGCGTCGTCGTCCCCTTCGCCTTCGCCAGGGACCTGTGATGGAGCCGCCACGGTGTTACCCCCTCCTCATGCCGCTTCGGATTAATCAGGTTCATCGGCGGGGCAACTATGACAGCCGCGTTACGCATTGAAAAGAGTCTTGCGAAAACTCTGGTCACTTGATCCCTGATACCGCCTCATATCGCATTAAAAGGGATGCGATGTTCCGGACTATTGCGCGAAAGGGATCAGATCCTTAAGGTCCTGCCTGTCCGATGAAGCAGATCCTTTACGGAAGGGAGGAGCGTGATGCGGCGCTTCGCCGCGGTGATCCGGCTGCGGCCCGAGAAGGAAGCCGAGTACCGCGCCCTGCACGCCGCCGCCTGGCCGGGCGTGCTCGCGGCCCTCAAGCGGGCCCACATCGGGAACTACTCCATCTTCCTGCGGGACGGCCTGCTCTTCAGCTACCTGGAATACACAGGCACGGACTACGCCGCCGACACCGCCCAGATCGCCGCCGACCCGGTCTCCCGGGAGTGGTGGACACTGACCGACCCGTGCCAGCAGCCGCTGGCCAGCGCGGCCGAGGGGGAGCGGTGGGCGGCCGCCGAGGAGATCTTCCACCTGGACTGAGGGGCCGCTTGGACCAACGCTGACGCCGACACACTGTTTCACCGAACCGGAGGACCGAACGGTGCGCACCGACGCCCAACTCCACCTGTGGATCGCCGCGTGACCGCCCGTCGGCTCGGCCGTACCGACGTACGTGTCAGCCCTCTCGGATTCGGTGCGGCACCCATCGGCAACCTCTACACCGCGCTCGACGACGACCGGGCGCGGGCCACGGTCGAGGCCGCCTGGGACGCCGGGGTGCGCTACTACGACACCGCGCCCCACTACGGCCTCGGGCTCTCCGAACGGCGGCTCGGCGCGGCGCTCGCCCACCGGCCCCGGGGGGAGTTCACCGTCTCCACCAAGGTCGGCCGGCTGCTGGAGCCCCACCCCGCGCCCACCGGATCCGACCTGGCCGCGGGCGGTTTCGCCGTACCGGACACCCTGATCCGCCGCCCCGACTACTCCCGTGACGGCGTGCTGCGCAGCCTGGAGGGCAGTCTGACCCGGCTGGGGCTGGACCGGGTGGACATCGTGTACGTGCACGACCCCGACGATCACCTCGACACCGCCCTCGACCAGGCCCTGCCCGCGCTGGCGGAGCTGCGCGACGAAGGGGTGATCGGGGCTGTCGGTGTCGGTATGAACACGGTCGCCCCGCTGCTGCGGATCGTCGCCGAAGCGGACGTCGACGCGGTGATGGTGGCCGGCCGCTGGACCCTGATCGACCGCACCGCCGGCCCGCTGCTGGAGGCGTGCGAGCGGCGCGGTGTCTCGGTGGTCG
>NZ_JBHVGV010000001.1:941847-1060523 GCF_042800555.1 Streptomyces sp. NPDC057617 | reverse complement strand
CCCCTTCAACTCCGGCCTGCTCAGCCGGCCCCGCCCCGCCGACGACGCCTCCTTCGACTACGGTCCGGCCCCGGCCGCGACACTGCGCCGTGCCCGCCGCCTCGCCGACATCTGCAGTGCTCATGGCACCGTCCTTCCGCACGCCGCCCTCCGCTTCCCGCTGCGCACCCCGGTGGTGGCAGGCGTGGTCGCGGGCTTCCGCACCCCGGACGAGGTGACCTCCGCGGCCCGCTGGTCCGCCACGGATCTCCCGGAGTCCACCTGGTCGGCCCTTGACGAGGCCGCTGCCGGATAGGCCGCCGGATCGGCCCAGGAATCCTGCCCGGTTGCCGGGTGGGGTGGGGTGGCGGAGCCTCGTAGCGAGGGGTTTTCCTTGAGGTGAGGGCCGGTCTCATGACGGAAAGAGAGAGCCCGCAGGTTCGTATCGCTCCGGTTGTGGTGCTGCCGGTCAACGCGGGGGAGCCGCCGTTCCGGCTGGTGGAGGTACGGGGAGAGCTGGCCGGCAAGGCGTTCTCCATCGAGGACGTGTACGAATACGCCTTCGCGGCCGGTCTGAGGGGCGCCGATCTGGAGGATCCGGCGGTGGTGCACTGGGTGGGTGGCGACCAGTACACCTGGCGTGTCAGGCGCTGGGGCCGGCGGTGACCTCTCTGCTGGAGACACTGCCCGCGACCGAGCTGCGGAAGCTGGGCGGCGCACGGTCCGGGGTGGAGCTGGCGGCGCGGCCCATGCTCGCCACACTGAGCGACCGGCGCGAGTTCGGCGACGAGTGGATCTTCGAGCGCAAACTCGACGGGGCACGGGCGCTCGCCGTACGGGACGAGCGCGGGGTGCGCCTTCTCTCGCGCACCGGGCGGCGGCTCAACTCCACGTATCCGGAGGTCGTGGACGCCCTCGCCGCACAGGACCGCGCCGACTTCACCGTGGACGGCGAGATCGTGGCGTACGCGGACGGGCGCACCGACTTCGCACTGCTCCAGCAGCGGATGGGGCTCACCGACCCCCGGCAGGTCCGCGCCAGCGGGGTGGCCGTCACGTACCACCTCTTCGACCTGCTGCGGATCGACGGCGCCGATGTGACCAGGCTGCGACTGCGCTCCCGCAAGTCCCTGCTGCGCAGAGCACTCGCGTACCACCCGCCCCTGCGGTTCACCCCGCACCGCAACCGGGGCGGTCAGGCACTGCTGGACCAGGCGTGCGCCCGCGGGTGGGAGGGGCTGATCGCGAAGTGGGCCGACGGGCCGTACGAGCCCCGGCGCTCCCCCTCCTGGCTGAAGCTCAAGTGCACGCGGAGCCAGGAGTTCGTGATCGGCGGCTATACCGAACCGTCCGGTGCGCGGGTCGGCTTCGGTGCCCTCCTGCTCGGCTACTACGAGAGGAGCGGGGACGGGCGGCGGCTGCGGTACGCGGGCAAGGCCGGTACGGGCTACGACCACCGGACCCTGCTGGACCTGCGGCGACGGCTGGACGGGATGGGCGTGGACCGCTCGCCGTTCGCCGATCCCGTACGGGAGCGGGCGCCCCACTGGGCGGAGCCGCGGCTCGTCGCCCAGATCGCCTTCACCGAATGGACCCGGGACGGCATGCTCCGCCACCCCCGCTTCCTGGGCCTGCGCGACGACAAGCCGGCCGAGGACGTCGTACGGGAGACCGCCCCCGGAGCGGCTTGAGCGGCCCGGCGGGCGCGCGCGGGCCGCGCCGGATCGCCGGGATGGTGCTTTGATCGACATAAGGGCGTGGGCTTCCGCTGATTCGGCTTCCTCTGATCCGGCGGCCGCTGATTCGTCAGGGAGGGCATATGGCCGTACGGCATCAGCTCATCTCGCGCGACCCGGCCGTCGTCTGGGCGGTCCTCGAAGACCCGGCGCGTTACGCCGAATGGGTGGTAGGCGCCGCGCGCTCCGCCCCGGCGGAAGGCCGCTGGCCCGAGGTCGGCTCCTCGCTCACGTACACCCTGCGGCTGGGCCCCAAGGAGTTCCGGGGGCGTACGGTCGTACGGCGCCATGAGCCGCCCCGGTGGCTGGAGTTGGAGGCGCACAGCGGGCTGCTCGGCTCGGCGCGGATCGCGCTCGACATCCGGTCCTGGGGCGACGAGACGCTGGTGATCCTGGACGAGCATCCGCTGCGCGGCTTCGGCGGCGCGGTGCACAATCTGGCGCTCGACGCGTTTCTCCAGGTCAGGCACCGCGACATGCTGCGGCGGCTGGCAAAGGTGGTGGAGGAGTCCCCGGGGCGCCCGGCGCCGGACAGTCCCGCGAACGGCGGTCAGGGTCTTGGCATATGAGCGTCGGGGCGGACAGCCGCCGGACCGAGGTCCAGCGCCAGCAGGGACCTCATCAGCCCGTCCCGGGTCCGCGGGTCCCAGCCCGTGAGCGTGGTCCAGCGGTCCAGCCGGTACACCACCGTATTGGGGTGGACGTTCAGCGCGCGGGCGGCGGCCGTCGGGACGAATCCATGGTCGGCGTAGGCGGTCACGGCGGCGGCCAGATGCGGGTGCGCCGCCGCCGTACGGGCACCCGCCCCGAGGACATCGCCCAGCCGGCGGGACTGCTCAGCGAGGCTCGCCTGGAGCCAGGCGACCGAGTAGCGGACGGTCCCGCCGCCCTGGCGCAGGGCCAGCGACAGCGCTCCGTCGGCGTCCTGGAAACTGTCGGCCGCGCCCGGCAGACCGGCCCTCGGCAGGCCGACCCCGAGCGGCAGGCGCAGTGCGTCGGCACCCTGCTTCGCGGTCCGTACCGTCCGTACCGCACGGGAGAGCGACCGCAGGATGGCCCGGTCCTGCACCCCCTGGCTCAGTACCGACAGCGCGCCGCCGTGGATGGTCGCCACCACCACACCGGGGCCGGTGCCGGCGTAACGGCGGAAGCTCTCCAGAGTGCCGCTCGGCAGATCGGCGGGCCGGCCGCGGAACGCCTGGAACTCGCCGGCCGGGTCGTACCCCAGGGACCGGGCCAGCGTCACCGTCGCCTCATCGGCGGGATCGGCCGTGGCCATGGCCTCGATCAGCCGCCGGTACCGGTCCTCCTGCGCCGACAGTTCGGAACGTACGACCCCCTCGTACGCGACGGCCACCGCGTTCGTCAGCTCCCGGATCCAGGCCCAGAACAGGGTGACCTGCGCGGCCAGCTCGGCGACCGCCTCTTTGCCACGGCCGACCGCGTTCCTCATCAGCGCGTTCCAGGTCTCGCGGTAGCCGATGTGGTACGCGCCGAGGAGGGCCTCGATGGGCAGGCCCTGCGCGGCGCGTGCCGCTCCCAGCCGCGAGGATTCACGAAGATATGCGGGGGAGGGCATGATTCCCTGGTCAAGACCGTCCAGCAGCCCATGGAGCTGTGCCCTCACACCGCGTATGTGCTCCTGCTCCGGCACGACCGAATAGCGGGGGATTTCCGCGCGGATGATGCCCGTGACCTTCGGTGCGAAGGACGGCAGTTCGCCGATCATTTCCCGGAACAATGAATCGATCATGCGTCGCCTCGGGTCCGAGCGGTAAGCGCTCCCGGCTCTGTGGAATCACCGTACATCCCGCTCCAGGAGTCCGCCCGGGCGTCCGGTTCCGGCGCTCCCCCGTCCGCTCACCTTGGGGAATCCCCAGGAAACCGGCGGGCGAATTCTCACTTCCGCTCTTACCCGGGGAGGCCGGATTCCCGGACGGTGGATGGGGAGCAGTACTCGTGCCGTATTCGGGAGTGAAACCCCCATGACACCTCGTGACATCACGATCACCGAATACCTTCTCGACCGCCTCGTGTCTCTCGGAGTGGACCGGCTTTTCGGTGTTCCCGGTGATTACAATCTCGCCGCTCTCGACAAGGTGATGGAGCACCCGCGTATCGAGTGGGTGGGAAACGCCAATGAACTCGGAGCCGCCTACGCCGCCGACGGCTATGCCCGCGTCCGGGGAGTCGGTGCGCTGCTGACGACCTTCGGGGTGGGGGAGCTGAGCGCCATCAACGGGGTGGCGGGCAGCTATGCCGAGTACGTGCCCGTGGTCCACCTCGTCATCGGTCCCTCCACGGCCACGGAGCGCGCCGGGGCGCTCGTCCATCACACCGCGGGGGACGGCGACTTCGGACGCTTCGCGCGCGCCCAGCGCAGTGTCAGCGCCACCATGGCGACCATCACCCCCGACAACGCCGCCGAGGAGATCGACCGCGTTCTGCTGACGGCCCTTCGCGAACGGCGGCCGGTCTGTCTGCGCATGGCCTCTGACGTGGCGCTTCTCCCCGTACCCGCGCCGCCAGGACCGCTGCCCGCGGAGGGGCGTTCCTTCCCGGTCGACGTCCGGTCCCTGGAGCGTTTCACCGAGGACGCGCGGCGGAAGCTGGCCGGCGCGCACAGCGCCGCCGTGCTGGCCGATTTCCTGGTCGACCGGTTCGGCGCGCGGGACGAGCTGGCGGCGCTTCTGGACTCCAGCGGCGTGCCGTTCGCCACGCTCGCCATGGGCAAGACCGTCGCCGACGAGACCCGCCCGGCCTGGCTCGGGGTGTACGCGGGTGCCTTCGGCGATCCCCGTACCCGCCATGTGATCGAGGACGCGGATGTGCTGATCCGCGCGGGCGTGCGGCTCACGGACACGACCAGCGGCGGCTTCAGCCACGGCTTCGATCCCGGCCGGGGCATCGACCTCCAGCCGGAGTCCGCCTTCGTCGACGGTACGGAGTACCCGGGGGTGCCCCTCGCCGCCGCGCTCACCGCGCTGAGCGGGCTGCCGGCCGAGAAGCTCCGTACCGATGCCTTCACCGGCACGTTCGGAGGCGCACCGGGAGACACTTCCGCGGATACGGTCACCGCCGCCGCTACCGCCACCGCCGGGCCTGAAGGCACCCGGCGGGGTCCCCGTCCGGACGAGCCGCTGACCCAGGAGTACCTCTGGCCGCGGGTGGCGCGGTCCCTCCGGGAGGGGCAGACCGTGGTCGCCGAGCAGGGCACCTCGTACTTCGGCCTCTGCACCCAGCGCTTCCCCGCCGGCGCGCGGTTCATCGGGCAGCCGCTGTGGGGGTCCATCGGATACAGCCTGCCCGCGTTGCTGGGCGCGCAGCTCGCGGCCCGCGACGACCGCTGCCTGCTGGTCATCGGTGACGGCTCCGCGCAGATGACGGCGCAGGAACTCGGCACCCTGGGCCGCTACGGCCTCACCCCGGTCATCATCCTTGTCAACAACGACGGTTATACGGTCGAGCGCGCCATCCACGGCCGCGAGGCGGCGTACAACGACATCGCCCGCTGGGACTGGCAGCGGCTCCCCGGCGCACTCGGTGTCGGCGACGCGCTCTGCCTGAGCGCCGATACGCCGGACGAACTGGACCGGGCGCTGGTGGCGGCGGACGCGATCCCCGACCGGATGGTCCTGATCGAGGTCCGCACCGCTCCGTACGACATACCTGACCTGCTGCGCGACATCACCGCGGGAATGAGCGAACGGAACGGCACCGGCTGACCGCCTCGCGCGCCCGGCACGGCTCAGCGCGCGCGGCGGAGGCCGTACCGTACGAGCCGGCCTCAGCGGATCGCCACCAGCACATAGCTGTTGCCGAACTGCCAGACCGGCGCGGCGTGTTGAAAGCCCGCCGCGTGCAGCAGTTCGGTGTGGCGGGACGGGGGCAGCTCCTCGCCCGCCTCCGTGATGGGGCCCCGGCGGGCGCGCTCCGCGAGCAGGTCCGTCAGCTCCGGGTCCTGTGCCGCCGCGGCCCACCACGAATCCCAGTCCTCATGGACGAAGACCCGCTGCCGCTCGGCCCGGCACCGCCCGACATGCGCGGTGATCCGGGCATGCCCGGAGGCCCGCTGCGGAAAGTGGTCGGCGTTGATGAGGACGCCTCCCGGGCGCAGCAGCTCCGCCAGCTTCTCGTACGTCCGCCGCAGGGTGCGTTCGGAGAGATAGTGCAGCGCGGTGGTGGAGACCGCCGCGTCCAGGTGCCGTTCGAGCGCGAGCGCCTCGGTCCAGCCCTCCGCGCCGATCTCCGCGTCCACATAACGGGCGGCGTCCGCGTGGTGGGTACGGGCCAGCTCCAGCAGCAGCGGATCCATGTCGACGGCCACGATCTCCGCCCGGGGCAGCCGGGCGGACAGCCGCGCGGCGAGCGACCCGGGGCCGCAGCCGAGGTCCAGGATCTGCGGCCGCGGCCGGTCCCGCGCCACCTCCTCGACCACATCCGCGATCACCGTGAACCGTTCCTCGCGGTCGACCGCGTACCGCTGCTGCTGCCGCTCCCACCGCCGTACCCACGATTCAGCCGCCGCCATGCTCAGCCCCATCTGGCCGTGCCACCTTCGCCCTGCTCGTACCGGACTCATCGAACTCTTCCACGGTACAGGTGGAAACGGTTTCCATTCCTTATTCGAGTCCGCCGAGGACAGCGAGCAGCCGGTCGATCTCCTCGGGGGTGTTGTAGACATGCGTGCTGACGCGGACCGACGAGGTCTTCTCGCCGGCGGCTCCCTGGCAGTGGCCGTCGGTGCGGACCATGAAGCCATGGCTGAAGAGGATGAACCCCAGATCGCTCGCGCCGATGGACCGGTGGCGGAAGGTCACGATGCCGGCCCGGTGCTGGACGGGGGAGTCCTGCGCGAGACTGGTCTGACAGCCGAGGATCCGGTACGCGGGCAGGTGGCGCAGTCCGTCGGTCAGCCGCAGGGCGAGGGCGGTGGTCCAGCGGGCGATACGGTCCGTTCCCGCCTCCCGTAACCAGTCGAGGGCGGCGGCCAGGGAGGCGACTCCGGCGGTGTTGGGGGTGCCGCTCCAGCCGCCCGGGGTGAAGCGGGGGCCGCGCGTCTGGCGGGCCCAGACGGCGCCGGTGCCGGGCAGCGCGAGCGCCTTGTGCCCGGAGAAGACGGCGAAGTCGACATCGAGAGCGGCGACGGAGACGGGCTGGTGGCCGATGCTCTGCGCGGCGTCCAGACAGATCGGTATGTCCGGGCCGACGGCGGCGCGGATGCGGTGGACGTTCATGTCCGCGCCGTACACATGGTGGACATGGGTGGTGGCGACGAAGCGGGTGCGGGGACCGACCAGGCGCGCGAGGGCGGCGGCGTCGTAGTCGCCGGAGGAGGTCTGGTACGGCATCTCGCGCACCCCGATCCGTATGCCCCGCGCCGCGAGCAAGTCCCGAGCCTCCAGCCAGGGCAGCACATTGGCCTGGTGGTCGGCGTACGGGACGACGATCTCGTCGCCGTCGGAGAGGAGATCAGGCAGCCAGTCGCGGGCGACGGCGCGCAGGCCCTCGCTGGTGCCGCTGGTGAAGTGGACGGTGGAGCGGTCGGGTTCGGGGTCGGAGAGGAAGGACTTGACCTGCGCGCGGGTGCGTTCCACCAGCTCGGTCGAGGCGTTCGCCCAGGGGTAGGTGCCCCGCCCGGCATTGGCGTTGGCGGTCGTCAGATAGGTGTGGACGGCGTGCAGCACGGCCTCGGGCTTCTGGGCCGTCGCGGCGCTGTCGAGATACGTCAGCCCGGGGTGGGCGGTGATGATCGGGAACTGGGCGCGCAGCGCCTGCTGCCAGGGGCTCAGATCGTACGGGAAGGTCCCGCCGTCGCCGCGGTCGCGGAGGCCTGTCGTGGTCATCCGCGTCAGTCCCGTACCAGCGGAGCGCCCGCGTCGCGCCAGGCGATGATGCCGCCGTCCAGACTGCGGGCGTCTCTGTGTCCCATCCGGGTCAGCAGCGCGGCGTACCGCGCGGACTTGTCGCCGACCGGGCAGGTCAGCAGCACCGGCTTGCGCGCGCTGAACGGCAGCCCGCCCCGGACGAGTTCGGCGAACAGTTCGTCCACGATGTTGACCGCGTGCTCGATGTGCAGGGCCGCGTAGGCGGACGGGCTGCGCAGATCGATCACCAGGGGCTGCTCCCGCGCGATCCACTCCTGCGCCTCCCGGACCCGGACCGAGGAGACCGCCGCGATCTCGGCCTCGGAGACATCGAGCAGTGAGTTCTTGCGGGGTGCCAGACCGAGCAGTTCGGGACGGCGCCGCCGCACATAGCTGAGATAGCTCTCGATGCGGTCGCAGACGATGAAGACGGCGGTCCTGCGTTCGCCAGAGCCGGCCGGTTCGGCGTCGAGTCCGGCGTCGAGCGCGCGCAGATGCCGTACGGTCCCGAAGTACGCGGCGCCGCCGGTCGGTCCGGCGAGGATGCCGCAGCGGCGGGCCAGGGTCAGCATCCCGTCGATGGCCTCGTCGGCGGTCACCGACTCCATGGTGTCGTAGGTGGCCGGGTCGAACAGGCCCACCTCGTGCACCTCGTCGACGGTGCGGATCCCCGGAATGAAGTCCGACTTGTCCGCGACGAGCCCCACCACCCGGACCCGTGGATCGTGCTCCCGCAGCACCCTGGCCACACCGGTCGAGGACCCGGCGGTACCCACACAGGCGACGAACCAGTCGGGCACCCGCCCGTCCAGGTCCTTCACGATCTCAGGACCGGTGCCCAGGGTATGGGCCTCGGTGTTGCGGTCGTTGAAGTACTGGTCCGTGTGCAGATACGCGCTGTCCGGGTCCGAGAGCGCGCGGTGGAAGAGTGTCAGCGGATCGTCGGTGTCGGTCGGGTCGAGGCATTCGCTCTGCCCCGGAAGCTCCTCGATCTCCGCGCCCAGCAGCAGAAGCAGATCCTTGATCTCCGGGATCCGCATCCGGTTCGTCACACTCTTGAACGACAGTCCGTGCATGCCCGCGATCACGGACAGCGCCTTCGCGGTGTTGCCGCTGGACAGTTCGACGACCTGGCTGCCGCGCTCCACCGCGGTGTCCAGGCCGGGCCTTACCATGTTCCACGCCGCGCGGTCCTTGACCGAGCCGAAGGGGTTGAGCATCTCCAGCTTGGCGTACAGATCGATATGGCGCAGACCGTGCACCCGCGGGTCGATCCGTACCAGCGGAGTGTTGCCGATGGCCTGGGTGATGCTGTCGTATCTCACGCCTGTCCTTCCTGACGGAGCGTCGGCCAGTACTGTTCGTCGAGGCTCCACTGCCATGGGCCGCCGTCCTCGCCGTCCTGCCACACGGCCACCCCGCGCGCCACGGGCAGCCGTTGTGCGCCGGTGGCCTGGAAATCCATGACGTATCCGGCGGTGTTCACAAAAGCCAGCAGGTCCCCGGGGCGCGGCAGGCGCGGCAGGAAGACCGTTCTGCGGGAGATGAGACCGGCCTCCAGACAGAGGCCGCCCGCGAGATAGACCCCCACGGCTTCGTCGCCCCCGGCCTCCTCATGCCCCTCGTGCCCGATGAGGACGGGGTCCATGAAGACCCCGTGGTCCTCCAGACCGATGTCGTCGGCCTTGGCCTCCAGCCGTACGAGATGCTCCCCGGCTTCGGTACGGCGCAGTTCCAGGACCCGGGCCAGCACCATCCCGCACTGGTCGGCCAGCGCCCGGCCGGGCTCGACGCACAGGTCGTACAGATTCTCCAGCAGCAGGGTGGAGAGCGGGCGTTGGCCCAGCGAGGGGGCGGGGGCCGACAGCAGTTCGTCCAGGTAGTGTTCGCCCGCGAGCGGGCGGTAGGCCGGGTAGAGGGCCAGCGAACCGCGCAGTGTTCCGGCCTCGTCACGCAGGCCGTAGCCATGGCCGCGCCAGGTCAAGGAGGGCCGTTGGCCCAGGACGGCTCTGGTGAGTTCGGTGGTGTAGCGCTCCCACTGCTCGTGGTGCGCAAGGTAGTTGACGCCGAAGCCGCCGCCGATGTCCACCACCCGTGGGCTCAGGCCTCGTTCGCGGAGTTCGTCCATGGCCCGGATGCTTCCTTCGAGGGCGAGGGCCTTCTCGCCGACACTGGTCGTGTCCAGATGGAAGCCGACCCCGATCAGCTCCACCGCCCCGCTGTGCTCGTCAACCGCGCTGAGAGCGCTCCCGAGTTCACGCACGGGCGTGCCGAACCGGCTGGTCCGGCTGAGCACTTTGACCCCGGGCGTCTCGAACGCCGAGAGCCGCAGCAGGATCCGTACCCGTGGGAGCGCGTACGAGCGTACGAGCGCGGCCAGTTGGTCCAGCTCCGCGCGGCTGTCGACATGGACGGTGACTCCGGTACGGGCCGCGAGCCACAGGAACTCCGGGGTCTTGGGGCCGGTCGCCATGATCCGGTCCGGGGTGAACCCGGCACCGAGGGCATGCTGTAACTCGCCCAGGGACGCGACGTCCGCCGAGGCATCGGTCGCGGCGAGGCGGCGCATCAGCGCGCTGGAACGATTCGCCTTGTGGGCGAAGCAGATCGGACCGCTGAGCCGGTGTTTGCGGTACATGGCCCGGAACCGCGCCACATTGTCGGCCAACTGGTCGGGCAGCACCACATTCAGCGGCGAACCGAGCGCGCCGACGAGCCCGCGCAGAAAGCGTTCTTCTCGCAGCAGCGCCGCCGGGCGCGGCTCCACGCGTGGCTCCAGGTACAGAGGCAGGGCCACTCAACCGTCCTCTCGAACGTCATGCTGATCGATGATCCTCTTCCAAGTGATATTCATTTCCCTTAACAGAGCGGCTTACGCCCGCTCCGGGGGCCGGGACGGTGGATCCGGTGGCGGTGCCGGACGTATGCGTACGGTGGGCGGTTCAGCGGCCGCCGGATACGGTGATGTCGCTGCCCGTGACGAACGACGCGCCCGGAGAGAGCAGCCAGGACACCGTGTCCGCGACCTCCTCCGGGCGGCCGAAGCGGCCGATCGGGCTGCCGGCCGCGCCCTCCTCGAACCCCGCGCCCTCCGTCATCTCGGTGGCGACGATGCCGGGCGAGACGCTGTTGACCCGGATGCCCTCGGAGGCGACCTCGTTGGACAGGGCCCGGCTGAAGGAGACCATGGCGCCCTTGGTGGCCGCGTAGGGGGAGTGGCCCGGCAGACCGCCGGTACGGGCGGCCACCGAAGCCATGTTGACGATGGATCCGCCCCGGCCGCCGTGCCGGGTGGACATCACCCGTACCGCGTGCTGGGCGCACACCATCGGACCGAGGACATTGATCTCCAGCAGCCGGGAGAGCGCGTCCGGGTCCTGCGCGTCGAGAGGGGCGTCGGCGCCCAGGCTGCCCGCGTTGTTGACCAGCGCGGTCACCGGTCCCAGTTCCCGCTCCGCCTGTGCGAACAGCTCCGCCACCTCCTTCGGTGACGACACGTCGGCGTGGATGGCCTTCGCACGGCCGCCCTTGGCGCGGATCCCGGCGGCCACTTCCTCGGCGGGCTCCGCGTGGGCGGCGTAGTCGACGGCCACGCCGTACCCCTGGGCTCCCAGCTCCGTGGCGATGGCGGCGCCGATACCCCGGCTCGCCCCTGTCACGATGACCGTTCCGTGCTCGTCCTCGGTTCGCGGCATCACTCTCGCCTCCTCGTCGGCCTTCCTCTCCAACGTACTCGCGGGGGCGTATTTGTCCTCCGGACGGGTGACAGCGTGCGGGATGCCACCGGCAGGTGTCGCAGACTGAGGCGATGACGACGTCTGCCGGACCGGTGCCGCCCACCGTCACCACCGCCGTACCGGCGCGGCTCGACCGGCTTCCGTGGTCGCGGTGGCACTGGATGATCGTCGTCGGGCTCGGCACGGTGTGGATCCTGGACGGCCTCGAAGTCACCATCGTCGGCAATATCGCGGGCCGGCTCTCCGAGGAGGGCAGCGGGCTGCCGATCACCTCAGCGCAGGTCACCGGGGTCGCCGCCGCCTTGTATGTGGCAGGCGCGTGCGTGGGCGCGCTGGTCTTCGGGCGGCTCACCGACCGCTACGGGCGCAAGAAGCTGTTCATGGTGACCCTCGCCGTCTATCTCGGGGCGACCGCGATGACCGCGCTCTCCTTCGACGTCGCGTGGTTCTTCGTCTTCCGTTTTCTCACCGGGTTCGGCATCGGCGGTGAGTACGCGGCCATCAACTCGGCCATCGACGAGCTGATCCCGTCGGCGTACCGGGGCCGGGTCGACCTGATCATCAACGGCAGTTACTGGCTGGGCGCGGTGGGCGGTTCGCTGCTGTCCATCGTGATGCTGAACACCGCGCTCCTGCCGGAGAACGTGGGCTGGCGCCTCTCCTTCGCGCTCGGCGTCGTCCTCGGCCTGGCCATTCTGCTCGTACGGCGGCAGGTGCCGGAAAGCCCGCGCTGGCAGCTCATCCACGGGTACGGCGAGGAGGCGGAGCAGCTCGTCGACTCCGTCGAGCGGCAGATCGAGAAGGAGAAGCAACGGAAACTCCCGCCGCCGGCCCGGGTGATCACCATCCATCAGCACAAGAGCGTCGGCTTCGGCCTCATCGCCAGGACGATCTTCCGCCGGTATCCCCGGCGGGCGGTGCTCGGCCTGTCGCTCTTCATCGGGCAGGCCTTCCTCTACAACGCGATCACCTTCGGTTTCGGCACGATCCTGACCACCTTCTTCGGTGTGCCGACCGGACACACCGGCTACTACTTCGCGGTCATCGCCGCGGGCAACTTCGTCGGCCCGCTGCTGCTCGGCAAGCTCTTCGACACCGTCGGCCGCCGGATCATGATCTCCTCCACCTATCTGCTGTCGGGCATCCTGCTCTTCGTCACGGCCTGGCTCTTCGACTCCGGTGTGCTGACCGCCACCACACTCACCGCCTGCTGGTGCGTGGTGCTGTTCTTCGCGTCGGCGGGCGCGAGCAGCGCGTATCTCACGGTCTCCGAGATCTTCCCGATGGAGACCCGCGCGATGGCGATCGCGTTCTTCTACGCGCTGGGCACGGCGGCGGGCGGAATCAGCGGGCCGCTCGTCTTCGCTGAACTCACGGCGTCCGGGGTGGTCGGTGACACGGCGCTCGCCTTCCGGATCGGCGCTGGCCTGATGTGCGCGGCCGGGCTGGTGGCGGTGTTCCTGGCGGTACCGGCGGAGCGCCGGGCGCTGGAGGACATCGCGGAACCGCTGTCCGCGGTACCGCCCGGATCGGGGCGCTAATACGAGCCGTCGTGTGGTGGCGCCGGGAGTACGACGGTGAACACCGTCCGCCCGTCCCCGCTCGCCGCCTCCACCCTTCCGCCGTGCGCCGCCACCACCGCCCGCACGATCGCCAGGCCCAGCCCGGTGCCGCCGTCCTTGCGCGAGCGGCCCCGGTCGGCCCGTACGAAACGGCCGAAGACCTCGGGCAGCAGCCGCGCCGGAATACCGGGCCCGTTGTCCGCCACCGTCAGCCGGATCCCGTCGGGACCGGCCGCCAGCCGTACGGAGATCTCGGTGCCGGCGGGCGTGTGGGAGCGGGCGTTGGCGAGGAGGTTGCCGACCGCCTGGTGCAGCCGGTGGTCGTCGCCCGTCACGGCGACCGCCCGCGCCGGCAGGTCGAGCAGCCAGCGGTGCCCGGGACCCGCCGCCCGCGCGTCGTCCGTGGCGTCCAGGACCAGCCGGGTCAGATCCACCGGACCGAGGTCCAGGGCATGGCCCGCGTCGATCCGGGCGAGCAGGAGCAGATCGTCCACGAGGCGGCTCATCCGTACCGACTCGGACTGGATACGGTCGAGGGAGCGCAGGACCTGGGCCGGGACGGGGCTCTTCTGGCGGAGCGCGAGTTCGGTGTGACCGCGGATATTGGCCACGGGGGTGCGGAGTTCATGGCTGGCGTCCGCGGCGAAGCGGCGCAGCCGCTCCTCACTGGCCTGGCGCCGCTCCAGTGCGTCGCCGACATGCCCGAGCATCCGGTTCACGGCGGTGCCGACCTGGCCGACCTCGGTGTCCGGGGCCGTGACCGGGACGGGCTCGGGCATGGCCACCTCGCCGCTCGCCAGGGGAAGCTCGGCGACGCTCGCCGCCGTCGCCGTGACCAGCCGCAGCGGGCGCAGGGATATTCGTACCCACAGCGCCCCCGCGGTGCCGGTGGCGGCGAGGGCCACACCGAAGACCGCCGCCTCCACGGCCTCCAGCCGGTGGACCGTGGCCTCGACGGGGCGCAGCGGCAGGCCGGTGACCAGGACGTCGTGGTCGTCGCCCCGTACGGCGGTGAGCCGGTAGGGACCCAGACCCGACAGCCGCACACTGTGGCCGTGCCCGTCGACGGGCACGGCGGCCAGAGCCCGGCGGTCGGCCGGGCTGAGCGGTACGGAGGCGTCCGAGTCCTCCTGGACGACCGCGGCCCGCGTGGCCGTTCCCGGCAGCAGCCGGGCACCGAACGTACCCTCCGACTGCCCGCGCGTATCGGGCGTGTTGTCGGCGTCCGGAGTGTTCTCGTGCTCCAGGCTGGCCGCGAACCGTCCGTCGGACGCCGAAAGCTGCTGGTCGAGTCGGCCCACCAGAAAGCCGCTGAGCCCGAGCACGGTCGTGATGCCCACCGCCGCGCAGGCCAGGGCGAGGAGCGCCACCAGACCGGTGGTGAGCTGACCACGGAGGGTACGGGGGACCAGGGCGCGCGCCACAGCACTGGGGGACGGTCGCATCAGGCCCCCGGCTTCAGCACATAGCCCACACCCCGCACGGTGTGGATCATCGTGGACCGGCCCGTGTCGACCTTCTTGCGCAGATAACTGATGTACAGCTCGACGACATGCGCGCGGCCGCCGAAGTCGTACGACCAGACCCGGTCGAGGATCTGCGCCTTGGACAGCACCCGGCGCGGGTTGCGCATCAGGAACCGCAGCAGTTCGAATTCCGTACGCGTCAGCTCCACGAGTTCACCGCCCCGGGTCACCTCCCGGGCGTCCTCGTCCATCACCAGATCACCGACGGCCAGCCGGTCCACACCCCCGGGCCCGCGCGCCATGCCGGCCCGGCGCAGCAGCCCGCGCAGCCGCGCCAGCACCTCCTCCAGACTGAAGGGCTTGGTCACATAGTCGTCGCCGCCCGCGGTGATCCCGGCGATCCGGTCCTCGACGGCGTCGCGCGCGGTCAGGAACAGCACACAGACGTGCTCCAGCTCCGCGCGCAGCCGGCGCAGCACCAGCAGGCCGTCCATGTCGGGCAGCATCCAGTCCAGGACGACGGCGTGCGGACGGAACGTACGGGCCGCGTCGACCGCGGACACGCCGTCGGCCGCCGTGACCACATGCCACCCCTCGCCCGAGAGCACCCCGGCGAGGATCTCGGTGACATCGGGTTCGTCGTCGACGACCAGGATCCGTACGGGACCGCCGTCGGCGGCGCGCGGGCGTGGGCGGTGGCTCGGTGTGTTCATCGTCCGTCCAGCATCCCCCGGGAAGGGGGAGCGCCGACGGGGCTTCCGCTCTGAGTTTCCTCTGAATCGGGCGGGGCCGACGGCGTTGAGAGCGCGGTCACAGGTTCCGCTGCGAGGCTCGCGATTCAGCGATGCGGCAATGCAGCGATGCGCCGCTTCAGAGGCGAAGCGGCGAAGGGAGACTCGATGACCACCGCGACCGACGCCCGGCACGGTACGGGCGGCACGGGCCGTGCGGTAGGGACGACGCGGCGTGCGGATCCCGTCGTACCGGCGCTGGCGCAGGCCGTGATCTGGGCGGGAGCCGCCGGTGTGCTCGCCCTGTGGTGGAGCGACACGGAGTCGGTGGTGGGCGCGGCGGGGTGGCTGACCGGCGCGGGCCGGATCACCGGGCTGCTGGCCGGGTACGGGTGTGCGGTCCTGGTGCTGCTCATGGCGCGGATACCGGTACTGGACCACACCATCGGCACCGACCGGATGGCCCGCTGGCACGCGACGGGCGGCCGCTGCACGATCTCCCTGGTCCTGGCCCATGTCCTGCTGATCATCTGGGGCTACTCCCTCACCTCGCACTCCGGCGCGGTGGACCAGACGAAGACACTCGTCCTCGACTACCCGGAGATGCTGAAGGCCACCGCCGCCTTTCTCCTGCTGACCGGCACCGCGCTGGTCTCGGCCCGTGCCGCGCGCCGCAGGATGCGCTACGAGACCTGGCACTATCTGCACTTCGCCACCTATCTCGCGGTCTTCCTCGCCTTCGGCCACCAGCTCGCCAACGGCGCCGAGTTCATCGCCGACCGCCCGGCCAGGACCGCCTGGTACGCGCTGTATCTGACGGTCGCCGCGCTTCTCCTCTGGTACCGCTTCCTGGTTCCGGTACGGCGGGCCCTGCGCCACCGGATCCGGGTCGCGGGCCTGCGCCACGAGTCGCCGGGCGTCGTCTCCGTCCATCTCACGGGGGAGCGGCTGGACGAACTGGGCGCGCGGCCGGGGCAGTTCTTCCGCTGGCGCTTCCTGGCGCCCGGGCTGTGGTGGACCGCCAACCCGTACTCCCTGTCCGCGCCCCCGCTCCCCGGCCATCTGCGCATCACCGTCAAGGCGGCGGGCGGACACAGCGCGGCGCTGGCCCGGCTGCGGCCCGGGACGCGGGTCTGGGCCGAGGGACCGTACGGCGCGTTCACCGCGGACCGTAGCCGGGCGCCGAAGACACTGCTGCTGGCGGGCGGCGCCGGGATCACACCGCTGCGGGCCCTGTTCGAGACCCTGCCCGGCGAGGTCACCCTGGTCTACCGGGCCCGCCGCGCCGAGGACCTCGCGCTGCGCGGCGAACTCGACGCCATCGCCGCAGCCCGTGGCGGTGTCGTCCACTACGTCGTCGGCGGACCCGGCGGCTACTCCTCGCCCCTGACCGCCCGCGCCCTGGCCCGTCTCGTACCGGACCTGGCCGCACACGAGGTGTATCTGTGCGGGCCGCCCGGGATGGCGGAGGCCGCGAAGCGGGCCCTGCGGGTGGCGGGGGTGCGGCGGCGCCGTATCCACCACGAGTCGTTCACGTTCTGAGCCGGAATATGCAGCCTGAGCCCGATTGTGCCGATTCCGACCCGGATCGTGCCGAGAGTTCCGAGGAGATCCACAGTGCCCACAGTGCGCAGAGCCGTCCTCGCCACCGCTTCGACCAGCACGCTCGTCGTCCTGCTGCTCGCCCTCAAGCCGCACCACAGCACCGCACTCGCCGACCGGGCACCCGTATCCGTACCCGTACCGGCGCCGAGCGGGACCGTAGCGTCACCGCCCGCGGGGTCTGCGGCGGGCACCCGCACCTACACCGGCGATCCCGTGGACACCCGGTACGGCACGGTGCAGGTCTCCGTCACGGTCGGGGCCGGGCATCTGACCGGTGTGAAGGTCCTTCAGGCACCGTCCGGCGACGGCCACAGCGAGCGCATCACCTCCGACGCCGTACCCCGTCTGACGCAGGAGGCGCTCAGCGCGGGCAGCGCGCACATCGACGCGGTCTCCGGCGCCAGTTACACCAGCCAGGGCTATATCCGGTCCCTGCAGAGCGCATTGGACAGAGCCGGTGGCTGACCGGCCGGTGGCCGACCCCGGCTCTCCGCGCGGACCGGGCCGTGCGGAGAGCGCGACGAGCCATGTGGAGCATGTGATGGGCACCGTCTTCTCCTTCGACATCCGCGACGTGTGCACCCCCGCCATCGAAGCGGCGCTGGCCGAGGCGGTGGCGTGGCTGCGCCATGTCGACGAGGTGTTCTCCACCTACCGCCCCGACAGCATGATCAGCCGGCTCGCGCGCGGCGAACTCCTCCTCGCGGAGTGCTGCGAGGAGGTACGGGAGGTCCTCGCCCTCTGCAAGAGCGCGGTACGGGCGAGCGGCGGCTGGTTCAGTCATCTGGCGGGCGGCACCCTCGACCCGTCAGGGCTGGTCAAGGGCTGGTCCGTCGAGTGCGCCTCGCGGATCCTGTACGAGGCGGGCGCCCGCAACACCTGTGTCAACGGCGGCGGCGACCTCCAACTGCGCGGCGAGGCGGCGCCGGGCGTCCCCTGGCGCGTCGGTATCGCACACCCGCTGCGCGCCGGTGAGCTGTGCACGGTGGTCACGGGCCGCGATCTGGCCATCGCCACCTCGGGCTGCGCCGAGCGTGGCGCCCATATCCTCAACCCCCACCGGGGCGTTCCCGTGCGGGGCCACGCGTCCCTCACCGTGGTCGGCACCGGGCTCACCACGACCGACGCCTACGCGACCGCGGCCTACGCGATGGGGGACATGGCCCGGGACTGGCTCCAGTCCATGGACGGTTACGAGGGGTTCGCGGTGACACCGGAGGGCGGGTCCTGGTGTACGGACGGATTCCCGGGCGTACTTCCCGGCGTACTCCCCGAAGCGCGTTCCGGCGCACCGGATTCCTGAAGGCTCATCCGCCGCCGTCGCCCGCCGTCGCCGCGCGGTGCCAGGCCGCGTCGCGCAGCAGCCGCAGCCCGTTGAGGCCGACGACGACCGTGGAGCCCTCGTGCCCGAGGACGCCCAGCGGCAGCGGCAGATGCCCGGCGAGGTCCCACACGACCAGCCCGGAGATGAACACACCCGCGATCACCAGGTTCTGCACGACGAGCCGGCGGGCCGCGCGGGAGAGCGCGATCACGGCGGGCACGGTGGCGAGTTCGTCCCGTACGACCACCGCGTCCGCGGTCTCCAGGGCGAGGTCGGAGCCCGCGCGGCCCATGGCGACACCGGTATGGGCGGCGGCCAGCGCGGGCGCGTCGTTGACCCCGTCGCCGACCACCAGCACCTTGCGGCCGGCCGTTTCCTGCTCCCGTACCGCCCCGACCTTGTCCTGGGGCAGCAGCCCGGCCCGTGCGTCGGTGATGCCCACCTCCCGCGCGAGAAGGGCGGCGGCGCGCGGGTTGTCGCCGGTCAGCAGCGCAGGCTTTGTACCGGTCAGGGCGGTGAGGGAGGCGACGGTGGCGGCGGCGTCCGGGCGCAGACGGTCCGCGATCCCGAGGACGCCGACCGGGACACCGCCGTACTGGACGAGGACCGCGGTACGGCCGCCCTCCTCGACTTCTCGTACGGTCGCCGCCACCGCCGTACCGTCGCCGTCCAGGAGCCGCGCGGGCGCGCCGACCGCGACCGTACGCCCGTCGACGACGGCCGTCACTCCGGTGCCGGGGGCGGACGTGAAGTCCTGCGCGTCCGGAATCGTGAGGCCGCGTTCGCGTGCGGCGCCGACGACGGCGCGGGCCAGCGGGTGTTCGCTGGGGTGCTCGGCGGCGGCCGCCAGACTCAGCAGCCCGTCCTCGGTGAGCCCGGTGCCGGCGAAGGGGTGGATATCGGTCACCCGGGGCGTGCCCTCGGTGAGCGTGCCGGTCTTGTCCAGGGCCACCGCGTCGACTTGGCCCAGCCGCTCCATCACCACCGCCGACTTGACCAGCACACCATGGCGTCCGGCCGTGGCGATGGCGGACAGCAGCGGCGGCATCGTGGCCAGCACCACCGCGCACGGAGAGGCGACGATCATGAAGGTCATCGCCCGCAGCAGCGCGTCGGTCAGGTCCGCGCCGAAGCCCAGCGGGACCGCGAAGACCGCCAGCGTGGCGACGACGATGCCGACCGAGTAGCGCTGCTCGACCTTCTCGATGAACAGCTGGGTGGGCGCCTTGGTCGCGGACGCCTCCTCGACCATCGCCACGATCCGAGCGATCACCGAGTCCGAGGCGTCGCGTTCGACCCGTACCCGCAGCGCGCCGGTGCCGTTGAGAGTGCCCGCGAAGACCTCGTCACCGGTTTGCTTCGGTACGGGCAGCGGCTCGCCGGTGATGGTCGCCTGGTCCACCTCGCTCGCCCCGCCGAGCACGCGCCCGTCGGCGCCGACCCGTTCGCCGGGCCTGATCAGGATCGTGTCGCCGACCGCCAGGTCCCCGGTTGCGACGGTCTCCTCCGGGCCGCCGGCGGGCAGCCGGGTCGCGGTCGCGGGGGCGAGATCGAGCAGTCCGCGCACCGAGTCCGCGGTACGGGCGGTGGCCAGGGCCTCCAGCGCGCCGGAGGTGGCGAAGATGACGATCAGCAGCGCGCCGTCCATCACCTGCCCGATCGAGGCCGCGCCCACCGCCGCGACGATCATCAGCAGATCGACATCCAGGGTCTTCTCCCGCAGCGCCCGGAGACCCGCCAAGGCGGGCTCCCAGCCCCCGGCCGCGTACGCGAGCGCGTACGGCGGCCCCCACAACCAGGCCGGTGCGCCGCCGAGTTGGAGCGGCAGAGCGATCAGGAACAGCGCCAGCGCGGCGGTGGCCCAGCGGGCCTCGGGCAGGGCGAACACCCGCGTACGCCGCCGGGCGGCGGCCGGTCCTGGACCGGTGGCGGCCGGTGCCGTACGGGCGGTGACGGTGGAGGACATACGGCTGGTTCCTTCGCGCGGACGGCACGGAGCGACCAGCCCACCGTACAGGAAAGAATGAACACTTCTTCATTCGTTGACTTCGGGACCCGACTCCCGGGGCCTCACCCGCGTTCGATCAGCAGATGCCGGGGTCCGCGCAGCAGCGGGCTGCGCCGGTACGGGGGCGGGTCCACCACCAGCCGGAAGTCCTCCAGATACGGCAGGAGCGAGCTGAGCGCGATCTGTGCCTCGACCCGGGCCAGCGGGGCGCCGAAACAGGTGTGCACACCGCCGCCGAAGCCGAAGTGCTGGTTGTCCTCCCGCGTCGGGTCGAAGCGGTCCGGGTCGTCGAAGCGCAGCGGGTCACGGTTGCCGGACGCGAGCATCAGGATCAGCGGCGCACCCTTCGGGATGGTGACGTCCGTGACCTCGATATCGGTCAGCGGGGTGCGCTGCGGCACCATCTGGACGGGCGGTTCGTAGCGCAGCAGCTCCTCCACGGCCTTCGGCATCAGCTCGGGCTTGCCGCGCAGCAGCCGCAGCGCGTCCGGCTTGCGCAGGAAGGTCAGCACACCGTTGGTGATCAGATTGACGGTCGTCTCGTGCCCGGCGATCAGCAGCAGTGTCGCCGTCGTCATCAACTCGGGCCTGGTCAGGCGTCCTTCGGGACCCGCGTCATTGACCAGGGCGGAGAGGATGTCGTCCGAGGGACGGCCGCGCCGGGTGTCGGACAGCTCGCCCAGATACTCCGACATCGCGGCCCGCGCCTCCATGCCCTCGTGGAGGCGTTCCTTGTGCTCCTGGTCGTTCTCGGTGCCGAAGTCGAAACTGGCGATCACCGCGTTCGTCCACTCGCGGAGCTGGGGCATGTCCTCCTGGGGCACGCCCAGCATCCGGCAGATCACGGTGACCGGAAGCGGATAGGAGAAGTCCTCGACGACATCGACCCGGTCCTTGTCCCGGAACGTGCCGATCAGATCCTCGGTGATCCGGGTGATGTCCGCGCGCAGGTCGTCGATACGGCGCGGGGAGTGGGGCGGGCCGAAGGGCCGCATCGTGATCCGGCGCAGCCGGTCGTGCTCGGGGTCGTCGAGACCGATGAAGGCCGGCGGATCGCCCCTCCTGAGCAGCTCCTCCTCGGGGTTGGCGCGGTTGTGCGGATCCGAGCTGATCCGAGGGTCGTGCAGCAGGGCGGCGATCTCGTGGTACGTGCCCACCAGATAGCTGCCGTCGTCCTGCCGCGCCACACCGCTCTCGCGCAGCTCGGCGTAGAGCGGATAGGGGTTGGCGCGGTTCGCGTAGTCGGTGATCCGCCGGAACAGGGTTTCCGGTTGCATGGGTGGGGCCTCCTCGATCGAGGGCGGACGGCGGGGAAGTCGGCGGACAGCGGGGGAGCCGGCGGGCGGTGGGGTACGTCAGTCGTGCCGCACCAGCGTCAGCCGGCAGTCCGGAAGATGGCCGGTGAGCGCCACGGTCGGACCGTGCGACAGCAACTGCGGGGGCGGTACGTCGGACGGTACGGGCTCGGACGGTACGGGCCGGTCGGCGGCGCCCGGCTCGGGGGGAAACGGCGCCGCGGTCTCGATGAGCCGCTGGTAGTGCTCCAGCCACTTGGCCCGGTTCACACTGACCGCGGCGGTGATCCGGCCCCGGTAGCCGTAGACGGCGACCAGCCTGCGCTCGCGCAACGAGCCCTGGGCGATGAGCACTTGGTCCGAGAAGGTCGGCACACCGACGGACTTGATGTTGAGGCCGAACTGACTCGACCAGAAGACCGGCACCGTCAGATGCGGACGTCTGCGCGGCCCCGGGCTGACCATGTTGTGGGCGGCCACCTCGGCCTGGGCGACCGCGTTGCCCCAGTGTTCGAGGGACAGCATCTGGTACTCGAAGAGCGGATGCGGGAAGCGGGCCACATCGCCCGCCACGAAGACGTCGTCGGTGACGATCCCGTACATGTTGAACGCGCGGCACCCGGCGTCGCAGGCCACCCCGCGGGGGCCCGCGGCCAGCCCGGACTCCGCCAGCCACTCGGTGTTGCGGATGGCCCCCAGGGCGACGACGGCGACATCGGCCTCGATCCGGCTGCCGTCGGAGAACTCGGCGCCGGTGAGCCGGCCCCCGTTCCCCTTGAGCGCGGTGACCGTCACCCCGCAGCGCAGATCGACTCCGTGTGCGCGCTGGAGGTTCGCGGCGAGCGAGCCGAGCGCCCCGCCGAGCGCGCCGACCAGCGGGGAAGGGCCGCGCTCGGCGACCGTCACCTCAAGTCCGCGCTCCCGGCAGACCGACGCGATCTCGGAGCCGGTGAATCCGGCGCCGATCACCAGGACCCGGCGAGGACCGGCGTCGAGCCGCTCGACGAGACGGCTCGCGTCGTCGGTGGTACGGAGGGTCAGTACGCCGTCGAGGGCGGCCTCGGCGGGGTGCGGCCAGGGGCGGGCCCGCGTTCCGGTCGCGATCAGCAGCCGGTCGTACGGCAGCGGCTCCCCGTCGGCGAGCAGCACCCGCCTCCCGATCCCGTCCACACCGACGGCACGCACCCCGAGCCGCCAGTCCGCGTCCACCTCGCGGCGGGACGGCAGCCCGACGTCCCGCGCGCCCACCCGCCCGAGCAGCACCTGCTTGGACAGCGGCGGCCGGTCGTACGGGGGGTCGGGCTCCTCCCCGACCAGGGTCAGCGAGCCGGTGAAGCCTTCCGCGCGCAGCGCTTCGGCGGCGCGCAGCCCGGCAAGGGAGGCACCGACAATGACGATCCGGCCGTCGAGCCGCTCACCGGACACCGGCGCCCGCTCGTTCTCCGGTGCCGGCGCGCTCCCCGACGAGGATGGCCTGCACCGGACAGGCCGCCGCCGCGCGCAGGACCCGTTCACGCTGGTCGTCGGGGACGGTCGGGGTGTACATGAGGGCCTCCTCGCCATGCAGTTCGAACACCTGCGGGGCGAGAAACGCGCACTGTGCGTAACTCTGACAGCGATTGAGATCGACGACGATCTGCATTCCGGACCACTCCTCCGTGCCGCCCGCCGTCTCCGTCCTACTCCTTGCGGGGGAGTGGCGCGAGTGGAGCGGACCCAGTCGTGCATATACCCCTGCGGGGTATATGCTCAGGAGGGTCCCGCCGGACGACCAGAGGAGAGGCACATGAACACCGCGCTGAGGATCACCGCCTTCGCCGCCATGCTCGCGGCGGCCTTCGGTGTCGCGTACGGGGTCGGGAACGCCGTCGATCCCATCACGGCGGACCCGCGGCCCGCGAAGCACGCGCCCGCGCCCACCGCGCCGCCCACCGGCACCCCGGCGCCCCATGAGGGGTCCGGCGGCCATACGGGCTGACCCGGCACGCCGCCCCGGATCAGGGTGCGCCCGTGTAGAGGTCCTCCGGCATGTCCGGTGAAATCCCCTGCCTGGTCAGGGCGTTGGCGTAGTCGCGGCGGATCCGGGGGTCCTCGTCCTCGTACGGCAGCAGGCTGCCGCCCTCCCGTACGCTCACGAGCACACCGGGACGGCCGCCGACGATCGGGTTGCCGGCCCGGCGGATACCCGTCGGGTGTTTCACACCGCCACGGAAGGCGAGCTGCCGCGCGGTCTCCGGGCCGGTGTTGAAGTGCTGGTGGAACCACTTGCTCGGCGGGCTGTAGACGGAGCCCTCGCCCCACTCCACCCGCACCACCCGGTCGCCGTTGCCCGCCTCGTACGGGCGGCTGCCCGCCTCCTGCGGCCAGATCAGGACATAGCCGCTGGACCGCAGACCGAAGAGCACGGCCCCGCCGAGATGGTGGTGTGCCTTGTGATAGCGGCCCACCGGCCAGGAAGTGATGTGCGCGGCGATCGTGTTGCCGGCCATCTCGAAGACGGTCGCGTCCACACCACTGCCCTTGACCCCGAGCGAGTCCAGCGCGATCTCATGGATATCGGCGATGAAGTTGGTCTCGGCGACACCGCCGAAGTAGTTCTCGTACCGCCTGGTGGCAGAGTAGTAGCCGGCCTCGCCGGGCGGGAACCGGTCGGTGAAGCGGTAGTCGTTGGCGAAGACGAAGTCCTCGTTGTGGAACAGGTCCAGCACCATCGGCGCGTCATTGACGGCCATATACACAACGGGCTCCGACCCGGTGTTGTGCAGGACATAGGCGCAGTTGAGCGGGATCGCGAAGAAACTGCCGCGCTGCCACTCGAAGCTGGTCCTGCGAGAGTCCCCGGGCAGCCAGACATCGGCCGCGCCGCGTCCCGACAGGACGGTGATGAACTGCTGGTGGAGGTGCTGCTGGATCTCCAGCGACCGGCGGGGGGCGATCTCGCCGATCTGCATACCGGTGAAGCCCTCCATGCCGTGGAGATGGACGAACGCGGCCCGGCCCCCGGTGCGTGCCCAGTCGGCGCGCTCCACCGTACGGACATCGGCGATGCCGTAGCCACGGTGGACCGGGATTCCCTCCTTGCGCATCCAGGTGTCGTAGAAGGTCTCCCGGGCCTGGCCGGACGGTGCCATCGGTCACTCCTTGTCGGTGTCAGTCGTAGAACTCGTCCATCCGGGAGGCGATGCCGTGCGCGGCGCACGCCTCGCGGTACATCCGCCGGACCGCCGGGTCCTCGTCCGCGTAGTCGATCTGGTCGCCGCCGAGCCGGGTGCTGATGGACGACATCGGCAGCCCGGTCGCCGGGTCCCGGCGCGCGTTGAGATGGCGCAGGGCGAGATAACGGGCGGGCGTGGCACCGGTGTTGAAGTGCTGGTGGAAGGTCTCGCCAGGCGGAATGACCAGTGAGCCCTCCGCCCAGTCGTACCGCCGGATCGGCTCGCCCTCCTTCCACATCAGGCTGTAACCGGTGCCACTGAGGATCACCACATGGGCGCCGGGCGAGTGCCGGTGTGCCTTCTTGTACGTACCGACCGGGAACTCCGACACATGCGCCATCATGGTGTTCCTGGCCAGCTTGAACTGGACGTTCGTGCCGCCCGCGCCGCGCTCGCGGTACGCGACGAGCTGGAAGTCCCGTACATCGGGGATGAAGTTGCTCTCCCACAGCCGGCCGGTCAGTGTGCCCTCGCCGCTGAAATAGCCGGTCTCTCCGGAGAAGCGGGACGGGAAGTCGTAGGGGCAGTCGAAGACGAACCCGGCCTCGTCGAAGAGGTTGATGACCACCGGGGCGTTGGTCACCGCGAGCAGGGTCGCGGGCTCCTCGCCGCTGCTGTTGAAGTGCTGATAGCGGACATTGAGCGGGATCGCGAACAGGGACCCGCGCTGCCACTCGAAGCTCTGCGGCTCCCCGCCGGGCCCCCACACCGTCGTACTTCCCCGCCCGGAGAGCACATAGACCATCACCTCGTGCAGATGGCGTACGGGGTGGAGGTGCTGCCCGGGCGGGATGCGGCACACATAGCAGTCGTTGCTCCGGTCGCTGGCGTCGTGGTGGATGAAGCAGCCGTAACCGCCCGTCCGCGCCCAGGGTTTGAGCGGAACCTCCCGGAGGTCGGGGATGTGGAAGCCGGGGACGATGTCGATGCCCTGGCCGCGGGACCACCGGGCGTACGCGGTGGGCGGAGCGGGTGCCCGCCGCGGCTGCGCTGTCATGACTGCCTCCGGGAAAGGGGTCTTCTACTGCGGACTGCTGCGGCGGGATGCCGCGGCTACTGCGGGCCGAGCAGCTCGGTCAGCATCTTCTGGAGCCGCTTCACATCCTTGGTGAGGACGTTCCAGCCGTAGCTGTCGTAGTACTCGCTGCCCGCCTGGGGGACGGTCGCGCCCAGATCGGCCGGCACCGGCACATCCGCGCGGTTGCTCGGCACCTGGAGCGCCTTCGTCCACACCGCGTTGCCGTCCTTGCACACCAGCCAGTTGACCAGCAGCTTGGCCGCCTCCGGGTGCGGAGCCTTGTTGTCGAGGGCCAGCAGGCTGGAGCCGCCGGTCGCCACCGGCGGCGCGCCGGTGAGCTTGAGCTGCTTCAGCGGCAGCCCCTCTGCCAGCGCCTCCTCGGTCTCCGCGGTCTGGAGCGACAGACCGAAGGCGAACTTGCCCCGGGCGATGTCGTCCAGCTCCTGGCGCTGGTCGGTCAGCAGGGTCGGCTTCTGGTCCACATAGAGGGACTTGACGAAGTCCTCGCCGTACGCCTGCTCGAAGGCGCCCACATCGTAGATGGCCCCGCCGTTGGAGCGCGGGTCGTCCACCACGATCTTGCCCTTCCACTTCGGGTCGAGCATGTCCTCGAAGGAGGTCAGCTCGCCGTCCTTGACCAGATTGGTGTTGACGACCACACCGGAGTCGACATAGTTCGAGAGCTGAAGGATCTTCTCCTTCTCGGGATCGACCCACTTGGGCGCCCCGTCACGCCAGTTGGCGGCGGTGAGCAGCGCCGGATCGAGCGCGTCCTTGAGGGAGGCGAGCCAGCCCTCGCCGTAGTAGGTGCTCGACATGGTGTTGCCACCGCCGCCGAACACATCGTGGGTGTAGATGCCGGCCTTGCGCTCGGCCTGGAGCTTGGCCGCGATGTCGCTGTTGCGCCCGCCGACATAGGTGACCTTGACGCCGTAGGTCTCCTCGAACGCCTTCGGTATGTCGGTACGCACACTGCCGTCCGGCGTACCCGTCATCACCACCTCCCCTTCCTTCTTGGCCGCCTGGGCCAGGGCGCCGTCGGGGTCGGGACAGCCCGCGGAGACACGCGTACCACCGGCGCGGCCCGTGTCCGCGCTCTCCGGGGAATCGTTGGACGTGCCTCCCGCGCAGCCCCCGAGGAGCAGCACCGCGGCGGCGGGGAGAATGAACCCGGCCTTCGTCGTCATCGACATGGCCCTCACCTGATTCTCTGTGCGAGTGAGCGATATGGCTGGGGGGTGTCAGGACCATAGCCATCACGTTCGCGCCACTGGAATACTCGCGTCGAATATTCCGTCAGCAGGAATGCCGGGCTGTTTCGCGGCCTTCCAAGGGCTGTCCGGCAGGGGCCTCTTCGGCGTGCGTCTATTCGGCGCGGACCGGCAGTGTCATGGCGCCGAGCCGGCTGATCGAGGTGTACAGCACATCGCCGGGCAGGATCGGCCCGACACCGGGCGGTGCGCCGGTGAAGAGCACATCGCCGGGGTTCAGTGTCATCATGCGCGACGCGTACGCGACGATCTCCGGCACCGGGGTGATCAGCGCGGCGGTGTTGACCGCCTGCCGCTGCTCGCCGTTGCAGGTCAGCAGGATGTTGAAGTCCGCCGGATCGCCCGCCTCGTCGCTGGTGGTGAGCCAGGGGCCCAGCGGGCTGAAGGTGTCATAGCTCTTGCGCCGCGACCGGTCGGCCGCGCTGCGTACGGTGATGTCGAGCCCGATGGTGTAACCGAGCACATGCTTGAGAGCGTTCTCGACCGGGATGTCCTTGCCGCCCGTGCCGATCACCACGACGAGTTCGGACTCGTGGTGGATCTCGCTGCCCTCCTCCAGCACATCGCGCGGCAGCACAATGCCGTCCGAGGGCCCGACGACCGACGACGGTGCCTTGAGGAACACATCGAAGTTCATCATCCAGGACTCGACCTGCCCCAGTGTGCGGCGCTGCACCGTGTGCATCTCGTCGACGTGTGCCTGGTAGTTGCTGGCCGAAGCGATGATCTTGGTCGGTCCAAGTACCGGCGCGGCCAGCCGTACCGACTCCAGCGGCACGCCCCGCCCGTTCGCCGCGGCCTCCTCCAGAGCGGGCGCGAGCACCGCGAAGTCCCGGCACAGGCCGCGCCACCAGCCCGCGAGCAGCGGATCGGACTCGTGCGGCCACGGCAGTACGGCGGTGACGTCCACCACCTGGTCCCCGGTCACCACACCGAGGCGCCGGTCGTCGAAGATCGCGAGTCTCATACGCCCACCGAGTCCTTCGGCCGGAGCGCCGCCGGGGTGAACACACCGGTCACCTGCTGATGGGTGTCGAGCGCCAGTTCACGGTGGATGCCCAGAGCCCGGAGTACGGGGCTGTCGCCGATGGAGAACAGGTCCGCCCCCTCCTCACTGGCGTGCTCGGCCGCGGCCCAGGACGGTACGACGAACATGTCGCCGGCCGACCAGTCGAAGCGCTGCCCCTCGATCACCGACGAGCCGGAACCGCGGTGCACCACGAACACACCGTTGCCGGTGCGCCGTACGGGCAGGGTCCGCGCGCCCGGTATCAGCCGGTGCATCCCGCAGCTCATGGTCGGCAGCACACTGGCACCGGTCTCGGGACTGACGAACTCGATGCTCACCAGCGGCTCCCCGCTCCCGGCGGCCAGCCGCGACAGCTCCCTGTCGGTGTCCTGCCACCGGTAGACCAGCAGCGGCGAGTGTTCGGTGGTGAGCACGTCCCGTACCGCTCCACTGACGAAGCGCGGCCCAGGACCGGCCTCCTGCTCCGACCGGTTGTGCGGGTCCGAGTCCGGCTGCCGCACATCGGGGTACGGTTCGAAGAACACCGCGTCCAGCGCCTCGATCATCGGCAGATCCAGCCCGTCGAACCACAGCATCGGGCCGTCGCTGGCGCTGCTGTGGTCGTGCCAGTTCCACGACGGTGTGAGAATCAGGTCGCCGGGGTGCATGTCGCACACATCGCCGTCCACGGTGGTCGCCACCCCGTCCCCGGACAGGATGAAGCGGATGGCGCCCGGGGTGTGGCGGTGGGCCGGTGCCGTCTCGCCGGGGCCGAGGCACTGAATCGCGCCCCACAAGGTCCCGGCGGCGTACGGCAGTCCGCCAAGACCCGGATTGCCGAGGCTCAGCACCCGCCGCTCCCCGCCGCGCTCCACGGGCACCAGCCGCAGGGCCCGCTCGGCGAGTTCGGTCAGCACCTCGGAACTCCACAGCCAGGGCACCGAGCGCGGGCGCGGCGTCGGCGGCAGCAGATCACGGGTGATCGTCCACAGCGGATGCAGGTCGACCGCGGCCAGATCCCCGTACAGGGCGGCCAGTTGGGTTTCTTCGTCTTTCACGGGTCCCTCTGTCATGGGTCCTCTTTCACCTGTGATGCCTGTCATGAGGTGGTGCTCGTCATGAGGTGGTGGCCGTTACGGGGTGGCGCCGGCCTCCGCGTCCAGCCGGCGGCGGACCTCGTCCGGAGGCAGGCCGATCCCGAAGCGCGCCACCGATTCGAGCAGTGAGGCGCGCCGACACCAGGCGCGGGCCCGCTCCGGATCGGCCGCGACGGCGCGCAGCTCCTCGTGGTTGGCGCGCCGCTTGGCCTCGTCGCGCTCACTGATCCGCTCGGTGTTGCGTTTGGTGTCGGCCTGGACGTACTCCACGGCCACCCGGCGCCGCACCTCGGCGAACGTGGCCAGTTCGGCGTCCTCGTCCGCGCCGTCCAGGAGTATGCGCGCGAGCCGGCGGGCAAGATCGACCGCGTCATGGATACCGCTGTTGAGGCCCACCCCGCCCAGCGGGCTGTTGATGTGCGCCGCGTCGCCGATCAGCGCGCAGGGCCCGGCCAGGAACGACTCCGCGACCCGCTGGTGCACGTGGTAGATCTGATGGTCGCCGATCTCGTAACCACCCGGCAGGGGCGCGATGCCCTGGAGCCGGCTCTGCATCTCCGCCGGGTCGGTGGCACTCTCGTACGTCTGGCCGGCCGGAACCGGATACACCGCGCGCCAGGACTCCGGCGTGCGCAGCAGGAACAGCCACTCCTCCGGGTCGGCCACATAGTTGACATCGGCGATGTCCGGGATGAGCGCGCGGAAGTCGGCCGAGGTGCTCGCGATCAGGAACCGCTCCGGGTAGGTGAAACCCCGGAACTCCACCCCCAGCAGCCCCCGGGCCGTACTGCTCGCGCCGTCGGCGGCCACCAGGAAGCAGCCGCGCAGGCTCACACCGCCCGACGCTCCCCGCCCCTCCACGATCACACCGTCACCGCTCGTCCGTATCGCGGTGGCCTCGATGCCGTAGTGCAGTGTGGCGTTGGGCTCGTCCGCGAGCCGCTCCACCAGCATCCGCACCAGGTGCTGCTGGTTGAGCTGGAGCCGGTGCGGGTACTTCGTCTCGTCCTTGAGCAGGGTGAAGTCGAACTCGGCCACCAGCCCGGCCCGGCGGTCCCGGTACTGGTAGCGCGGCACTGTCAGGCCCTCGGTGTGCATCTGCGCCGCCAGGCCCAGTCCGTCGAGGAGTTCGAGGGTCGGCGGATGGAACGTCGACGCACGCCAGTCGGTACGCGGCTCCGGCTCCCGCTCGATGAGGTGTACCCGTACACCCGCCCGGGCGAGGGCCCAAGCCGCGGTGACGCCGACGGGGCCGCCGCCCAGGATCAGCACCGGCAGCCCACGATGATTCGACACGAATGTCATAGCCCAAACCTTAGTGATTATTCCGTGCGTCGAAAGAGTTGACGCTACTATTCCGATATGAAGAACTCAGTCCGCGATGAACCCCACCCGGCCGGCCCGTACTCCCCGCAGTCCGGCCTCTCATCGGTCGACAACGCCCTCCAGTTGCTGCACCTGATCAGCGAGCGCCGTGCGCTGCGGGTCGCCGAGGCGGCCGACGATCTGGGCGTCGCCCGGTCCACCGCGCACCGGCTGCTGACCGCGCTGCGCCGCCAGGGCTTTGTCACCCAGGACAAGCCGAACGGTGTCTACCGGCCCGGCCGCGCACTGCTGGAAATCGGTCTCGCCGCCATCGGCCGCGTCGACATCCGGCACGCGGCCAGGCCCGTACTGGAAAAGCTCAGCGAGGACACCCGCGAGACGGTCAGTCTGCTTCTGCTGGAAGGGAATTCGGTCCGGTTCATCGACTGTGTCGAAGGCTCGCGGTCGGTGCGGGTCGCCACGCGTACGGGGATCGTCCTGCCGGCGCACTGCACGGCCGGCGGCAAGGCGATCCTGGCGGCGCTGCCCGCCACCGATCTCGGCCGGCGCTATCCCACCCGACAGTTGGACACCCGTACACCCAACTCCATCGCAACCTGGGGCCAGTTGGAGACCGAGCTGGACGAGATCCGGGAGGTCGGGTACGCGGTGAACTTCGGCGAGGGCGAGAGCAGCATCTGCGCGGTGGGCATGGCGATCTACGACCTGATCGGCTACCCGCTCGCGGCGATCGCCGTGGCCGTACCGCACTCCCGGCTGGAGACGGCCGGACAGGCCAGGGAACTCGCGCCGCTGCTGCTCGAAGCCCGGCTGTCGGTACGGGACGCGCTCAACGAGACGGCCTGAGCCGGAGAGCGTGTTCACAGCGAGAACACCATCGACTTGAGCGAGACCGGTACGGTCCCGGACTTGGGCAGCACCGCGCCGATGTCCACGAAGCCGAGCTTGTCGGTGGCCTCGACCGCGATGCCGTCGACGGAGATCACCGGCACCCGGACACCCTGGTCGTACAGGATGCCGCCGACGGTCCTGGCGATATCGCCCTCGAAGAGCAGACACAACGGCCCGCCCGCCTCGATCCGCTCGCTCAGACCGAGCCGTATGCCCTCCACAAAGGCGTCGAGCCGCGGGAAACTCGGCAGCCCGCGCCACCGGAACGCGAACACCAACGGGTCGCCCGGGACCGTGCCGGAATCCGCGAGAGCCCGCCCGACGGCGGTCGCGACCGACTGCGGATCGACCGTGTCGGGCAGTTCGACGTCGGGCCGTACCACCCGCAGATTGTGCAGCGGCAGCAGATTCCGATCGCCGATGTGAATGGTGTTCCCGCTCACCTGCACGGTGTACTGGGACGCCCCGAGCACCGTCGCCCTGATCGCCCGGCCGGTGTCCTCCACCGGGCCCGGCAGCCGGTTTGCCCGCTCGGCCAGCGCCCGGCCGAACAGCGGGCCCAGATCCCCGAACTCCCGGGACTCACGGCCGTAGAGATACTCGGCGACCCCGCCGGAGAACACCACGGCGTCATACGGACCCCGCTCGGCCAGTGGCTCGGTGAGCCGCGTCCAGCCGAGACCGTCGAGCGGCGGAGGCCCTCCATTGACCTCGGCGAGAACGGTGTCGGCCATCAGCGCCGCCATCTCGCGCAGCTCCGCCTCCCACACCCGGTCGCCCAACGCCCAGTCCAGGCCCAGCGATCCGGCCAGCCGCCGGCCCGCGGGTTCCAGCCGTACGATCCGTCCCGCGCCGTCGACGACGATCAGCCGCGCGCCGAGATGCAGCGCACCGGTCGCCAGGACCCTGCCGGACTCCGACACCGACAGCTTGGTGGTGCCGCCGCCGATGTCGATGTTGAGCACCCGCGAGTGATCGCGCGCGCTTCTGGCGACCGCGCCCGAACCGTGGGCGGCGAGTGTCGCCTCCATGCCGTGGCCGGCCGTGGCGCAGATGAAACGCCCCGTCCTGGCGGCGAACAGATCCGCGATGGCGCGGGCGTTGTGGCGCCGGGTGGCCTCACCGGTGAGGATGACCGCCCCGGTGTCGACCTCGTCGGCCCGCACACCGGCGTCCAGGAACGCCGCGTCGACCAGGGCGGTCAGGCGCTCCTCGTCGATACGGCGGCCCTCGGCGTACGGAGTGAGGGCGACGGCCGACTCATGGATGATCTCCTTGCCGACGACCCTGAAGGCGCTGGACAGTTCGCGTCCCATCCGCCGCAGGGTCAGCCGGGAGAAGAGGACCTGGCTGGTGGCCGAGCCGATGTCGATCCCGACACTGATGAGAACGATCTGATCGCGCTCCCACAGCGGGTGAGCCGGGTCGTCGGTACCGATGGTGACACCGTGGTCATGGTCATGGTCATGGTCATGGTCATGGCCGTGATCGTGATCGTGATCGTGGTGATGGTCGTCGGTGTGACTGTGGTGGTGTGTTCCGGTCAAGGTGCTGTCCGGCATGGTCTCATCCCTCCTCAGCCCCTTCTTCGGCGAGCCGCCGGTAGAACCGCCACGCCGAGTCGATCAGCTCCGGCCGGGTCCTGCCCGTACCGACGATCTCCTCGTACTCGGCCTGCTCGATCGGCCTGGGCTCCCCGAGCAGCCGCGCCCGGTAGTTCAGTTCGGCCAGCTCGCTCAGCTTGATGACATTCAGCGCCGCCTCCTCAGGACTCGCGCCCACCGCCGTCACCCCGTGCCCGCGCATCAGGCACACCGCGCCCGGCCCCAGCACGGCCGCCAGTTCGTCCCCGAGTTCCGGAGTCGTCACCAGCACACTGCGCTGGAAAGTGGGCACGCCCCGGGCCAGCAGCCGCAGCGCGTACGGGTCGTACGCACCGATCAACGGCAGCAGCGGCACATCGCAGACACCGAACAGCACCGGCATCAGCGGATGCACATGCGCCACACTGGTGACATCGCGGCGTGCCCGGTACACCGCGAGATGGATGGCGAGTTCGCGGGGCGGCTCAAGGCCCGGCGCGGTCGAGCGCGGTGTCCCGTCGGGATCCACCACCACGACATCCTCCGCGCCGGCGAACCGCAGACCGGACTCCGCGCGCCCGCGTGCCTTGACCGCGACACTCCCGTCGTCCAGCAGCACACTGACGTGCCCGGCCGGCTCGCGGGTGAGTCCCAGCCGGCCGAGCACACGGCAGGCCGCGGCGACACGTTCTGCCGCCACCAAGGGCTCAGCCGCGCCGGGCCCGGCCGCCGACGTCATCACACCCGGCCCTCGGCCACGGCCACCCTGGCCTGCCCCCGCGACACATCGAAGTTCACCACGGCCCGCTCGGGATCGCGGATCAGCGCCATCGGGTCCTGACCGGCCTGGACCAGCTCGATCTGCTGCCGCAGCAGCCTGCGGTACATGGCGATGCCCTTGTCCTCCGCGCCCAGCATCTCCTTGGTGCGGTCGTAGACGGCGCCCTGTGTCTCCCACGCCATCCGGTCCTGGCTGGTGAACGTGTTCATCGCGTGGTCGCCGTCCTCGGTCATCTCCGAGGGCACCCGCACCACACTGGGCTCCTCGTCGTGCACCTGCTCCTCGCCCGGCTTGTCCGGCAGCAGCCCGGCCCGGATGAGCATGGTGTGCTCGTCGTCGACCGGCACCCGCCAGTGCATCGCCTGCAACGGCCCCTCGGGCAGCCGCAGGATGTTGGGGAACACCAGCGGATGCCCGGTCTCCTCCTCGACCCCGCCGGAGGTGTCGCGGTAGACACGTCGCTTGATGATGCCCCACTCGAACTGCTCGAAGGAGTACTTCTCGATGGGCCGGTAGTAGTAGCTGCCGCGGTCGATGCCCTTGAGATGCATGGTGTGTCCGTGCAGCCAGAAGGTGTGCACGGTGTCGACGGCGTTCTCCATCGGCTGGAGCCAGTTGCACTGCAGGTCCTGCTCGACGAACAGCGTGAGATGCCCGTCGCGCCGGTCGAGCACGTCCCACCGCGGTAGTACGGGCGGCTCGCCGGGGCCGAGATAGGCGAAGAGGATGCCGCGGTAGGCGCGTACCGGATAGGCGGCGATCTTGGCGCGCTCGCGGGCGCGCCGGTTCTCCTGCTCGAAGGGCTGCTCCAGGCACTGGCCCGTACGGTCGTACTTCCAGCCGTGGTACGGACAGCGGATCTCGCAGCCTTCCACGAAGCCGTAGTAGAGCGAGACCCGCCGGTGCGCGCAGGACTCCGCGACCAGACCGTAGGTGTTCTCGTCGGTCAGATACAGCACCAGGTCCTCGCCCAGGATCCGGATCCGCTTGGTGCGCTTCTCGGGGGAGAGATCGGCGGTGAGGGCGACGGGCTGCCAGTACCGCCGCAGCAGTTCGCCCGCCGGGGTGCCGGGGCCGACACGCGTCAGAAACTCGTTCTCGGCTTCACTGATCATGGTCATGCTCCTCTTGATTCCGCAGTGCCTGCCGCAGCATGGCGGCGACCCGCCGCCTGAGGTCGTCGCGCTCCCCGGTGCCCCGCGAGGCCCAGGTGTCGATGAGCCGGTGGAGATACGGCGCGGCGTCCGCGTCCGGGAGGGTCTCGATGAGCGGCTCCAGGTCGCGTTCGAGTTCCTCCAGGTAGTCCCAGGTCCTGTCGTCGGCGGGGGACCAGCCGAGCCGTGCCTGGAGCGCGTTCAGATAGCTCCAGAAGTCGACCGACAGCGTCGGGACGTCCGCCGCGGGCGAGAAGTCCTCGTCGAACTGCCGTTCAAGGCTGATCATGGTCAGTCCGTCCGGCGCGCGGCCCGGTCGTAGACCTCCGCCATCCGGCTCTGTGCGCCGTGCCGGGCCAGCTCGGCCTCGAAGGTGGCGCGTACGGAGGGGTCCTCGTCCCGGTACTCGATCTGGTCGCCGCCCTCGGTGGTGGGCCGGTCGATCAGGAACTGCTTGAACAGCGGGTACTTCTTGCTGCCCCAGCGCAGCGCCAGATAACGGGCGGGCGTGGTACCGGTGTTGAAGTGCTGGTGGAACCAGCGCTCCGGCGGCACCACGATCGAGCCCTGCCGCCAGTCGACCTTGCGCACCGGCTCGCCCTCCCGCCACAGCAGAGAGAAGCCCGTACCGCCGAGGATGATCACATGGGCGCCCGCGTTGTGCCGGTGTGCCTTCTTGTACGTACCCACCGGGAACTCGGAGACATGGCCGCACAGGCTGTTGTCGGCGATCTCCAGCATCACATTGCTGCCGCCCGCGCCGCGCGCGGCCCAGGACTTCAGCTCGATCTGTGCCGCGTCGGGGATGAATCTGCTCTCCCAGACCCGGGACTGATAGGCGGTGCCGGCCCCGCTGAAGTCGTCCTTGTCCGAGCCGAACCGGTCGGTGAAGTCGAAGTCGCAGTCATAGATGAACGAGCGGTTGTGGAACATCCGCATCACCAGCGGGGCGCTGGTCACGGTGTAGAAGCGGGCCGGCTCTCCACCACTGCCGTTGAAGTGCTGCGCGTACGCGTTGAGCGGTACGGAGAACACACTGCCCGCGTTCCACTCGAAGGTCGTCCGCGCCCCGGCCGCGTTCCACACCGTGGTCGAGCCCCGGCCGGAGACCACATAGGTGATCTCCTCGTAGAGATGGCGCTCCGGCGCCACCTGGCCGCCGGGGGCGATCTCGATGATGTGGGCGTCATTGACGTCCTCGGTGCCCTCCAGCCGGGCGACCGCGGCCCGGCAGCCCCGCCGCGCCCAGTCGCCCAGCTCGACGGTGCGCAGGTCCTCGATGAACAGCCCCTCCACGACCTTCAGACCCTCGTCGGTCAGCCACTGTTCATAGGCCGTCGGGCGTTTGATCGTGGGCAGCTCGGTTTCGGCCACGGTCATCTCGTCTCTCCTTGTACGCGGTTTCGCGGTGCACCAGTGCTGATTCGTGGTCGGCCGGCGCTAGTTGCTGCCGATGAGGCTCTTGATCAGATCCGTGGCGTCCTTGACGCCCTTGGTGAGGAACTCCCAGGAGTTGGCGTCGAAGTAGTCCTTGCCGTCCTGCGGGACCTGCCAGTCGGGCAGATCCGACGGCGGCTTGACATCGGCGCGGGTGCTGATGCTGCCGTACGCGTCGTTCCACGCCTTGTTGCCGTCCGGGCAGGCCAGCCACTGCGCCAGCAGCTTGGCCGCGTTCGGGTGCGGCGGCTTGTCGGAGACGGCGAGGAAGCCGAAACCGCTGGTGGTCTGGAGCAGATCGGGCATGACCACCTGGATCGGCAGCCCGTCGTCGACCGCGGTGTCGACATCGAGCTGGCCGAGCCCCAGGGCGATCGGGTACTTGCCCTTGGCCAGATCGTCGGTGCCCTGGCGGGAGTCGGTGATCAGGACCGGGTTCTGGTCCTTGTAGAGCTGCTTGACGAACGCGTCGCCATAGCCGGGGGCGGCCTGGAACATACCGACGTTGTAGATCGCGCCGCCCGGGCTCCGGGGGTCGATCGTGGCGATCTTGCCCTTCCACTTCGGGTCGAGCAGGTCCTTCCAGGTGCTGATCTCCTTCGGGTCCACCTGGTCGGTGTTGACGACGATCGGCACGGTGACATAGCGACTGATGCTCAGGATCGACTTGTCGGCGTCGACGAACGGGACGGTCCCGCCGCGCCACGACTTCGTCTCCAGCTCCGCGGGGGTCAGGACGCCGGTCAGCGGGGCGATCCAGTTCTGCGCGTGGTAGGTGTTCGCCATGGTGTCGGCGCCGCCGACGAAGACATCCTGGGAGTAGATACCGGCCTGCCGCTCCGACTGGAGCCGGGCCGCGTTGTCCTTGCCACTGGTGCCGATGTAGTCGAGTTTCATTCCGTACGTCTGCTGGAACGCCTGCGGGAGCTTCTGGCGCACGGTGTCGGTGGGCGGCCCGGACATGACGGCCGTGCCCTCCTTCTTCGCCGCGGCGGCCAGCGAGCCCGAGGGATCCGGGCACTGGGCGCTGATGTCACCGGGCGCGCTGCCTCCGGCCGCGGTGTCCGAGCCGTCGCCGCACGCGGTCGCGGCGAGCGCCAGCGCGGCACCCGCGCAGATCAGCTTCCAGTTCTGGTGAGCGATGAATCTTCTGATGACGCACCTGCTTTCATAGCGGGGAGGGGTGACGGCGGGGTACCGCGGGTCACCCGGATACGGCGTCCCGGCTTCGACGCGCGCAGCCGGCGGCCGCTCAGCGCCCGGGACAGCAGCGCCACCCCGACGGTGAGCGCGCTGATGAGGACACCCAGCACAGAGGCCTGTTCGAGCACACCGCTGGTGCTGTATTCGAGGAGAAGGATCGACAGCGGCCGTGAGTCGTTGCTGCTGAGCAGGACGACCGTACTGACATCGCTGACGGCGGAGTGGAAGGTGAGTACCCCGGCCGCGGCCACGGAGGGGCCGAGCAGCGGGAAGAGGATGTAGGTGTACGCCCGTACCGGAGTGGCACCGCAGATCCGCGCGGCCCGGTCCAGATCGGGGCTCACCTGGAGGATCGCGGCCTTCAACTGCTGTGTACCGGTGGCCATATGGCTGATCACCAGCGCGATGATCAGGCCGAACAGATTGCCGTAGAGCACGGTGCGCAACGGAGTGCCGAGATATACCCAGAGCAGTCCCAGGCCCAGCAGCATGCCCGGCACGGCGGCCGGCAGCCAGGCCATCACATCGACACCGCCCCGGGTGGGCAGCTCGCTGCGGACGATGACGAAGGAGATGACGAAGTAGACCAGCACACCGACAAGGGTGGCGATCAGACCGATGACCAGTGTGTTGCGCACCGACGACGCGAACAGGTTGTCGTGGAACAGTGCGGACCAGTGCTCGGTGGTGAAGGGGTTGGTGAGCTGGAAGAACCCGAACCGGCGCATGAACGAGCCCAGGACGATCGCGCCCAGCGGCAGCACCACGGTGATGACGACATAGAGCCAGAGCACCCCGGCGATCACCCAGCGGCGTATCCGCCCCAGCCGGATCGGCTCGTCGTTGTAGGTGTGCCCGCCGACGGTGACATAACTGCCGCTGCGTACGGCGAACCGCTGCATGATCGCCAGCATGATGAGGATCGGGATGAACACCGAACCCAGCGCGGTCGCGGTGCCGAACTGCGGGGGCGACGACTGGAGCCAGTTGTAGATCTGCGTCGAGTAGACATTGAGCCCGATGGGCGTGCCGAGCAGCAGCTCGATCTCGAAGGTCTTCAGCGAGTAGACAAAGCTCAGCAGGGTCGCGGCGATGATGGCCGGACGCATCATCGGTACGGTGATGCTCACCAGGGTGCGCAGCCGGCTGGCGCCGCTGATCTGCGCCGCCTCCTCCATGGACCGGCTCATCCTGCGGAACGCGGGCACCAGCAGGATCACCATGATGGGCACGGTCGTCGCGGTGAGATGGGTCCAGATGATGCCCCAGTAGCTGTAGATGTTCAGCGGGCCCTGGGTGATGTCACCCAGCCCCGGCACCATCCTGATCACCTGGTTGACCACACCGTTGGCCGGGTCGAGCAGCAGGATCCAGCCCAGGGTCATCGACAGCGACGGAATGAAGAACGAGAACCACAGGAACACCTCGATGACCTTGCCGCCCGGCATGTCGGTGCGCGCGATCAGCCAGGAGATCACCGTGGCGATCACCATGCCCAGCAGCACCCTCGGCACACCGAGCCGCAGTGTGTTCCAGGCGGACTCCCACATCGCGCCATTGGCGAAGGCCTGCCGCCAGTTGTCCAGGCCGTACGTGGCCGGGTCGCCCGGATCGGCGACATTGAGGCTGTTCAGCAGGAGCAGGGTGATGGGGACGACGGTGACCGCGGCCACCAGCAGCAGTACGACCGTACCGGTCACCCGGGAGCCGCTGGAGCGGCGGGCCTTGACCAGTCTCCGTACCGGACCCGGCAGCGGTTCGACGGCGTCCGGCGCCACCGGCGGAAGGACCCCGCTCACAGCGGCCACACCATGGCGCGCTGCGGGTCGACCTCGACGACCACCGGGTCACCGGGCTGGTGCACCACCCGGCGCGGCGCGCTGAGCAGGACGTTCGACCCGGCGATGTCCAGTACGTACTCGAAGCTGTCGCCGAGGTAGACCGAGGACAGCACCCGCGCGGCCACCTGGTTCGGCGCCGGCTCACCCGGTCCCGCCGGTTTGATGTCGACGTCCTCGGGCCGGAGATACACCCCGACCGCGTCGCCGTCGGCCAGCTCCGCGGGTATGTCCGGGCCGAGGATCTCCCCGGCCCGCTCGCCGCCGCCGCCCAGCAGGACCCTGCGGTGGGCCGGGTCCCCGGCCAGGACGCCCTCGACGACGATGAGCCGGCCGAGGAAGTCCCGTACGAACGCGGTCTTCGGGTGCTCGTACAGGTCCATCGGCCGCCCGACCTGCTCGACCTTGCCCTTGTTCATCACCGCGAGGCGGTCGGCCAGGGACAGTGCCTCGTCCTGGTCGTGCGTCACGAAGAGCATCGTGATACCGAGTTCGCGGTTCAGCCTGCGGATCTCGCGCCGCATCTGGATCCGCAGCTTGGCGTCCAGATTCGACAGCGGCTCGTCGAGCAGCAGCAGATCCGGGGTGTAGACCAGCGCCCTCGCGAGCGCGACCCGCTGCTGCTGGCCGCCGGAGAGCAGGGTGGCCGGCCGGTCGGCCAGCGCTTCGAGACCGGTGACCGCGAGGATCTCCTCGACCCTGCGCCGCCGTTCGGCCCGCTTCACCCGGCGCATACGCAGTGGGAAGCCCACGTTCTGTGCGACGGTCATATGCGGCCACACCGCGTAGGACTGGAAGACCATCGCGATATTGCGCTTCTCCGAGGGCAGGAAGGTGCCCTGCCCGGCATCGGCGAGCGCCCGGTCCCGCATGAAGATCGAGCCCTGGTCGATCTTCTCCAGGCCCGCGATCATCCGCAGCGAGGTGCTCTTCCCGCAGCCGCTCGGCCCGAGGAGGGCGAATATCTCGCCGCGCTTCACGTCGAGGTCGATCTGGTCGACAGCGACGACATCGTTGAACTTCCGGGTCACACCGGACAGCCGGAGCTGTACGGCGGGCTCACCGGAAGCCTCGTCCACCGGGCCCGTGAGCCGGCCCGCGAGGCGGTCCGGTGTGGTCGCCCTCATCGACATCCTGCACTCCTCGGATCAGTCCTGGTTGACGCGACCTTAACCAGGAATACCTCATAGAGAAATATGTGTTCTCTAAGTTCTTTGATGTGGAATATGGGTCGTGGGGGGACTGGTAGGGGCACGGTGAGAAGTGCCGTCAGAGGTCCAGTGCCAGCAGCTCGGAGGCCGCCCGGCCGACGCAGATCATCATGGTGTCGCCGCGCTCGCGCTCCTCGTCCGAGAGCACGGTGTCGTGGTGTTCGGGCACACCGGCGAGCACCTTCGTCTCGCACGAACCGCAGTAGCCCTCCTCGCAGGAGAACGCCACATCGGGCGCGGCCTCGCGGACCACATCGAGCAGGGTGCGCTCCGGCGGTACGTCGAGCGTCACACCGCTGCGGCGCAGCTCCACCCGGAAGGGGCGCGCGTCCGTTGTGCTGCGCACGTCGCCGCCCGGTGGCGCGGTGAAGCGCTCCACATGCAGCGCCCCCGGCCTGGTGTCCGTACACGCCTCGGTGACCGCACGGACCATGCCCTCAGGACCGCAGCAGTAGACGGCACTTCCCGGAGGCGCCGCGCCGATGAGTTCCGCGACCGGCAGCAGGCCCGCCTCGTCCTGCGGTACGAGATGGACGCGCTCGGCGCCGATGGCCGACAGCACCCCGGTGAACGCCATTGCCGGCCGCGAGCGCCCGCCGTAGTACAGCTCCCACGAAGCACCGGACGCGGCGGCCCTGCGGACCATCGCCAGTATCGGTGTGACACCGATACCACCGGCGAGAAAGAGATAGTGGGGCGCCTCGACCAGCGCGAAGTGGTTGCGCGGGCCCCGGACTTGGAGCACCCGCCCGACCAGACCGGTGTCATGCACCTCCGCCGACCCGCCGCGCCCGTGCTCCTCGCGCAGTACGGCGACGGTGTACGAGCGGGAGTCGTCGAGCGGACCGCACAACGAGTACTGGCGGACCGTGCCGCTGGGCAGCCGCAGATCGATATGCGCGCCCGGTGCCCACGGCGGCAGTTCACCGCCGTCCGGATCGACCAGCCTCAGCGAGACGACACCGGCGGCCTCCAGACGAACCTGCTCGACCAGCAGCTCCCTGGCGGCGAGAGGGTCCAGATCGTTCATGGCGGCTCAGTCCGTGCCGGCCGGTCGGAAACCGTAGATGTCCAGGGTGAGTTCGCCCCCGGCGATCCGGTCCAGATAGCCCGCCTCGGCCGCCTCGCGCGCCCGGCCGCGCTCCAGCACCGCCGCCACCGACGCCCGCGGGATCACCACCACACCGTCGGTGTCGGCCACCACCAGATCGCCCCGGCTGACGGTGGCACCGCCCAGTGTGATGGGGGCGCCGACCGTACCCGTGTCGTCCTTGACCGTCGTACGCACGGCGATCGCCGAGCTGAAGACCGGGAAGCCGCGCTCGCGCAGCCGGTCGGCGTCCCGTACACCGCCGTCGATCACCAGCCCCGCCACCCCGCGCGCCTGCGCCGCGGCGGTGAGCACCTCGCCCCAGTAGCCGCAGGCCTCCTGGCGGCCGTCGACCACCAGCACATCGCCGGGCTCCGCCTGTTCCAGCGCGAGGTGCAGGGGCAGATTGTCGGCGGGCGCGGTGGACACCGGCAGCGCCCGGCCGGCCACGGCGGCCCCGGGCCACACCGGCCGGATGCGCGGCGGAAGGAAACAGTCCAGCTTGGCCGCCTCGTACAGCGTCGCGGTCCCGAGCCGCAGGAGTACGGCGGTGTCCGGTGGAGCGGTGTCCGGTACGGGGATGTCGGCCGGGCTGGACGTGTTGGCGGAAGCGGTCGTCATACCTGGTTCCTCTGCAGCAGGTGGTAGCCGTGCGAGGCGCGCGCCTCGGCCAGCGAACGGCCCGCGAGCACGTCGTCGACGATGCGCGCTTCGCGCTCCTGGATGGTGTGGCAGATCTCCGCCACCTCGTCCTCCACATCGGGCGGTACGGTCACCGCGCCGTCGGCGTCCGCGATGACGAGCTGGCGCGGCGCGATGCGTACCCCGCCGACACTCACCGGGCACTGCACGTCGCGTACCTCGACCCGGTCCTTGCCGGTGCGCATATAACGCCCGCGGGTGAAGAGCGGATAGCTCACATCGAGCGCGCGCCGCACATCGCGGCACACACCGTCGATCACCGTGCCCGCGATCCCGCGGTCGCTGGCCATCGCGGTGAGGATGTCGCCCCACACCGTGCAGTCCGTACGACCGCCGTTGTCGAGCACCGCCACATCGCCGGGCCGCATGTCGTCCAGATAGTCGCCGACCGTACCGGCGGGATGTCCGGCCGCGACGTACGAGACGGTGTAGGCGCGGCCGAAGATCCGGGCGTCGTCGAAGAGCGGGGCGATACCGGACAGACAGCCGTCCCGGCCGAGGCGGTCCAGGGCGTCGGAGATGGTGGCGGTCGAGTAGCCGTACAGGGGGTGTGCCGGGCCGTTCGCCGGCTCGGGGACGGCGGATTCATGGGTCACGAGCCGGACTCCTCGGGCGTGTCAGTGCTGTCGGTCGTGGGAAATCGGCTGTCGTGCATGACCTCGGAGACGGGCCGTCCCGCGGCGACTGCGTCGGCCATGGCCGCCTCCCGGGCGACCACACGCTCGGCGAAGGCGATCACACGCTCGGCCTCGGCACCGGGTACGAAGGCGACACCGTTGCCGTCGGCGACGACATAGTCGCCGGGGCTCACGGTGATGTCACCGAACGCGACCGGCTCGTCCATCGCGTACTGGACCACCCGGCCGCGCGCGCTGACGGGCACCACGGCCCGCGCGAAGACCGGCAGTCCGAGTTCGGCGCTCTCGCTCGCGTCCCGGCAGGCGCCGTCGACCACCACACCGGCGATGCCCCGGGCGAGCGCGGCGCGGCTGAGTATCCCGCCCCAGCAGGAGACGTCAGGGCGCCCGCCATTGGCGATGACCAGCACATCGTCCGGGCCCGAGATGTCCACAGCGGCGGCGGCGACATGGTCGGAGGGCCGGTCGGACCTGCGTGGGCCGACCGTGACCGTACGGACCAGCCCGGCGACGGCATGGGGCACCGGCCAGACCGGCGCGGGCCCGAGCACCACCGTGGACAGGCCGTACGTGTCGAGCGCGTCCGACACGGCACAGGAGTCCAGCGCCCGCAGCCGCTTCACCAGAGCCGCTTCGTCCGGCGCCGTCATGACCGGTCCTTCCGAGCGCCTGCCGAAGCGGTGTTCTCGTCCTGCCAGGTCATGAACGCCATCGCGCACCCGGTGCCCGCCTCCGAGCGGTAGCACGGTTCGTACCCCACCAGTTCGGCGGTGAGCGAGGACGCCTCCAGCGCGCCCGCCACCACGATCCAGTTGCGCATCTCGGACGTACCGGACCGCAGCACCGCGTCCGGCAGCGACCGCAGATGGTCACTGTCGCGGGCGGTCAGCGCGGCGAGAAAGGCCCGGTCGAGTTCCTCGTCCACAACGAAGTGACTCAGCCCGCCGGACGCCACGATCCCCACCCGCAGCGGCGCCGGGAAGTCCCGGATCGCCTCGCCCAGGGCCACTCCGAAGTCGTAACAGCGCGCGGCCGACGGCGGGTTGGGCTCCCAGAAGGTGTTCACGAAGACCGGTACCGTCGGCGGGGTCCCACCACCACCGAGCACCTGCTCGAAGACAAAGCCCCAGCCGTGCGGGATGCCCGAGTTGCCCCACTCCCCGGGCGGCAGGGCCCGGGACGCGGCCGGGTCGAACCCCGCCGCCGAGGTCCGCTCGATGAGATGCCGGGCCAGCGCCGGGTGCCCGGGCCGTACGGTGCTCGTGGCCGGCACATTGGCGACCTCGGCGATGGCCAGACCCGGCTTCATCCCGTCCAACTGCTCCTGGGTGAACGGCTCGTGGCGCATGGTGTCGCCCCAGTAGAAGGCGAACTGCGGCAGCAGCTCATCGCCGAACACCTCCTTGTGGTCGCTGCTCACCACCACCAGCACATCGACCCCGGCCGCCTTGATCCGCCGGCCCAGCTCCTCGATGTCCTCGCGGCAGGCCGTATGGCGGCGACGGCGTACGTCGAGCTCGCACTCGGCCGCGAACCCCGGCGCGCGCAGCGCCAGCAGCTCGTCGTACGGATACTCCGCACCGCGGTAGACCAGCGCCCGGTTGGCCCGGTCGGCCGCGGCCCGCAGCCCCCAGTCCTCCGGCGGTGTGTTCAGCAGCGGGCCGTGGGAGGTGCCCACGCCCAGCACGAGATCGCTCACGCCGCCTCACACCTCCAGCCGGAACAGCTCGACGGCGTTCGTCTCGAACAGCGCCTTCCTGTCCTCGCCGGTCAGCCAGTCGATGTCCTCGATGAGCAGATGGATGTCATCGACCCAGCGGCCGGTCTCCGGGTCCTTCACCGAGCCGGTGCCCGGCTTCTCCGTACCGAACAGACAGCGGTCGACCCCGACGGTCCGCAGCAGGAACTCGATCGAGTCGCGGGTGTAGAGGCAGGTGTCGTAGTGGAGACGGCGCAGGCGCTCCTCGAAGGTCGTGCCCGCCCGCAGGGCCGCGGGGTAGAACCGGCCCTTCTGGTACGGGACGGCCCCGCCGCCGTGCGACACGACGATCTTGAGCTCGGGGAAGTCGTCCAGAACGGAGGACTGGAGCAGCCCGGCCACCGCCAGGGTCTCCTCCTGGACGAAGTGCAGCGAGTAGCTCTCCCGGGCCGGGGGCCGGCAGGCCGCCGAGTGGATGATGGCCGGCACGTCCAGCTCGCAGAGCGCCTCCCACACCGGGTACCAGAAGCGGTCGCCGATGGGCGGCGGCTGCCGCAGCCCCTCGTACGGGTCGGTGTTCAGGGTCGCGCCGACGAAACCCAGGTCCGTGACGCAGCGGCGCAGTTCGCGGGTCCAGACGGCCGGGTCGAGATCCATCGACTGCGGCATGCCCGCGACCCCGCGGAACCGGCTGTCCACCTCGCAGCAGAGCGCGATGACGTCATTGGTCTCCGCGGTGAACCACTCGACCAGCTTGGCCGGGGTCTCGCTGTGCATCATCTGGAACGGCCGGGGCGAGATGAACTGGATGTCCACCCCGGCCTCGTCGAGGTGCTGGAGATGCGAGATCTTGCCGAAACTCGGGTGCGGCGCGTTGAGCGCCTCCACCACATGCTCCTTCGTCACCCCGGAACGCCCGCGCCCATGGGCGCCGCGATGGGAGAGGAGCCCTGCCTTGTACGCGTACAGCTTGTCGGGGGCGGTGACATGCCCGTGGACGTCGATATAGATGGCGCTGCCCTCCTCGTGACCGGAACGGGCGATGCCCGCCGTGCCCGGAGGAGCCGCTGAGCACTCCTGTCCGGGTGTCCAGAACGATAAGGACGCTGCGCCCTATACGGAATAGGTCGCACGAGAATTCCGCATAGAGGTATATGGGTCTGTTGTTGAGGGAGCCTTGATGGAGGGCCGGGCTCGGCGGTGCGGACAAAAGGTGCACTGAAGCGGGGACTCCGGCCGGTTGAGCGTCACATTAGGCGACATTTCCGTCCGTGCGCCTCCCGCGTACGGACTTCGCCATCACAAAACGGCCACGGCCGACCCGGCATGGATACACGGAAGCGCCGGACGGGCCGCGTCAGCCCGTCCGGCGCCTGAGGTGGTTCAGCCGTGCGTCAGACCGGCACGATCCGGTACGTACGGCCCGCCGCCGTCTGTACCGATATCACCCCGTTCGCCGTGGTGAACGGAACCGCCGCGCCGCTCGTGTCCGTCACGGTGAAGGAGCCCGTCGGCCACGGGTTCTTCAGCCGCAGCGTGCCACCGGCCTCGCTGGTGACCTCGGCATAGCTGACACGGTCGCCCTCCTTCGCGCTGGACACCACGAACGCCCCCTTCTGGCGCAACTGCCAGAAGCTCGCGTTCTTGCCCGCGGGCCAGACCGGGAAGAGCGTGATGATCCCCTGGTCGCTCTGGACCAGCATGCTGTTGACCGCCTCGGTGGCACCGGACTTCTCGATGCCGTGGAACGAGTCGGCGATCCGCAGGTTCGCGGCGAGATGCGAGTTGATCACCTGCTTGAACCTGTCGATGAGCGACTGTGCCGGATAGCCGACCCGGGCCGCCTGGTTGAACACCTTCGGGAAGCTGTTGTCCTGTCCCCACGAGTTCATGGCGTCGAGGGTGTCCACACCGATCCGCAGCTTCGCCGGGTCCGAATTGACACCGAGCTGGTCTGCGGGCTGGACGAATTCGAGGTTGATGGTGTTGTCACCGGGACGGATGTCCCGGGTGTCGGAGCCCTGCATGGTGCCGGGGGTCACCAGCGAGTACACCGTCTTGCCGTTGAACACCGTGGTCGGCTGCGTCGGCAGGTTGTTGAGGATGTTCTGCCAGGTGACACGGCGGTCGGCGTCCACACCGAGCTTCTGGCTGCCCGCGATCAGGGTGGACAGGACCTGCTTCAGCAGCCCGATGTCGGCGGACGAGTTCTGGCCCCACGTCCCCTCGTGCGGACCGCTCCACAGCGAGTAGCGTCCGGCGGAGTCGCGTTCGAGATAGCTCTCGAAGAACTGGGCGACCTGGCTGAGGAAGGGATACGCCTTGGTCCTCAGGAACGTGGTGTCCTGCGTGTACTCGTAGTAGGACACGAACTGGGAGGCGGAGAAGAGGGAGTTGGAGACCTGCTGGTGGTACTGGTCGTCGGTGGTCGTGCCGTACGGGCCGATCCCCACGGGGAACAGCACACCGGCCGGCACACCGCCGCTCGGGAAGCGCCCGCCGATGTAGTCGGGCTTCACCCGGTTCAGATCCTGCTTGGCCCGGCGCTGTGCCTCGGGCACATACGCGAGGATCGTCTCGTGGAACGGCAGGGACAGGTCCGGGCGGTTGCTGGAGTAGACCCCGTAGAACGGCGCCTGGGCGTTGTAGTTGAGGTGGTAGTCACCGCTGAACTGGGGGTTGTCCGTGGTGGTCCAGATCCCGTAGAGGGCGGGGGCGAGCTTGCCGGCCCGGCTGGAGGCGCCGATGAAGTACTGCGCGGCGTAGTAGTACTTCTCCAGTACGGCGTCGCCGAGTTCGACACCGGACCGCATCCAGTAGTTCTTCCACCAGTCGGCGCGCTGGGTGTCCAGTGTCGCCAGCGAGGCGGTGGTCTGGCTCCGTACCTGTGTCACCGCGTCGTTGTGCGGGGACGCCGGGTTCTGTCCGCCGCCGCCGATCTGGGTGACGACCCGGACGGTCGCGCCCGCCGGCAGTGTGAAGACGGTCCTGGCGGTGGCGCCCGAGACGGTCGGTGCCTGGACCGCGGACGCGCCGAGGACCGTGGTCGCCAGCGCCGCCCGGGACACCCACCGGCTGCCGGGAGCGGTGGCGCGCTCGGCCCACATCACCTGGCCGTCGGCGCCCGCGGTGTTGCTGTAGGCGGAGTTGGGCGTGGTGGCTCCCGCGTACGCCGACGCCTGGAGCTGCACCGGCTGGCTTCCGGTCGAGGTGATGGCGGTGACCAGGACATTCCTGTCGGCGGCCAGCCAGGTCTTCATCGAGACGGGTACGTTGGACAGTGACATCGTTGTCGCGATCGTGCCGTCGACGATGTTCTGTTCCTCGCGGAAGGGCTGCGCCGGCGGGGGAGTGCCGCCGCCGCTCTGCGCGTACAGCTCGATCTGGCCGATCCTGGCCCGGGGGTTCTGCGTCGAGTCGGGTGTGGTGCTCTGGGTCGGCTCGGTGACGTTGAGCCGGATGTAGCGGGTCTGTACGGCCGTGACGGACCGGTCGATGACATCGGCGGTGTTGTTCTGCACCGTGTCGACGCTGTTCCAGTTGGTGCCGTCCGCGCTGGTCTGGAACACCATGTTCTTGGTGTTGAAGGCCGCGTTCCCGGGGCGCGCCGCGTTGTCGTTGCGTACGACATAGCGGGCGACGGTCTTGACCGAGCCCAGGTCGAGGGTGATCCACTGCGGCTTGCCGACCTGGGAGACCCAGCCCTCGTAACCGCTGCCCCACTGGCCGTTGACGGCGCGGTCGGGGGTGAAGGACCCCTCCGTGCTGCTCGCGGTCGCCCGTGCGCCGATCGCGAGGTTGTCACCGGTCTGGACGGTGGTGCCGGTGATGGTCACACCGCCGACAGGAGCCGGCTTCGGGCTGGGATTGGCGTTCCAGAAGTCCCCCTTGGAGACATAGAACGTCTTGACCCCCGTGCTGCCGCCGGACGTCACTCCGACATCACCGTTGCCGAGCAGGGCGGTGTTGGGCATGCTGTTCGACACCGAGCCCGAGTAGGCCTGGTCGGTCCAGACTCCCTTGATACCGGTCAGCTTGGCCTTCAGGGTGTCCCACTGCTGGGCGGGCGTCGGCGGTCCCGCCGCCAGGGCCCGTACGGACTCGCTCCCGGCGCTGCCGGCCGGTGCGCTCCCGGCCATTGCGCTGCCGGGGATCGCGAGCGGTACGGCGACGGCCAGGGCCACCACCGCCGCGTACCCGCGTGCTCGTGCGCGTCCGGATCCGCGGATCACTCTCCGCGTCGTACTCTCCTGCCCCATTGCGGCTCTCCTTCGAGTCGGGGTCTGTGAGTCGGGGTCGTGCGAGAGGGCGGTACATGTGCGTGTGCTTCTGTGCGGTACGGCCGTACGGGGATGCCCGCACGGCCGCACGTTCGATGCCGGGCACCGGCCTCAGGGCGCGTCCGCACGTTGCGGCCTGGGCAGGCCGAAGCCGACGGCCCGGACGTTCTCCAGGTGCCCGTACGGTGTACGGGTCGTCCCGATGTCCTTGGCCAGGGACTCGATTCCGGCCTCGATACCGAAGAGCCCGGCGAGGACGGCCTCCGTCACCGCGACGGCGGCATTGCTGTCCCGGTTCGCCACCCCCCGGCCCGCGACGCGGTAGCCGCCGTCCTCGGCCACCTCCATGGCCTGGCCCCACAGCCCGCCGGAAGTGGCGCGGTGCGCGCGGCGCAGCACCCCGGCCGCGACATCGGGGCGGCCGAGCCGGCACAGACCGAAGGAGGTGGCCCCCGGCCAGGCCGCGAAGGCGCCCGCGGCACCGTGGTCCGGCCGGTCCGAGAGCGGCGCGACCGGGTCCTCGGGGTCGAGGGCGCGCATCCAGTCACCGTCCAGCAGGTGTCCGGTCACGAAACGGACCATCTGCTCGCGCTGGTCCGCCGACAGATCCTCGGCCATGTCGGCGGCGACGAGTTCGAAGTCGAGGCAGTGGCCGATGACTTCGTCGCCCTCCGGATGGGAGATCATCCAGCGGCCGTCCCCGGCGTACTGGCCGAGGACGGCGGCGGACAGCTCGGCCGCCTCGGCCTCCGCGAGCGAAGCCTCGGCCTCGGCCCCGATCGCGATCCCGGAACCGGCGTCACCCAGGACACGCAGGAGCGCGGCCAGGGACCGCAGCATGCCGACGTAGCCGGCGTTCAGCGAGACCACCGCGTCCCGGTAGTTCGGCACACACTCCAGCAACTCCCAGGCGTCCCGGCCGAAGTCGGCCAGCACACCGCCGCCGAAGGTGGCACGCAGGGTGCTGGGGCGGAACGCCATCTCCCGCAGATGCTGGAGCACACTGCGCCCGCCCGCGCTCTCGCCGAGCAGCGCGAGATCACCGGTCACCCCCACATACGCCTTGACGGTCCGGAAGAGCGCGTGGTCGTTGGCCGCGTAGTGGTTGCCGACCGGCAGCAGATTGCGGGTGTCGAAGGAGTGACAGCGGTGGTACGGCTGCGCCAGCGCGGCCAGGATCCAGCGGCGCAGCCCGTCCGGTTCCAGCAGGGCCGCGGTCCTGGCCCATTCGGAGATGTCCCAGAAGAAGGTGGTGGTCGGCCCGAGGCGCGGCCCGCCGGTCAGGAACACCGGGCCGAGCGGACTGACAGCGGTGTTGCGCAGATAGACGGCCAGCAGCGCGCCCAGATAGTACGTACGGGCGAGGTCCGCGTCCTCCGTGCGCAGCGTGGGCAGATGGCCGGAGAACTCGGTGTTGCCCGGTTCGAACGCGCTGTTCCAGGTCCCGCGCCAGCGCTCGGCCACCGCGTCGAACTCCGCCGGGAAGGCCGCCGCGACCGCCGCCGCGTCGTGTGCCACCGTCTCGGCCGAGTCACCGATCTCCAGCACCACACCGAGGACGGTCTCCTCCCCGGGCCGGAGTGTGATGTCCCAGCGGGCGTGTCCGCGTGCCCCGGCCGTGCCGAGGGAGTCCGGCGTGTGCGAGAAGGCGTAGGCGCTGCGCGCGGCGGACCGTGAGTCGGCGACCGAGACCGTCGCGCCGTCCGTCGTGGCGGTCCAGCGCTGCCCCTCCCACCAGGCCGCCGGCGTGAGCAACGGCGAGTCGTCCAGCAGCAGTTCGGCGCCCGCGCCGCCGACGAGGACCGCCACCGTGTGCCAGGTGCCGAGGGTGAGGGGCTCCGGCGCGACGAGGTGCTCGCCCGCCACACGCAGAGCGAGCCGGCCGTCCTCCAGGGCGACCTGGAGCGAATCGGGGTGGTTGCCGTGCGTGATGATCACCCCGGTCTGCTCCGCCGTGTCCGTACGGACGGAGAACCGGAGGACATCCCCGTCGCCGAGCCGAACCGTACCGATCCGCAGATCGGTGCCGGGCCCTACGGTGTGCTCACCGGCGTCCCCGACCGGCCGGGTCTCGCCGGTCGCGGCGCTGCGTACGGCGATCCCGCGGACCCGGCAGGCGGCCCCCGGCGCCCGTACCCGCCCGGAGTCCGGCGTCGAGTGGTCGGGCAGTTCCGACTCCAGCAGCATCGGCTCGGAGTCCTCGTCGCGCTGGATCCCGGGAACGCGCGGGCTGCCGAGCCGTACCCACCGCTCCCCGACGGGCAGGAACTGCACCTGGAGCGGCCGGTCCGCCACGGCCTCCTCGCGGATCCGCTCGGTGGTGAAGTAGTCATGGTGGTGGCCGTCGTTCCACGGAGTGCCGTACAGCCAGCCCCAGTCCACCTCGGAGTGTGCGAAGGGCGCGAGCAGCTCCTGCTCCACCACCGTCGTCACGGGCTCCGTTGTGGTGTTGCGCAGCGCGAGCCGCCAGAGCAGCCGGCTGCGCTCGTACCCCATCCTGACCTCGGTGGTGACCGCCACTCCACCGGCCGCCGCCGCCCGCTGGACCCCCCACGGTGCCCAGCGCAGCCGCTCGGCGGCCGGTACGGAACCGTCGATGCGCAGCGCGCCGGTGTGATAGCCGCCGCTGTACGGGGGAAAGGCCAGCCAGGACAGCGAGGTGAGGTCGCCGTTGACATGGCCCTGGCCCCACTGGTTGCGCAGCGACGGGAGGTGGTTCAGCTCGGCGCGGCCGGTCCACTCACCGGCCAGATCGTCCAGGGCCGGGACGCCGTCGGTCGGACGGTTCACTTGGACGCTCCTGACATGAGTCCGTGGATGAACTCGCGCTGGCTGACGAGATATCCCACGACGGGGATGACAGCGGCGAGGAACATGATTCCGAAGAGCTGGCTGTAGTCGGTCGAATAGGCACCGAGCGAGACATAGATGCCGGTGGTGATCGTCTGGCCCTGGAGCGGGCCGAGGATGAACTGCGGGTTCAGGAAGTCGTTCCACACCCACAGGCCCAGGAAGATCCCCACGGTCGCGGTGGCCGGCCGGACGACCGGGAAGACGATGCGCCACCACAGCCGCAGATCACCCGCGCCGTCCATGCGCGCGGCCTCGATGACCTCGCGGGGGATCGTCCGCAGGAAACCGACATAGACGAACACGGCGAACGACAGATAGCCGCCGCCGACGTTGGACAGGATGAGGCCCGCGTACGAGTTGGCCAGACCGATCGAGCGCAGCAGGGTCACGATGGGCAGCAGCACCACTTGCGGCGGGACCATCAGACCCAGCGCGAACACGGCGAGCAGTGCGCCCTTGACCCGGGGTGTGCGCTCGGAGATGTAGAAGGCCAGCATGGAACTGAGCGGGACGAGTATGACGAGCGTCGCCGTCGTGACCATGATCGAGTTGAGCAGACCGGCCTGGACGAGATGGTCCGGCCGGCTCAGCGCGTCGGCGATGTTGTCGAAGGTGAACGGAATCGGCGGGGCGGCCGGGTTCGAGACGATCTGGTCCTGCTTCTTGAACGCGCTCACGAACGCGACGTACACGGGCAGGATGAACGCCAGTGTGATCAGCCAGGCGCCGATGAGATGGGACCTGCCGCGGACGTTGCCCCGTACGGAACCGCCGGACCGGGCGGAGCGGGCGGGGCCCGTCGACGGCGAGGGGCCGGTGGACTTCGCGGTCCCGGCGGACTTGGTGATTCCGGCGGGCCGGGTGGTGGGAGCGCTCACAGGTTGGTCTCCCTACGGCGGAGCAGCGCGGTGACGCCGTACGACACCACGGCGGTCAGTGCCAGCAGGAACATGGCGATGGACGAGGCATAGCCGAACCGGTTGTCGGTGAAGGCCACGGAGATCAGATAGAAGGCGGTCGACTGGGTCGACTCGGCGGGGCCGCCGCCGGTGAGGACCGCGATCACGTCGTACAGCTTCAGTGTGGTGATCAGGCACAGGACGACACTGATCGTGGTGCCGGGCGCGATCATCGGCAGTGTGACATGCCGGAACCGGCCCAGGACACCGGCGCCGTCCACCCGGGCCGCCTCGTACAGCTCCTGCGGTACGGACTGGAGCGAGGCGGTGTAGACGACGGTGGCGAACGCGATGGTGATCCAGCTCACGACCGCGCAGACCGAGAACACCGCCAGTTGTGAATCGCCCAGCCAGGAGACGGGTTCGTCGATCAGGCCCAGTCTGGCGAGCGCGCTGTTGAGCAGACCGTTCTGGGTGAGGATGCTGCGCCAGATGAAGCCGACGATGACACCGGACAGCACCTGCGGGATGAAGATCAGGGTCCGCATCACCCGGTAGTTGGCCGAGGAGCGGTTGAGGACGATCGCGAGCAGCAGGCCCACCGCGTTGGCGACGACCGTGACGGCCACGACCACGGTCATCGTGAACAGGAGGCTCGACAACAGCCGGTCGTCCGAGAGGAGTTCACGGTAGTTGGCGAGTCCGACGAAGGAACTCCCCGCCTGGAGGGGGTTCTTGTCCGTGAGGCTGAGGAAAAGGCTCTGCAGCAGTGGGTACAGCAGGAACATCCCGTAGAGGACGATCGCGATCCATGCGGCAGGTGCCAGTCCAAGGCTTCTGCCCGCTCGTAGGGTTCGTGTGGGCACAGCGTGATCCTTTCTGCCCCGAAGGAGGGGCGGGCCGCGGACTCCGGTGCCGCGCGGTGTCAGGTCCGTACGGCACCGGAGCCGGCCGGGAAGTGATGACAACGATGTCATCGAAGACCGGACCGCGACTCCGCCCGTCTTCCGACGGGCACCGGCTACTTGGCGGCCTTGTCCCAGTCGGCGTCGAACGAGGCGAGCTGACCCTTGACGTCGGAGCTGGTGAACAGCTTCTGCGCCAGGGAGTTGAACTGTTCGACCACCCCGGGCGGGAGCGCGTCGTCATTGTTGACCTGGCCGAACGCGCTGACCTTGGTGTTGTCCTCGGTCACGAGCCTGAACCCCTCGGTGTAGACCGGGGTCACCTTCGCCCCGAACTCCTCGAACGGGACGTTCTTCAGCATGGGGAAGGCGCCGTCGGTCTCGATGAGCGTCTTGAGGTTGGGCTTGGACAGCGACCACGCCTGGGCGAACTTGGTCGCTCCGGCGACATCCGAGGACTTGGCGCTGACGGCGGTCGTACCGCCGGTGTTGAACGGGACGATGGTCTTCCCGGTCCCGCTGGGCAGCAGGAACGTACCGAAGTCCTTCGCGGCCGTGGCGGGGATCTGGCCGATGAACCAGCTTCCCATCGGATACATGGCGCTCTCGCCGTCCAGGAACTGCTTGTTGGCGTCCGCGTAGCTCACGCTCAGGGCGCCCTTGTCGAAGGCTCCCGCGTCGATCAGCTGCCGGTACTTGCCGGCCGCCGCGGTCATCCCGGGGTCGGTGAACTTGACCTCGCCCTTGTAGCGCTTCTGGATCCACTGCGGGTCCGCGCCCAGCACATCGGCGGTGATGATGCCCGACAGCGGGATCGCCGCCGACCACGGCTCGCCGCCCGCCATCTCGACCGGGGTGACACCGGCCTTCTTGAGCGCGGTGACCACATCGACGAACTCGTCCCAGGTCTTCGGGACCTGGAGGTCGTGCTCGGCGAAGATCTTCTTGTTGTAGAAGACCATCGGGATGATCTGCGAATTGGTGGGCGGGATATAGGACTTGCCGTCGATGGCATTGCCGTCGGGGTCGGTGAAGTTGTCGTCCAGCCACTTCTGGTCGAACGGCTTCAGCAGCCCGGCCGCGGTGAAGTCCTTCGGGTTGACGGAGGAGAGGATGTCGGGGAACTGCCCGGACGCCTGGAGCTGCTTGGCATAGGCGGTACGGTCCGCGTCCGGCGAGACGATCTTCTTGATGTCGGTGTCCGGCACCTCCTTCCGCGCCTCCGCGATGGAGGTGTCCCAGAACTTCGCGGTCAGCGCCGGGGTCTCGAACGTCATGAACGTCAGGGCGCCGCCACTACCGCCCGCCGAAGTGGCGCTGGTGGAGCAGGCGGTCAGCGCCAGGGCACTCACCAGACCTGTGGCCGCGGCCATGAGAGCAGGTCCGCGCTTCATGTCATCCTCCTTGATGCTTCACACGAGGCGGCCGGAGACCGGACGCGACGCGAGCCGTCGAGCGAAATACCTGGTCCTGAAAGCCCGCCCACAGCGTGGGGAGCGGGGTGAGACATTCCATGAGACCGGGCGTCCGGGCGGCGATACGGCCCCCGGGCACCCCGGCCGTGCCGCCCGACATGGGCGTGTGTCGCTCCGCAGGCCCCGGTCCGGCCTGGTGAACACCCTTGTTTCGTATACTTTTCAGAAGAGTAGCCAGCATCACACCACAGTCAAGACTCGTACCGCCCGTTACCGGATCGAGACCGGACGTTCCCCGAGCCCGAGCTGATTTCTTCGGTAAAGGGCCAGTTCGCAAGGGGTCTTGACGATCGGGCCGCGGTGGGTTCGACTCTCCCGGTACGAGGAAGGGCGGGGGCGCGGGCGATACGTACCGCACCGCGAGCGAGCCGGAAAAAATAGAATCGATGGACGAGAAGGCGGAAGGGTGCCGGGGGTGGAGACGGGCGCGGGGCCGGCGGACGGACCGCCCGGCGGGGCCGACACGGCCGGCCTGATACACGTACGGGGACGGACAAGGGAACGGGAGCGGCACGATGGCAGGCACACCTCGGCGGCAGGCGCTCGCCGACACCGCCTATGACACGATCCGCCGGCGGCTTGTCGACCATGACATCGAGCCCGGGTCGAAGCTGAACATCAATACGCTCGCGCAGGAACTGACGATCTCTCCGACCCCGCTGCGTGAGGCGCTCGCGCGGCTTGAGGCGGAGGGGCTGGTGGTGAAACGTTCGCTTGCCGGCTACACCGCCGCGACCCTGCTCAGCAGCCGCAGTCTGCGTGAACTGTTCGAGGTACGGCTGCTGCTCGAACCGGCCGCCGCTTCGGCGGCCGCGCTCCAGGTGACCGAGGCCGATCTGCGCCAGCTCGCCGACCAGTTGGCGGAGATGCGCGAGGCCGCGCGGGACTTCCGGAGCCGCGCGACGCTGCTGCTGTATCTGCACCACGACTCCGTCTTCCACGACCGGATCGCCCGGCTGAGCGGCAACGCCTTTCTGCGTCTCACCCTGGAGCGGCTGCACGCGCACGCGCATCAGTACCGGCTCTCGTTCCGCGAGGGGTGGGCGGAGGAGACCTGCCGGGAGCACGAGCGGATCCTGGAGGCGCTGAGCGAGAACGACGACGAGACGGCCGCGGCCCGTATGCGCACCCATCTGCGCAGGGCGCAGACCCGGCTGATCGAGGCGGCGACGGAGCTCTAGGACACGGGCCGGGCGGTAAGTCCCATGTATGACGGCGGTTTTGAAATCTTCATGTCCACGTCATCACTGGGCAGGTGCAGGTGTCATCCGCCGACCGGAGAGTGACGGCCGTTTGCCCAACCGGCCCCAGCCTCTGGAGAAACCGTGAAGCTCCGGCGATCAGCCCGTGCCGTATTCGTCTCCGTCCTGCTCTCCGCGGGACTCCTCGCCGTGCCCGGCCAGGCCCAGGCCGCGCCCAGCGACGCCGACCTCGCCTACCGCTGGGCCCCGGTCCACTACCAGGACAGCGCGTCGGGTCACTACACCGCCGACTATCTCTCGCGCGTGGACTACGACGGCGACTGGAACACGCTCAACAACTGGGAGAACCTCGACGTCAATCCGGCCCGGCTCACCGGCACCGCGTACTACTCCGTGGTCGAGACCTCGACCCACTGGTACATCACCTACGCCTTCTACCACCCGCGCGACTGGAAGCTGTCCTCGCACGAGAACGACATGGAAGGCGTCGTCGAGGTCGTCCTCAAGGACGGCAGTACGTACGGCACTCTTCAGGCGGCCGTCACCCAGGCGCACAACAACTACTACTCGTACATCCCGGCGGGCAGCCCGTTCCAGGGCAACCGCGAGAACATCGACGGCACCCTGCTCATGGAGACCCACGACGGTGCCCAGCACCCGACCGTCTTCCAGGAGGCCAAGGGTCACGGGATGTACAACTGGAGCGGTGGCAACTTCCCCGGAGGCGACGGCATCGTCTACCGTCCCAGCCGCACCGCCGGTACGGTGCCCACGGGCGGCAACGACCGTGCCGCGTCCTACACGCTGGTGGACATCTTCTCCTCCGGCGGTCTGTGGGAGCGCCGCAACTCGAATCCTCCGTACGCCTCCTGGGGCACCTTCGCCGGTGACAACGGTACGGACAACGCCGCTCACACCCCCTGGGCCTGGGACGACTTCAACGACGGCAGCGACCTCCAGGCCGGCTCCATCGCGGGCGACCCGGCGTACCTGATCAGCCAGTACTTCAAGAACACCGGCTCGCTGAGCCTCGCGTACACCCGTAACACCTACCGCTCCTGACGCCCCGCACAGCGAGCGAGCCGGCGGACGGCGGCCGGGGCCCCGGTGGGGTCCGGGCCGGTGGGGGCCGTTCGCCGCTCGCGCGCGGGTCGCCTGCTGTTGGGGCGTACGTCATGCGCCGTCTCTACCGTCCCTGCCATGAACAAGCTCCTGATCATGCTGAGCGCCGCCGCGCTGACCGTCGGTCTGGCCGCGCCCGCCGCGGCCCACCGCGGCCACGACCACGACGCGCCCGCCGGATTCGGCCGGGCCACCCTGACCGGCTTCGCCTCGCTCCCGGCCGAGACCTACGTACCCGGCAGCCCGGTCTCCGGCGCGGCCCTCGGCACGGAGCCCGTCAACGGCATCGCCGCGCCGTTCCCGGGCCAGCCCGTCCAGGGATTCAGCGGCATCCTCAACCGGCACGACGGCACGTACGACGTGCTGTCCGACAACGGGTTCGGCAACAAGGCCAACAGCGCCGACTTCCTGCTCCGGGTCCACCACGTCAAGCCGGACACCCGCACCGGCAAGGTCAAGGTGCTCGGCGGCTTCAATCTGAGCGACCCCTACCGCCATGTGCCGTTCGCGCTCACCCGCGCCGACCGGGTGCTGACGGGCGCCGACTTCGACGTCGAGTCCATCGTCCGCGCCTCGGACGGGACGTACTGGCTGGGCGACGAGTTCGGCCCGTTCCTGCTGCACTTCTCCTCGAAGGGCCGTCTCCTCCAGGCGCCCATCCCGCTCAAGGGCGTCCAGGCCCCGGAGAACCCGTATCTGAACGGCGCGGCCCCCAACCTGCCCAGCAGCAAGGGCTTCGAGGGCATGGCCCGCGGCGTCGACGGCCGTCACCTCTACCCGCTGCTCGAAGGCTGGGTGGCCGGCAGCACGCCCGGCGACCTGCGCATGAGCGAGTTCGACCTGCGTACGAACCGCTACACCGGCAAGAGCTGGATCTACCGCCTGGAGTCGGCCGACAACGCCATCGGTGACGCGATCGCCCTGGACGACCACCGCTTCCTGGTGATCGAGCGCGACGGCGGCCAGGGCGACTCCGCCAAGTTCAAGCGCATCTACCTGGCGGACAACCGCGACCGGAACCACGACGGCGTCATGGACAAGACGCTCGTCGCCGACCTGCTCGACATCGCCAACCCCAAGGGCCTCGGCGGCTTCGGGACGACCTTCCGCTTCCCGTTCACCACGATCGAGGACGTCGTGCTGATCGACGACCGCACCCTGGCCGTCATGAACGACAACAACTTCCCGGGCTCCTCGGGCCGTACGCCCGGCAAGGCGGACAACAACGAGTTCATCACCATCCGGCTCACCCAGCCGCTGGACGCCGACCGCCGCGCGTTCCGCTGACAACGCGACCGGCACCGGCACCGACGTACTGATGTTTACGCGCGATTGACGTACCACTGACGTGCGTACAAGCGGGGCTCCGGGCCACCGCGCGATCCAGGTGGGGGCATATGTCTCCGCCAAAGTCGCGCGGTGGCCTTTGCGTTCTGCACGGGCCGCGGGATCGTAGCCAGAGTGTGTCTTCCAGAGTGTTGACTCACTTCCAATCCGTGACGGACCATCACATCCAGGTGCACAACGCGGAGTTGGGCACCGCGTAGAAAAGGAGCGGCTCATGAGCGGAACAGTCAAGAGCGACAGCACCTCACGCCGCAAGCAGACGACCATCCAGATCCGTCGCCTGGACAGGAAAGAGACGACGGGCGACAGCAATTCGACCGGCTCCTGAACGGATCGCCGTGCCGGGGCGATATCCCACGGTCGACGAACTGACCTCCGGCGCCGCGGCCCTGGCCGCGGCGCACCCCGATCTCATGGGCCTGCGCCGTGTCGGCACCTCACGGGCGGGGGAGCCGATCCGGTTGCTGTCCGTGGGGCGGGGGAGCAGGCATGTGCTGGTGGTCGCGGGGCCGCACGCCAATGAACCGGTCGGGGGGCTGACCGTACTGCGGCTGGCGCGATATCTGGCGCGGACCGCCCGGCCGGGGGCCCCGGCCGGGCACCGGGCCCGGGCCCGCTTCACCGACACCACCTGGCACTTCGTCCTCTGTCTCGATCCCGACGGAGCCCGCCGCAACGAGCGGTGGCTCAAGGGCCCGATGACTTTCTCCCAGCACTACCGCCATTTCTTCCGCCCCGGGTTCGCCGGCCAGCCCGAGTGGCTGCCCACCGAACCCGGCGCGGAACCCATGCCGGAGACCCGGGCGCTGCTCGATCTCCAGGACGAGCTGCGGCCGTATCTCCAGTGCTCGCTGCACGGAGTGGACGTGGGCGGCAGTTTCGTCCAGCTCACCAGGGAACTGCCGGGACTCTCCGACGAGTTGGTGCGCTCGGCCGCGGATCTCAGGATCCCGGTCGAACTCGGGCCGTACGACGCGTTCTTCTGGCCGAGCCCGGGTCCTGGCGTCTATGACATGCCCCGGCCGCAGGAGACCGACCAGTTCGTCTCACTCCCCGCGGCCACCGCCACCTCCACCTGGTTCCATCCGCACCGTCACGGAACAGTCACCGCGGTCGTGGAGGCACCGATGTGGGGTGTAGAAGGAGTGGGTGACACCTCACCGCACCCCGATCCGTACGGCGCGCTGGAGATCATCAGCCATGCGCTCCGGCAGGACGCGCGAACGCTCGCCGGACTGCTGGAGCGGGTACGGCCGGACCTCCTCGCCACCGCCGGGCCGCTGCTCGCGCCGGTCGACGAATATCTCGCGGTCTGCCCCGGGCTCGCGGACGAATGGGCTCCGGAAGCTGCCCTCGGCGGGGCGGGGGGCAGGGTGATCACGACCGGCAGGCGGCGTGCCCGGGCCCGCGCGGGCGGCGACATCGACAGCGGTGCCGGGACCGGCTCCGGAGGTCTGCCGCCCATGAACCGGGCGCGGATCATGGCCCTCCGGATCGCCTCGCGGCGCCTCGTCATCCGTACGGCAGGGCTTCTGCACCAGATGCTCATGGCCGCGCCCCACCCGGCGGACGGCTCTCCGGGGACCGAGGTACGCGCCACGCTGGACCGGTTCCTCACCGAGCGCTGCGCCGCCTTCGAGGACGACTGCGGCGCCCGCTGGATCCCGGTCCGCGACCAGGCGGAACATCAGTTCAGGATCGTGCTGGCCGCCGCCGGGCTGGCCGCCGGATCCAGGGAGCCGAGGGCGGTACGGGCATGACACCGGACCGGCACCAGGAACCGGTGTCCGGCTTACGGCGGCCACGGGTGAAGCCCGAGCACCGGGCGTACCGCACGGTGGACGGCAATGTGCGGATCGGCAGTGTCGTGTACGGAATCGGCGCCGAGGTCACCGACCCCGAGGGCTGGATCTGGACCCTGACCGAGGCCCTCGACGGCACCCGCGCGCCCGCCGAGGCGGTCACCCAGGTGCTCGCCCGCCACCCCGGTCTCGAACCGCGCTCGGTCACCGAGGCGATGGACGATCTGTACGAGGCCGGATTCCTGGAGGACGCGGGGGCCGAGCCGTCCGCCGCGCTCACCGCCGAGGACCGCGAACGCTACAGCCGCGGGGTGACCCTGCTGCGCTGGATGGATCTCTCGCCGCGCGCGACCGCCTGGGAACTCCAGGCACGATTACGCTCGGCCCGGGTCCTGCTGCTCGGCCTCGGCGGCACCGGAGGGTTCGCCGCCCAGGGCCTCGCCGCCTCGGGAGTGGGCCGGATGCACTGTGTGGACGGCGATGTCGTCGAGCTGTCCAACCTCAACCGGCAGCCCCTCTACCACGAGAGCGACATCGGCCGGCCCAAGGCGACCGCGGCCGTGGCGGCCCTGCGGGCGGTCAACTCGCGGGTGGCGCTGACCGCGGAGCGGCGCGAGGTGCACGGCCCCGACGACCTCGCCGCACTGCTCGCACCCGGCTACGACCTGCTGCTGCTCTGCGCCGACCGGCCGCCGGAGATCCGCCGCTGGGCGAACCGGGTCTGTCTCGCCGCCGGGATCCCCTGGCTCGACGCCGGCTACCGCGGGCCCCTGGTCACCGTCGGGGTCCACGCCCCGGGCCGGGGCGCCTGCTGGGAGTGCCACCGCGCCGGCGAGGTCGAGCGCCGGGACCTGCGGCTCGGCGCGGGACAGGACGAGGAGGCCGCCTCGCCCCGGATGGAGTGGAATCCCGTCAACGCGGTCACCGCGGGGCTCTCCGGCCATCTTCTGGTGTACGCCGCGATCGCGCTGCTGACCGGCGTACCGGAGATGGAGCCCGGCTTCCGCTTCGGCCTCAATCTGATGGCGCTCTCCGAACCGCTGGAGGAGCGCTTCGAGCGCCGGCCCGACTGCCCGGCCTGTGGCACACCGCCGGGGGGATCATGACCGGCACCGCTCCGGCCGTCGTGCGGATGGGCGAGCCCGACACGCCGCCTGGCCCGCCCCGTTGCGGGCCGCCCTTCGGGAATGCGTACGAGCGATCCGTACGCCTGGCCGCGCGGGACCGCGGTCGAACGGCCGAATTCGTGTGGATTCAGGCGCACTCGGGGTACTCCGGGGCTACCCTCGACACTTGACCTGCGCACTGTTCGAAAGGAGGGACGCCCGTGCACCGGCCGGAACACCCGGTTGCCCTCCCGCTGCTGGAGCGCGAGCCCGAACTCGCCGCGGCGGCCCACGCGGTCGGCGCGCTGTGCGGAGCACGGCCCTCCGGCGGACTGCTCGTCTACCGCGGCGCAGCGGGACTCGGCAAGACCGCGCTGCTCTCCGAAGTCCTCAGGATGGCGACCGGGCGCTGCGCGGTGTGGTCGGCCCGGGGCGGCGAGACCGTCACCTCCGTCCCCTTCCATGTCGTACGCCAACTGCTCCAGCCCGCGCTGACGGCGAGCGGACCGGACGGCCAGGTCCCCACGGACGACGGGCTCGTGGGCAGACTTGTGGATGGGCCGGTGGACGCGCGCGAACTGCTGGGCGAGTGGTACGAGATCGTCGGCCCCGCGCTGGGCGTGGCGACGCCGTGCGGGCAGCACGCCGACCCGCAGGGCGTACGGGACGGCCTGGACGCGCTGGTGGAGCGGCTCACCGAGGCGCACGGCCCGCTCGTCCTGATCATCGACGACGCCCAGTGGGCCGACCTGGAGACACTCGCCTGGCTGGCCTCCTTCGCGGAGCGCCCGGCCGGCGGACTGCCCGTCCTGGTCGTCCTCGCGTACCGCACCGAGGAGGCCGTCGGAGAGACCGAGCGGTATCTCACGATGCTCGGCGCCGCGGCCAGACTGCTGGTCAGCCTGCGGGCGTTGACGTCCGACGCCACCGCGGGCCTCACCCGCGCCGCGCTCGGCGAGCACGCGGACGACCCGTTCTGCCGCGAGGTGTGGGCGGTGACCGGCGGCAACGCGTACGAGACCGTCGAACTGCTCGCCAAGGTACGGGATACCGGCCTCGAACCAGTCGAGCACTCCGCTGGTGAGCTGCGGGCCCTCGGCGCCTCCGCGCGCGGCAAGGGACTGATCGCCCGGCTGGAGGAACTGGGCACCGCCACCACCCGGTTCGCCTGGGCCGCCGCGATCCTCGGCACCGACATCTCGCTCGACCTGGCCATATCGCTGGCGGGCATGAGCCATGAAGAGGCCGCCGAGTGCGCCGAACGGCTGCGGGCCGCGCGCATCCTGGTGGGCGTGGACCCGATGGAGTTCGTCCACCCGCTGATCGCGGGCGCCGTCTACCGCGCCATCCCCTCGGGAGTCAGGACCGCGATGCACGGACTCGCCGCGTGGGCGGTGTCCCGCAGCGGCAGGGGAGCCGCGGCCGCCGCGCCGCACCTCCTCGAAGTCCACCCGGACGGCGACGCCGAACTGGTCGGGCAGCTCCGCGAGGCCGCCGCCGAGCATCTCGCGGTCGGCGCGCCGGACGCCGCGCGGCGCTGCCTCGAACGCGCTCTCGCGGAACCGCCGTCGGGCGGTGTGCGCGCCCATGTGCTGTACGAACTGGGCCGCGCCACCCTGCTCACCTCACCCGCCACCACGGTCGGCCATCTACGCGCGGCACTCGACACCCAGCAGCTCGACGACGCCCAGCGGGTCGATGTGGTGTTCCATCTCTCCCAGGCCCTGACCCACAACAACCAGACCGGAGAGGCCGCGCAGGTGGTGGCCGCCGAGGTCGCCCGTACGGAGGAGGGTCCGGCCAGAATGCGGCTGCGGGCCGCTCACTTCCTGTGGGAGGGAGTGCAGGCCGTCGAGGACGACGGCCCCGGACGCTCCCGCCGCCTCAGCCGGGTCGCGGCCGGGCTCACCGGCCGCGACAACACCGAGCGGATCCTGCTGATGCTGCGCGCCTCCGACGGCACGGCCCGCGGCGAGAGCGCCGAGGAGAACGTCCAGATCGGTGAACGCGCCCTGGTAGACGGCGGACTGGCGCCCGGCACCGGCTGGACCGACACCTCCTGGGGCTTCGAACCTCCCGCCCTGCTCGGTCTGTCGTACGCCTTCGCCGACCGGCTCGACCGCGCGGAGAGCCTGTTCACCGAGGCGCTGCGGGCCTTCGAGATCTCCGGCTGGAGCGGCGGCCATCTCGCCTTCGCCCATGCCCTGGTCGGCTATCTCCGCCGCAGACGCGGCGACTTGGCCGACGCCGAGGCCTATCTGCGCGAGAGCCTGCGGCTCGCCGACCGGGTGGGCAACGGACTGCCCATGCACTGGGACGCGGCCTCCATGCTCATCGACACACTGCTGGCGCGCGGCCATGTCGACGAGGCACGGGAAGCCGCCGAACGCTACGCCTTCGCACCGCCGTACTCCTCCTCGATCGTCATCCCCGACGCGCCCTGCGTCCGCGGCCGGCTGCTGCTCGCGCTCGGGCGCACGAAGGAGGCCGTCGACGAACTGGAGTCGGTCGGCCGGGCGTTGACGGCGCGGGGACGGCACAACATCGTGATGGCCCCCTGGGCCTGCGACCTCGCGTCTGCGCTTGCCGAGGACGACCCGGGGCGCGCCGCCCAGCTCGCCGCGTACGCCCGCGACCGGGCGGAACGCTTCGGGACGCACACCGCCATCGGGATCGCGCTGTGCTGTGCAGCGTCCCTGAAGGAGGGCCGGGAGCGGGCCGAACTGCTGGCGCAGGCCGTCGGACATCTCGAATCCTCGCCCTCGCGGTACGAACTCGCCTTCGCCCGCGTCGAGTACGGCATCGCGGCGGGTTTCCCGGCCGAGGTGTCCTGCGGGCTCGAACTGGCGGTGAAGTGCGGCGCCGACGGGCTGGCGGCGCGGGCGCGCCGGGCGCTGGAGGCGCATTCCGCACCGCGCTGACCATTCGCGGACCCGCCGCGCCGCCCTCGTACCCCTTCGTGTCATCTCGTACCCCTGTGAACAGGAGGCCGGACCCCTTGTCCGTACCGCCCGACACCCCGCGTCCGCGCCTCGTCGGCCTCGCCGCGGCGAGCCCGGACGGAAGCCCCGGTGAGACCCTCGGCGAGAGCCCCGGCGACGACCTGCGGGCCGACTGCGCGAACTGCTTCGGGCTGTGCTGTGTCGCCCTGGCCTTCTCCGCCTCGGCCGGCTTCCCGGCGGACAAGGACGCCGGAGAGCCCTGCCGGGAGCTTCGGACGGACTTCCGCTGCGGTATCCACCAGCGGCTCAGGGAGCGTGGCTATCGTGGCTGTACGGTGTACGACTGCTTCGGCGCGGGCCAGAAGGTCTCCCGGGTCACCTTCGGCGGACAGGACTGGCGGCGGGCACCGGAGACCGCGCGGCGGATGTTCGCCGTACTGCCGGTCATGCGGCAGCTCCACGAACTGCTCCGGTATCTGCGCGAAGCCCTGACCCTGGAGCCCGCCCGCCCGCTGCACACCGGGATCCGAGCCGCGCTCGACACGACGGAACTCCTCACCCGGGCGGATGCCGGCACCCTGCTGGCGCTCGACATGGCCGCCCGGCGCGAGGCGGTCAACCCGCTCCTGCTGCGGACGAGCGAGCTGGTACGGGCCCAGGTGCCCGGCAAGAAGAAGAACCGGCGGGGCGCCGACCTCTCCGGCGCCCGGCTCAAGGGCGCCGATCTGCGAGGTGCCGATCTGCGCGGGGCGTATCTGATCGCCGCCGATCTGCGGGGCGCCGATCTGAGGCTGGCCGATCTGATCGGGGCCGACCTCCGCGACACCGATCTGCGGGGCGCCGATCTGACCGGATCCCTCTTCCTCGTCCAGACCCAGATCAACGCGGCGAAGGGCGACGCGGCCACCAGGCTGCCGCCGGGTCTAGACCGCCCCGCCCACTGGTAGAGCCGCGGGCCGCGGCCGGTCCACGGCCCGGACGAGTCATGGCCATGGCCTATGCGTCATGGCTTTCCGGCTTGCGCCGGGCCGCCCGCCGTACGAAGTAGAGCGCGAGGGCCGCGAGACAGGCGGAGGCGATGAAGGCCACGGGCATGACGAAGCCGGACCCGGACTCCTCCCGCTCGTCCTCGGCCGCCCGCGCGGGCCGCGCCGGAGCGGCCACCGGCTTGCGCGCCTGTACGGGCGCGGGCGCGGCCGCCGGTGCCAGTACCCGCGCGAGCGGACCGGGAACCGGACCGTCCTTCATCGGCGGCCTCGGTGGCAGCGGCGGCGGAGGCGGTTCGAGCGAACCCACTGGAGTCACCCGGCCCGCGGCCTTGAAACCCCAGTCCAGCAGGTCCCTCGCCTCCTCGTACACCTCGTGGACACCGCCCCACTGCGGGTTCATCACGGTGACCACCAGCGTCCGGCCGCCGCGCCGGGCCGCCGCGATCAGGGTGTAGCCGGCCTCCGACGTGAAGCCGTTCTTGACGCCGATCAGCCCCCGGTACGGTTCGACCCCGTCCTCACCGGTGAGCAGGCGGTTGGTGTTGACGATGCCGAAGGTCCCTCCGTACCCGGGGAACTCGGCGTCGACGGTCGAGCTGTACTTCACGAACTCGCGTGAGGCCAGGCCCGTACGCCCGAAGACCGCCAGGTCGAACGCGGAGGACACCTGCCCGTCGGCGTCATAACCGTCCGGGGACACCACATGGGTGTCGTACGCGCCCAGCAGCTTCGCCTTGAGCCGCATCTGCTTGACCGTCGTGTCCCAGCCGCCGTTCATCTCGGCGAGCGCGTGGACCGCGTCATTGCCGGAGCTGAGGAAGACGCCGTTCCACAGGTCCTCCACCGTGTACGAATCGCCCGCCACGATCCCCACCTCGCTGCTGCCCTCGCCGACATCGTCCAGCTCGGCCTCGGTTGCGGTGTGTTCGCCATCCTTGGGGAGGCGGGGCAGCGCGGTGACGGCGAACAGCGTCTTCAGCGTGCTGGCAGGGGGCAGCGGGCGGTGCGCGTCATGCGCGGCGAGGACTTCACCCTTGCGCGCGTCGGCGACCAGCCAGGACAGCGCGGACACACCGGGCAGCGCGGGGGCGCCGCGCTTGGGCCGCACCTGAGTACCCGTCCGGTAGAGCGCGCCCGCGACGGGGCCTGAGGCAACTTTGCGGGCGGCGGCGCCGGCGGGCGCGGCAGGGCCGGCTCCTGAGGCCGCCCGGGTTCCTGAGGAGGACGGGGCGGGGGACTTCGACGCGGACGCCTTGGAGGATGCGGACGGGCCCGGCGCCGGGGACTTCGGGGAGGTGGAAGGTGCCGGGGACTTCGACGGCGTGGGCGAGGCGGAGGACGCGCCGGGTACGGGGGCGCCGGGCAGGTCGGCGGCCCGTACCGCCGGATCGTTTCTGGAATCCGCGACGGCCGGTGCGGGCGCGGGCGAAAGGACCAGCAAACCGGTGGCGAAGGCCACCGTCGCGGAGAACGCGGAGCGCGTCACGGATCTGGTGATCATTCAGCCACCGTAGAAACGGACCGGGCCCCGCGCATCGCACGTGAGCCGACCGGATGTATCCACCGCCGCCACCCGTCGGCGAGCGGCGGTACGGACATGACGGCTCCGAGGAACGCCGTGGAGCGCACGGGTGACGGCGGACGGCCGGGTCCCGACTGGAGCGTTCACCGACCGCCGGGCACCCGATCGGGTGATTTTTCGCCCTGTCTCCCGTCCCGCTTCCCGTCCTGAATCCCGTTTTGCGTTCCGCCCGGCATTCCGTCCTGCTGCGGATCCGGGGCCCGGTCCGGCATGGGTTCGGTGCCGATCACATCGAGAAGCCGGAGCTTGTCGGCGGCATCGGTCCCGGGCGCGGCGGAATAGGCCGAGATACGGAGGTCACAGCCCGGCACGGTAAGGGTGTCGCAATCCAGTGTCAGCGGCCCCACATCGGGATGGTGGACGGTCCTGATACCTGTGTCGTGAAAGCCGACGATATGCGAGTTCCACAGGCCCACGAACCGGCTGCTCACCCGCCGTAGCTCCCCGATCAGGAACCGCAGCCGCACATCCGTGGGGTAGTGGACCGTCGCGGCCCTGAGATCGGCGACCAGCGCCGCCTCGTACCGCGCCTCCTGCTCCACGGTCTGGGTGATCCTGGTGGGCAGGCCGGTGAAGTGCCGCCAGACGGCATTGCGGTCGCGCCCGGGCAGCCCGGAAGGATCCCCGACGAGCGCGGCCCACAGCGGATTCCAGGTGATCAGGTTCCAGGCCGCGTCATGGACCCCGACCGGAGTCCCGGCGAGCCTGCCGAGCAGCCGCCGCACGGTGGGCGGAACCCGGTCGGGGACCCGGCCGAGCGCGGGCGGGGACTGTCCCGCCAGCAGGAACAGATGCCTGCGCTCATCTTCGGACAGCCGCAGGGCGCGCGCCAACGAAGTGAGGACCTGTACGGAGGGTGAGGTCGCCCGGCCCTCCTCCAGCCTCACGATGTAGTCCACGGACAGGCCGGTGAGCTGGGCCAGTTCCTCGCGCCCCAGTCCGCCCGCCTCACGGGTCCCCGCCGTGGGCAGTCCGGCCTCGGCCGGTGCGATCCGGTCACGCCAGCGGTGCAGGGCCGTGCCCAGCTCTCCGTGTCGGGTCATGGGGTCAGTATCGGCGCGTACCGCGGCCCCCGCCTGATATTGCCCGGTGCCCCGCCCCTGCCCCCACCTGCGACGGCGCCCGTGGAGCGGTCCCGAAGGCCCGAGCACCGTCCCGCCCGGCGATCGCGGCCGGCCCGAACACCGTCCCGCGCGAAAGGCGTTGCGAGTTCCCGAGTTGCGAGTTCCTGCCAACCCCGGCCGCCCCGCGCGGATCGCGATTACGGTTGATCTCGATGGACGGCAGCACGGTCCTGGCGGCAGTGAGCCAGGGACCGCGGAGCGGGGGGCGGGGGAGCGGGGCATGCTGGATCCCATTTCGCTGACGGCGATCACGGCGGTGCTGGGCGCCGTGGGCATGGGGATGGGCAATGAGGCCGGGAAGTGGGCCTGGGAGTCGGCCGGCGGACTGGTGCGCCGGATCGTCGGGCGGCAGGTGGCCGCACCCACCGGGCCCGCGGAGCGGGACACCGTGGCGCGGCTGATCCATGACGCCGTGCGCGACGATCCCGCGCTGGCCCGCGCCTGGACGGCGTTCGCGCTCACCGCTCCCGCCCCCGGCCAGGCGGCGGCGATACCGGCCCTGCCCCCTTCCGTACGGTTCTTCACGGACCGTCAGGGACCGATGAAGCGGCTCAAGCGGGAGGCCCGGCGCAAGGCCGACGGCCGCCCCCGGATCGCGCTGATCCACGGACCCGAAGGCATCGGCACCAGCGCCCTCGCCGTCCACTGGGGGTGCAGGCAGGCCCGCCGCTTCCCGGACGGGCAGCTCTACGCCGACCTGCGCGGCGCCTCGTCGGGGACCGCCCTCGACATCGCCACCGTGCTGCGGAGTCTGCTGGTGCAGTTAGGGGTGAAGCAGGACGAGGTGCCGCCGGGCACGGCGGAGCGGCGCGAACGCTTCCGGCAGTCGGTCGCCGGCCGGCGCCTGCTGCTCGTACTCGACCATGCTCACTCGTCCGCCCAGGTCCTGCCGCTGCTCACCTCCGCGCCCGGGGTGTTCACCGTGGTGGTCGCGCGCCGCCCGCTGCCCGGTCTGGACGCGGTGCCCGTACCCGTCGGGCCGCTCTCCGAGCGGGACTCACGACGGCTGCTCAAAAGTCTGGTGGAGAAGCGGGACCTGGCCATGGCACGGCCCGTGCTGCCGCGGGTGCTGGAGCGGTGCGCCGGCTCGCCGTACGCCCTGAGGGCGGTGGCGCCCCGGTTCCTGGAACCGCACCTGCTGGCGGAGGCGGCCACAGGTCCGGACGCCGCTCCGGTCGGCGACCCGGTCCGCGCCGCGGCCGAGAGTGCGTACCGCGAGCTGGAGCCCGGTGCCGCCCGGGTCTACCGGCTGATGTCCCTGTGGGAGTGGCCGGCCATCGGCCCGGCCGTGGTCGCGCAGGTCACGGGGGTCACCGAGGCGGAGGCCGCCCGGTCGCTGGAGGTTCTGGCCGACCGGCAGTTACTGGAACGTACCGGCACCGGCCGGTATCGCTACCGGCCCGTGGTCCGCGCCCATGCCGAGGAGGCCGCGGGGCGCGAGGACCGTATCGCCGCCTGCTCGGCGGCCCTGACCGGCACCGTGGAGTGGTATCTGCGCTTCGCGGTACGGGCGCGGCTCGACGCACTGCCGCAGAGCTGGGGGATCGGCCCGCTCTACGACGAGCTGAAGGGCAGCCCCGGCCCGTACGGCGACACCGGCGAGGCGCTGTCCGCTCTGGAGGCGGAGCTGGACAATCTCGTCCAAGCGGTGCGTGCGGCGGACGAGTTGGGCGAGCCGGAGTGGGTGTCCCAGCTCTGCCAGGCCCTCTGGCCGCTCCAGCTCAAGGCGGGCCACCACGATGTCATCCTCCCCGCGCTGCGCGTGGGCGCCCGGGCGGCCGACGCCCATGCCCCGATGTCCAGGATGGCCGGGCGGATGCACTCGCTCCTGGCACTGGACCTGGTCGAACTGTGGCAGTTCGAAGAGGCCGGACGCGAGCTGGCGGCGGCCGCGCGGGCCGAGCAGGAGGCCGGCCATCTGCGCGGCCATGCCTCCGCCGTCGAGTCGCTGGGGCTGCTCAGGCTGCGGCAGTGGCGCTACCAGGAGGCGTACAACTGCTTCGCCGAGGCCGGTCTGATCCTGGACGGCATAGGCCCCGGGGACGAGGGCGAGGACGATCTGCCCCGCGCCCGGGCCCTGCTGGAACGGCACCGGGGCCGCGCCCTGCGCGGCCTCGCCCGCTACGCCGAGGCGCGCGACCTGCTGGAGACCGGGCTGCGCTTCTTCCGCGCGGCGGACCCGTACAACACCGCCCGTACGCTCACCGATCTCGCCGAGACATGGCTCGACGCGGGGGATCCGGGCGCGGCGCTGCCACTGATCGACGAGGCCATGGCGATGCTCGACGCGGAGAAGGCCGCCCACCATCTCACGCATCTGCGGGCCCTGCGCGAGCGCTGTGTCAGCGCACGGGAGGGGGTGGCATAGCCGGGGGTGGCGTGGCCGCTGGTGGCATGGCCGGGGGTGGCGTGGCCAGGTTGACTGCCACATGATGCGCGCGGTCGCCGGTCCGCACGGTCATACCGCCGGCCAGCAGCTCGTCCAGCGCCTTGCCCGAGGCCAGCCAGGCATGGAGGGCCGAGGCGTACGCGGCGGGGTCGGCGGCCGAGGGGTCGGCGGTGAGCCGTAGGAGCGTTCCGTTCCGTATCCGTACGGTGCAGCCGCCGGCGCCGGTGACATACACGACCACGGCACAGTGCGGGTGGCGCCCGAGCACTTCGGCCGTCCACTGCGCGGGTGTGCCGTATCGAGGGTCGTCCACCGGACCGTCACGGAAGATCACATCGGCCAGTGCGAGCTGCCCGGGGTCCAGGGTGTCCTCATGTACGGCGGCATGCGCGTCCCCGTCCCCGGCGGGCTCCGCGCGGGGATCGGCGTAACGGCTCACCTCGATCTCGCCGGTGCCCAGCAGCCGGGTGACCACGCGCAGCGGGGCGGTCGGGTTGGGCGGTTCGTACGGAGGCAGGGGCAGCGGGTCCAGCAGGGCGGGCTCGTCGGGCTCGGGGATGCCGATGAGCCGGTAGAAGTGACGGCGCAGGAGCGTCGCCGCCTCGCCCTTGGCGGACGAGACCAGCTCGGCGGGTCCTGGCCGAATGTGTGATGCCGGCCCGTTCAGCAGCGCGTCCACCTGTTCCCGCAGCGGGACGTTCGGTACGAGCCGGGGAGCGTGCCGTACGAATGCCGCCACCGGCGACCGGGCGTCGAGGCTCTCCTCGGACACCGTGCCCATCAGGACGGGAGTGCCGAGGGCTGCCGCATAGTAGCTGACAGAACCGGCGTCCCCGATCACCGCGTCGGCCGCGATCAGCGCCTGGCGCCAGCCCTCCAGCGGATCGATCAGCGCCAGACCGCCCCGCCGGGCCCGGTCCAGCCAGACCCGGATCTGCCCGGGGCCATGGCCGTGCCAGATATTGGGGTGCAGCACGGCCGCCGACCGGTATTCGTCGACGGGCAGTTCGGAGGTCAGCCGGGGCAGCAGCGACGGGAGGACATCGTCCCCGCCGCCGTCCCCGAAGAGCGAGTCCGGGTTCCAGGTGGAGTTCAGCAGGACGAGCCGCTGTCCGGGCCGTATGCCCAGCGTCCGGCGGAACCGCTCGCGGTACGGCACGGCGGCCAGCATCCGGTCGAAACAGGGGTCACCGGCGAGGACGGCGGTGGGCACCGCCTCCGGACACGCGGCGCGCAGCCGCTCGACCTGTTCGGGGTGGGAGAGGACCAGCGCGTCCGCGACGGGCGAGCCGTCGACGAGCAGCCACTCCCGGGAGAGCCCGAAGACGGGCGGCTGCGGCACGGCACCGGGCGGCCGGGCTCCGGGCGAAGGGTGTCCGGTGTCCGGTGTCCGGTGTCCGGTGTCCGGTGTCGCCAGCCTTTTATTGTATCCAACACCGTGCGAGAGGACGATCAACTTCCCTTTGAGCAGGTGGAGTTCGCCCCCGAAGCTGGCCGAGATCGCCAGATCCACCGGAAGTCGGACGGCCTGCTCCCACGGCAGGACGCGCACCTCGGTCTTGGCCAGCAGCTCGGACACCCCCGCCTGGAACGGTGAGGAGCCAGTACAGGTGGCGAGCAACTGCACCCGCAGATCGTCACGGAAGAGCGGCAGCACATCCAGCAGCCGGGTCGCCGAGGTCACGTTGTGTACGACGAGCAGCACCGGCCGGAACCGCCCCCGTGTCGTCCAACGGGCCGAGTCGTCCCCCACAGGCACCCGCACCCACTCGCCCGACCCCAACACCCGCCCCCTGCCCCGTACATATCAAGCGCCACCGCAACCGGCCACGATATAAGCCGCTAGCAATAAGCCCCCCGGCGCCTCGGCAGTGACCGGATCGGGGACTGGTCACTCCATGTGCCGCCATGGCGGCACAGCGTGCAAACGCGCGAGTCTATGCCCGGGGCTGTGGCGTGTGCAGGCGGTTGCGGGAATGCGCCGAGGCTCTCGGGCGGTCGGGCTAGGCTCTCGCGAAACCCGCCGAGTTGACACGTAATCAGGCACTTGTTCCCAAAGTGCGATGAGCGTGCGAATGACCCGGTCTGTATCCACCGCCAGAGGGATCGTGATGGCTCGTCTCGAAGCACCCCCGAATGTTCAAGCGCCGCCCACCGTCCGTGCGTTGCTGGTCCCCGCGGCCCTGATGGTGGCGGCGACAGGCCTCGCGGTGACCGTGGCCGCCGACGCCGCGCGGCTGCCGCTCGCGCTGTACGGGGCTGCCGCCACCGTCCTTGTCACCTGGTGTGCCGTCGAACTGTCCCGGCGCGGCAGGACCATCGGCGCACTCCACGAGCATTACGCCCACCGGCTCGCCCAGTTGGAGCGGCGCATGGCCGCCCATGACGAGCAGACCGTACGGCTCGGCAAGGAGCTGATGCCGGCCGCGACCCACCGCCTGCGCCAGGGCGAGTCGCCCGAGGAGGCGATACGGGCGGTGGTGGACGGCGACGAGCGGTACCGCGAACTCCCCGCCGCCCAGCGCGCCTTGCTCGGCTCCGTACTGCGGATCGTCGACGACGAGGAGGCCATGCGCGACTCCGCGCAGCGCTCCTTCGTGAACATCGCCCGCCGCGTCCAGGCCATCGTGCACCAACAGGCGGGCGAGCTGCGGGAGATGGAGGAGCATCACGGCCGCGACCCCGATGTCTTCGACGACCTGCTCCGTATCGACCACGGCACCGCGCTGATCGGCCGGCTCGCCGACAGCATCGCCGTACTCGGCCGGGCCCGCCCCGGGCGCCAATGGCCCAGACCCGTACCGCTGTTCAGTGTGCTGCGCGGGGCGATGTCCCGGATCCTGGAGTACCAGCGGGTCGATCTGCACTCCATCGCCAAGGTCGCCATCGTCGGCACGGCCGTCGAACCGCTCATCCACGCCTGCGCCGAACTCCTCGACAACGCCACCCGCTACTCGCCGCCGCAGACCCGCGTCCATGTCACCGCGGTCGAGGTCCAGACGGGCATCGCGATCGAGATCGAGGACGGCGGGGTCAGCCTCAGCGAGGAGGCGCGGGCCAGAGCCGAACGGATGCTCGCCCAGGCCCAGGCCGGGATCGACCTCAATGACCTCGGCGAGACACCGAGGCTCGGCATGGCCGTCGTCGGGCGGCTCTGCCAGATGTACAACCTCCAGGTCTCGCTCCGGCAGTCGGCGTACGGCGGCGTCCGGGCCGTCCTCGTCGTGCCGCGCGAATCCGTGACCACCGGACCCGCGCCCGGGATCGCCCATGGCATCGGCGCCGCCGCCGGTCCCCGGGGCGGCGTCTCCGGCCTGCCCGCCAAGGACGCACCGCGCTCCGGGAGACGGGCACACCCCGAGCGGCGGGCGCCCGGACCGGCCGCCGGTCCGCAGTGGTCCACCGGTCCGCGGCGGTCCGTGCCGGTCATGGAGCCCCGGGCCTCGCGGGAGACTGTGGTGACGGAGTGGACGGAGAACGGGCTGCCGCAGCGGCGCAGCCGGGGCCGCGCCCCGCTCGGCTCCCACCGTCCCGTACTCCGGGCGGCCGCCCCGTACATCCAGGCCGAGCCGAACAGCGACGGCGACAGCGCCCGGGACACCGCACCCGATACGGCGCAGAGCAGCGCACTCGACACCGGACCCGACAGCGCGCGGAACACCGCGCCCGGCACCGCGCCTGGCAGCACGTCCGGCCCCGGCATCTGGCTCGAAGCGTTCACCAGGGCGGTCAACGGCACCCCGCCGGAGCCGCCCGCCGCGACGGAGGAACCGCGATCCCGGCCACCGGAGGACCCGTCGGCCGGGCCCGGCGACCGTGGCGAATCCGATGACATGCGGCCCAAGGGAGATCTCAAGTGATCCAGCAGCACGCCGACTTGGACTGGATGCTCAAGGAACTGGCCGACGGAGTCCCGCAGATCCAGCAGATCGTGGTGCTCTCCGCGGACGGCCTCCGCGTGGCCCGGCACGGCGGCGACCCCGATGTCGCCGACCGCCTCGCTGCCGCCTGTGCCGGACTCCAGAGCCTGGCCGCCGCCGTCGCCGCCGAGATCCCCGGCACCGACGGGCGGATGCGGCTCGTCGTCATCGAACTGGGCGGCGGCTTCTTCTATCTGATGGAGGCGGGCCCGGGCGCGTATCTCGCGGTCCTCGCCGACGAGACGGTCGACGCGGGCCTGGTGGGCGCCCGGATGCGGGACATGGTCGTACGGATCGGCGCCCATCTCACCAGTCCGCCGCGCCACGACGGGCAGACCGGATGAGTACGCCTCACCAGCGGGAACGCGGAAACCCCGAGGTGGACGCGGGGGACCCGGAGCGGCTGTACGTGATCACCGGCGAGCCCGGCGCCACCGAACGGGCCCCGCTCGACCTCGTCACCATGATCGTCGCGCGCGACGAACCGTCCCCGGCGGTCCAGCCCGAACAGGCGGCCATTCTGCGGCTCTGCCGCGCCCCGCTGTCCGTGGCCGAGCTGTCCGCGTATCTCAGTCTCCCGTTCAGCGTGGTGACCGTACTGCTGACGGAACTCCTCGCGACCGGACTGGTCGAATCGCGCGCGCCCGTCGTCCGTGCCGCACTACCCGACCGGTCCCTCCTCGAAGCGGTGATGCATGGACTCCAGCGGCTCTGACCCGACCGGCTCCGGCCCGATCGGCTCGGGCTCCTCCGACGCGATCAGCGAGGGCCCCACCGTCACCGGTCTCTCCGCCACCATCACGGGCCCCCGGAGCGAGGACATCCTGCCCACCACGGCCACCTCCGCGGTGAAGATCGTGATCGTGGGCGGATTCGGGGTCGGCAAGACGACCATGGTGGGCTCAGTCAGTGAGATCCGGCCGCTCACCACCGAGGAGACCATGACCCGCGCGGGGGTCGGGGTGGACGACAACTCCGGTGTGGAGAGCAAGACCGCCACCACCGTCGCCATGGACTTCGGCCGGATCAGCATCACCGACCAGCTTGTCCTCTATCTCTTCGGCACCCCCGGCCAGGAGCGGTTCTGGTTCCTGTGGAACGGCCTCTTCGAAGGCGCGCTGGGAGCCGTCGTGCTGGTCGACACCCGGCGCCTCGAAGTCAGCTTCGATGTGATCGGACGCCTGGAGGAGCGCGGCGTACCGTTCGTCGTCGCCGTCAACACCTTCCCCGACGCGCCGCACCACCCGGCCGAAGAGCTGCGCAGGGCCCTGGACCTGCCGGACGAGGTCCCGATGGTCGACTGCGACGCACGGCTGCGGGCCTCCTGCCGCGATGTCCTGCTGACGCTGACGCGCTATCTGCACGCGCTGTCCATGTCCCTAGGCTGACCGCCGCTGATTCGCAAGTGCCATGCCCTGTCCCGTAATGACCGTATTTCTCTGATCCCGATCACCGGAGTGACCGTGACCACCCCCTCCTTTCCCACGCCCGGTTCCGGCCGTCACGCGGCGCCGCCACCCGGCTGCCCCGCCCGGCGGCTGTACGGACCCGAGGCCGAGAACGACCCCATGGGCCTGTACGAGAAGCTGCGCGCCGAACACGGTTCCGTCGCGCCCGTCCTGCTGCACGGCGACGTACCCGCCTGGCTTGTCCTCGGGCACAGCGAGAATCTGCATATGACGCGCACGCCGTCGCAGTTCTCGCGGGACTCCCGGCGCTGGCGCGCGCTGCACGATGGCACCGCGCCCCCCGACCATCCCCTCGCGCCCGTCTTCACCTGGCAGCCCCTCTGTGTCTTCGCCGACGGCGCCGAGCACGAACGGTTGCGCGGCGCGGTCACCGACGCCATCGCCCGTATCGACCACCGCGGCGTCCGCCGCCATATCAACCGCTACAGCAACCGGCTGGTCAACGAGTTCTGCCAGGACGGCAGGGCCGATCTCGTCGGCCGTTTCGCCGAGCACCTCCCGATGATGGTGATGGCGCAGATCCTCGGTATGCCCGAGGAGTACAACGAGCGCCTGGTGCAGGCGGCCCGCGACATGATCAAGGGCACCGAGACCGCCAACGAGAGCAACGAGTACGTGATGACCGTGCTGCGCGGACTGGTCGCGCGGCGCCGGGCCGCGCCCGAGGAGGACTTCGCGAGCCGGCTGGCCGGGCATCCGGCCGGGCTCACCGACGACGAGGTCGCCCAGCATCTGCGGCTGGTGCTCATCGCGGCGTACGAGACCACCGCCAACCTCATCGCGAATGTGCTGCGTATGGTGCTCACCGACCCCCGGTTCAGGGCGCGGCTGAGCGGCGGCCATATGACCCTGCCCGAAGCGGTCGAGCAGACGCTGTGGGACGAGCCCCCGTTCACCACGATCCTCGGCCGCTGGGCGGTCGGCGACATCGAGCTGGGCGGCAAACGCATCAAGGCGGGCGATGCGCTGATCGTGGGGATCGCCGGGGCCAACGCGGACCCGGTGGTACGACCCGACCGCGGCGCCTCCATGCGCGGCAACCGCGCCCATCTCGCCTTCAGCGGCGGCCCGCACGAGTGCCCGGGTCAGGACATCGGGCGCGCCATCGCCGACACCGGGATCGACGCGCTGCTGTTACGGCTGCCGGACCTCCAGCTCGCCGTGGAGGAACGGGAGCTGCGGTACAAGGCTGCGCTGATGTCCCGTCAGTTGCTGGAGCTGCCTGTGACCTTCGAGCCCCGGCCGCCGCAGGATGTCACCGGGCCGCCGAACGCGACGCCCGCCGTGGGGTGGCCGCAGTGGCAGGTGGACTCGCCCTGGCCGGGCTCGGGTCCCGTACCACAGCCACAGCCACAGCCGAGGCCGGAGTCGCAGTCGGAGCCGGTGCCGGGGTCGCAGCCGGTGGATCCGTCGGCCCCGGTGCTCGCCGAGCCCGCCGCGCCGGTCCCGGCGCAACGTACCGAGAGCGCTCCCAGGCGTGCCTGGCGGGCGCTGAGCCGCTGGTGGCAAGGCAACTGACGGCCAGTCAGCCAGTTGCTCAGCGGGCCAGTTGGTCCCACCACCAGGAGATCGTGGGGATCGGAAGCGGCTCCAGGCTGTCGTCGGCCGGCTGCTGCTTCCACCACCCGCCGGGCCTGGCCCGCGGCCCCGACCGTACGGTGTAGCGCGGGCAGATCGACGCCCAGTCGAGATGGCCCCGGACGAACTGGCCAAGTCCCTTGATGTACCGGCGCAGATCGTTGTCCGCCTCCTTCAGCACCTGTGCGGCCAGCCGCTGGAACAGCACCATCACCCGGTCCCGCATCGCCACCACCCGCACGAGCGCACGCCGCGGCTCGACCCCGTGCTCCTGGCAGAGGACATCTATCAGATTGAGATTGTCGCCGGCCCGCTCCAGCTCCTTGTTCCGTGAGTAGAGATCGTTGTCCCAGCTCACCAGGGTCCAGGTGATTTCGGTGAGCGCCCGTATCCGGGGGTCCTGCATGTCCTCGTCGGCCACCGAGAAGCCGCCGACCACCTCGATCATCGCGGTGGAGGGCGCCATCCCGATGGCCCGCATCCACAGGGTGATGTAGTCGTCGAGCGACGGCAGTTCCGGGTTGCGGCGCCAGGACGCCTCCCACACCAGGCCCGAGGTGTAGACGCGCATCGCCTCCGTCAGTCGGCGCAACTGGCGTGCGGACGCGAACCGTTCGGCCTCCAGCCGGAGCCTGCGCAGCGCCGCCGTGTGCGGCGAGTCGCCGAACGCCCGCGCGGTGGGCGCCTCCACGGCGCGCATGATGCGGGAGGTCTCCTGGGCGAGCCGATCCGCCGTGGTCTCGGCCTCGTCGCACACACCGTCGTCGAGTGAGAAGAGCACGGCGTGGAATCTGGCCATGAGGGAGAGCCGTTCGAGCGCCCCGTACGGCATCGTCGACGCGGTCAGCCCGCCGAAGTCGCAGACGGCGAGGCGTTTGAGCTGGTGTTCGTCGGTGTCGAGCCGCTGTTTGAGCATCCACCGTACGGTCCGGTCGTTCAGCGCCGCCACGGACGGATGCCGGGCGGGCGGGACCGGGCAGTAGAACGGCACAGCCGGAAGCTGCTGGACCAGGCTCTGTCCCGTGACACAGGTCATGATCGGCCTCCTGTACGGCGAGGGGCGATTCGGGCTGGACCGTATATGCCCATGACGGAGCGTCAACAACTAGGCAATTGCCCGTGGCTCAAAGGGAATTGGCGTGCGACTGAGCCGCGCAGGAGCAATCCGGTGCGGCCGTCCGGCGTTCGGACACCCGCCCACGTGGCGAAATCCGTACTGGCCGGAAAACCTCTCGTTATGGCTTGTACGGAGTACGAGGCCCGGCCGGACCGGCGTGGCTACGCCAATGGGCGGTGAGGGAGTGAGACGGATGTACGGCTTACGGCTCCGCGCCCCGGGACGGTTCAGGCCGGGGCGTGCCGGGGCGCCCGGTACGTCCGTACGCCGGTGGGCCCCTCCCGAGGAAGGGGCCCACCGGCCGGGGGCGCGCCGCCCCCGTCCCCACGGTGCGGCGCGGGCGGGACCGCCGTCGTCATCCACTGGGACGACGGCCCGCCGTTCATGAGGGCGAGACGGCCTCCAGCCGACGGGCCTCCGCTGAGAGCGCTCCCGACGAGGCGCTCTCCGGCGGTACGGCCTTCGGCGATATGGGCCGCCGCGCGCCCCGGGCGTCATGAGCGCCCTGCGCGTCCCGAGCGGCTGTCTTCGGTGTGGTGGTCTCCAGCCCGAGCACCGGGAAGATCACCGCCTCCAGAAAACGCGCCAGATACGCCTCGTCCGCGTTCCGCCCGTCCAGCACCGGCCGCGCCCGCATCACCCCGATGAGCTGCGCGGCCACGAACTCCGCCGCCGGGTGGTCCGCCTTGATCTCGCCGCGCTCGATGGCGCGCCGCACCATGGCGTCGATCGCCGCGACCTCCGGTTCGATGACCGCCTCGCGCAGCGCCCGCAGCAGCTCGGGATTCTGCAGGGCCGCATGCCCGAGCGCGTGCTGAAGTGCGAGATCGCGCCCCGCGCTGTTCGCGGCGGCGCAGACCGCGGCCCGCAGATCACCGGCCAGGGTGCCGGTGTCGATGTCCGCGATCCGTACACAGCGGGTGCCGCGCAGCGCGGCGGCGACAAGCTGCGGTTTGGTGCCCCACTGCCGGTAGAGGGTGGACTTGCCGCAGCGGGAGCGGGCCGCCACGCCCTCCATCGTCAGCGCCTCGTAGCCGCCCTCTCTGAGCAGGTCCAGAGCGGCCTCGTAGAACTCCAGCTCCCGTTCCGGTGTGATCTTGGAGCGGCGCTGCGGTGTCATCGTCTCTCCCCGTCCCTGCGATGGGCGCTGTCATGGGCACTGTGATGGGCACTGTGATGTTCGACGGTATCGATACGCCAGTGTACCGATACGGAAGCGTATCGGTACACTGGCGTATCGCTAGGGCGTGGTACGACCGCGTCACCGCACTACCACGCCGTCATACCGCGACGTGCTGTCCATGCAAGGGGGTCGGGTGAAACTCGCCCGCACAGGGCCCGCCGAACGGGAGCAGGACACTCCCGCCCGACCGCCCCTCGTCCGTGAACTGCTCCTCGTCACCACGCTCTTCCTCGTCTACAAGCTCGGCAGACAGGTGGCCACCGGCCATACCGAAGAGGCGTACCGCAACGCCGACCGCCTCTGGGGCTGGGAGCGCTCTCTGCACCTGCCGGACGAGGGCACCGTACAGAGTCTGCTGCTGCACAGCGGCACGCTCGTCGAGGCCGCCAACACCTACTACGCGGCCGTGCACTTCCCGGCCACACTGCTCTTTCTCGGCTGGCTCTACTGGCACAGACCCGGCCACTACGTCTGGGCCCGGTGGGCGCTCGCCGCGCTGACCGGTGCCGCGCTCGTCCTCCACGTACTGATGCCGCTCGCGCCGCCGCGGCTGGTCGAGGCGACCGGGCTGGTGGACACGGGCCAGGTGTACGGTCCCTCGGTGTACGCCGACACGCCGACCACCGACTCGGTGGCGAATCAGTTCGCGGCGATGCCGTCGCTCCATGTCGGCTGGGCCCTGATGGTGGCGGTCGGACTCATCGCCGCGGGCCGTTCGCACTGGCGATGGCTCTGGCTGCTCCACCCGCTGATCACGTTGTTCGTGGTCATCGGCACCGCCAACCACTACTGGCTCGACACGGTCGTGGCCGTTGTGCTCCTGTCGGGCGTGCTGACCTGCATCCGGGCGCCGGGGCGGCGGGCTCAGGCCGTACGGTCCCACCCGTCCGTACGGGACAGGGCGGCGCGGCCGCGGCCCACGGCGGAGCCACGGCCGGAGGCGGCGAAGGAAGCGGAACCGGTACGGGTGCCCGTGGTCGTCCCGCTCATCGCGTCGGGCGTCCCCTCGCGCATCATGCCGCTCATCCCGTCACCGGGCGTCGTGCCCGTCATCGCGTCCGGCCTCGCGTCGGGAACGGCCCGATGAACGGCGCGACGGTGGCCGCTGTCGCACTGTCGCTGGTGTCCGCCGTCGCGTACGCCGCCGCGGCCGTGGCGCAGGAGCGGCTCGCCGCCCGTACGGCATCCAAGGCCGGACTGCTCGCCCTGCTCGGCAGCGGCGCCTGGTGGTGGGCGGTCGGACTGAACGCGTCCGGCGCACTGCTGCATGTCGTGGCCCTGACGTACGGGCCGCTCACCGTGGTCCAGCCGCTGGGCGCGCTCACCCTGGTCGCGGCCGTACCGCTGGGCGCGCGCCGGGCCGGGCGGCAGGTCAGCCGGGCGGAGTGGCGCGGCACGGCGCTCACCCTCGTCGGCCTGACGGCGATCCTGATCACGGCGGCGGGCGCCGACGGCGAACCGGACGACACCCTCACCCTGGCGCAGGCGCTCGGAGTGGCAGGTGTCGCGCTGGCGCTGGTCGCGCTGCTCAGTCGGCCGGGCGCCCGGCCCGGCCTCCGGCACGCGGCGGCCTCGGGCATCACCTCGGGTGTCGCCTCGGCCCTCACCCAGACCGTGACGGTCGCCGCCACGGCCCATGGCAGGGCGGGAGCGGAAGGCGACGCGGACATACTGCCGCTGTGGCAGGTGGCGGCCGTGGCCCTGGTGGTCGCGGCCCTCGCGTCGGGCGGTCTGCTGCTCTCCCAGACCGCCTACCGCGGTGGACTGGGCGCCCCGCTCGCGGTGCTGACGCTGGCCAATCCGGTTGCCGCGGCGGCCATAGGGGTCATCCTCCTGGGCGAACGCCTTGAGGGCGGTGTGCCCGGAGTCGCGGCGGCCCTGGGCGGTGCGGTGGTCGCGGCGCGGGGAGTCGTCCTGCTGTCGCGCTCGTCGGCGGCACGGCTGCTGGAGGGGGCGGGCCTGGGATCGGAGCCGGATACGAGCCGGGACCCGGGCGTCGCAGGCGTGACACCGGAGGCGGATACGAGCCCGGAGCCGGCCGAGGCTCGGGAGCTGCCGCAAGATTCGCAAGACCTCCCGCCGGACCCGTCGCGGGAGCCCGGGCCCGAGCCCGGCTCCGTATCACCACCGGCTCCCGGCACCCCCGCTCCCGGCACCCCCGCGCCCGCCGTGGCCCTCACCCGTCCGGCCGCGCGCCGGCTCACCGTTCTCGGCGCGCCCGGCCCCGTGATGCTGCTCCCCGGGGCGTTCGCCCTGCACGTCCCCCGTCCCCGCAAGCCCGTTGACGAAGAACCGCCCACCCCCGCCCGGCGCCCCCGCCGGTGCCGGAGGCGCAGCCGCGCCGGCGCGTGAAGCTGCGCTGTTGGGCCGGTTAAGAAATCCTCGATGGACTGGACGGCCGGTGCTCGGCAGATTGGTGCCGGACACCGAACAATGATCACCGGTGTCCGCACTGCGGACGACACCGATGTCCGCACCACGGACGACCGATCAGCGCCAGCACGATCAGCACCAGCACGCCGGGAGCCACGCCCATGAAGGCACTTGTGAAACGGAATGCCGAGCCGGGCCTGTGGCTCACGGACGTACCGGAGCCGGTGACCGGTCCCGGTGATGTGCTGATCGAGGTGCTCCGTACCGGTATCTGCGGCACCGACCTGCACATCCGCGCCTGGGACGGCTGGGCCAGACAGGCCGTGACCACTCCCCGGGTCCTGGGGCACGAGTTCGTCGGCGAGGTCGCCGCCGTGGGCTCCGAGGTACGGGACGTCGCCGTGGGCGATCTTGTCAGCGGCGAGGGCCATCTCGTCTGCGGCAGGTGCCGCAACTGTCTCGCCGGCCGCCGGCATCTCTGCCGCAGCACCGTCGGACTCGGCGTCGGCCGCGACGGCGCGTTCGCCGAGTATGTCGCCCTGCCCGCCGAAAACGTCTGGGTGCACCGCGCCGAGGTGGACCTCGATGTCGCCGCGATCTTCGACCCCTTCGGCAACGCCGTGCACACCGCGCTCTCCTTCCCGCTGGTCGGCGAGGACGTACTGATCACCGGCGCGGGCCCCATCGGCATCATGGCCGCGGCCGTCGCCCGGCACGCCGGAGCGCGCAATGTGGTGATCACCGATGTCAGCCCGCACCGCCTCGCCCTCGCCCGCAAGGCCGGCGCGACCCTCGCCCTCGATGTCTCCGACGCCGGTATCGGTATCGCGGAGGCACAGCGTCGGCTCGGTCTCAAGGAGGGCTTCGACATCGGCCTGGAGATGTCAGGACGCCCCGAGGCCCTGCGCGACATGGTCGACAACATGACGCACGGGGGCAGGATCGCGATGCTCGGCCTGCCCGCCGAGGAGTTCGCCGTCGACTGGTCGAAGATCGTCACCTCCATGATCACGATCAAGGGGATCTACGGCCGGGAGATGTTCGAGACCTGGTACGCGATGACGGTCCTGCTCGAAGGCGGGCTCGATCTCACACCTGTCATCACGGGCAGCTATGGGTACCGGGACTTCGACGCCGCGTTCGAGGAGGCGTCCTCCGCGCGAAGCGGCAAGATCATCCTCGACTGGACCGCGTAAACCGGACCATCTCGGCCGACACAGCACTCCGACCCAACCACCCCGGCCACCCCCCCGGCGAGTGAGCCGAAGGGGCGCGGTCGGTGCCGAAAGGGAGACCGCGCGCAGGTTCGCGAGGAACGAGCGGACCGAGCGGACCGAGCACGGTCGACCGTCGGCATCGACATGAGCGCCCCGGAGGCGAACCGAGCCCCAAGAAAAAGGAGCAAGCCGATGTTCGCGTCCGTACGGGACGATCTGTCCGCCACCCTCGACGAGATCCGCGACGCCGGTCTCTTCAAGCCCGAGCGTGTCATCTCCACCCCGCAGAGCGCCTCGGTCGCCGTCACCGCGGGCGGCGGCGCCGGTGAGGTCCTCAACTTCTGCGCCAACAACTATCTCGGCCTCGCCGACCACCCCGACGTCGTCGCCGCCGCCAAGGACGCGCTCGACCGCTGGGGGTACGGGATGGCCTCCGTACGCTTCATCTGCGGTACGCAGGAGATTCACAAGGAGCTGGAGCAGCGCCTCTCCGCGTTCCTCGGCCAGGAGGACACGATCCTCTATTCCTCGTGCTTCGACGCCAACGGAGGAGTCTTCGAGACCCTGCTCGGCGCGGAGGACGCGGTCATCTCCGACGCCCTCAACCACGCCAGCATCATCGACGGCATCCGCCTCTCCAAGGCCCGCCGCCTCCGGTACGCCAACCGCGACCTCGCCGAGCTGGAGGCCAGGCTCAAGGAGTCGCAGGACGCGCGCCGCCGGCTGATCGTGACCGACGGCGTGTTCTCCATGGACGGGTATGTCGCGCCGCTCGCCGAGATCTGCGACCTGGCCGACCGGTACGACGCGATGGTCATGGTCGACGACTCGCACGCCGTCGGCTTCGTCGGCCCGGGCGGGCGCGGCACGCCCGAACTGCACGGGGTGATGGACCGCGTCGACATCATCACGGGCACGCTGGGCAAGGCGCTCGGCGGCGCGTCCGGCGGCTATGTCGCGGCGCGCGCCGAGATCGTGGCCCTGCTGCGCCAGCGCTCCCGCCCGTACCTCTTCTCCAACTCCCTCGCCCCGGTGATCGCCGCCGCGTCGGTGAAGGTCCTGGACCTGCTGGAGAGCGCGGGCGGGCTGCGGGACCGGCTGAACGCCAACACCGCGCTGTTCCGTACGAGGATGACCGAGGCGGGCTTCGAGATCCTGCCGGGCGACCACCCCATCGCTCCGGTGATGATCGGCGACGCGGCGGAGGCGGGCCGGATGGCGGAACTCCTGCTGGAGCGCGGTGTCTATGTGATCGGTTTCTCGTATCCGGTGGTCCCGATGGACCGGGCCAGGATCAGGGTCCAGCTCTCCGCGGCGCACTCCACGGAGGATGTGGAGCGGGCGGTGGCGGCTTTCGTCGACGCGCGCGAGGCGATGCGCCAGGAAGGCTGACGGGGAGGGCCGACCGGGAGGTCCGGCAGAGGGTCTGAAGGGGCGATCCGACAAGGCCCGCTGTTGACTCCCCCGCGGGTGCCCGAAACCGCTCTCACCTGGCAAGATGGCCAGGTGATCGATGTACGGCGGCTGCGGATACTGCGTGCTGTGGCGGACCACCGCACGGTGACCGCCGCGGCCGCCGCGCTGTATCTGACCCCCTCGGCCGTCTCCCAGCAACTCGCCGTACTGGAGCAGGAGACCGGCCATTCCCTGCTGACCCGGAGCGGCAGGGGCGTACGGCTGACGGCGGCCGGGGAGATACTGCTCGGCCACACGCACGCGGTGCTCGCCCAGCTCGAACGGGCCGAGGCGGAGCTTGCGGCGTACGCGGGAGGCTCGGCCGGCGAGGTCACGGTCGCGGCGTTCGCCACCGGCATCGCGGAGGTGGTGGCCCCGGCCCTCCAGCTCCTGGCCGGGCCGCACCCCGACATCCGGGTCCGGGTCCGGGACGCCGAGGGCGACGAGAGCCTGCCCATGGTGCTCGACGGACAGGCGGATCTGGCGGTGGCGGTCGAGTACCGGGGCGCTCCGCGCGAGGACGACCAGCGGCTCTCCCGGGTGCCGTTGTACGCGGAGCCGTTCGACGCGGTCCTGCCAGCGGCGCATACCCTCGCCCTGGGCCCGGAGGTCTCGCTCGCCGCGCTCGCCGACAGCGACTGGATCGGCCCGTACCCCGGCAACCCCTGCCACGACGTCATACAGCTCGCCTGCGAACTGGCGGGCTTCGAGCCCCGCCTCGCCCACTCCTCGGACGACTTCCGCGCCGTCGCCGCCCTCGCGGGCGCGGGCGCCGGAGTGGCCCTGGTCCCGCGCTCGGCCCTGCGCGGCATGGAGCTGAAGGGCGCGGTCGTACGCCCGGTCTCCGGCCCGGCCGCCACCCGCAGAGTCTTCGCCGCGGTACGCCGCGGAGCCGAGGCCCACCCCTTGATCCACCCGGTGCTCACCACCCTGGCCCAGGCGGCATCGGGCCTGACCACGGACTGAGGGGCGCTGCGGCCCCGAAGCCGGGCCGGCCGACGTGCCTTTCCGGCTTCAGAGCCGGGCCGCCCGTCGCCACGTCGCCCACCGCTAACGCGCGGCGACCCGGCCGGCGCCGCACGCGCGCCGGCCGGCCGCTCCGTACCGTCCTTGGCCGTTACGACAACAGGCTCGGGGCCGCCCTGTCCAGGACCGAGCCGACTCGCTCCCAGGTCTCCACGTCCCGCTCCACCGCCGGGAGTTCGGTGCCCTCGCCCGTGTGCCAGGTGGTCGCGATCGCCACCGGGTCCTCGCCCGTCGCCGCGCTCGCCGCCAGGGCCGCCGCGCCGAGGGCCACCAGTTCGGTGGTGGGCGGGATGATCAGGCGGCGGCCGGAGAGGCGGCGGACCGTTTCGACCCACATGCGGCCCTGGGCGCCGCCGCCGATCAGCCGGAGGGGGCGGGACGCGGCCTCGGGGGCGGCGGGGTCCAGTCCGCAGGCGCGGAGGACCTCGTCCAGGGCGCGCAGCACCGTCACCGCCGCGCCCTCGTAGGCCGCGCCGAGGAGCTGCTGCGGGGTGGTGTCATGGCGCAGCCCGGTCAGCAGGCCCGACGCGGCCGGCAGGTCGGGGGTGCGCTCGCCGTCCAGATACGGCAGCAGTACGGCCTCGCCGCCCGGCACCGCGTCCTCCCGGTCCAGCCGGAGCAGCGCCGCCACCTTGTCCACGGCGAGCGTGCAGTTGAGGGTGCAGGCCAGCGGCAGATACGTACCGTCCGCCGCGGCGAATCCCGCGAGCGCGGGGGAGCCCGGGCGGGTACGGGTGGCCGCGAACACCGTGCCCGAGGTGCCGAGGCTCAGCACCGGATGGTCCAGCAGGCCCGCGCCCCCGAAGCCCAGCCCGACCGCCGCGCTCATGTTGTCGCCGGTGCCAGCCGCGACGGCGATGCCCGCGGGCAGGCCCAGCTCCGCCGCGGACCCCGCGGTCAGCGAGCCCACCCGCGCGGCGCCGGTCGTGGCGACGGCGGGCAGCAGCGCCGGGTCGAGCCCGAGGAGGTCCAGCAGCTCGGGGTCGTACGCACCCGTCGCCGTGGAATACCAGCAGGTGCCCGAGGCGTCGCCGGGGTCGGTGGCCGCCGTGCCGGAGAGCCGCTCGGTGAGGAAGTCGTGCGGCAGCCGGACCGCCGCCGTGGCGCCCGCGATCGCCGGGTCGTTCTCCCGCAGCCACTGCCACTTGGAGGCCGTCATCGACGCCACCGGTACGGAACCGGTCCGCGCCGTCCAGGCCCCGGGGCCGCCCAGCGCCTCGGTGAGCGCGGCGGCCTGCGGGGCCGAGCGGGTGTCGTTCCACAGCAGCGCGGGCCGCAGCGGCCGGCCCATACGGTCCAGCACCACAAGTCCGTGCTGCTGGCCGGCGACGGCGATACCGGCCACGGCCGAGGCGTCGACGCCGGACTCCTTGAGCCCGGCGGCGACCGCCTCCCGCAGCGCGTTCCACCACACCTCCGGGTCCGTCTCGCGCGCGCCGCCCTCGCCGGTCACCCAGTGCGGCGCGCGCCCCACCGCGAGCAGCCGGCCTGTGGCGGCATCGGTGAAGGCCGCCTTGGTGGACTGGGTGGAACTGTCCACGCCGACGACCACCGGGCCGACCACCGGGCTCTGCGACATGGACGTACCTCTTCCTGACTCGGTGCCTGCCTGGAGCACGCCTTTGACGTCGGAGATTTGACGTCGGAAAAACAAATTACGCGATGGCGCCGCGCACCGGAACGGGGGTGGCGGATCCTCGCCGGTGTCCGAACGTGCTCGTCCGTATGCGCCGGGTGGCACCCGCCCGGCGGCTCGCCACCCGGCCCGCACTGATCACCGCACCCCGGGGGTTTTGCGTACCCGCGCCGGAGTGCATTATTAGTCATGTCAGGAAACAAAAAGGTCGGCACGTGCCGGACCTGAGGTACCGAAGGCGGCCAGAGAATGACGGAACGCTTCACACCCACCCCTGCGGACAAGTTCAGCTTCGGTCTGTGGACCGTGGGCTGGCAGGGCAGGGATCCGTTCGGGGACGCGACCCGCCGGGCCCTGGACCCGGTCGAATCCGTACAGCGCCTCTCCGAACTGGGCGCGTACGGTGTGACCTTCCACGATGACGACCTGATCCCCTTCGGCTCCTCGGACGCGGAGCGCGAGACGCATGTCAAGCGCTTCCGGCAGGCGCTGGACTCGACCGGTCTGGTGGTGCCCATGGTCACCACCAATCTCTTCACCCACCCCGTCTTCAAGGACGGCGCGTTCACCGCGAACGACCGGGACGTCCGCCGCTTCGCGCTGCGCAAGACCCTCCGGAACATCGATCTCGCGGCCGAGCTGGGTGCCAAGACCTTTGTCGCCTGGGGCGGCCGGGAAGGCGCCGAGTCGGGCGCCGCCAAGGACGTACGGCAGGCGCTGGAGCGGATGAAGGAGGCCTTCGACCTGTTCGGCGCGTATGTCACCGAGCAGGGATACGACCTCAGGTTCGCCATCGAGCCCAAGCCCAACGAGCCGCGCGGCGACATCCTGCTGCCCACCGTCGGCCACGCCCTCGCGTTCATCGAGCGCCTGGAGCGCCCCGAGCTGTACGGCGTGAACCCGGAGGTCGGCCATGAGCAGATGGCCGGGCTGAACTTCCCGCACTCCATCGCCCAGGCCCTCTGGTCGGGCAAGCTCTTCCACATCGACCTCAACGGTCAGAACGGCATCAAGTACGACCAGGACCTGCGCTTCGGCGCCGGCGATCTGCGGGCCGCGTTCTGGCTGGTCGACCTGCTGGAGAGCGCGGGCTGGGACGGCTCGCGGCACTTCGACTTCAAGCCGCCGCGCACCGAGGACTTCAACGGGGTGTGGGCCTCCGCCGCGGGCTGCATGCGCAACTATCTGATCCTCAAGGAGCGCGCCGCCGCGTTCCGCGCGGACCCGGCGGTCCAGGAGGCGCTGCGCGCCTCGCGCCTGGACGAACTCGCCCAGCCCACCGCCGCCGACGGACTGGCCGCGCTGCTCGCCGACCGCACCGCATACGAGGAGTTCGACGCCGAGGCGGCCGCCGCGCGCGGCATGGCGTTCGAGCAGCTCGACCAGCTCGCCATGGACCACCTCCTGGGCGTCCGCTGACCGCACCCCCCCGGCGGATTCAGCACACCCCGGCGCGGGCCGGGCCGTAACGCACACACGGCCCGGCCCGCGTCGCGCGGTGGGTACAAGTGCCGCTGTACGTACGAGTGCTGGTGCTGTGCGTACGCGCCAGGACTGCCGGTCCGTGGCGCGCTGTACATACGGTCAGCCCGTGGCGCCGCTGTACGTACGGTCGGTCCGTGGCGCCGCTGTTCGTATTCGTACGGTCAGTTGGCGGCGCGCTGTACGTACGCCACCGGATCGGCCAGCACCGCCCGTACGACCAGTGCCGCCGCCCCGCGTGCCGCGTCTCCCGCCGACGATGACGCGCGTAGCCGCCCGCTGTCGCGCGGCCACAGCCCCGAAACCACCCGGGCGGTCAGCTCCCGGTCGGCCGAAGGGGACAGCCAGGGCATCAGATCCCGGTAGATCCCGCCGAGGACGACCGCCTCCGGGTCGAACAGGTTCACCGAGCCCGACACGACCCGGCCCAGCATCAGCCCGGCCTGCTCGACCGCCGCCACGGCCCGTGTGTCACCGGCGCGCGCCCGGCGCTCCAGCTCGGCGACGCCCGGCACCCCCGAGTTCTCGTCGATGCCGGCCGCCCGCAACAGCGCGGACTGGCCCGCGTACTGCTCAAGACAGCCCCGGGAGCCGCAGCGGCAGAGCGGCCCCTTCGCGTCGACCACCACATGCCCGATCTCCCCGGCGAACCCGTGCGCGCCGCGCAGCAGTTCACCGTCCAGCACCAGCGCGCCGCCCACCCCGATCTCGCCGGTCAGATAGAGGAACGTACGGAGCGGTCCGAGCCCGCCGAACCACAGCTCGGCGAGCGCCGCCAGATTGGCCTCGTTCTCCGAACTCACCGGCAGCGCGGGCACGTCGGGCCGCAGTTCGGCCAGCGCCCGCGCGAACAGCTCCTCGGCCGGGACCCGGTTCCAGCCAAGATTCGGCGCCTGCCGGACCGTACCGCCCGACACCAGCCCCGGCAGGGCGAGTTGCACCCCCACGGGCACCAACTCCTGCTCCGCCGCGGACTCCAGGGTCCTGGCGGCGATCCGGGCGCCACGGGCCAGCACTTCGGCGGGACGGGCGCCGCGGTTGTCGATGTGCTCCGTGAGCCGGACCCGGTCGGTGCCGGACAGATCGACCACGCACACCGAGACATAGTCGATATTGATCTCGACGCCGATGCCCGCGGGTCCGGAGCGCGTCACCTTCAGTACGGTGCCGGGGCGCCCGGCCTGCCCGCTGAACGTCTTGCCGGACTCGGAGAGGAAACCGCTCTCAAGCAACTGCTCCACCAGCGACGACACCGCCGCCCGGGTCAGCCCGACCCGCGCCGCCACTCCGGCCCGGGTGGCCTCTCCCTCGTCCCGTACCGCCCGCAGCACAAGGCTCAGATTGTGCCTGCGCACCGTCTCTTTGTCGGCCTTGGGCCCGAGGGATGTGTGGTTGGTGTTCATGTCGCGGCCGAGCCTATGCGATGGGCCCCGGGCCGTGGACAGGGGCGGTCCGCCGGAGCGACCGGCCGCGACCTGTTGCTGCCCGCCGCTCAGTGCCGTGCCGTCACCGTTCCGGGCGCAGTACGGGGCGTCCAGGCCGGAGCCGTCCCCGTGAGCTGGCAGACCATGAGGTAGAAGGGGATGGGCGGGGTGTACGGCGTGGGCTCCTCCGGCCAGTGGATCAGCCGCGGGTGCGCCGCCGGGACGACCGTGCCCGATATGTAGCGGGCCGGCGACGGCCAGCTCAGATCGAGATCGGAGCCCGCCGGGACGATCCACCACCACCAGTCCGCGTCGGCGAAGACACAGCCCTTCTTGGGCAGCCGCGCCATCAGCCGGAAGCCGTGCTCCGCCGGGACGCCCACCGCGTCACAGCCGAGCGAGGCGGGCAGCGTGGGGGGCAGAGGCAGCTCGACGCGGCGGGGGGCCATGTCCCGGCCGTCGCGCAGGCCACGTGCGAGGCGGTCGAGTGCGGTCCTCAGCACGGTTGCTCCGTTCCATGTCCATGTGGCAGTTCGGCCCAGACCACGCGCCCGGGGCCGTATCCCGATGTGTCGTGGGCTCCCCAGCCGCTGCACATCGAGTCGACGAGAAACAGACCCCGGCCCCCCTCGCCCTCGGTCTCGTCCTGGGCCGCGTCGTGGAGCTGGGGGCCCGTGGGGCCGTAGCCCTGGTCCTCCACGGCTATCCGCAGCCGGCCCTCGCCTTCGCGTATCTCACAGACGACACGGTCCCCGGCCGCGTGCACGATCGCGTTGGTGACCAGCTCGGACACGATGAGCACCGCGGTGTCGCGGGTCTCCTCGTCCATGTCCCACTGGGCGAGCCGGTCGCGGGTGAGCTTCCGCGCACGGGCCACTGACTCTGCGTGAGCGGGAAGCTGGAACCCGTAACGGCGGACAACGTTGCCAGGGGGGCACACGGCTATGAGCGGGGGGGTGAGCGCGTTACCAGGTGCCACGACCGATTCCTAACGGTGGGGGAGCAGCGGCCGAGCGCAAAACTCTCCCATGGCAGAGCCCGACAACCGCGTGAACTGGTTCACCCACCCACTCTCCACCCGCCGGAGACACTTGGCAAGAGGCACTCTGAAATTTTCAGAGTGCCGTGTTCTTCGTCCGAAAGACATGGCAGACTGCTGGTAACCGTGCGTGGGGAGGACCCAAAGTGAGTGAACCGCGGTCCGCCCCGACCGTGGGTCAGGTCGTACTCGGCAGACGTCTGCAGGATCTACGTGAGCGCTCCGGACTGAAGCGCGAGGAGGCCGCCAAGCTGCTCCGGGTGGCCCCCGCGACCATACGGAGGATGGAGACCGCCGAGGTCGCCCTCAAGATCCCGTACGTACAGCTACTGCTGCGCGCGTACGGGATCCCTGAGGACGAGGCCGAGGCCTTCGTCGAGCTCACCGAGGAGGCCAACAAACCCGGCTGGTGGCAGCGGTACCACGACATCCTGCCGGACTGGTTCAGCATGTACGTCAGTCTGGAGGGCTCCGCCGCCCTGCTGCGCGCGTACGAACCGCACTTCGTACCCGGGCTGCTGCAGACCGAGCAGTACGCGAGGTCGGTGATGCGGGCCGGCGCCGTGGGACAGGCGCAGCCCGAGGGGATCGAACGGCATGTGGCACTCCGTATGCAGCGCCAGTCGCTCCTCACCCGCCCGGACGCGCCCAGATTCTGGGTGATCATGGACGAGACCGTGGTGCGCCGCCCGGTCGGGGACAGTCCCGACGTGATGCGGGAGCAGATCGACCGGCTGCTCGAAGCCTCGGCCCTGACCAATATCACCCTGCAGATCGCGGAATTCTCGAGCGGACACCATCCCGGTACCTACGGGCCGTTCGTGATCTTCCGGTTCGCCGAACCGGAACTGCCGGACATGGTCTACAGCGAGTACCTGACCGGCGCGGTCTATCTCGACGCACGTCCGGAAGTGGCCACCCACCTGGAGGTCATGGACCGGATGGCGGCCCAGGCCGCAACTGCACAACGCACGAAGGAGATCCTCAGGGATCTCCGCAAGGAGCTGTGAATGGATCCCATATACAACGGCATGCCCGCCGCCGAGCTCGGAGCCGAAGGCTGGCGCAAGCCGTGGAGTGGTGGCAATGGCGGCAACTGTGTCGAGACCATGAAGCTGGCCGACGGAAGAGTCGCCGTGCGCCAGTCCGCGGACCCAGACGGCCCCGCACTGATCTATACGACCAGCGAGATCGCGGCGTTCATCCAGGGCGCGAAGGCCGGTCAGGCCGACTTCCTGCTGACCTGACCGCCCGGCCGTCCGCCGAACCGTCCCACCTGCCCCGCCTGCCCCACCTGTTTCACCCGTCCTGACCGTCCGGCCCGTTCTACCGCAGACCCTGTGTTCCACAGATCCTGCTCACCGACCCTGAGACTCATGGAGCGCACATGACCGGGAACGACCCGATCGACACCAGCAAGCCGCACCCGGCCCGGGTGTACGACTGGTTCCTCGGCGGCAAGGACAACTATCCGGTGGACGAGGAGATGGCGAAGCAGTTGCTCGCGCTGGACGCCCGGGGGCCCGACATGGCCCGGGTCAACCGGGCGTTCATGCACCGCGCCACACGCTGGCTCGGTACCACCGGCGGGGTACGCCAGTTCCTGGACATCGGGACGGGCATCCCCACCGAACCCAATCTGCACCAGATCGCCCAGGAGGTCGCCCCGGACTCCCGGATCGTCTACACCGACAACGACCCGATCGTGCTCCGGCACGCCGAGGCGCTGCTCCGCAGCACCCCGGGCGGTGTCACCGAGTACGTCCAGGCCGACGCGCGCGATCCGGAGGCCATCGTCGAGGCGGCGGGGAAGATCCTCGATCTGAACCGTCCGGTGGCGCTCTCCCTGATCGCGCTGCTGCACTTCATCTCGGACGAGGACGGCGCGCACGAACTGGTGCGCCGGCTGCTCGACCCGCTGCCGTCCGGCAGCTATCTGGTCCTCTCCCATGCCACGGGCGACTTCGACCGGAGGAGCGCGGACCAGGCGCGCGAGCTGTACCAGCAGCGGGCGCTCACCCTGGCCCTGCGGTCGCGGGAGGAGTTCGCCGCGTTCTTCGACGGTCTGGAACTGATCGAGCCGGGGGTCTCACTGGCCGCCGACTGGCGTCCGGAACTGGGAGAGGCCGTGCCGGTTCCCGGCGACGAGCCCATCCCGGGATACGCGGGCGTGGCACGCAAGCCGTAAGTGGAATACGGGGGCGCGGCGCCGCAGCACTTTTCAGGTGCGCTGCGGCGCCGCGCGTATTTCGAAGCTGAGAGCGCTCTCAGGCGCCCACCCTGCGCTTGTTCCAGACGTCGAAGCCCACCGCCGCCAGCAGCACCAGCCCCTTGATCACCTGCTGGTAGTCCGGGCCGATGCCGACCAGCGACATCCCGTTGTTCAGCACCCCCAGCACCAGCCCGCCGATGATCGCGCCGAACACCGTGCCCACACCGCCGCTCATCGACGCCCCGCCGATGAACGAGGCGGCGATGGCCTCCAGTTCGAAGTTGATGCCCGCCTGCGGTACGCCCGCGTTGAGCCGGGCCGCGTAGACGATCCCGGCCAGCGCGGCCAGCACCCCCATGTTCACGAAGACCAGGAAGGTCACCCGGCGGTCCTTGACCCCGGACAGCTTCGCCGCCGCGCGATTGCCGCCCAGCGCGTACACATGACGCCCGACGACCGCGTTGCGCATCACATAACCGAAGCCGATGAGCAGCGCCGCGAGCAGCAGCAGGACCACCGGGACGCCCCGGTAGCTGGCCAGGGTCAGGGTGAAGGCGAGCACGGCCGCCGCCAGCCCCGCGCACTTGAGCAGGAACAGACCGCGCGGGAGGACGTCCAGCTCGTACGCCTGCTGCCGGCGCCGGTCCCTGACCTCCTGGAACACCGCGACGGCCAGCAGCGCGAGCCCCAGCAGCAGGGTCAGGTTGTGGTAGTTGGTGACCGGGCCGACCTCGGGGAGATAGCCGGTCGCGATCTTCTGGAAGCCCTCGGGGAACGGGCCGAGAGAGCGCGACCCGAGGAAGATCTGCGTACCGCCGCGGAAGAGCAGCATCCCGGCGAGCGTCACGATGAACGACGGAATGCCGACGTACGCGATCCAGAACCCCTGCCAGGCACCGGCCAGTGCGCCGATGAGCAGCCCGAGGACCAGCGCGGGCACCCACGGCATGTCGTGCCGGACCATCATCACCGCGCAGGCGGCGGAGACGAACGCGGCCAGTGAGCCGACGGATAGATCGATATGGCCCGCCACGATGACGATCATCATGCCGATGGCGAGGACGAGGATATAGCTGTTCTGGAGCACCAGATTGGTGACGTTGTTCGGCTTGAGCAGCACACCGTCGGTCCAGATCTGGAAGAGCACGATGATCAGGCCGAGTGCGATGAGCATGCCGTACTGCCGCATATTGCGGCGTGCCGCCTCCAGCAGCAGGGCGCCCGCGGCGGGGCGCCCGGACGGGGACGGCGGCGGGGCCGCACCCGGCGCGCCCTTCTTCGGGACGCCGTCCTGCGGTGTGTCGGTGGTGACCGGACCCATGTCGGCTTACCTCGTGTTCCTGGTCATATGGCGCATCAGCACTTCCTGGGTGGCCTCCGCCCGGGGGACCTCCCCGGTGAGCCGGCCGGCCGCCATCGTGTAGACGCGGTCGCACATGCCGAGCAGCTCGGGCAGTTCGGAGGAGATGAGGACAACGGCCTTGCCCTGGGCGGCGAGCCGGTCGATGACGGTGTAGATCTCGTACTTCGCGCCGACGTCGATCCCACGGGTCGGCTCGTCGAGGATCAGCACATCCGGGCCCGCGAAGATCCACTTGCTCAGGACGACCTTCTGCTGATTGCCGCCCGAGAGCCTGCCCACCTGTTCGAAGACGGTCGGGGCCTTGATGTTCATGCTCTTGCGGTACGACTCGGCGACCCGGGTCTCCTCGTGCTCGTCGACCACGCCCCGTCTGGACACCTTTGAGAGCGCGCTCATCGTGATGTTCCTGCCGATGGTGTCGATGAGATTGAGCCCGTACTGCTTGCGGTCCTCGGTGACATACGCGATGCCGTGCGCGACGGCCTCAGGCACCGTCCGGGTCCGGATCTCCCGGCCGTCCTTGAACACCGTGCCGCTGATGCCCCGGCCGTACGAGCGCCCGAAGAGGCTCATCGCCAGCTCGGTGCGGCCCGCGCCCATCAGCCCCGCGATCCCGACGATCTCGCCCCTGCGGACCTGGAGCGAGACCCCGTCGACGACCTTGCGCTGCTGGTCGATGGGGTGATGGACGGTCCAGTCGCGGACTTCGAGCGCGGGCTCGGCGCCCGGATCGCCTTCGTACGCGGTGCGTTCGGGGAAGCGGTGGTCGAGATCGCGGCCCACCATGCCCCGGATGATCCGGTCCTCCGTGGTGGAGCCGGCCCGTACATCGAGGGTCTCGATGGTCCTGCCGTCCCGCAGGATCGTGACGGAGTCGGCCACCTCGGCGATCTCGTTGAGCTTGTGGGAGATGATGATCGAGGTGATGCCCTGGGCCTTCAACTCCAGGATGAGCCGCAGGAGCTGGGCGCTGTCGCCGTCGTTGAGGGCGGCGGTCGGCTCGTCCAGGATCAGCAGCTTCACCCGCTTGGCGAGGGCCTTGGCGATCTCCACGAGCTGCTGTTTGCCGACCCCGATGTCGGCGACCCGGGTCTGCGGCCGCTCACGCAGCCCGACCCGTTCGAGCAGGGCCGCCGCGTGCTTCAGCGTCTCGTTCCAACTGATGATGCCTCTGGTCGCGTGCTCGTTGCCGAGGAAGATGTTCTCGGCGATCGACAAGTAGGGCACCAGGGCCAGTTCCTGATGGATGATCACAATGCCCTGGGCCTCGCTCGCCCTGATGTCCCTGAAGGCACAGGGCGCGCCCTCGAAGAGGATCTCGCCCTGATAACTCCCGTACGGATGAACCCCGCTGAGCACCTTCATCAGGGTGGACTTGCCGGCGCCGTTTTCCCCGCAGACCGCGTGCACCTCCCCGGGCGCGACCGAGAGGCTGACACCTGAGAGCGCTCTCACCCCGGGGAAGGTCTTCACTATGGAGCGCATCTCCAGGACGGGGGCGGTCATGTCAGGTCACTTGCCTTGATGTAGCCCGAATCCACGAGCACGGCCTTGTAGTTGGACCGGTCGACGCTCACCGGGTCCAGCAGATAGGCCGGTACGACCTTGACTTCGTTGTCATAGGTCTTGGAGTCGTTGACCTCGGGCTTCTTGTCGTTCAGGACGGCGTCCGCCATCTGCACGGCCTGCTTGGCCAGGGCGCGGGTGTCCTTGTAGACCGTCTGCGTCTGCTGCCCCGCGATGATGGACTTGACCGAGGCGACCTCCGCGTCCTGCCCGGTGACCAGCGGATACGGCTTGGCGGGCGTCCCGTACCCGTCGGACTTCAGCGCCGAGAGGATGCCGATGGAGATCCCGTCGTACGGCGAGAGCACCGCGTCGACCTTGCGCGAGCCGTACGCCTTGGTCAGCAGGTCGTCCATCCGCTTCTGCGCGGTGCCGCCGTCCCAGCGCAGGGTGGTGATCTGGTCCAGCCTGGTCTGGCCGCTCCTGACCACGAGCTGCTTGGAGTCGATGTACGGCTTGAGGGTCTTCCAGGCGCCGTCGAAGAAGTACCGGGTGTTGTTGTCGTCGGGGGAGCCCGCGAACAGCTCGACGCTGAACGGGCCTTTCTTCGTGCCGTCCTTGAGGCCCAGCTTGTCGATGAGGTAGTCGGCCTGGAGGACACCGACCCGTTCGTTGTCGAAGGACGCGTAGTAGTCGACGTTCTCGGTCCCCAGGATCAGCCGGTCGTAGGAGATCACCTTGATGTCCTGGTCGGCGGCCTGCTGGAGCACATCGGTGAGAGCGCGTCCGTCGATCGCGGCGATCACCAGGACATCCACGCCCTTCGTGATCATGTTCTCGATCTGGGAGACCTGCTGGGCGACATCGTCCTCGCCGTACTGGAGGTCCGTCTTGTAGCCCAGCTTCTCGAACTGGGCGACCATGTTGGAGCCGTCGGCGATCCAGCGCTCCGACGACTTGGTCGGCATCGCGATACCGACGGTGGAGCCCTCGCCGCCCTTCGACTCGTCCTTGCTGCCGCCCTCGCTGTTCTGTCCGCAGGCGGCGAGGGAGACAACGAGGGACACGGCGGTGACGGCGAGCGCGGCCCGGCGGGCACGGCGAATACGCATGGGGGCATCAGTCCTTGTCATGGGTGAGGGGAAAACGGCTGAGCGGGCCCGGCAGCCGGGAACCGAGCGGCGACATCCCGCCGTCGGCGCCGTGCCGGACGAGCAGATCGAGCACCAGCCGGCCGCGGCGTACCCGCTCGCGGGCGGCGTTGAGAGCGGTTTCACGGAGCTGTGCGCCGTACGGATAGATGCCGGGCGACTTGGAGAGCCCGAACTTGAGATAGAGCGGAGCGCCGCGTCGGATCAGCTCCGCCGTCTCGTACATCCGGACATAGCCGCCGAGATCGTCGGGCGCCTCGATGTAGAGATCCATGGGGGCGCGGCTGATCCGGCGGATCTCGGTGAGATGGGCGAGCGTCAGATCCGAGGGCACATTGATCGAGTCGGCCCCCAGCCGTTCGAACACCGCGTACGAGGCCGGATTGACCGGACCGACGAGCGCGGAGACCTTGAGGGTGGTGTCGGCGGGCAGGATGCCCCGGGCGCGCAGCCGGTGCAGGGTCCAGAGCACGCCCTCGTCGGCGACGAGCAGGCACCGTACGCCCAGCTCCGTCGCCCGCAGGGCGTCCTCGACACAGCCCGCCATCGCGCCATGGCCCCTGGCGCGCAGTCCGGCGCCGCCGGAGTCGGTACGGGTGGAGCCGCCGGTGTCCCAGGTGCCGCGCGGCCCGGTGAACAGGCACAGCTCTACGGAGCGGGCCGCGCAGGCCTCGGCCATCTCGGTGATCTCGGCGTCGGAGAGCATCCAGACTCCGCTGCCCTGACTGACCCGGTGCACCGGCAGATCGAGACGGGCGGATTCCTGGAGGACCACCGCGAGGCTCTCGGGCCCCTCGACGGAGGGGATCTCGGTACGCCAGAGACCACCGTCGGGAAAGGCATGGGCGGAGGTGTCCGCGGGGTGGTCCTCGGGTGCGGCGAGGCCGAGCGTGGCGAGCGCCTGCTCGCCGGGGCGGCGGGGGGCGGGGGCTGATACGTCGGTCACGGACGAGTCCTTCGGTTCGGTCGGCGCGAGGGCGGTGTCTCTTGGTTGCGGTGGTGCGCGCGGTGTGTTCGGTATGCCGGACGTGGTTCGGGGTGGCGGGTGTACGGCGGTACGGGGCGCTGTTCGGCGGCGCATCGGGGGCGGCGGGTCCGGGGTCGCGGGTCGGAGGGCAGCGGGTCCGGGGCGGCGCGTGGGGGCGTGTGTGTCAGGGGCGCAGCAGTACTTTTCCGGTACCCGGGTCGCCGCCGCCCACGAGCGCCACGGCCTCGCCGTACCGCTCCAGCGGGAATTCATGGGTCACCAGCGGCCCCGGATCGAGCAGCCCGCTGCTGAAAGCGCGTACAGCGAACGACCAGGCGGCGGACGGCGCCCCGAAGACACTCCGTACCGTGAGCTGGTTCAGCGAGAGATGCACCGGGTCGATACCGCTCGCGCCCGGCGCGAACATCCCGGTGAGCACCACCCGGCCGCCGCGCCGGGCCAGCAGACAGGACGAAGCGGCGGTGCTCGGTGCCCCGGCCGTCTCCACGACCAGGTCGTACCGCCCGTCCAACTCCCCGGCCTCCGCCGGATCCACAGCATTGCTCGCCCCGAACTCCCTTGCCTTGGAAGCCCGTTCGGTGCGCGGATCGATGACCGTCAGCTCACCGGGGGAGGAGGCCGCGAGGAGCTGTACGGCGAGCAGCCCGAGCGTGCCCGCGCCGACCACCGCGATCCGCTCCCCGGGCTCCGGCCGGCCCGCCCGGACCGCCGCGGCGACCACCGCGGCCGGCTCCAGCAGCGCGGCCGCCCGCAGATCGGCGTCGTCGGCCAGCAGGTGCAACAGCCGTGCGGGCACGACGACATGGTCGGCGAAACCACCGGGACGGGTGAACCCCGTCTCGTCATAACCCCGGGTGCAGAGCGAGGTATCGCCACCGCGGCAGCGCGCGCACATCCCGCAGGCGCGGAACCCCTCGGCGACGGTCCGACGGCCCGTCAGTTCCGGATCCACGCCCTCGCCCACCGCGTCGACCGTGCCCGCCCACTCGTGCCCCGGCACCACCGGGTAGCGCACATAGGCCGCGTCGCGGCGGCCCTCGTACACCTCCCGGTCGCTCAGACAGATCCCGGCGGCGGCGACCCGTACCCGTACCTCGCCGGGGCCCGGCACGGGCTCGGGGCCGTGCACCAGCCGGTGTGCCCCCGGCCGTTCGACGACGACCGACCGGCTGCCGCCCTGAACCGCTGCGGCCTGGGAAGACGCGGGGGCGTTCGCCGGGGGGCTCACCGGACCGCCTTCGGCTCGCGCTTCTCCCAGCCCTCGGCCCACAGATCGAACCGCGCCTGCCGCTGCGGGAACTCGGCCGCCGCCTCCGCGTCGAACTCCACCCCGAGACCCGGCCCGTCCGGCACCGCGAAGCAGCCAGTCGCCGGATCGACCTCCGGAGCGCCGGTCACCACCTTCTTGATCTCCGCGTCCGCGAAGTCGTTGAAGTGCTCAAGGATCTTGAAGTTCGGCGTACAGGCGGCCAGTTGAAGGCTCGCGGCGGTCAGCACCGAGCCGCCGACATTGTGCGGCGCGACCAGCACATAGTGCGTCTCGGCGGTCGCGGCCAGCTTTCTGGCCTCCAGAATCCCGCCGATGTGTCCGACGTCCGGCTGGATGATGTCGGCCGCCTGTGACTCGAACAGCTCCCTGAACTCGATCCGGTCGTGGATGCGTTCACCGGTCGCGATGGGCAGATCCACCTTCTCCGCGACCTTGGAGAGCGCTTTCAGATTCTCCGGCGGCACCGGCTCCTCCAGCCAGGCCGGCTGGTACGGAGCCAGCTCGCGCGCCAGCCGTACCGCCGTCGACGGGCTGAACCGCCCGTGCATCTCCAGCATCAGCTCCGCGTCCGGCCCGATCGCGTCCCGTACCGCCTCGATCAGCGCCACCGCCTCATTGCTCGCCGCCCGGTCCAGCTCGAAGTGCCCGGTGCCGAACGGATCGATCTTCAGGGCCCGGTAGCCGCGGGCCACCACCGCCTGCGCCGCCCGGTGATAGGCCTCCGGGGTGCGCTCGGTGGTGTACCAGCCGTTGGCGTACGCCTTGACACGGTCGGTCACCCGTCCGCCGAGCAACTGCCAGACCGGTACGCCGAGCGCCTTGCCCTTGATGTCCCAGCAGGCCATCTCCACGACCGCGATGCCCGACATCACGATCTCGCCGGCCCGGCCGTAATCCCCGTACTTCATCCGGCGGACGAGGTCCTCGACGGCGAACGGGTCGGATCCCCGCAGATGGTTGGCCTCGGCCTCGCGCAGATAACCAATCAACGCGTCGGTCCTGCCCAGCATTCGGGTCTCGCCGACCCCGGTGAGCCCCTCATCCGTATGGACCAGGACATAGGTGAGATTGCGCCACGGCGTACCGACGACATGTGTGCTGATTCCCGTAATACGCAAGGCGGTTGCCCCTCGTGTCTGTTCGGTATTTCGTCACACGTTCGAAATCGTGGCGTGACGGTATTCAGGCTCTCCGAGGGGTGTCAATGGGTTGCGCGCCGGTTAGCCTGTGTTCGTCATTCCGGCCAACGGCCGAGGTACCGGACGCGAGGAGTGGGTGGTCGGCCATGGGACGCCTTGTCCCCGCGGTGACGCGGGCCCTGGACATACTCGAACTGTTCCTGGAGGGCGACGGCACGCTCTCCGCGCCCGAGGTGATCCGTCGGCTCCAACTGCCCCGTACCACCGTGCACGAACTGCTCACCACGCTCGCGGCCCGCTCGTATCTGGCGCCCGTCCCCGGCGAGCCGGGCCGGTACCGGCTCGATGTGCGTACGTACCAACTGGGCAGCAGATACGCGGAACAGCTCGATCTCGCCGCCGAGGGCAGACAGGTCGCCCGCGAGATCGCCGAGACCTGCGACGAGACCGTCCATGTCGCGATCCTGGAGGACACCGACGTGATCTACATCGCGAAGGTCGACTCCACGCACGCGGTCCGTATGGTCTCCGCCGCGGGCCGGAGACTGCCCGCGCACTGCACCTCGGTGGGCAAGATGCTGCTCGCCTCGCTCCCCGAGGCCGAGCTGGAAGTGCGCATCGCCGGGCACGAGTTCGCCGCCATGACACCCGCCAGCGTCACCGATCCCGGCGCGCTGCGGGCAGAGCTGGCGGTGATCAGGGAACGCGGGATCGCCGTCGAACACCGTGAGTCCAACCCGGATGTGAGCTGTGTGGCCGCGCCGGTACGGGACAGCGCGGGGCGGGTCGTCGCCGCGCTGTCCATCTCCGTACCGATGATCCGCTGGAGCGACGAGCGCGAGGAGGAGCTGGCGCAGCTCGCGGCCAAGGGCGCGAACACGCTCTCAGTACGGCTGGGGCACCGGGGGGCGTGGTGAGGGGTTCGGAGGCGGGGACTTCAGGGGCACGGGGTCCGGTGGCACGGGCCTCGGTCACGGGGGCTTCGGCGGTGGGGAGTTCGACGGTGGGGAATCCGGCGGTGCGCGTCGAGGTCGCGGTACGGGAAGCGGCCGTGCTCGGCGAGGGGCCGACCTGGGACACCGCGACCGGCCGGCTCATCTGGGTCGACATCCTCTCGTCGCGCATCCACACCTACGATCCGGCCGACGGCCGCCGTACGGTCATGGTGACCGAGCAGCATGTCGGCGCGGCCAAACCGCGCGCCGGGGGCGGGCTGGTGGTCAACCTGCGGGACGGCATCGGGCTTTACGGCCCGGGGGCCCTCGGGGGCTCCGAGGGTTCCGGGGTCCCGGGGGGCTCGGTCCGTTCTGAGAGCGCTTTCACCTGGCTGGTCCACGATCCGGTGCCCGGCCGCCGGGGCAATGACGCCGCCGTCGCCCCCGACGGATCGTTCTGGGCGGGCAGCATGCGGTACGACGATGGCGACCGGGGCGGACGGCTGATCCGGGTGGCGCCCGACGGCACGGTCACGGAGGCGTTGACCGTCACGGTAGGCAACGGCATCGGCTGGAGCCCCGATGGGCTGACGATGTATTACGTCGACAGCCCCACCCGCCGCGTCGACCGGTTCCGCGTCGACGGAGAACGCATCACCGAGCGGACCACCCTGGCGGCCATCGAGGACGGAGCCGGCCTTCCTGACGGGCTCACCGTCGACGCGGACGGCTGTGTCTGGGTGGCCCTCTGGGACGGTGGCCAGATCCGGCGGTACACACCGGGCGGCGATCTCGACCGTACCGTCGAGCTGCCCGTACAGCGCCCCACCGCTTGCGTGTTCGGCGGTCCCGGACTGCGGGATCTGTACATCACCTCGGCCCGTACGGGTCTGGCGCGCCCGCATCCGCTCTCCGGCTCGCTGCTGGTCCTGCCGGACGCGGGCCAGGGGCTGCCGGGGACGCCGTTCGGCGGCTGAGGCGGCTGGAGGCAGGTGTGGACGGGGCCGGCGGGCCGCGAGGACCGAGCCGGTGCGAGCGGTCCGCGAGAATGGTGACATGGCCCGACGCCCCGCACGATCCGCCCGCCCTGGTCCCAGCAGTCGCTCCGACGGCTCCGACCGGTCCGCCGCGCCCTGTCCCTGCGGGCTGCCCGCCACGTACGGCGCGTGCTGCGGGCGCTTCCACTCCGTCGGCTCCGGAGCGGCCACCGGAGTCACCCCGCCCACCGCCGAACTGCTGATGCGCTCCCGCTACAGCGCGTTCGCCGTGGGTGACGAGCCCTACCTGCTGAGGAGTTGGGACCCGGCCACCCGTCCGCCGGGCGTGGACCTCGACCCCGCGGTGCGGTGGACCGGCCTGGAGATCCTGGAGACCACCGACGGCACCCCCTTCCACACCACCGGTACGGTCACCTTCCGCGCCCGCTTCACCCATCGGGGCAAGCCGGAGGTGCTGAGCGAGCGGAGCCGCTTCTCCCGGCACGAGGGCGCGTGGGTGTATGTGGACGGCATCGTGGCGGAGTGATCCGGTGAGGGCTTCAGGGTGGGCCCTCTTCGGACGCGGCGTTCAGGGGCGGTGCCCTTTTCGTACCGCACGTTCTGCACGTTCTGCACGTTCCGCGTGTTCCCTGCGTTCCGTACGTTCCAGAGCGACGAAGCGGCGGCCCGCGGCCGTCCATTGCTCGGCCGGGGTCCAGCCCGTGGCGCGGCCGTGACGTATGAGTGCGCGCGTGCCCACCCGGGCCCAGGAGAAGGCGTCTCCCGGGGCGCCGTTGCCGTTGTCGACGCGTACCCGGAGGCGTTCGTCGAGATCCGCGTCCACCCCGGCCGGGGCGGCTTCGACGATCAGCGCACCGGCCGGCGCGACGACCGAGGTGAGGCGGGCGAGCAGGGCTGCCGGATCGCCGTCGATCCCGATGTTGCCGTCCATGAGCAGCGCTGTGTGCCAGCCGCCCTCACGGGGCAGCGGATCGAACACCGACCGTATGAGAGCGCTTCCACCCGCGCGTACGGTGTGCGCCACCGCCGCCGGGCTGATGTCGATGCCCAGCGCGGGGCGGCCCCGGGCGGCGAGCGCGGCGACGATCCGTCCTGGGCCGCAGCCGATGTCGAGGACGCTGCCCCGACAGCGCTCCAGCACGGTCAGATCCGCCCGGTCCGGCCCCGCGCACCAGCGCTCCACGTCCAGCGGCAGCAGCCAGCCGTCCGAGCGGCGCAGGAAGAGCGGGCCGCGGCCGGTACGCAGCGCGTCGGCGTACGGACCGGTCTGCCAGGGCGCGGGCCGCGCCTCCGCGGTGGTCATCGCACCCCGGCCGCGGTGAGCCCGGCGAGCGCGGCGGCGAACCGGCTGTCCGGCGCCTCGGCCGCGACCAGCGCGGCGTCCTGCGCGGTGTCGACATCGCGCAGCGGCGGCAGATCCCGTACGGCGAGTCCCGCCGCGGTGAGCCGTCCCCGCTGCACGGCACCGGTCTCCGGCACGGACATCGGCACACCGCGCAGCAGCGCCGGATCGGGTACGGCCAGCCCCAGCGCCCAGAACCCGCCGTCCACGGCGGGCCCGAACCACGCGTCGCACCCGTCCCAGGCGTCCGGCGCGAGCGCGGGCGCCAGCAGCTCCGGGGTGAGCTGCGGGGTGTCCATCCCGACGAGCACGGCGGGCCCGTCGCACAGCCCGAAGGCAGCGGCCAGCCGCTCGTCGAGCCCGCCTGCGGCTTGTGGTACGACCTCGATCCCGGCCGGCAGCCACGCCCCCGGCACCCCCTCAAGCACCAACACCCGCCGCCGCACGGGCGCGGCCAGCACGGCGTGCAGGGTGTCGACGAGCGAGGCCTCCGCCAGCCGAGCGGCCTCCTCGGCTGAAAACGGCGGAGTGAGCCGAGTCTTGACCCGCCCGGCAACAGGCGCCTTGGCCACCACCAACAGACAACTCACAACGCCCCCAGGTGCGGGGTTCCGACAGGGTCGGCGCCGCTAGGGCTGTCGCCGCCGAGTGCGCCGGGACGCTTGCCCGCCGGGTCGGTGACAGCGGGGCTGCCGGTCGACGGCCCGGCCGTCGCGCGGCCCGCGCCGGCGCGGCTGCCGCCAGGGGCAGTGGTAGGCGGGACGCCGGTCGTACGGTCTGCGTCGGCACGGTCGTCGGCCACGGGGCCGTTGGTCCCGTTGGGCTCGGAGGCTGCCTCAACAACGGCCACTGTTGCAGCCGGACCGGCATCCACCTGGCCGGTGACGGCGGCGTTGCCGGTCGGCGACCCGGCGGTTGCACGGCCCGGGCCGGTGCGGTCGTCGGCTACGGGGCCGTTGGTCCCGCTGGGCTCCGCCGCAGCGTCAACAACGGCCGCTGTTGCGGGCGGGCCGGTATCCACCTGGTAGGTGACGGCGGTCGGCGGACCGGCGGCCGTGCGGGCCCCGTCGTGGGCGTCAGCCGACAGGTGGGTCGTACGGTTTGCCCCGGCGGGGTCGGCGGCTGGCTGTGGAGCGGCCGTACGACCCGCACCGGCGTTGTCGGTGTTCTGTGCCCCGAAGGGTGCGGCCTCGGCCGTACCGATGCCCGTCGGGTCCGTCGGGTTGGCGGCCGTACGAGCCGCGCTGCTGACGGCCGCAGGCCGGTGAGCCGTACGTTCGGGGCCGACCGGGGCGGCGGTGCCGGCTGACCCCGGGCGGCCTGCGGTCACAGGCGGCTGGGCCAGGACCGCCTGCATGTCGTGGACCGCTTGCCAGGTGCCTCGCCAGGTGCCCGTCACCTTGGACTTGCCCCTGCGGGGGAGGTACGGGACATCCCGTTCCGTCACGCGCCAGCCCGCGTCGGCGGCGCGGACCACCATCTGGAGGGGGTAGCCGCTGCGCCGGTCCGTGAGGGAGAGGGCGAGGAGGGGCTCGCGGCGGGTCGCCCGCAGCGGGCCCAGGTCGTGCAGGCGCAGGCCCGTTCTGCGGCGCATCATGCGGGCCAGCGCGAGATTCCCCGCCCGTGCGTGCAGCGGCCAGGCCGTACGTGGACGCGGCCGGCGGCGGCCGAGTACCAGATCGGCGCGGCCCGCCGCCACCTCCGCCACAAAGGCGGGCAGCAGGCCCGGGTCGAGCGACGCGTCGCAGTCGCAGAAGCAGACGAACTCCGCCTCGGCCGCGAGCAGTCCGGCATGGCACGCGGCACCGAACCCGCGCCGGGGCTCACGTACCACCGTCGCGCCGAGCCCGGCGGCGATCTCCGCCGAACCGTCGGCCGAGCCGTTGTCGACGACGATCGCGCGCCAGCCGGCGGGGATCCGGCCCAGCACCCAGGGGAGGGCGAGGGCCTCGTCAAGACAGGGGAGTACGACATCAACCGTCGTGGGAGTCGTGGGAATCGAGTGGGTCACGTCATCACCGTATGAATTCGGATACCGACAAAGGGGATATGAGGTCTTACGAAACACGGACATCGCCACCCGGGCGACCGCCCCCGGCCGTTCGGGTCACGGGGATCAGGGATCGAGGCGCTCACGACGCCGATGCACGGTTCAGCGGCCGTGGGGCGCCAGGCCCGTACCGCGCAGCCGCCCGGCTTCGCGGCGGCGGGCCGCGCTGGGTCAGAGGCGCACAGCTGCCAGGCACCGGGCCCGCGCCGCGAGCGGCCCGGCCTCGTATCAGTCAGGCCGGCCCGCCCGCCGCCGGGCCGCCCGGCATCGTGATGCCAAGGCTCTGCGCCACGCTGGCCCGTCGCGCGGTTCGCGGCGCCGAGGCCCGCACGTCGCCCGGCCTCGGCCCCCGCCTCGCGCCGCCAGAGCCGCACACCCAACCGCCGCGCTGCCCCGACTCCGACTGCGTAACCGCCCGCCGCCGTGCCCCCCCCGCACTGGCTCAGCCCACCCCCACCCCGCCCGTCGCCCGTTGTTCCGCGTTCGCGAATTCCGTCATGCCTGCCTCGAAGCCCACCTCCGGCAGCCAGCCCAGTTCCTCCCTCAGGCGTTGTGAGGAGGCCGTGATGTGGCGGACGTCGCCGAGGCGGTACTCGCCGGTGACCACCGGGGCGGGGCCGCCGTGCGCCGCCGCGAGTGCCGACGCCATCTCGCCGACCGTGTGCGGCTCTCCGCTGCCCGTGTTGAAGACGCTCAGCGCGCCCGGCTCGCGGTCCCTTACCGCCCCCAGGGCCAGAGCGTTCGCCCGGGCTACATCCCGTACATGGACGAAGTCCCGCCGCTGTCCGCCGTCCTCGAAGACCCGCGGCGGCTCGCCCCGCGCCAGCGAGGAGCGGAAGAAGGACGCCACCCCCGCGTACGGCGTGTCGCGCGGCATCCCCGGTCCGTACACATTGTGGTAGCGCAGCGAGACCGCCCGGCCGCCCGTGGCCCGCGCCCAGGACGCCGCGAGATGCTCCTGCGCCAGCTTGGAGGCCGCGTACACGTTCCGCGGGTCGGTGGGCGCGTCCTCCCCGATCAGCCCCGGCACCAACTCCGCGCCGCAGCGCGGGCAGCCGGGTTCGAACCGGCCGGCGTCCAGATCGGCCGCCGACCTCGGACCGGGGGCGACCCGCCCGTGCCTGGGGCAGTCGTAGCGGCCCTCGCCGTACACCACCATCGACCCGGCCAGCACCAGATCCCGTACCCCCGCCTCCGCCATGCCCGCGAGCAGGACGGCGGTGCCCAGGTCGTTGCAGCCCACATACGCGGGCGCGTCCGCGAAGTCCTTGCCGAGGCCGACCATCGCCGCCTGATGGCACACCGCGTCCACCCCGCACAGCGCCCGCGCGACGGCTGTCCTGTCCCGGACGTCCGCGTGGATCCACTCGGTCTCGGGGGGCGGCGGCGGTGGTACGGGATGGGCGGAGGCCAGCAGGGCGTCCAGGACGACGGGTTCATGGCCGAGCGCGGTGAGGGCGGTGACGATCTGCGAGCCGATGAAGCCCGCGCCTCCGGTGACGAGTACACGCATGACAGGGACGCTATGCGCCGCGGGGCCGTCACGCCCGGTCACGCGCCGGGCCGTCACAGGTCCGTAAGATCACCGGCCGCGAGACAACAAACCCCAAGACCGCCGGACGCGAGACCACCGCTGGCGCGACCACCACCGGCCCGCCCCACGACCGCCGACCCGGTCGGCAACCCCCCTCACCCCGTCGGCAGCGCCAGCACCTCCGCCAGGTCGTACCGCACCGGCTCCTCCAACTGCCCGTACGTGCAGCTCTCGGGCGTACGGTCCGGGCGCCAGCGCCGGAACTGAGCCGTGTGCCGGAACCGGTCGCCCTCCATATGGTCGTACGCCACCTCGCACACCCGCTCCGGCCGCAGCGGCAGCCACGACAGGTCCTTCGTACCGGACCAGCGGCTCGGCCCGCCGGGCAGCCGGGCGCTCTCGTGCGCGGACTCGTCGGCCCAGGCGCCCCAGGGGTGTCCCTCCGCCGATTCCATGCGCAGCGGCGCCAGCTCCTCCACCAGTTCGGCGCGGCGCTTCATCGGGAACGCGGCGCAGACCCCGACATGCTGGAGGGCGCCCCCGGAGTCGTACAGCCCCAGCAGCAGCGAACCGACCACGGGACCGCTCTTGTGCAGGCGGTATCCGGCGACCACGACATCCGCGGTCCGCTCGTGCTTGACCTTGAACATCAGCCGCGCGTCCGGCCGGTAGAGCAGATCGAGGGGCTTGGCGATCACCCCGTCGAGTCCGGCGCCCTCGTACCGTTCGAACCACTCCTCGGCCACGCCCAGATCGGTGGTGGCGGGCGCGAGATGCAGCGGCGGGTGGACGCCGATGAACGCGGCCTCCAGCGCCTCCCGCCGCCCCGTCAGCGGGGTGTTCAGCAGCGAGGCGTCCCCGAGGGCCAGCAGATCGAAGGCCACGAAACTCGCCGGGGTCCGCTCGGCCAGCAGATCCACCCGGGACTTCGCCGGGTGGATGCGCTCGGTGAGCCGGTCGAAGTCGAGCCGGTCCCCGTGGACGATGACGATCTCGCCGTCCACGACACAGCGCGGCGGGAGCTGCTCGCGCAGGACCGTGACCAGCTCGGGGAAGTAGCGGGTGAGCGGCTTGCCCGTCCGGCTGCCGATCACCACCTCGTCCCCGTCCCGGTGGACGATCGCCCGGAAGCCGTCCCACTTGGCCTCGTACTGCATGCCCGGCGGGATCCGGGCCACGGACTTGGCGAGCATGGGCTTCACGGGAGGCATCACCGGCAGATCCATGCTCCGATTGTGCTCGGGAACAGAACACTCCGCCTGGTGTGCGCTCGACACCCGACCGGTGCGCGGTCCGCCGGTCCGCGCTCCGATATGCACTCCGTCCGCGTCCGGCCTAGCGTGGCCCCCATGGGTGCAGCGGTGGAGCTGGAAGCGGGCGGCAGGACCGTACGGCTGTCCAGCCCGGACAAGATCTACTTTCCCGAGCGCGGTTTCACCAAGCTCGATGTCGCGCGCTACTACCTGGCCGTGGGCCCCGGGATCCTCCGCGCGCTGCGCGACCGGCCCACGACCCTGGAGCGCTACCCCGAGGGCGTCGAGGGCGAATCGTTTTTCCAGAAGCGGGCGCCCAAGAACCTGCCCGACTGGATCCCCACCGCCCGTATCGACTTCCCCAGCGGCCGGTCCGCCGACGAGATCTGTCCCACGGAGGTCGCGGCCGTCCTCTGGGCGGCGAACCTCGGCTGTCTCACCTTCCACCCCTGGCCGGTACGGAGAGGCCGCGCCGACCACCCCGACGAGCTGCGGATCGATCTGGACCCGCAGCCCGGCACGGACTTCAAGGACGCGGTCAGGGCCGCCCATGAACTGCGCGCCTTCCTCGACGAGCAGGGGCTGCGCGGCTGGCCCAAGACCTCCGGCGGCCGGGGCCTGCATGTGTTCGTGCCGGTCGAACCGCGCTGGACCTTCACCGAGGTACGCCGCTGCGCCATCGCCGTCGGGCGGGAGCTGGAGCGGCGGATGCCGGGCCGGGTGACCACCGCGTGGTGGAAGGAGGAGCGCGGCGAGCGGATCTTCGTCGACTACAACCAGACCGCCCGCGACCGCACCATCGCCTCCGCCTACTCCGTACGCCCACGCCCGCACGCCCCGGTCTCCGCGCCGCTGCGCTGGGACGAACTGGACGAGGTGGCGCCGGACGACTTCGATCTGGCGACCATGCCGGTGCGCTTCGGCGAAGTGGGCGACGTACACGCGGAGATGGGGGACGAGACACACAGCCTCGAAGGGCTGCTGGAGCTGGCGGACCGGCAGGAGCGGGACGACGGGGTGGGGGACATGCCGTACCCGCCGGACTATCCGAAGATGCCCGGGGAGCCGAAGCGGGTGGCACCGAGCCGGGCCAAGCGGCAGGACGACAAGTAGCGCGTCCCCGCCACCGCCACCCGGAGCGCGGACGCGACCGTGCCCCCCTCTCCCGCCGGAGAAGGGGGCACGGCACACGCGCATGAGCCGTCAGCCGGGGGCTACAGCTCCTTGATCCGGATGCTGCGGTACGAGATCACATCCGTGGTGCCATGGACCTGGAGCCCGATGTAGCCGGTGGCGTACCGCCGGCCGTCCGTGCCCGGGTCACCGGCGCGCGGCGGGGTGAAGGTCTGACCGCCCACATTGTCGAACTCGTTGATCACCACACCGTTGCGCAGGATGGTGTAGTGCTGGTCGACCACCCGGATCTCGTAGTCGTTCCAGGTGCCCTTGGGGGTGACGCCCGCACCGCCCAGGCCCACCCGGTCGAATCCGTAGATCGAGCCGGTCTTGTACATGTCGCCGTCCGGGCGGTCGAGTATCTGCACCTCGTGCCCGTAGTTGATGGCGACCCACTCGGGCCGGGACTCCTCCGGGTGGTTGTGGACATTCGGGAAGCGGACGAAGACCCCGCCGTTGGCGTTGCCGTTGCCCGGGGCGTCGTCACGGAACTGGAGCTTCAGCGAGAAGTCCCCGTACGTGCGCTGCGGGAACCACAGCATGCCCATGCCCTCGACCGTGGTGCTGCTGGTGATGGCACCGTCGCCGGAGAGCGCGAACTTGCCGCCGCCCACCTGCTCCCACTTGGCGAGGGACTCGGCCGTACCGTCGAACAGATCGCGGTAGCCCTCGGTCTGGCCGGGCTTCCCGATGCTGGACTGCTTGGCGGCCCTGGTGATCTTGTTGAACTCGCGCTGGTCGATGACATTGTCGGCGAGCAGCTTGTCGAGCACGGTGTCGACATGCTTGAGGAAGAGGGCGTGCGAGGTCCACTCCCGCTCGTCCTCGATCAGCTCGTTGATGGTGCAGCGGTTACGGGTCAGCCGGTTCGGCACACCCGAGTCGACCGTACCGACGATGACCGTCAACCGCTCGTCGTACTCAGGGCAGTTGGGCGCCGGAACGCCGCCGCCCTGCGCGATGGTGAACGACACCTGCTTGGCCTGCGAGGTGTTGCCCGCCTTGTCGGTCGCGCGGTGCGCGAGCGTGTGGTAGCCGACCCGGTCCACGATGACGGGCGTGGTGTACGCGAGGTACGGGCCGCCGTCGAGGGAGTACTCGACCTTGTCGACACCCGACTCGGCGTCGGTCGCGGTCAGGGTCACCTTGGCGCTGGTGATGAAGGCGCCATTGGCGTTCTTCTCACCCGTGACGGCCGCCGAGGTCTCCGGCGCGGTGGTGTCCTGCGCCGGCGGCTCCACGACGGTGAAGGCGACGGACTTCTCGGCCGCCGCGTTCCCCGCCTTGTCGGTCGCGCGGTAGCGCACCGTGTGCGAGCCGACCTCATGCACCATCACCGGAGCGGTGTACGGCTGCCAGGCGCCGCCGGCGCCGAGCGCGTACTCGATGGTGTTGACGCCCGAGCCGGTGTCCGAGGCGGTGACGGTGACCGTGGCCATCGACAGATAGTTGCCGGCGTCGTCCTGCTCGCCGCTCACGGTCGCCGAGGTCTCCGGCGGGGCCGTGTCATCGGTCGGCGGGGCGACGACGGCGAACTCGACGGACTTCTCCGCCGCCACATTGCCCGCCTGGTCGGTGGCGCGGTACCGGATCAGATGGCTGCCGACCTGGTCGACCACCACCGGATCGGTGTACGGCTGCCAGGGCCCGTCGGCCCCGACCGCGTACTCCGTCGTCGCTATTCCGGAGCCCGCGTCGGTCGCCGTCACCGAGACCGTCGCGGAGCCGACATACGCGCCGTCGGCGTTCTGCTGGCCCTGCACCGTGGCGTTGGTCTCCGGAGCGGTGGTGTCGCCCGGGCCGACCTCGGTCACGGTGAGCACGCCGGTCATCGTGCTGTGCCCGGGGATGGAGCAGCGGAAGCGGTACTTGCCCGGGGTCAGATTGACCTCGACCGTGTACTTCCCGCCGTTGGCGTCACTGGGATTGGCCAGGATGTTCAGCGGAACGTCGTTGTTGTACTCGGGATCCGACACATCGAAGGTCAGTGTGTGCGGCATGCCCGTGGTGTTGCCGGTGGCCGTGCTGTTCTCGAAGACGATCGTGGTCGGCCCGGCCAGCGCGGTGGTCGGGAAGCTGAGATAGCGGTCGATCGGGTCGCCCGCCGTCCAGGTCAGCACCTGGGCCGCGGCCGCCTTCGCGCCGTCCGGGCGCTCGACGGCCCGGCCGTACGCCGCCGTCGAGGTCAGGCCCAGCACCATCAGGAACGCGCCCACCAGGGCCGTCCACAGTCGCAGAGGCCGATACCTGAGCGGGGAACGATGGGATCGGTGTCTCACTGCGCCGCCTTTCTGGCCAGATCGGCGGCGGCCGGGGTCGGCTCACCGCCCTTGTACGTCACACGCCAGAGCGCGGACTGGGAGTCGGAGGTGAAGAAGCCGCGCCCGTAGTCCAGGACATAGAGCGAGCCGTCCGGGGCGAACTTCCAGTCCATCAGGTTGCGGATGCCTCCCTGGCCGACCGGGATGATCTTCTTCAGGGTCTCGGCGTGCACCGGAAGACCACCCTTGCCGATGGTCTTGGGGTCGGTCAGCACCGCGTGGCGCGGGCTGTCCGCCGCGTCGTAGAAGTCACCGACGAACCACTTGCCGTCCCAGTACTCCGGCCACTTGACCGCGCTGGCGTTCTGCGCGTCGTACCGGTACACCGGGCCGTCCATGGTCGCCTGGCCGCCGCCCTTGAGCCACGGCAGCAGATACTTGGCCTCAGCGGCCTTGTAGCTGGGCACGCCGTTCGCGTCACGCGGGTAGTCGGGGGCGCCGCCCTGCGGGGAGTACCAGATCGTGTTGCCCGTGATGGGCGGCAGGTTGACCAGACCGTCGTTGTTGGGCGACTCGTTCTTCGGCGCGTTGCAGTTGTACCAGCCCAGCGGCTTGCTGGGGTCGGGCAGATTACGGTCCCTGTACGGCTGGTTGTTGCCCATGCAGTACGGCCAGCCGTGGTTGCCCGCCTTGGTGATCGCGGAGAACGTGTCGTACTTCGCCGGACCCCACACCGTGCTCGGCGAGCCCGCGTCGGGGCCGACCCAGCCCGCGTAGAGGATGTCGGTCTTCTTGTCGATGGAGATACGCGCCGGGTTGCGGACACCCATGACATAGATCTCGCCGCGGGTCTTGCCGCCGCCCTCGTCCATCTCCTTGCCCGTGAACAGGTTCCCCTCGGGCAGGGTGTACGTCCCGTCGGGCTCCGGGTGGATCCGGAGGATCTTCCCGTTCAGGTTGTTGGTGTTGCCCGCCGTGCGGCGCGCGTCGGCGAAGGAGACGCCCTTGTAGTTCGGCTGCGGGTTGTTGCCCGAGTAGCCGTCGCTGAAGCCCGACGAGTTGTTGTCGCCGGTCGCGATGTACAGATTGCCCTTGGAGTCCCAGGCCATGCCGCCGCCCGCGTGGCAGCAGCTGTGCACCTGAACCGGCCACTTCAGCAGGACCTTCTCGGAGGCCAGGTCCAGCTTGTTGGTCGCCAGGTCAAGGGTGAAGCGGGAGACCCGGCGCTCGGCCATCTGGGTTTCCCGGTTGAGCTGCGAGTGCGGGGTGTAGTGCAGATACACCCAGCCGTTGGTCTCGAACGCAGGGTCCAGCTCGATACCGAGCAGCCCCTCCTCGACCTTGATCAGCTCGTCGCCGCCGCCCTTGTTGCCGAAGACCGTCAGCGCGCCCGCCAGCGTCACCTTCTTGGTGGCGGGGTCGTAGACATGGATCTGGCCCAGACCCTTGCCGACATCCGGGTTGTTCCAGTCGGTCACCACGGGAGCGGCGTTGTCCCCGCCGCCGCGGCCGATGTACAGCACCCGTCCGTCGGGCGCGACGACCAGGCCGTGCGGCTCGCCGATCTGGTCCTGCTGGCCCGCCTGGTTCGCCTGGGTGAGGCGCTCCGCCGTGTAGTTGGCGTCGATCGTCGCCTTGCAGTCGGCGCGGGAGAGCCGCGTCGTCCACTGGAGCGCGCCGCGCAGATGGTCGCGGAAGTCTGTCTCGGCGAAGGACTCGGGCGTACCGCCCATCCCGGTGTAGAAGGACCGGCCGCCGTCGTAGTCACGGCACCAGGAGATCGGGTGGTCCGCGCCATTGGCGCCGGTCCCCGGCTGGTAGCTGGCCTCCCTGACCCGGGCCACCGTGTGCACCTTGCCGGTGGGGTTCGCCGACCAGTTGAACCACTTGTCCGGCCGCTTCCACTCCAGCGGCAGATTCTTCGTGGCCGGGTGGATACGGTCACCGACCTCGACGGTCGCGCGTTGGACGGCGGTGGGGGCACCGGTCGGCCGGGCGCCGATCAGCCCGGTGAACCAGTCGGAGTACGGCTCCGTACGGGCCGCGTCATGGATCCCGAGGAAACCGCCGCCGGCCTCCACGAAGGCCTCGAGACCGGCTTCCTGCTCGGGGTCGAGCACATCGCCGCCGCCGGTGAGGAAAACGACCGCGTTGTATTTGCCCAGCTTGGTCGCATTGGTGAAGACGGAACCGTCGTCCGTGGCCTCGGTCTTGAACCGGCCGGCCTCGGGCCCGGTCAGGCCGATGGTCTCGATCGCCTCGATCCCGGCATTCACGACCGGCGACTCTTCAGTGGCCGAGGCGTGGAAAACCAGGACCTTGACGGTCTTTCCGCCCGGAGGTGACGGAAGGGACAACGTTGTCGAGGCCGCCTCCGGGTACGGCTTGGCCGATGCGGCGGTGCCGCCGAGCAGTGACGCCGCCATGGTGCCGGCCACCAGGACCGCGGCCATCCCGCGCCTGGATCTGGACCGGTGATGTGGTGCGCGCTGCATGTGTTCACCCACCCCTCTGTGGTCATAGCAACAGCGAATGAAGCTAGACCTCTTTCAGTGACTCGCCAATAGGTATAACCGCAATCGAACCAACTTTGTCCTGGCTGTGGATAAACATGGATGGCTGGTCTACGGTGTGCCCGTCCCCGGGGTCTCTTGTGCCCCGTCAATCTCCGTACGGCACTGGGGAGTCGGTATGGCCATGGACAGACGGAGCTTCAACCGGCGGCTGCTGGCGGGCGGTGCGGTGGCCGCCACAGGGGTGACATCGTTGTCGCTCGCCTCGGCGCCCACAGCGGTCTCGGCCGAGACCCCGCCCAGAACGGCTCCCGCCGGGGGCCAGGTGCGCCATCTCAAGATGTACGCCGAGGCGCTGCCGAACGGTCAGATGGGCTACGGCTTCGAGAAGGGCAAGGCGACGGTGCCGGGCCCGCTGATCGAGCTGATCGAGGGGGACACGCTCCACATCGAGTTCGAGAACACCACGGATGTGGACGTCAGTCTCCATGTGCACGGCGTGGACTTCGACATAGCCAGCGACGGCACCCGGATGAACAAGAGTCATGTCGAGCCGGGCGGCACCCGTACGTACACCTGGCGCACCCACACCCCGGGCAGGCGCGCGGACGGCACCTGGCGGCCCGGCAGTGCCGGCTACTGGCACTACCACGACCACGTGGTCGGTACGGACCACGGCACCGGCGGTCTCCGCAAGGGGCTTTACGGTCCGCTCGTCGTCCGCAGGAAGGGCGACATCCTGCCGGACAAGCAGTTCACGATCGTCTTCAACGACATGACGATCAACAACAAGTCCGGCAGTGAGGCCCCCAACTTCGAGACGACGGTGGGGGAACGGGTCGAGATCATCATGATCACGCACGGCGAGTTCTACCACACGTTCCATATGCACGGGCATCGTTGGGCGGACAACAGAACGGGCCTGCTCACCGGGCCCGACGACCCGAGCCGGGTGATCGACACCAAGATCACCGGCCCGGCGGACTCCTTCGGCTTCCAGGTCCTCGCGGGCGAGCATGTGGGCGCGGGGGCGTGGATGTACCACTGCCATGTGCAGAGCCACTCGGACATGGGCATGGCGGGTCTGCTGCTGGTGAAGAAGCCGGACGGCACGATTCCGGGCTACGAGCCGCATCACCTGACGGGCGGGCAGGGAGCGGCCGACACGAAGAAGGGCGCGGAGGGCGCAAGCGCCCATTCGGGCCACTAGTCCACGAGCCGCGCGGCGCCACCGTTTCGGGAGTGCCGGGTAGGGGCGGGCCGTCGCCTCGGGGCGGGCGACGGCCCGCCTTCCGGCGTCCGCCGACGCCCCGGGGCACGGCGCGCCAGGAGGACGGCACACGAACATCATCGAACTCCGGGCGGTCATCGGGCAGTTGCATCAGGAGCGCGGCCGCTTCGAAGCCGTCGTGGCGCACTCGTTCGGCGTCCTCGCGACCTTCTTCGCACTGCGCGACGGTGTCGAGGCGCCCCCGACGGGCCGGTCGCCGGGCCGCGTCCCGGGTCAGCCTTGCTCTGACAACGGCACCGGTCCCGGGCCCGTACGGCTGAGCCCCGGGAAATCCGGCAGCGCGCCCGGATCGGTCGCCTCCGCGCGCAGCCGGCGCAGAATGCCCCGCCCCGCCCTCTCGTACGCCACGTCGTCGCCGTGCAGCACCGACTGGGCGCTTTTGCGCCACAGCGCCCACACGCGGGCGGCGCCCGGCGGCAGTGCGCGTGTGGGCTGTACGACACGCTCGCCGAAGACCTCGACGGCCGCGGGGATCGTCGCGAGCTGAAGCTCCTCCTTGGAGCCGAAGAGGGCGAAGACACCGCTCTTGCTGAGCTTCAGATCGGTGGCGATACGGCCGAGGGAGAGCCCTTCCAGGCCTTCCACCGAGGCGATGTCCATCGTCCGGTCCAGTACCAGCCGCCGGGTCTGGTTGCCGCGCTCGACCCGCCCGTCCACGCGCCCGCCCGACCGGCTTTCCACCTGCCTGTTCGCCCGTCGGCCCGGGTGCCCGCCCGTGGAGGTGCTCATCGCTCCACGGTACTGAACGCACGGTCGTGCGGCCTCCTGCGCCGGATCTCCTGTGCCGTACCGCCGCGTAGCCGATCCGTACATGCGGTGCCCCGGCTTCCGGGGCAGACTCAAGAGAGAGGCGGGATCAGCAGGGAGAGCGGCGGATCAGCGGGATCAGCGGGACCGGCGGGATCCCATGAAGGAGCGCACCATGCTCACGAGTCCTTTTGCCCCCGGATCCCCGATCTGGGTCGAACTCAGCACCCCGGACATCAAGGGCGCCAACGCCTTCTACAACGGTCTGTTCGGCTGGAGCTTCATGTCCGCGGGCCCCGACACCGGCGGGTACGGCATGTTCCGGCTGGGCGCCAGGACCGCGGCGGCCGCCATGCCCATGCCGACCGACCAGGGGCCGACGTCCTGGTTCCTGTTCTTCATGACGCCGGACGCGGACGCCACAGCCAAGGCCGTGCACCAGGCGGGCGGTTCCGTTGTCCTCGCGCCCATGGACGTCATGGAGTTCGGCCGGATGGCCGTCTTCACCGACTCCGTCGGCGCCCGGTTCGCGGTCTGGCAGCCGCGCGGCAACAAGGGCCTGGACGTGGTCGACGAGCCCGGCAGCCTCTGCTGGTGCGAGCTGTACACAGCGGACGAGACCGCCGCGTACACCTTCTACCACGCGGTCTTCGGCTGGGAGACCACGAGCATGCCGACGCCCGACGGCGGTACGTACCGCATGATGCACCCCGCGGGCCAGGGCTCCGAGGCCATGTTCGGCGGCTTCGTCACGCTCGGCACCGACCCGGTCGAGACCGGCGCGGAACCGCACTGGCAGCTCTACTTCGCGGTCACGGACTGCGACGGTACGGTCGCCGCGGCGAAGAAACTCGGCGGTACGGTCAGGATGGGCCCGACCGATATCGAGGGTGTGGGACGGTACGCCAAGCTGGCCGACCCGTACGGCGCGCGCTTCGCGGTGATGCAGGGAGTGGACCGCGACGCCTGACACCGGACCGCGGACACCTGACACCCGCGGGTCGCGACTCTGCTGCCCGCGGTCGCGACACGCCGGTACCCACAAGGGCATTGACGCCTCGTCAATCGATCGTTTATCGCCGCCGGGCAGCCTGTCGGTCATGCCGATCAACATCACCGACATCACCACCCGCACCGCCACGGCCCGGGGCGCCGAGCATGAACTCTCCTGGCAGGAGAGCGCGTTGTGCGCCCAGACCGGTCCCGAATTCTTCTTCCCCGCCCCTGGCTCCTCCACTCGCGAGGCGAAGCGGCTGTGCGGGGCGTGCGAAGGACGGGAGGCCTGCCTCCAGTACGCCCTCGCCAACGACGAGCGGTTCGGCGTCTGGGGCGGGCTCTCCGAGAAGGAACGCCAGAACCTCCGCCGTACCGCGAAGAGTTGAGCCGAGGGCCTCACGCACGGGAACCGGGCCCGGGGGGATTTTAGCCCGAAACCCACCCGGCCCCGCCGGCCCCATTCCCCGCCAGCTCGGTTCGCGTCCCGCCTCCACCCTCCAACGGTTTCCGTGTTCTGCTATCCCGAAGGTCTCCCCCTCCCC
>NZ_JBHVGV010000001.1:880440-941837 GCF_042800555.1 Streptomyces sp. NPDC057617 | reverse complement strand
AAATGCCCGCGAGGGCCCCAGACCAAGAGCCCAGGAGGCCCCGGCCGGCTCAGTGCCCGGCCGGCTCGGTGCGCGTCCGGCCTCAGCGCGCGAGCGGTTTCAGTGTGCGGCGATCCGGAAGGTCTCCCCGTACATCTCCCAGGTCAGCGGCGGTTCGAGGGCCATGTTGCCGTCCCGCAGAAAGACCCGCTGAGCGGTGTCGATACGGGACGAGTCCCGCTGCGCCGTCATCAGTTCGGCCTTGATCACGGCCCGGCCGCTGTCCAGGAACGCGGTGAGATATGCCTTCTCGTCGCCTCCCCGGTCCGGGGTCTGCGCCTTCTTCATGGCCGCCTCGCGGATCCCGTAGAAGCCGTGCGGATCGAGCCCCGGGCCGTGCAGCACCATCGCGTCGTAGTAGATGAACTGCCCGAGCGTGCCGAGCCCGTCCATCTTGGCCAGCCGGACCGCCGGATCGAAGTAGACCCGGTCCCGGATCGCGTCCTGCGCGGCCCGGAAGTCCGGGGACCGGGCGGCCTGCGCCCAGGCCTCGCGGAAACCGGGGTCGAGGCCTTCGTGCGAGTCGGTGCCGTCCACGGCGCGCAGCGCGGGGAGATACGGCGCGAGCGGATTGTCCGGGTGGCTCTTCGTGTACGACTCGACGAGCTGCAGCATGTCGTTGGTGCCCGAGCAGAAGCCGATGACCCCGGCCGTATAGCCGTTGCCGTCACCGAGGTCCTCGATGGTGCCGTACAGGCCGCGCCAGTCGAGTGTGGAGCTCTCCGCGCTGGCCACGAGCCGCGCGGCCATCTCCTTCTTCTCCGGGGCCGCGAGGCCGGGCGGCATCGCGTCGATCCGTTTCCGTACCTCTTCCTCGTTCTCCAGGGCTCCGGGCGCCAGCGGATTGGGCGCGCCGGTGTGCTCGGGGTACGAGGGCGGATTGTCGGCGAGCACTCCCGAATCGCCGCCGCCCAGGATCACGGCGACGGCGACCACAACGGGCGCACCTATGAGGAAGAGGCGTGTGACAGGCTTCATCCGGCACAGCGTACGAGGACTCCGCGAGCGGCGCGGAGAAACCTCACACGTGCGGAAACCTCGCAGCCGACGCGGACGGCAGGCCGGGGGCGCGACGGGTCGGCCCCCAGGTGGGCTTGGCCGCCCCCAGCCCGGCTTGGCCGCCCCCAGCCCGGCTCGGCCGTGCTCAGCCGGCGGCGCGGGCCGCCATCCGCGCCTTGCGGGCGGCGAGCTTCTCGTCGAACTTGCTCGCCTCGCTGTTCAACCCGCCCATGTAGAGGCCCAGCTCCTCCTGCGCCCGGAGCCCCTCCGGACCCAGCCCGTCGATGTCCAGCACCTTGAGGTAGCGCAGCACCGGTTGGAGGACATCGTCGTGATGGATCCGCATGTTGTAGATCTCACCGATGGCCATCTGCGCGGCGGCACGCTCGAAGCCGGGCATGCCGTGCCCGGGCATACGGAAGTTGATCACCACATCGCGCACGGACTGCATGGTGAGGTCGGGCGCGATCTCGAAGGCGGCGCCCAGCAGATTGCGGTAGAAGACCATGTGCAGGTTCTCGTCGGTGGCGATCCGCGCCAGCATCCGGTCGCAGACCGGATCGCCCGACTGATGGCCGGTGTTGCGGTGCGAGACACGGGTCGCCAGCTCCTGGAAGGCGACATACGCGACCGAGTGGAGCATCGAGTGCCGGTTGTCGGACTCGAAGCCCTCCGACATGTGCGCCATCCGGAAGCTCTCCAGCTTGTCCGGGTCCACGGCCCGCGACGCGAGCAGATAGTCACGCATCACAATGCCGTGGCGGCCCTCCTCGGCGGTCCAGCGGTGCACCCAGGTGCCCCAGGCGCCGTCGCGGCCGAAGAGGCTGGCGATCTCGTGGTGGTAGCTCGGGAGGTTGTCCTCGGTGAGCAGATTCACCACGAGCGCGATCTTGCCGATGTCCGTGACCTTCGACTGCTGAGGCTCCCAGGCCTCGCCGTCCGCGAATATGCCGGGGAAGTTACGGGCGTCCGACCAGGGCACGTACTCGTGCGGCATCCAGTCCTTGGCGACCTTGAGATGACGGTTGAGTTCCTTCTCCACCACCTCCTCCAGCGCGTACAGCAGTCGGGCGTCGGTCCACGCGTCCGAACTGCCGAGGTGGGGAGAGATGAGTGCCACGGGTGCTCCTGGGGACGGGAGGTACTTTTACCTACGGGTTCGTAGGTTACGACACCGTAGGTTAAAGCCGTTGTAAGCCGGAGGCCAAGCCCGCGGCATTGGAGTCCCCTGACACGAAGTGATGAGTACTCCCTACGCTCGGTCATGCACGCAGGTCCGGTGCCTTGACCCCGCGGGCCACCGGCCCGGTCAGGCCGCCAGGTCCCTCCTCAGGTACGCGGCCGTGAACGACTTGGGATGGTCGAGGAGTTGGCGCGGTGTGCCCTCGAAGACGATCTCACCGCCGTGCTTGCCGCCGTCCGGACCCAGGTCGATCACCCAGTCGGCGCGCTTCACCACATCCATGTTGTGCTCGACGCAGATCACCGAGTTCCCCGCGTCCACCAGCCTGTCCAGCAGCGCGACCAGCGTGTCCACATCCGCCATGTGCAGCCCGGTGGTGGGCTCGTCCAGGACGTACACGCTGCCCGTACGGTGAAGCTGCGTGGCGAGTTTGATGCGCTGCCGCTCTCCCCCGGAGAGCGAGCTGAGCGGCTGCCCGAGCGTGAGATACGTCAGCCCGACGTCATTGAGCGTGCGCAGCTTCCGCAGCAGCGCCCTGTCCTCGAAGAACTCCATCGCCACCGCTGCCGTCATGTCCAGTACGTCGACGATCGAGCGGCCCTTCACCCGGTGCCCGAGCACCTCGTCGTGGAAGCGCCGTCCCTCGCAGCTCTGGCAGGTCGTGGTCACCGGATCCATGAAGGCCAGATCGGTGTAGATCAGCCCGCGGCCCGAGCATTCCGCGCACGCGCCCGAGGAGTTGAAGCTGAACAGCCCCGGCCGGACTCCGTTCTCCTTGGCGAAGATCCTCCGGACGGTGTCCATGACCCCGATGTACGAGGCCGGGGTGGAGCGGGACGACGCGCCGATCGCACCCTGGTCGATGACGATCGCCTCCGGATACGCCTCGGTGAACACACCGGAGACCAGGGTCGACTTTCCGGAGCCCGCCACCCCGGTCACCGCCGTGAGCACACCGGTGGGGAACCGTACGTCGACGCCCTTCAGGTTGTGTAGATCCGCCCCGGACACCGGCAGCCAGCCGGCGGGCGCACGGAACGACTCCTTCAGCGGTGTACGGCGGCGCAGACAGCGGCCGGTGAGCGTATCGGCCTCCTTGAGCAGCTCCACGGGACCCTCGTACACGGCCAGTCCGCCGTCCGTCCCCGCCCTCGGACCCATGTCGACGACATGGTCCGCGATCGCCATCACATCCGGGTCGTGCTCCACCACCAGCACCGTGTTGCCCTTGTCGCGCAGCCGCACCAGAAGCTCGTTCAGGCGTCCCACATCCCGCGGATGCAGGCCCACGCTCGGTTCGTCGAAGATGAAGGTGAGGCCGGTCAGTGAACTCCCCAGATGGCGTACGACTTTGAGCCGCTGGCCCTCGCCGCCGGAGAGTGTGCTGGTCTCCCGGTCCAGACTGAGATAGCCGAGCCCGATCCCCACCAGCCGTTCAAGCCGCTCGCGGGCGGCGGCGGCCAGTGGCGCGGCCACCGGATCGTCGATCCGGCCCAGCACGTCCACCAGATCGGCGACCTCCATCGCTGTGTGGTCGGCGATGTTCAGCCCGTCGATCCGGGTCGCCAGCGCGGCCTCATTGAGTCTGGCTCCCCGGCAGGCCTCGCACAGCCGGTCCACGGTGAAGCGGGCCGCCGACTCCCGGCGCTTCTCCGACATGGCGGCGGTGTCACGCTTGAGGAAGAGCCGGGTGAACCGGCTGACTATCCCCTCGAACTTCATGTCCACCGAACCCGACTTCAGTTTCAGCCGGACCTTGAAGTCCGCGCCGTGCAGCAGCAGTTCGCGGTCCTCCTCGGAGTACTCACGGATCGGCCTGGTCCGGTCGAAGCGCCCGGAGTCCGCGTACAGACTCCACTCCCAGCTCCCCACCGAGAGCCCCGGCAGCAACAGGGCACCCTCGTCGAGGGATTTGGTCCAGTCGATCGCCCGGTCGAGATCGAGCGCGACCACCCGCCCCACCCCGTCACAGACGGTGCACATCCCCGAGGGATCGTTGAAGGAGTACGCGGCGGCCGGACCCGCGCTCGGTACGCCGTGGCGCGAGAACAGCACCCGGATCACCGAGTAGATATCGGTCATGGTGCCCACCGTGGACCGGACATTCCCCCCGATCGGCTTCTGGTCCACCACCACGGCCACCGACAGATCGTCGATCGCGTCGACCTGCGGCCGTTCGTACTTCGGCAGAAAGTTCCTGATGAACGAGGTGAAGGTCTCATTGAGCTGCCGCTGCGACTCCACGGCGACCGTATCGAAGACGATCGAGGACTTCCCCGACCCGGACACCCCCGTGAACACAGTGATCTTGTTCTTGGGAATGCTGAGCGACACATCCCGGAGATTGTTCTCCCGGGCACCGGTGATGACGATGTTCTGAGGCATGCCGCGACGCTAACGGCTAATCCCGACAACTTCTGTCGAGTTTCGGGGCCTTGGGGGTACGGAGGGCGGACCCGGACCCGGGTGCGGGTACGGGCGCGAGTGCGGCTGTGACCGGCACAGCCGCGCCCGCGCCCGGTCCGCGTCGGATCCGCGGCCGGCTACGGCAGGTGCGTCTGCCGTACCTCCTCGGCGCTTGTGTCCCGCAGCTCTCCGTCCAGGAGCAGCCAGCGGGTGATGCCGATCGACTCCAGGAACGGGACATCGTGGCTCGCCACGATCAGCGCTCCCTCGTACGACTCCAGCGCGGCGGTCAGCCGGCGGACGCTGGCCATGTCCAGGTTGTTCGTGGGCTCGTCCAGCATCAGCAGCATCGGGGCGGGTTCGGCGAGGAGGAGGGCGGCGAGCGAGGCTCGGAAGCGCTCTCCGCCGGAGAGGGTTCCGGCTCGCTGTTCGGCACGGGCGCCGCGGAACAGGAAGCGGGCCAGCCGCGCCCGGATCGCGTTGTTCGTGGCGGCGGGCGCGAAGCGGGCCACGTTCTCCACGATGGTCAGCGCGTCGTCGAGCACATCCAGCCGCTGGGGCAGAAAGCGCAGCGGTACGTGGGTGAGCGCCTCGCCTGAGAGCGGTTCCAGCTCCCCGGCGAGCGTCCGGAGCAGTGTGGTCTTGCCCGCGCCATTGCGCCCGACCAGAGCGATCCGCTCGGGCCCGTGGATCTCCAGCCTGACTCCTTTCCTGGCCTCGGCCTCGGTGGCGGTCCCGGTCCCGGTCCCGGTCCCGGTGCCGGTGCCGGTGGCGGGCTCGGCCTCGGTGGCGGTGGCGGTCCCGGTGGCGGGCTCGGCCTCGTCCGCGGGCTCGGTCTCCGCCCTCGCCCCGCTCCCGTACCGCAGCCGCACATCACGCAGGCTCAGTACGCTCTGGCCCGGGTGGACCCGGGTGTGCGGGAGGTCGATACGGACCTCGTCGTCGTCCCGTACCGCCTCCACCGCCTCGTCGAGGCGCTCCTTCGCCTCCGCGAGTTTCTCCGTGTGCAGGACACGCTGTCGGCCCGCGGACTCCTCGGCGGCCCGTTTGCGCAGGCCCATCACAATGCGCGGCTCGCGCTTGTTGTCGTTCATCTTCTGGCCGTAGCGCGCCCGCTTCGCCAACGCGACCCGCGTATCGGCCAGTTCGCGCTTCTGCCGCTGTACGTCGGCCTCGGCGACCCGCACCATGCGCTCGGCCGCCTCCTGTTCGCGGGCCAGGGTCTCCTCGTACGCCGCATACGTACCGCCGTACCAGCGCACCTCGCCGTCCCGCAGTTCGGCGATCTGGTCGACCCGCTCCAGGAGTTCACGGTCGTGGCTGACCACGATCAGCACACCGGACCAGGACGCGACCGCCGCGTACAGCCGCCGGCGCGCGTGCAGATCGAGGTTGTTCGTGGGCTCGTCGAGCAGCAGGACACCCGGCCTGGCCAGCAGCAACGCGGCCAGCCGCAGCAGTACGCACTCGCCGCCGGACATCTCGCCGATGGTGCGGTCGAGGCCGAGGTGACCGAGCCCGAGCTGATCGAGGGCGGCACGGGCGCGTTCCTCGACATCCCAGTCGTCGCCGACCGCGGTGAAGTGCTCCTCGCTCGGGTCGCCCGCCTCGATGGCGTGCAGCGCGGCACGGGCCGCCGCGATACCGAGGGCGTCGTCCACCCGCAGTCCGGTGTCGAAGACGACAGTCTGCGGGAGGTAGCCGACGTCACCGGAGACCGCGATCGTCCCGCCGGTGGGGGTGAGTTCGCCCGCCATCAGCTTCAACAGGGTTGATTTCCCTGATCCGTTGAGTCCGATCAGACCGGTTCTTCCGGGGCCGACAGCCAGTTGGAATCCGTCGAACACAGTCGTCCCGTCGGGCCAGCCGAAGGAGAGTGCGGTACAGGTGATATGGGCAAGGGAAGCGGACATACGGGTCTCCGGTTGCTGCAAAGTGCGGCGAAATGAGTGCGGCGGGATGGCGGGGCAACGGATGGAGACACCGCGATACGGGGGAGTCCCGGTCGGGGAGGACGGCTCGACGCCGAGGTCACACACGAGAACGCACAGCCGGAAGAGCTGTGCGGCACGGTGTCTCAGGACCTCAGACGAGCAACGTCCTACTCCAATCGACGACAACAGGACGCCGCCCACCGTAGGAAGGCGGGCGGGCGGGTGTCAAAGCGATTAATTACGAGGCTGGGCGAGGCCGGTGATCGGAGGCGGGGCGAGGCCGGGCGTGCGGCCTCAGCAGGCGTCGCGCAGCAGCTCGGTCAGATCGTGGTCCAGGTTCAGATGGAGATGCTCACGCCCCGCGGGGACGAGCCCCTCGGAGCGGTCCAGGAAGCGGCGCAGATCGGCGGTGCGCAGATGGACCATGGCGGTGCCCTCGGGCGCGTGGAACTCCAGGACCGTACGCCCGTAACCGAAGGGCCGTACCCGTACGTCACCGAGACCGACCGGCTCGTCCATGCCCATGGCCAGCAGCTCGCGCGAGAACTCCCAGGTCACTTCGGTGCCTTCGAGTGTCGCGGGCGGCGGGAACGACATACGCACGGCGAAGGGGTCGGCCGGCTCGTACCGGAGCGTCACGACGACCGTCTCGGTCCTGGGGGCGGACGCGACAAGCCGGGCCTGTATGGCATGTTCAATGACGGGTGACATGGCCTGTTCCCCTTCGCCGGACCGACGGTGGATCGGGTGCGCTGCTCACTCCCACAGGGAAAGACGGCTGAGCGACCCGATCCGTACTCCGGAAAATGAGTGACCTACGTCACTTGATGGGCGTTGAATTTGGCGGAAAGTTACTATGGGGTCATATCGGATCATATGGGTCTCCACAGATTGCGAGCATGTCATGTCGCACCATCTCGACTCCCCGATCGCCCGGCAGGACCCCCGGCTGGACATCACCGACTTCTTCCTCTTCCGCGGCGAGCGGGGCACGGTGTTCGTGATGGACGTCTCCCACTCGCTGGCCGGTGAGGACATCCCGCGCGGGTTCCACCCCGAGGGCCGCTACGAATTCAAGATCGACGGTGACGGCGACGCGGTGGAGGAACTGACCTACCGCTTCACCTTCGGCGAGCGGGGGCCCGATGGCCGCCAGGCGTACCGCATGCACCGCCTCACCGGTGTCGAGGCGCAGGACAGCCATGCCGAAGGCACCCTGGTCGTCGAGGGCGCCACGGACCGTACCCAGGACCTCGGCGGAGGTGCCCGGGTGTGGGCGGGCAGGGCCGGAGATCCGTTCTGGATCGAGCCGGACGTGCTGCAGGCCGTCGGCAAGGCCGTCAAGAACGGCACCCGGGCGGACCTGGAGGGCTGGGACCCGGCCAAGGCCGTGAATCTCTTCGCCGGCCACACCGTTCACTCGATCGTGCTCGAAGTGTCCGACAGCGAGCTGCTCGCACTGGCCGGCCCCGACCGGCGTATCAGCGCCTGGACGCTGGCGAGCCTGGCCACCGACGTGGGCGGCTGGAGGCAGATCAACCGGGACGGTCTGCCCATGATCCACCCCTTGTTCACCCAGCTCGATGAGGATCTGGGCGACCGTCTCAACCAGGGCAGGCCCGCCGACGACGTACGGAACTACGCGGGCACCGTGGCCGCCATGATCGCCGGCGCCGTCCGCGCGTACGGCACCAGCGCGGACCCCGACGCCTATGGCCAGAGCTTCGCCGCCCGCGTACTGCCCAACATGCTGCCCTACACCGTGGGCACCCCCGCCTCCTACGGCTTCCTCCAGTGGAACGGCCGCGCGCTGACCGACAACGCCCCCGACGTCATGTTCTCGACGGCGCTCAACACCCCGCTCGGCCTCGGTATCGGCAAGGAGTCCGTCGCTGTCGAACCCGCGCCGGTCTACCCGTACGTACCCGCGGTCTGAACGCCTGGGCCCGGCGCTCGGCCGCTGACGCCGCGTGGAGCCGCACCTCTACGCTGTGGTGACCATGACGACGATCAGGACGCCCGCCGACGAGGCCGAGGCGCGGGCCATTCAGGACGAGCTGCGCGGGCACGTCGTGCTCGACGAGGCGGGGCCGCCGGCCGGCAGCGGGCTGGTGACCGGGGTGGACGTGGCGTACGACGACGTGCGCGACGCCGTCGCCGCCGCGGCCGTCGTGCTCGACGCGGCCACCCTCACCGTGGTCGACGAGGCCACCGCCGTGGGCCGGGTCTCCTTCCCGTACATCCCGGGTCTGCTGGCATTCCGGGAGATCCCGACCGTCCTCGCCGCCCTCGAAGCACTCACCTCGGACCCTGGCCTGGTCGTCTGTGACGGCTACGGGCTGGCCCACCCGCGCCGCTTCGGGCTCGCCGCGCACCTCGGGGTGCTCACCGGACTGCCGGTGATCGGGGTGGCGAAGAACCCGTTCACCTTCTCGTACGAGCAGCCCGGCCCCCGGCGTGGCGACTACTCGCCGCTGCTGGCCGACGACGGCGAAGAGGTCGGCCGGGCGCTGCGGACCCAGCCGGGGGTCAAGCCGGTGTTCGTCTCGGTCGGGCACCGCGTGGACCTGCCGAACGCCTGCGCCCACACCCTGCGGCTGGCTCCCGACTACCGTCTTCCCGAGTCCACCCGCCGCGCCGACGCCCTCTGCCGCAGAGCGCTGCGCGAGGCGACCGCACAGCCGCCCGCATGACCGCCCACCGCCTCCGGTCGTACTCCGACATGCTATGTGGGCCTCCGCGCTGTAGAAACGACCTGTGGACAACCGCGGAACAGCGGAAGCGAGCGACCAAGCGCTTGCTTTCCACAGGGGTTGTGCGGAGTGCGGCACGTTCTTAGCATCACTGCTGTTACATCAGTTGTGTCACAGTGCTGGGGGCCCGATGACAACGACAGCCAATGGTCCGCTGAGCGGCGTACGAGTGGTCGAGCTGGCCGGAATCGGGCCGGGGCCGTTCGCCGCCATGACCCTCGCGGATCTGGGCGCCGATGTCGTACGGGTCGACCGCCCCGGCGGGGCCGGCCTCGGCATCGATCCGGCGCATGACCTGACCAACCGCAACAAGCGCTCCGTACTGATCGACCTCAAGACCGGGAGCGGCGCCGCCCGCGTCCTGGACCTGGCTGAGCGTGCCGATGTGCTGATCGAGGGGTACCGCCCCGGGGTCGCCGAGCGCCTCGGTGTCGGCCCGGACGAGTGCCTCGCCCGCAATCCGCGTCTGGTGTACGGACGGATGACCGGCTGGGGCCAGGAGGGGCCGCTCGCAGACCGGGCCGGGCACGACATCGGCTATATCGCCGTCACCGGCGCCCTCTCCATGATCGGCAAGCCCGACGAGCCGCCCGCCCTGCCGGCGAATCTGCTCGGTGACTACGCGGGCGGCGCGCTCTATCTGGTCATCGGCGTGCTCGCCGCGCTCCAGCACGCGCGTACACCGGACGGTACGGGACAGGTCGTCGACGCGGCGATCGTCGACGGCACCGCCCATCTCACCACCATGATCCACGCCCTGATGGGCGCGGGCGGCTGGCAGGACCGCCGGGGCGCCAATCTCCTCGACGGCGGCAGCCCCTTCTACGGCTCGTACGAGACCGCCGACGGCGAGTACATGGCGGTCGGCCCGCTGGAGCAGCGGTTCTACGACGAGTTCGTGAGGCTGCTCGGCATCGCGGACGAGATCCCGGCCCGCAAGGATTTCGCGCGCTGGGACGAGCTGCGGGAGGCGGTCGCGGCCCGGTTCAGGACGAAGACACGCGAGGAGTGGACGGCGGTCTTCGAGGGCTCCGACGCCTGTGTCGCCCCCGTGCTGTCCCTGCGCGAGGCCCCCGTCCACCCCCATCTCGCCGCCCGGGGCACCTTCACCCGGCACGCCGGGCTCGTCCAGCCCGCGCCCGCGCCCCGTTTCTCCGTCACACCCGGCTCGGTGCGCCGCGCGCCCGCCCTGCCCGGCGCCGACACCGCCGGGATCGCCCGCGACTGGAAGGTGCCGTCGCTCGGACCGGAGCCGTCCGCGTCCGTGGAGCCGTCCGCGTCCGCCACGGCCGACGGCCCCTCCGTATCCGCCGATGTCCCCCTCTCCGAAAGGCAGTCGCCGTGAGCACCGAAGCGTTCGTCTACGACGCGATCCGCACCCCGCGCGGCCGCGGCAAGGCCAATGGCGCCCTGCACGGCACCAAGCCCATCGATCTGGTCGTCGGCCTCATCCATGAGCTGCGCCGTCGGCTGCCAGGACTCGACCCGGCGGCGATCGACGACATCGTTCTCGGGGTGGTCAGCCCGCTCGGCGACCAGGGCTCGGACATCGCCCGTATCGCGGCCGTCGCCGCCGGACTGCCCGACACCGTCGCCGGCGTACAGGAGAACCGCTTCTGTGCCTCCGGGCTCGAAGCCGTCAATCTGGCCGCCGCCAAGATCCGCTCCGGCTGGGAGGACCTGATCCTCGCGGGCGGTGTCGAGTCGATGTCCCGCGTGCCCATGGGCTCGGACGGCGGGGCGTGGATGATGGACCCGATGACCAGCTTCGCGACCGGCTTCGCCCCACAGGGCATCGGCGCCGATCTGATCGCCACGCTCGGCGGTTTCACCAGGCGCGATGTGGACGAGTTCGCGGCGCTTTCCCAAGAGCGGGCCGCCGCCGCGTGGAAGGACGGCCGTTTCGAGCGGTCCGTCGTCCCGGTCCTCGACCGCAACGGGCTCACCGTCCTCGACCGCGACGAACACATGCGCCCCGGCACCACCGCCGACTCGCTGGCCGCGCTGAAGCCGTCGTTCGCGACGATCGGCGAGGCGGGCGGCTTTGACGCCGTCGTGCTCCAGAAGTACCACTGGGTCGAGAAGATCGACCATGTCCATCACGCGGGCAACTCCTCGGGCATCGTGGACGGCGCGGCGCTCGTCGCCATCGGCTCCCGCGAGACCGGCGAGCGGTACGGCCTCACTCCGCGCGCCAGGATCGTCTCCGCCGCCGTCTCCGGCTCCGAGCCGACCATCATGCTGACCGGGCCCGCGCCCGCCACCCGCAAGGCGCTCGCCAAGGCCGGACTGACCATCGACGACATCGACCTGGTCGAGATCAACGAGGCCTTCGCCGCCGTCGTCCTGCGCTTCGTCGAGGAGATGGGCCTTCCCCTGGACAAGGTCAATGTGAACGGCGGAGCCATCGCCCTCGGCCATCCGCTCGGCGCCACCGGCGCGATGATCCTCGGCACGCTCATCGACGAACTGGAGCGGCGGGACCTGCGGTACGGCCTGGCGACGCTGTGCGTCGGCGGCGGCATGGGCGTCGCGACCGTCGTCGAGCGCCTCTGACCGGACCCCGCCAGGCCCCCACACTCCCGGCCGGGCCTGCCCGCCGGCCTCCTGACCGGTCTGTTCGCCCCATTCCTTCGCCCGCCGTCCCCCGTCACGGATTACGGAGCAGCAGCATGAGCGAGTCCACCACCCCGGCGTCCTCGGCCATTCGCTGGGAACAGGACGCGTCGGGCGTCGTCACCCTCGTCCTGGACGACCCTCACCAGTCCGCCAACACCATGAACGAGACCTTCCGGCACTCCCTCGCGGCGATCTCGGCGCGCGCGGAGGCCGAGAAGGACGGCATCCGGGGCATCATCGTCACCTCCGCCAAGAAGACCTTCTTCGCGGGCGGCGACCTCAAGGACATGATCAAGGTCGGTCCGGCGGACGCTCAGCGGGTCTTCGAGAGCGGAATGGCCGTCAAGCACGCCTTGCGGCACCTCGAAACCCTTGGCAAGCCCATCGTCGCCGCCATCAACGGAGCTGCTCTGGGCGGCGGTTACGAGATCGCCCTCGCCTGCCACCACCGGATCGCCCTGGACGCGCCGGGATCCAAGATCGGCCTGCCCGAGGTCACGCTCGGACTGCTGCCCGCGGCCGGGGGAGTGACCCGTACGGTACGGCTCCTGGGCGTCGCGGACGCCCTGCTCAAGGTTCTGCTCCAGGGCACCCAGTACTCCCCGGGGCACGCGCTGGAGGCCGGGCTCGTCCATGAAGTCGCCGCCACCACCGACGAGATGCTGGCGGCGGCCCGCGCCTTCATCGACGCCCACCCCGAGTCCTGGCAGCCCTGGGACATCAAGGGCTACCGGATCCCGGGCGGTACGCCGTCCAGCCCGCGCTTCGCCGCCAATCTGCCCGCCTTCCCCGCCAATCTGCGGAAGCAGCTCGGCGGGGCGCCCTTTCCCGCACCGCGCAATATCCTCGCGGCGGCCGTCGAGGGCTCCCAGGTCGACTTCGAGACCGCGCAGACCGTCGAGGCGCGCTACTTCACCGAGCTGGTCACCGGGCAGACCGCCAAGAACATGATCCAGGCGTTCTTCTTCGATCTCCAGGCCGTCAACTCCGGAGCGAGCCGCCCCAAGTCCATTCCGCCGCGCGAGGCCCGCAGGGTCGCGGTCCTCGGCGCCGGAATGATGGGCGCGGGCATCGCGTACTCCTGCGCGCGCGCCGGTCTCGACGTCGTCCTGAAGGACGTGTCGCAGGACGCCGCCGACAAGGGCAAGGCGTACGCGGAGAAGGTCCTCGCCAAGGCGCTCTCCCGGGGCCGTACGACCGAGGCGCGGCGTGACGCCCTGCTCGCCCGGATCACCCCGACCGCCGACCCCGCCGATCTCGCCGGCTGCGATGTGGTGATCGAGGCGGTCTTCGAGGACCCGGCGCTCAAGCACAAGGTGTTCCAGGAGATCCAGGACATCGTCGCGCCCGACGCACTGCTCTGCTCCAACACCTCCACCCTGCCCATCACCCTGCTCGCCGAGGGCGTGTCCCGGCCCGCCGACTTCATCGGGCTGCACTTCTTCTCACCGGCCGACAAGATGCCGCTGGTCGAGATCATCAAGGGCGGGCGGACCGGCGACGAAGCCCTGGCCCGCGCCTTCGACCTGGTGCGTCTGATCAAGAAGACCCCGATCGTCGTCAACGACTCGCGCGGCTTCTTCACCTCCCGGGTGATCGGGCAGTTCATCAACGAAGGTGTCGCGATGGTCGGCGAGGGCATCGAGGCCGCCTCGGTCGAACAGGCCGCGGCACAGGCCGGCTATCCGGCCAAGGTGCTCGCGCTGATGGACGAGCTGACGCTCACCCTGCCCAGGAAGATCCGGGACGAGACCCGGCGCGCGGTCGAGGAGGCGGGCGGCACCTGGGCCGGGCACCCGGCGGACGCGGTGATCGACCGGATGGTCGACGGGTTCGGGCGTACGGGACGCAGCGGCGGCGCGGGCTTCTACGACTACGGCGAGGACGGCCGGCGCACCGGCCTCTGGCCGGGGCTGCGCGAGCACTTCGGCACGGCGGACGGCGCGCACGCGCTCACCGGCGATCCGCTGCGCGACCTGCGGGAGCGGATGCTGTTCGCGGAGGCGCTGGACTCCGTGCGCTGTCTGGAGGAGGGCGTCCTCACCTCGGTCGCCGACGCCAATATCGGCTCCATCATGGGCATCGGCTTCCCCGCGTGGACGGGCGGAGTGCTCCAGTACATCAACGGGTACGAGGGCGGCCTGCCGGGCTTTGTGGCGCGCGCCCGTGAACTGGCGGAGCGGTACGGAGAGCGGTTCCAGCCGCCCGCGCTGCTGGTGGCGAAGGCGGAAAAGGGGGAGAAGTTCAGCGACGCGTGAGGGCCGTTAGAGCCCTGACCGTGGGCTGTGGCTGTGCCTGCGTTGGGGCTGGTGGCTGTGGCTGCGGTGCTGCGGTCAGGTGCGTGCGAGCCGCGTGGAGGTCGTACCCGTACTCACTCCTCCGCCTGCTCCTGGAACGCGGCCCGCAGCTCCTCCTTCAGCGACCGCTGGAACGCTGTGATCAGCGCCTCTATCACCAGGGGCTCCATATGGGCGGAGAGCGACTTCACCGCCGCGAGCTGCTCGGGATCGGCCGCGCCCGGGCCGTACGGGAGAGACACCTCGTCCCGGAACATCCGGGTCAGTTTGCGTGCCGCCTCACGGGTGTGCTCCAGCAGCACCGTACGGGCCGCGAGGATCGTCTCCTGTGTGATCGGTACGTCGAGAAGCTCGACGCAGAGCCGCAGCAGCGCCGGGTCCAGCCGGTAGGTGTCCGGGCGGTCGGTGCGGGCCAGGGCGCCCATCGCGGCGAGCCGGTCGATGTCGTCCTCCGCCAGCGCCCGTCCCGCCCGGCGCTCCAGCTCCGCCCGGGTCGCCTCCTCCGGCGAGTCCGGTGCCCAGGACGCGACCAGCGCCCGGTGGATCGCCAGATCGCGCGGGCTGAGGCCGGGCGGCAGCCGCTCCAGATAGCGTTCGATCGCGGCAAGGGTCATACCCCGGTGCTGGAGCTCCTCGATCAGCGCCAGCCGGGAGAGATGCCCGGGGCCGTAGCGCCCGACCCTGCGCGGCCCGATCACCGGCGGCGGAAGCAGCCCGCGGGAGCTGTAGAACCGGATGGTGCGCACGGTGACCCCGGCCCGCGCGGCCAGCTCGTCGACAGTGAGCGCCGGCGGCTCGGTCCGGTCCTTGGGTTCGATTTCGGTGGCCATGGTCCGCACCTCGCTTTCCGGCCGGTGTGGTCTCGGCAGACCGGTTCACTCGGCAGTCCGACTCAGTGGAACAGTATTGCTGTGCCACCACTGTGGTGAAAGTGGTCGTGTTGTCAGAGCGGTCTGTGAGCGGCCGTGAAAGCGCCGGTCCCCGGCCCGCGCGGTCGGCAGGACCGTACGGACCGGGGACCGTTTGACCGGTCGAAGGGGATCCCGGCGGTGTCAGCAGCGCTCGTACGTCAGAACTGCTCGACGAAGTAGGGGCTGACCGTCATCCAGCCATTGCCCCGGGCACCGTTGAGGCGGCCGGACGAGTTCTGGCCCAGGGTGTACCACGAGTCCACATAGTCCGGGTCGTTCGTCCACCAGGACGTCGGGATGGCGTCGAGGATGGCGTTGACCAGCGGGATGTAGGCGCCCTGGTCGGTGATGGTGAGCAGGACGTCGGCGATGGCCTTGGCCAGCGCCTGGTAGTTGGTGTCGCCGTCGTCCTCCATCATCACGACGTCGGCGAGGTTGTACTTGTAGGACGACCAGTTGACGAGGATCTGGTTCGGGTAGTAGGTCGTGCCGTCGTTGTCCAGGTACGGCATGGTGACCGTGTCGACCCGTACCTTGCCGTCGAATCCGAAGCCGCTGACGATCGAGAAGATCTCGGCGTCGCCCGAGACCCAGGGCTCCTCGTCGCTGGACAGATAGACGGAGTCGACGCGGGTGGTCCAGAAGCCCGCGGCGGCGGCCCGGTTCTGCGTCTGAGCCTGCGTCCGCGCCTGCGGCGCCTCGGCGGAGGTCAGACCGCGCTTGGTGAGTTCCTTGTCGACAATGCCCAGACCCGCGGCCATGGCCTTGGTGACGTCGATGTCGACGACATAGACGGGCCGGTCCGGGGTGCGGCGGGCGTCCAGGGTGTGGGCGCGGCCACGGCTGTCGTACGCGGTGATCGTCTCCGCGCTGTCGTCGGTGCCGGCGGCGGCGACCAACGGGGCCGTTCCGGCGGCCAGTTCGTCGCGCATGGAGTCGGCGGCCAGGCGCAGGCGCAGCAGTGAACCGGTGTCGGCGCCGAGCCCCTTGGCCGCGGCGATGCGCTGGTCGCCCCGGGCGACCGCGGGCGCGAGGGCCTGTCCGGCGCGGGCCGTGGCCCGGTCGGTCAGCGCACCGAGATCGACCTGCTCCGAGGCGAGGGCCGCGGAGCGTATCTGGGCTCCCCATCTCCGGTCGGCGAGCGAGGTGGCGAGGGCGCGGGCGGTCTGGTCCTCGACCAGGCCGACCGCCGAGGCCGAAGCCGGGGCGGGCGCCGCGGCGGTCGGGGCCGGCTGCGAGGCGCCCGCCATCGGCGAGGCCACGCCCTGGAGGGCGGCGACGGTGACGGCGCAGAGGGTGAGGGCGGTGGCGTGGCGGCGGGTGAAACGCGTACTCAAGGGTTCCTCCTGGAGGCGTGCCGCGTCCGCCTTCCGGCGGGGCGGCGGTTGGGGGGCGTTCAGGATGGAGCCAGATCTCCGAGACAGATCTATGCGGGTAGATTCCGCTGGGGAAAGCATGTCCGTGGCATGCCAATTACGCAAGGACCCGCCACGCCGTTGTCCCCAACCGTCAAGCGCCCAAGCCGAATTGTTCGCGTCGACCCGGGCCGGAGTTCGCCCGTTGTTCAACGCAGGGTTCAGCCCTGCGCGGTGTGCCGTACGCCTGCCCCCCGAGCGCCGAGTGGGAGCGCTCTCACAGCGCTCACGACCCGGCGAACACCGCCCCCACGCCCACCGCACTCCGTCAAGACTCGAACGCACAACGGCCGCCCATACCCCTCGATCAACCCTCAACAGCCGTCCGTGTCAGACGTATTGACACCTCTGTTTCAGGAGTTTTACGTTTCATGGCATCTGAGAGCGCTCTCGGACGCCCTTTCCCCCCATGTCTTCGAGGTGCCGTCCATGTTCGTCTCCCGTGCCAGACCCGCCTCCGCGCTGGTCCTTGTCACCGCCCTGGCCGCCGTCGGCCTGGGTCCCGCCGCCGGTCCGGCGATGGCCGCGAACATCCCCGTGGGTGCGGGCAGTTACTCGGACACCCGTCCCGCAGGCACATCGGGCCCCACCACCAACACCGGCACCCCGGTCACCCCCAAACTGACCGCGGCCGCCAGGAACAAGCCGGTCCCCACCAACGACTGGTGGTCCTCGCTGGCCTTCCAGCGGTACGGCGACAACCCGTACTCCACCCCCATGTACGGCCACCCGCTCACCTATCAGGCCACCGCGGCCGGTCTCCAGGTCGGCTATCCGACCACCCCGACGGTCAGCGGCGACGGCCGCCAGTACGAGTACGCGCACAAGGCCGACCTCACCCTCGGCCTGACCGGCCTCAACTCGCCCGACACCAAGGCCGACTCCTGGTCCGACTGGACCGTCACCCCCTACTGGTCGGACGGCACCCGCACCCTGCGGACCACCATCGGCCACGGACTGCCCTTCGTATACGCCAAGGGCACCGGCGGCGACGCGCGTGTCACCACCGCCGCCACGCCCGAGGTCTTCGCCGACCAGGGCAATGTCCTCGGCATCACCGTCGCGGGTCACCACTACGCCCTGTTCGCGCCGACCGGCAGCGACTGGACCGTGGCGGGAAGCGCTCTCACGGCCGGGCTCGGCGGCCGCGACTACTTCTCGCTCGCGGTCCTGCCCTCCAGGGACGCTCTCGCGACGTACCGGAAGTACGCGTACAGCTTTGTCACCGGGTCGAAGGTGAGCTGGAGTGCCACGGGCGGGACGGTCAGGGCCACCTACAGCCTCACCACCGCGCCCCAGGAGGGCACCGAGACCGGTACGCTCCAGGCCCTCTACCGGCACCAGTGGCTGAACACCACCGACGCGCTCACCCCGTACACCTATGTCTCACCGCGGGGCACGATGAAGGTCCGCGAGTCCACCTCCTTCACGACCGGCCAGCAGTCCGCCGCGGTGCTGCCCGCGCTGCCGCCGTCCAGCGGCGTCGACCGGGCACGGCTCAAGACCCACTTGGACGAGGTGGCGAACGCGGCCGATCCGTTCTCCGGCGCGGTCGACACGTACTGGACCGGCAAGGCGCTGGGCAAGCTCGCCCAACTGGTGCCCCTGGCCGACCAGATCGGCGAGACCGCCACCCGCGACAAGCTGATCGGGCTGCTCAAGGGCAGGCTGGAGCAGTGGTTCACCGCGGGCGGCGCCAACGAGTTCTCGTACGACACGAGTTGGAAGACGCTCACCGGATACCCGGCGTCGTACGGCAGCGACACCGAACTCAACGACCACCATTTCCACTACAGCTACTACGTCTACGCCGCGGCGATCGTCGCCCAGTACGACCAGGCCTGGGCCGCGGGATCGGCCTGGGGCGGCATGGTGAAGACACTCGTGCGCGACGCGGCCAACCCCAGCCGCGACGACAGCCAGTTCCCGTTCCTGCGCGGCTTCGACGTCTACGCCGGACACAGCTGGGCCTCGGGGCACCAGGGCTTCGCCGCGGGCAACAACCAGGAGTCGTCGTCGGAGTCCACCAACCTCAGCGCCGCGCTGGTGCTGTGGGGCTCCGCGACCGGTGACACCGAACTGCGCGATCTGGGCAGCTACTTGCTGACGACCGAGTCCGAGGCGATCGGCCAGTACTGGTTCGACGCCGACCAGGAGGTCTTCCCGGCCTCCTTCGGACATGACACGGTCGGCATGGTGTGGGGCAGCGGCGGCGCGTACTCCACCTGGTGGACCGCCAACCCGGAGGAGATCCACGGCATCAACGCCCTTCCGCTGACCGGGGGTTCACTCCACCTGAGCCGTGAGAAGGACGCGATCAAGCGCAATCTCGCGGAGATGGTACGGGAGAACGGCGGCCCGGCCGTCGAGTGGCGCGACATCCTCTGGGAGTTCGAGGCACTCGCAGACCCGGCGGCGGCCAAGGCCAAGTGGGACGCGGGCAACGCCGGTTACTCACCCGAGGCGGGCGAGTCCCGGGCCCACACGTACCACTGGATCAATACCCTGAACTCCGTGGGCGCTCCGGACGCGACCGTGACCGGGTCGATCCCGACCTCCGCCGTCTTCGCCAAGGGCGGGGTACGGACCTACGTGGCGCACAACTTCGAGTCGGCGGCACGCACCGTCACCTTCTCGGACGGGACGACACTCACCGTGCCGGCGCGCTCGACAGCGACCAAGTAAGGCGATCCAGTACGGCGACCGAGCGGGCGGGGAGCGCTCTCAGCAAGCGGGAGCGCTCTCACCCGACACGTGTACGGACCGGCGGCGGGTCACGGCTCAGGCCGAGGCCCGCCGTACCAGTGTGGTCGGAGTGATCACCGAGGCCGGCGCCTGAGCGCCCTCGCGGTCCCGTTCGAGCCCGCGCAGCAGCAGCCGCGCCATCAGCCGGCCCTGCCCCTCTATGTCCTGCCGGACCGTGGTCAGCGGCGGATCCATGGCCTCCGCGACCGAGTCCATGTCGTCGAAGCCGACCAGCGCCACATCGCGGGGCACCGCACGGCCCAGTTCCTTGAGCACCCGCAACGCGCCCGAGGCCATCAGATCGTTGGCGGCGAACACCGCGTCCAGATCGGGGTGGCGCGCCAGCAGTTCCGCCATCGCGAGCGCCCCGCTCTCCGCCGTGAACCCGCCCTCGGCGATCAGCGCGGGATCCGCGTCCGGCAGCACATCCCGGTAGCCGTCGAGCCGGTCGGTGGCCGAGGCCTGGTCGCGCGGGCCCGCGATATGCGCGATCCGCCGCCGCCCCAGATCACGCAGATACCGCACGGCCGCACGGGCGCCGCCGCGGTTGTCGGCGTCCACGTACGGCACGGCCTGATGGTCCTGGGCGGCCGTCCAGGACGGTCGGCCGCCGTAGACCGTCGGGATCCCGGCCCGCCGGGTGATCTCCGGGATCGGGTCGTCGGTGTGCAGCGAGAACGCGAGCGCGCCGTCGACATGGCCGCCCGCCAGATACCGCGCGATCCGGTCGTAGTCGCCGGGCCCTTCGAGCAGCAGAAGCACCAACTGGGTGTCGTGCGCGGTCAGTTCCTTGCTGATACCGCGGATCTGCTGGGAGAAGAACGGATCGGAGAAGATCCGGATCTCCGGCTCTGCGATGATCACCGCGACCGCCCCGGTGCGCCGGGTGACCAGGGTGCGGGCCGCGTGGTTCGGTACGTATCCCAGTTCGTCGACCGCCCTGCGCACCTTCTCGACCAGCGGCTGCCGCACCCCCGCACCGCCGTTGACGACCCGGGAGGCCGTGGCCCGGGAGACGCCGGCGCGCGCGGCGACAGCTTCCAGAGTGGGACGGAACCCAGGGGACGGTTCGGGCAAGGCGTGCGCTCCTCGTCGGCGGCGGATACGGCGGATACGGCGGATACGGCGGTCAGGGCGGTTGCGTCTGGGACTGACAGGGCGGTTACGTCCGGGACTGATACGGCGGTACCGTACGGCAGCGTCGCATACGGGGGCGAGCCGGGCTGCCGGACAGCTACAGCCTAACCGCTGCCGCCCCGACGATGAGAGCGCTTCCAAAGCGCCCCATCAGGCCTCCTCGCTCTCCCCGGCCTTCAACCCCCGGCCGGCGAGGGGATGTCCGCCGACTGCCCACTTTTGCACGGGAGTTCACCTGGGTACCTTCCGCCCCATGGAGATCCGTGCGCGGGGAACCCGCTGGTCGAGCAGAACGCTGGTCGCGGCGGCCTCCGCCGCCCTGCTGGGGGTGCTGCTCACCCCGACAGGGGCGCAGGGCGCCCAGCCCGGTCCCGGTTCCGCCCCGGGCGGACGGCCGGTGAAGGAGAGTCAGCCGGTCTACTCGTACGACGACGCCATCCGGGAATCCATCTGGGTGGACACCGGGATCGACGGTGACGAGGACGGCAGGACCGACCGGGTCGCCGTCGATGTCATCCGGCCGGGAGAGCCCGCCGAACAGGGCCGCAGAGTTCCCGTGATCATGGACGCCAGCCCGTACTACTCCTGTTGCGGGCGCGGCAACGAGAGCCAGAAGAAGACCTATGACGCCGACGGCAGACCCGTCGGCTTCCCTCTTTACTACGACAACTACTTCGTCCCGCGCGGCTATGCCTTCGTCGCCGTCGACCTCGCCGGCACCAACCGCTCCGACGGCTGTGTCGATGTCGGCGGCCGCTCCGACATCCAGTCGGCCAAGGCCGTGATCGACTGGCTGAACGGCCGCGCCCGCGGTTATGCCACCCGTACGGGCACCGAGCGCGTCCGCGCCGACTGGACCACCGGCGCCACCGGAATGATCGGCAAGAGCTACGACGGCACCATCGCCAACGGAGTCGCCGCCACCGGGGTCGAGGGACTTGAGACCATCGTCCCGATCAGCGCGATCAGCTCCTGGTACGACTACTACTTCCAACAGGGCGCGCCCCTCTACGACTCGGGGCCCGAGTGGCTCTCCGACTATGTCGAGAGCCCCGAGGCCCGCGGCCGCTGCCAGGCCGTCCAGCAGCGGCTGATCGACGAGGCCCCGCGCACCGGCGATCTGACCGGCCTGTGGAACGAGCGCGACTACGTACGGAACGCGCACAAGGTCCGCGCCAGCGTCTTCGCGGTCCACGGCGGGCAGGACCTCAATGTCCGCGCCAAGCACCTGGGACAGTGGTGGGAAGCGCTCTCGGACGCGGGCGTCGAGCGCAAGATCTGGCTTTCCCAGACCGGCCATGTCGACCCGTTCGACTTCCGCCGCGCCACCTGGGTGCCCACCCTGCACCGCTGGTTCGACCACTACCTCCTCGGTTACGAGAACGGCATCGAGCGCGAGCCCATGGCGGACATCGAGCGCGCTCCCGACCAGTGGTCCACGGACCGGGTCTGGCCGCCGCGCACCACCGAGCCCACGGTCCTGCGCCCCGGTACGGGCACGGCCCCTGGTGTCGGCACCCTGAGCCGTACGCCCGCGAGGCCCGGCGCGACCGAGACCTTCACCGACGACCCCCGCCGGAGCGAGATCGACTGGTCCGCCGCGGCCGACCGCTCGACCCCCGACAAGGCCGCGTTCCTCACCGGGCCGCTCAGCCGCGATCTGCGCCTGTCCGGCGCCGGCACGGTCACCGTCACCGCCACACCCAGCACCTCGACCGCGCATCTCTCGGCGGTCCTGGTCGACCTCGGCCCCGACACGATCCGCGACTACGCGGCCTCCGGCGAAGGCATCACCACCCTGACCGAGCGCACCTGCTGGGGCCCGAGCACCACCGCCGACAGCTCCTGCTACCGGGAGACCGCGGCCAGGACCGCCGCTGTCGACTACACCGTCTTCAGCCGCGGCTGGGCCGATCTCGGCACCTACGCCTCCGCCGGCCACGGAAAGCCGCTCACCCCCGGCAAGCCGTACACCCTCACCATCGACCTCGCCGCGAACGACCATGTCGTCCCGGCGGGGCACCGGCTCGCCCTGATCGTCGCCGGTACGGACCAGGGCCTCATCGACCCGCCGTCCACCACTCCCACCCTCACCCTCGACCTGTCCAGGACCAGCGCCCGGCTGCCGCTCGTCGGCGGCGCGCAGGCCTTCGCCCGCGCCACAGCCGGGCCCGTCCCGCCGCGGAGCGCAGCCCCCGAGTCCCTCAAGAACGGCGTGGCCGAGCCGCGCCGGACACCTCCGATCCCGGGAGACAGCAGCCGATGACCCCCTCAAGAGCCACAACTCCCCGTATACGCACCCTCGTTCTCGCCGCGACCGCCACCACCGCCCTGCTCGCCCCGCTGTCCGCCGTCCCCGCCTCGGCCGCCGCCGCGCCCGCCGTGCCGCGCACCGGATTCGAGACGAGCGGGGGCGCCGACTGGACCAGCCAGCCGCAGGAGCAGGAGTTCCTCTCCGCCGTCGACCGGGGGAGCGACCGCGCCTCCCTCTCCACCATCGGCACCACCAAGCAAGGCCGCCCGATCCAGCTCGTACGGATCGGTGCCCAGCACGCGGCCACCACCGTGCTGCTGGTGTGCAGCCAGCACGGTGACGAACCGTCAGGTCGCGAAGCCTGTCTGACCACGGTCCGCGATCTCGCCTACACCAAGGACCGCGACACCCTGCGCTTCCTGGCCCGTACGAGCGTGCTCGTCGTCCCCACCGCCAACCCGGACGGCCGCGCCGCCGACACCCGGGGCAACTCGGACGGCGTCGACATCAACCGCGACCACATCGCGCTCAAGACCGCCGAGGGCCGTGCCTTCGCCGCCCTCATCCGGGACCGGCGCCCAGACGTCATCTACGACCTGCACGAGTACGGCGCCACCCCGCCGTACTACGACAAGGACCTGTTCGACCTCTGGCCGCGGAACCTCAACACCTCCGCCGCGGTCCACGACGAGTCGGAGACTCTGTCCGAGCGGTACGTACGGCCCGCCGCGACCGCGGCAGGCCACTCCATCGGCACGTACGGGATCTGGACCGACCCGGTGACCGGCGAGCCCATCCGGCAGACCGCCGGGGACGGGCAGGAGCGGATCCTGCGCAACGCGGCGGGTGTCAAGCACTCGCTCGGGCTGCTCATCGAGAGCCGGGTCGACGCGCTGACCGACGCCGAGAAGGCCGACCCGGCGCTGAACAAGCGGCGTCGGGTGGACAGTCAACTCGACTCCCTGAAGGGCCTGTTCGCCTTCACCGACGAACGCAGAGCCCGGATCGTCGCCGCCACCGCCACCGCCCGGCTGGCCGGGCTGAAGGACCGGGGCCCGGTCTATGTCGGCGGCGCGGACAATGATCCGGCGGCCCCCGAGGAGATCATCGAGAACCCGCCCTGCGGCTACCGGCTCGACGCCGCACAGTACGCGGACGTCAAGGACGAGCTGGCCCTGCACGGGGTGCTCTCGCTGCCGCTCGGCAAGGGCGCCTTCGTACCGCTGCGCCAGTCGCAGCGCAATCTCGTCCCGCTGCTCCTCGACGAACGCGCCGCCTACCATCTGACCGCGGCGGCACCCGCCGACTGCTGATCGCGCTCTCAAGGGGGCACGGTCAGGCGACGGCCAGCCGGGCCGCGTCCTCCGCGCAGCCCCAGGCCACGGTGACGCCCGCGCCGCCGTGCCCGTAGTTGTGCACCAGCCGCGCGCCCCCGGGCAGGGTCTCGGCCTCCAGCCGGACCCGGGGGCGCGCGGGCCGCAGCCCCACCCGGTGCTCCAGCACCCGCGCCCCGGACAGCGCCGGATGGATCCGGGCACAGCGCGCGACGATCGCCCCGGCCTCGGCAGGGTCGGGGCGCAGATCCCAGGAGTGGTCGGTCGCCGAACCGCCGAGCAGCACTCCGTACGGCTGCGGCATGACGTACGTCAGATCGGCGGAGCCCGGCGCGGGCACCACGAACCACTCGTCGATCCCCGGGTTCTCCACGACCACCACCTGCCCGCGCACCGGATACAGCGAGGCGTCCGCCACCAGCAGCCGGGCGCCGATCCCGGTGCAGTCCACCACGACGGGCGCCCGGCCCGCAGGTTCACCGAAACCGGTGATGGAACGCCGCTCGACAGTGCCGCCGGCGGCCCGCAGCCGCTCCTTCAGGTACCGCAGATGGACGGGCATGTCGATCAGCGGGACGGCGGCCCGCAGCGCCTGCCCGAACCCGCCGGGCAATTCGTCCGTACGGGCCTCACGCAGCCCGGGGACCCGGGAGGCCCAGGGCCCCAGACTGTCCAGCGGGGTGTCCGCCATCAGCCCGGACACGATCCGTACCCCCGTCTCGTCCGGGCGCTGCGCGAGCCGTTCGTAATGGCCGAGCGACCGCTCCAGCCAGGTGCCGACCTGCCGCTCCGGCTCGATGCGGTACGGCCAGAACAGCGCGCCCGCCACCGCCGACGTGGTCCGCCCCAGCGGATCGCGGGTCCACACCCCGACCCGGTGGCCGCTCTCAGCGAGCACCACCGCCGTGGTCAGGCCGATGACTCCGCCGCCGACCACGATCACATCTCTTGTCACACCCGCATCGCCCGTCACACGGATCTCGCCGCCGTTGCCGCCGTTCATGTCCGGACCGTAGCGGAATCCGCCGTACCAGTCCCATTCCGGGCGGTCGGTCGCCGGGGCCCGATTCTTCGGCGGAGCCGCGCGTCTTCGGCGGAGCCGCGCGTGAATTCCGTTGGACGGGCGGGCCCTCGGCGCGAGATCCTTCTTCCGGCCCGCGCCGGCGGGTGTCCATCCCCGACGACGGCCCGGGGCGAGCCGCGAATCGCCGTACCAGCATGCCGAGGAAGAACGTCATGACCATAACGACCGAGAACCGGAGGTCCGCCTCCTCACCGCGGTGAGCGGCCGGAGGAACGGCCCCGCGATCCGCACCCGTACCCCCGGTGAGCTGCGCCGCAGCCGCCGCCCGCGGGCCCACTCCTGCTGGGACCACCTGTACGCGGCGCCGCTGTGGCCGCTGCACGGCGCCAATCTGGGCACCCTCGCCCGGACCTGCGACGCGGTCGGTGCCTGTCTCGCGCTGCCCCGCCATCCCTGGGTGCCCGAAGCACTGGCTCGCGGCAACACTCTGCGCAAGCCGCCGTGTGTGCACTGGACCGGCGACCCGCTCGGCTGGCTGGCCAGGCAGCGCGCGCGGGGCGCACGGATCGTGGGCGTCGAACTCGCCGAGGAGGCCGTACGGTTGGCCGATCTTCCGGCGGCCCGCGAGCCCACGGTCATGGTCCTCGGCCACGAACAGCACGGCATCCCGCCCGAGGCACTTGACCTTCTCGACGAATGCGTGGAGATCCCGATGATCGGCACCGGCGCCAGCCTCAATGTCGCGGTCGCGGGCTCCCTCGGTCTGTACAAACTGGCGGGCCTGCTCTGACCGCCCTTGCCATGCCCCCCACCCACTGCGCACCTCGTTAGGATCGCGGTCTGATGACTGCCACGCTCGTTGCCAAAGATCTCGCCGCCGGACACGGCGACCGCTCGCTCTTCTCCGGGCTCGACCTCGTTGTCGCACCCGGCGATGTGATCGGACTCGTGGGCGCCAACGGCGCCGGAAAGTCCACCCTGCTCCGGCTGCTCGCCGGACTCGACACGCCGGGCGAAGGGGCCGTGCGGCTCTCCCCGCCCACCGCCTCCGTCGGCCATCTTCCCCAGGAGCCCGAGCGGCGCGCGGGGGAGACCGTACGGGCGTTCCTGGGCCGCCGTACCGGAGTCACCGCCGCGCAGAGCGCTCTCGACGAGGCCACCCAGGCGCTCGTCGACGGAGCCCCCGGCGCCGATGACGCCTACGCCCTCGGCCTGGAGCGCTGGCTGAGCCTCGGCGGCGCCGACCTGGACGAACGGGCCGAGGAGACCGCCGCCTCGCTCGGCCTGACCGTCGGCCTCGACCAGCCGATGACCACGCTCTCCGGCGGCCAGGCCGCCCGCGCGAGCCTCGCCTCGCTCCTGCTCTCGCGGTACGACGTCTTCCTGCTGGACGAGCCCACCAACGACCTGGACCTCAACGGCCTCGAACGCCTGGAGGGCTTTGTGACCGGCCTGCGCGCCGGTACGGTCGTCGTCAGCCACGACCGCGAGTTCCTGGTGCGCACCGTGACCAAGGTCCTCGAACTCGACCTGGCCCAGCAGAAGATCACGCTCTTCGGCGGCGGGTACGAGGCGTATCTGGAGGAGCGGGAAACCGCGCGGCGCCATGCCCGCGAGGAGTACGAGGAGTACGCCGACAAGAAGGCGGCCCTGGAGACCCGGGCGCACACCCAGCGCGCCTGGATGGAGAAGGGCGTCAAGAACGCGCGGCGCAAGGCGACCGACAACGACAAGATCGGCCGCAAGTTCCGCGCGGAGTCGACCGAGAAGCAGGCGGCCAAGGCGCGCCAGACGCAGCGGCTGATCGAGCGCCTCGATGAGGTCGAGGAGCCCCGCAAGGAGTGGGAACTGCGGATGGAGATCGCCTCCGCGGACCGCTCGGGGGCGGTGGTCGCGACGCTGCGCGGCGCCGAAGTCAAGCGCGGCGGCTTCCAGTTCGGGCCGGTGTCGCTCCAGATCGACCGCGCCGACCGGGTCGCCATCACCGGCGCCAATGGCTCGGGCAAGTCCACCCTGCTGGCCGCCCTGCTCGGCCGCCTGCCGCTGGACGCGGGCCATGCCTCGCTGGGCTCGGGGGTGGTGGTGGGAGAGGTGGACCAGGCGCGAGCGCTGTTCCATGGCCCGGAGACGCTGCTCGACGCGTTCCGCCCGGCCGTCCCCGACACCGAACCGGCCGAGATCCGTACGCTCCTCGCCAAATTCGGCCTGAAGTCGGACCACTTGCTGCGCCCGGCGACCACGCTCTCCCCGGGCGAACGCACCCGCGCCGCGCTGGCGCTGCTCCAGGGCCGGGGCGTCAACCTCCTGGTCCTGGACGAGCCGACGAACCATCTCGACCTGCCGGCGATCGAGCAACTGGAATCGGCGCTGGAGTCGTACGAGGGGACGCTGCTGCTGGTCACACACGACCGCCGCATGCTGAACGCGGTGCGTACGACACGGCGTCTGCGGGTGTCGGCGGGCCAGGTCACCGAGACCTGAGCCTGCCGTCGTCCTCGATCGCCGGACAGGCCTGGGAGGCGGGGCCAGCAAGAACAAACACCCCCAGCTATCGAAGCACCGCCGCCGCCCCCCGCACCCCTCCGTTGCTGCGGCGGACGGCCGCCCTGACGGTCCCGGTCCCGGTCACGGTCGCGCTCCGGCTTCGCTCCCGCCTCGTCGTCCAGCCGCAGCGTCAGCGAGATCCGCTTCCGGGGGATGTCGACCTCCATCACCTTCACCTTGACCACATCACCCGGCTTCACCACCTCCCGCGGGTCCTTCACAAACGTCCTGGACATCGCGGAGACATGGACCAGCCCGTCCTGATGCACCCCGATGTCGACGAACGCCCCGAACGCCGCGACATTCGTCACGACCCCCTCCAGCACCATCCCCGGCTCCAGGTCGCCGAGCTTCTCCACCCCGTCCTTGAACGTCGCGGTCTTGAACGCGGGACGCGGGTCCCGCCCCGGCTTCTCCAGCTCGCGCAGGATGTCCGTGACGGTCGGCAGCCCGAAGGAGTCGTTCACGAAGTCCGCCGGCCTCAGCGACCGCAGCACCGACGTGTTGCCGATCAGCGACGCGACCTCGCCGCCCGTCGTCTTCACCATCGACCGCACCACCGGATACGCCTCGGGGTGCACGCTCGACGCGTCCAGCGGGTCCTCCCCGTCGCGGATACGGAGGAAGCCCGCGCACTGCTCGTACGCCTTCGGGCCGAGCCGCGGCACATCCTTGAGCGCCCGCCGGGACCGGAACGGCCCGTGCGCGTCGCGGTGCGCGACGATGTTCTCCGCGAGCCCGGAGCCGATGCCGGAGACCCGTGAGAGCAGCGGCGCCGACGCGGTGTTCACATCGACCCCCACCCCGTTCACACAGTCCTCGACAACCGCGTCCAGCGAACGGGACAGCTTCACCTCGGACAGATCGTGCTGGTACTGGCCGACACCGATCGACTTGGGGTCGATCTTCACCAGCTCGGCCAGCGGGTCCTGGAGCCTGCGCGCGATCGAGACCGCGCCCCGGATCGACACATCGAGCTCCGGCAGCTCCTGCGAGGCGAAGGCCGACGCCGAGTACACCGAGGCGCCCGCCTCGGAGACCATGACCTTGGTGAGCTTCAGCTCCGGATGCTTCGCGCACAGCTCACCGGCGAGCTTGTCGGTCTCCCGGGACGCCGTGCCGTTGCCGATGGCGATCAGATCGACCGCGTGCTCCTTCGCCAGCCGCGCCAGCTTCGCGAGCGACTCGTCCCACCTGTTCGCCGGGACATGCGGATAGATCGTGTCGGTGGCGACGACCTTGCCGGTCGCGTCGACCACGGCCACCTTCACGCCCGTACGGAACCCGGGGTCGAGCCCCAGCGTCGCGCGCGTCCCGGCCGGCGCGGCCAGCAGCAGATCGCGCAGATTCGCGGCGAACACCCGTACCGCCTCGTCCTCCGCGGCCGTCCGTAGCCGCAGCCGCAGATCCATCCCGAGATGCACCAGGATCCGGGTGCGCCACGCCCACCGCACCGTGTCCGCCAGCCACTTGTCGCCGGGCCTGCCGCGGTCGGCGACCTCGAAGCGCCTCGCGATCATGTTCTCGTACATCGTCGGGCCCGGCAGCTCCTGGGCCTCGGAGGGCTCCTCGGGCTCCATCACCAGATCGAGGACATCCTCCTTCTCGCCCCGGAACATGGCGAGCACCCGGTGCGAGGGCAGCTCGGTGAACGGCTCGGCGAAGTCGAAGTAGTCGGCGAACTTGGCGCCCGCTTCCTCCTTGCCCTCCCGTACCTTCGCGGCCAGCCGCCCGCGCGTCCACATGCGCTCGCGCACCTCGCCGATCAGGTCCGCGTCCTCCGAGAACCGCTCGGTGAGGATGGCCCGCGCGCCCTCCAGCGCGGCGGCCGGGTCCGCCACCCCACGCTCCGTGTCCACGAACGCCGCTGCCGCCGCGAGCGGTTCCACCGAGGGGTCCTTCAACAGGCCCTCGGCGAGCGGCTCAAGACCCGCCTCCCGGGCGATCTGCGCCTTCGTCCGCCGCTTCGGCTTGAACGGCAGATAGATGTCCTCGAGCCGCGCCTTGGTGTCGGCCGCCAGGATCCGCGCCTCCAGGGCCTCGTTGAGCTTGCCCTGCTCGCGTACGGACTCCAGGATCGCGCTCCGCCGCTCCTCCAGCTCCCGCAGATAGCGCAGCCGCTCCTCCAGCGTGCGCAACTGCGCGTCGTCGAGCATCTCGGTCGCTTCCTTGCGGTAGCGCGCGATGAACGGCACCGTCGACCCGCCGTCGAGCAGCTCGACGGCCGCCTTCACCTGCCGCTCCCGTACGCCGAGTTCCTCGGCGATCCTGCCTTCGATGGACGTCGTCACGATCACGCTCCGCTGTTCTGTGGTCGGCCGACTGCATTGTGGCAGGTGGCACCGACATCGGTGGGCGCGACCGGCGCTGTGCCCGCCGATGGGGTCCCCGGGATTCGCGCACGGCGCCCGGCCCGGCCGTACGATCACGGCGCCCCGCCCGCGTACGGTCGTGAAGCAGCATGCCCCGCCCCCGTACGGCCGCGGCGCGCCGCCTCAGCCGTGGAAGCTCCAGCCGAAGCGGGGCTCCCGGCGCTCCAGGAACGCGGCGACCCCCTCCGCGGTCTCCCCGCTGGAGCGCGCCTGCTCCGCCCAGTACGCGGCCCGGTCGGTACGGCCGGAGGCGAACTCCTTGGCCGCCGCCTGGGTCAGCCGCGACCGGGACACCAGCACCCGCGCGAACTCCACTACCCGTTCCGCCAGCTCCCCGGCCGGCAGCACCTCGTCCACAAGACCGGTGCGCAGCGCACGCTCCGTACCGATCAACTCGGCCGAGAACAGCAGATATTTGGCGGTCGCCGGCCCCACCAGCGAGGACAGCCGCCGGGTGGACGACGCCGGATAGACGATCCCGAGCCGCGCCGGAGGCACCCCGAACAGCGCCCCCTCCTCGGCGAACCGCAGATCACAGGCCGCGGCCAACTGGCAGCCGCCGCCGACACAGTGCCCGCGCACGGCCGCCAGGGTCGGCTTGGGGAAGGCGGCGAGCGCCTCCTCGGCCCGTACGGCCAGCGCCTGCGGGTCCTCACCGGCCTCCCCCTCGGGCGCGCGCAGCGAGGAGATGTCGGCGCCCGCGCAGAAGGCCTCCCCCTCGCCGGTCAGCACCAGCACCCGTACGGCCGGATCCTCCGCCAGCCGCCCGAGCAGCGGCGGCAGCTCCCGCCACATCGGAACCGTCATCGCGTTGCGCTTGGCGGGATGACTGATCACGACGGTCGCGATGCCGTCGGCGACGGTGTGCAGCAGCTGCGGCTCCATGCGCCGGATGCTATCCCCGGCCCGCCGCACGGCCCCGGCCGCTCCTGAAGCGCCAGCGGACGGTCGGGACCGGTCACCCGGCATATGCACGCGCTCGAACGCGGTCATTCCCCACCAATAAAGGCTGACTTCTGTTCAGTAGCCCGGCAGGACCCGGTCCGTTCCCAACACTCGTATCCGTTGGACGACACCGGCCGAGCCTCCGGTCGAATCAAGTCAAGGGTGGGTGCCGCAAGGATGGAGAGCCGCGGGAGTGTTCCGGCCCGGCCGCTGTCGTACGAGGGAGTCTGGCGGTTCACCGCGCCGGCCGTCGACCTCTCCGTACCGCAGGCCCGGCACGCCGTACGCGACCTGCTGAAACGCCAGCGCGTACCGGTCCGGGACAGTGTCGTCCAGGCACTGCTGCTGATCGTCTCCGAGCTGGTCACCAACTCCGTACGGCACGCGGCGCTGCTCTCGCCGGAGGTCGGGGTCGAGGTCACCGTCGGCGCGGAGTGGATCAGGGTCTCGGTCGAGGACAACCATCCGTACCGGCCCAAGGCCCTGGAGACGGACCACGCCCAGACCGGCGGGCGCGGACTGCTGCTCGTACGGGAGATCACCCGCGAGGCGGGCGGAAGCTGCGCGGTCGAGCACACCGCGGGCGGCGGGAAGATCGTCTGGGCGCTGCTGCCCTTCAGCGCGCCGCTCGGCGGGGCGCCGGTACGCGAAGGGGTCACCAGCCCCCGGCAGACCCTGTGAGCTCCCGGATTGCCGGGCGCGCCGCGTCCAGTACGGTCATGAACCACGCCGAGAACGGGTCCGCGGCATGCCGCTCGGCCAGCTCGGCCGGGGTGACATACGCGGTGGCGCCGACCTCGTCCGGGTCGGGGCGCACCGAGGACTGCGCCATCCCGACGAAGAGGTGGTTGTACTCCTGCTCGACCAGGCCCGAGGCCGGGTCCGGGTGGTTGTAGCGCACCGTGCCGGCCTCGGCGAGCAGCGAGGGCGAGATGCCCAGCTCCTCATGGGTACGGCGGGCCGCCGCGGTGAACGGTGCCTCGCCCGGGTACGGATGGCCGCAGCAGGTGTTCGACCAGACACCGGGGGAGTGGTACTTGCCCAGCGCGCGGCGCTGGATCAGCAGCCGGCCCTGCTCGTCGAAGAGGAAGACGGAGAAGGCCCGGTGCAGCCGCCCGGGCGGCCGGTGGGCCGAGAGCTTCTCGGCGGTACCGATGGTATTGCCGTTCTCGTCGACCAGCTCCAGCATGATCGTTTCCTGAACGCCGTTCGACGAGCTGTTCGCAGCGGTGACTGGTGTGGTCGGCATAACCATCCTTCGCTTCGGGCCTCGACTGCCAAGTCTGCCGCACAAAAGCCCCGTGTCCGCACTTCGGGAGTGTGGGCATGTTTGTTTTCCCAGGCCCCCGGGGGTGTCAGTGACGGTGCGTCAGTGACAGAGCTTCGCCTCGTGCTCCGCGTGCCCCCTCGGTTCGAGCTGGAAGGTGCAGTGCTCGACATCGAAATGGTGGCCGAGGCATCCCTGCAGGTCATGGAGCATCTTCTCGTGGCCCACCGCATCGAGCGCGTCCTGGTCCACCACCACATGTGCGGAGAGCACCGGCATACCGGATGTGATTGTCCAGATATGCAGGTCATGTACGTCGTCCACACCGGGGAGCGCGAGCATATGTGCGCGTACCTCGGCCATGTCCACATCCTTGGGCGCGGCCTCCAGCAGCACATTCAGTGTCTCCCGGAGCAGCTTCACCGTACGCGGAACGATCATGAGCCCGATCAGCACGCCCGCGATCGGGTCGGCGGTCTGCCAGCCCGTGGCCAGGATGATCCCGGCCGAGACCAGCACCGCGAGCGAACCCAGGGTGTCCGCCAGGACCTCCAGATAGGCGCCGCGCACATTGAGGCTCTCCTTCTGCCCCCGCATCAGCAGGGAGAGCGAGACCAGATTGGCGGCCATACCGATGAGCGCGAAGACGATCGTCAGCCCGCCCCGGGTCTCGGGCGGCACGATGAAGCGCTCGATCGCCTCGTAGAGCAGGAATCCGCCGACGCCGAGCAGCAGTACGCAGTTGGCCAGCGCGGCAAGGATCTCGGCCCGCGCGTAGCCGAACGTACGGTTCTCGTCGGCCGGCCGGGCGCCGAAGTGGATCGCCAGCAGCGCCATGCCCAGCCCCACCCCGTCCGTCGCCATATGGGCGGCGTCGGCGAGCAGGGCGAGGGAGCCGGAGAGCAGACCGCCGGCGATCTCCACCACCATCACGGACAGGGTGATCGACAGCGCGATGCGCAGCCGTCCCCGGTACGCGGCGGTCGCGGTGCCTCCGGGCGGCCCGCCGTGCGCGTGTCCATGGTCGTGCCCTGCCCCCATGAGGCCGCCTTCCGGTCGTCTGTGCGATCTGCCGACCACGCCAGTGAACTAAGCGTGGGGCGTATCAGGCAACCCGGCACTGAACACCGTTGTCGTATGCTCTGACCTGCGGAAATGATCGCAGGTCAGAGCGGCGGACCGGTCACCCGACCGATGCGGCCGGATGGTGGAGCCGCCAGCCCTCCCAGGCCGACTCGACCATCTCGTGCACCCCCCGGCTCGCCGTCCAGCCCAGCTTCTCGGCGATCAGCCCGACCGAGGCGACGGCCCGCGCCGCGTCACCGGGGCGCCGCGCCTCGACCACCGGCGGGGTGCGGTGGCCGGTGACCTCCGCCACCAGGGCGGCCAGCTCACGGACCGAGACGCCCTCGCCCCTGCCGATATTGACCGTGAGATCCCCACCGGCCGCGAGATCCCTGTCGGCCGTGAGATCCGTGCCGCCCTCCCTTCGGGCCAGCCACCGCGCCGCCGCGAGATGGGCCTCGGCGAGATCCGCGACATGGATGTAGTCGCGGATGCAGGTGCCGTCCGGGGTCGGATAGTCGTCACCGAAGATCCGCGGCGCCTCGCCCCGGCTGATCCGGTCGAAGAACATCGGGATGATGTTGAACACTCCGGTGTCCGCCAGCTCCGGCGCCGCCGCGCCCGCCACATTGAAGTAGCGCAGACAGCCGGTGGCGATCCCGTGCGCCCGCCCCGTCGCCCGTACGAGCCACTCGCCCGCGAGCTTGGTCTCCCCGTACGGGTTGATCGGCACCGCCGGGGTCCGCTCCGTGATCAACTCCACATCCGGCACCCCGTACACGGCCGCCGAGGACGAGAAGAGGAAGCGCCGCACCCCGGCGGCGACCACGCCCTCCAGCAGCACCGTCAGCCCGTGCAGATTCTCCCGGTAGTACCGCAGCGGCTGGTCGACCGACTCCCCGACCTGCTTCTTCGCCGCGAGATGCACCACCCCGGTGACCTCGTGCTCCCTGAGCGTACGGTCGACGGCAGCCCGGTCCAGCAGGGAGCCCCGCACCAGCGGAATCCCGGCCGGAATCCGCTCGGGGACACCGGTCGAGAGATCGTCGAGGACGACGGCCCGCTCTCCCGCCGCGGCCATCGCCCGCGCCACATGTGCCCCGATATAACCCGCTCCGCCTGTGATCAGCCACGTCATGGACGCAACCCTATGGCGTGCCCCGGAGGGCCCTCTCCGCGTTTGTCCGGCGGACGCCGGATCGTCAATGATGATCAACGCGTGGGCCGTTCCTATTTCAGACCTGGGCGACTGGAGCGTAAACGGGCGGTGAACTCAGCCTTCAGTTCATCCGATAGCCTCTTTGCCGATGCGCCGCCGACCCGCAACCGGGTCCCGTCGTCCCGTCGCCGCGCACCGAGCCCTGTCAGCGCCAAGGAGTGAGTTCGTCTGCCGACCGCCATCCTCACCGGCCCCCCGGTCCCCGGATCGCCGCTCGAAGGCCATCTGAGGTCGCTGGGTTACGACGTACGGACCGCGCCGGGCGCCGAGGAGGCCCGGAGCCTTCTCGCCTCGGCCCCCGCCGCCGAGCGGGTCGCCCTCGTCGACACCCGTTTCGTCGGGCATGTCCATGCCCTGCGGCTGGCCCTCACCGACCCGCGCTTCCCCGCCGCCGCCGTACCCGGGGCGCTCACCGCGCAGCCCGGGGCCCGTGCCGCGCTGCTGCGCGCCATGGCCGTCGTCGCTGAGAGCGCTTCCACGGTGACGGGAAGCGCGCCCGGGCCGCACCGGACCGCCGCCACTTCCACCGCCTCCACCACCGTCACCGTGTCGAGCGCCCCCTTCGCCGACCGGGTCGCCGCCGCGTTCGACGCCCAGGGCCCTGGCGTACACCGCCCCGACCTGGGCTCGCTCGTCGCCGTCGTACCGGTGGACACCGCCGCCAGGGAAGAGGCTGAGAGCGCTCTCGCCGCCGTCGACGACGAGGCCGTACGGCTGCGCTCCGCCGTCAAGGCGCGCGACGGCTTCTTCACCACCTTCTGCGTCAGCCCGTACTCCCGCCATCTCGCCCGCTGGTGCGCCCGCCGCGGTCTGACCCCGAACCAGGTCACCACCGCCTCCCTGCTCACCGCCCTGATCGCCGCCGCCTGCGCGGCGACCGGCACCCGGGGCGGCTTCGTCGCCGCCGGTGTCCTGCTGCTCCTGTCCTTCGTCCTGGACTGCACCGACGGCCAGCTCGCCCGCTACTCGCTCCAGTACTCCACGCTCGGCGCCTGGCTGGACGCGACCTTCGACCGCGCCAAGGAGTACGCGTACTACGCGGGCCTGGCACTGGGCGCAGCCCGGGGCGGTGACGACGTATGGGCGCTCGCGCTGGCCGCGATGGTGCTGCAGACCTGCCGCCATGTTGTCGACTTCGCCTTCAACGAGGCCAACGCCGATGCGACCGCTGCCGCCCCCGGCGGCAAGGCCGTGACGGGCACCCCCACCGCCGCCCTCTCCACCAGGCTCGACAGCGTCGGCTGGACGGTCTGGGCGCGCCGGATGATCGTGCTGCCCATCGGCGAGCGCTGGGCGATGATCGCCGTACTGACCGCCCTGACCACCCCGCGGACCGTCTTCTACGCACTCCTGATCGGCTGCGCCTTCGCCGCCTGCTACACCACCGCGGGCCGCGTCCTGCGCTCGGTGACCCGCAAGGCCGTCCGTACCGAACGGGCCGCGCGAGCCCTCACCGACCTCGCCGACTCCGGACCGCTCGCCGAGGGAGTCGCCGCGCTGCTGCGCCGCCCGGCCCGCGCGCTTCCCGGTCTGCTGCCGTTCCTGGCCGCCCTCGCCGGCGGCGCGGTGGTCGTCGCCACCGCCTCCCTCGCGCCCCTCGACGGCCCCTGGCCGGTCGTCGCGGCCCTGGTGTACGTCCTGACCTCGGGCCTCGCCGTCGCCCGCCCGCTCACCGGCGCGCTCGACTGGCTCGTACCGCCGGTGTTCCGGGCGGCCGAGTACGGCACCGTCCTGGTGCTCGCCGCCCGCTCCGAGGTGAACGGAGCCTTGCCAGCGGCTTTCGGGCTGGTTGCGGCTGTCGCCTACCATCACTACGACACGGTGTACCGCATCCGCGGCGGCAGCGGCGCACCGCCCCGATGGCTCGTCCGCGCGACCGGCGGGCACGAGGGCCGCACCCTGGCGGTGACCGCGCTCGCCGCCGTCCTCGTGACCCGGCAGTTCGACTTTCCCCTGGCCCTGGCGGCGCTCGCCGCCGCCGTCGCGCTGGTCGTACTCGCGGAGTCCATCCGGTTCTGGGTGTCCTCCGGCGCCCCCGCCGTACACGACGAAGGAGAACCCGCATGATCGGCCTCGTACTGGCCGCCGGTGCCGGACGGCGTCTGCGCCCCTACACCGACACGCTTCCGAAGGCCCTCGTGCCCGTCGACCCCGCCGGCGAGGGAACCACCACGGTCCTCGACCTCACCCTGGGCAACTTCGCCGAGATCGGCCTGACCGAGGCCGCCGTCGTCGTCGGCTACCGCAAGGAGGCCGTCTACGAACGCCGGGCCGAACTGGAGCGGCGGTACGGTCTGAAGCTCACCCTCGTCGACAACGACAAGGCCGAGGAGTGGAACAACGCCTACTCCCTCTGGTGCGCCCGCGATGTCCTCACACAGGGGGTGATCCTCGCCAACGGCGACACCGTGCACCCCGTCTCCGTGGAGAAGACCCTGCTCGCCGCCCGCGGCGAGGACCGGCGCATTATCCTCGCCCTCGACACGGTCAAACGTCTCGCCGACGAGGAGATGAAGGTCGTCACGGACGGCGCCAAGGGCGTACGCCGGATTACCAAGCTGATGGACCCGGCCACCGCCACCGGCGAGTACATCGGCGTCACCCTCATCGAGTCCGCCGCCGCCGCCGATCTCGCCGACGCCCTGCGCACCACCTTCGAACGCGACCCCGACCTCTACTACGAGGACGGCTACCAGGAGCTGGTCAACCGCGGCTTCACCCTCGACGTGGCCCCCATCGGCGACATCCCCTGGGTCGAGATCGACAACCACGACGACCTCGCGAAGGGCCGTGAGATCGCGTGCCAGTACTGACCCGGCTCATCCCCTCCCCGGTCGTCGTAGACATCAGCCCCGGCGCCCTCGGCGATCTCGCCGGTCTCCTCGCCGACCAGCGGATCTCCAGCTCGGGCCGGGTCGCCATCGCGGTCAGCGGCGGATCCGGACAGGCCCTGCGGACCCGCCTGGAGCCGGTCCTGCCCGACGCCGACTGGTACCAGGTGGCCAACGGCACCATCGACTCCGCGGTCCGGCTCGCCGACGGCATCAAGGGCAAGCGGTACGACGCGGTGGTCGGCCTCGGCGGCGGCAAGATCATCGACGTGGCGAAGTACGCGGCGGCCCGGGTGGGCCTGCCCATGGTCGCCGTCGCGACCAACCTCGCGCACGACGGGATCTGCTCCCCGGTCTCCACCCTGGACAACGACAACGGCCGCGGCTCCTACGGCGTCCCCACCCCCATCGCGATCGTCGTCGACCTCGATGTCATCCGCGACGCCCCGATCCGGTTCATCCGCTCCGGCATCGGCGACGCCGTCTCCAACATCTCCGCCATCGCCGACTGGGAGCTGTCGCACGGCATCAACGGCGAGCCGGTCGACGGTCTCGCCGCCGCCATGGCCCGTACCGCGGGCGAAGCCGTCCTGCGCCACCCCGGCGGCGCCGGCGACGACGAGTTCCTCACCGTACTCGCCGAGGCACTGGTCCTCACCGGCATCGCCATGTCCATCAGCGGCGACACCCGCCCCTCCTCCGGCGCCTGCCACGAGATCAGCCACGCCTTCGACCTGCTCCACCCCAGGCGCTGCGCCCTGCACGGCGAGCAGGTCGGCCTCGGCGCCGCCTTCGCCATGCATCTGCGCGGCGCCCACGAGGAGTCACAGCTCTTCACCGAGGTGCTGCACCGGCACGGGCTGCCCGTGCTGCCCGACGAGATCGGCTTCTCCGCCGAGGAGTTCGTCCAGGCCGTCGCCTACGCCCCGCAGACCCGCCCCGGCCGTTTCACCATCCTCGAACACCTCGACCTGTCCACCGACCAGATCAGGGACGCGTACGCCGACTATGCCAAGACCATCAGTAGCTGAACTCCGCCCGGTCGTGCACCCGGAGGGTGTGAAGGACCGGCGCAGCGGAGAGCACTGGGCCGGGCGCCTGTACATGCGGGAGATCTCGCTGCACATCGACCCGTACCTGGTGAACACCCGGATAACGCCCAACCAGCTCACGTACCTCATGGTGGTCGTGGGGGTCCTCGGCGGCGCCGCGCTGCTGCTGCCCGGGCTCACCGGCGCGATCCTCGCGGCGGTCCTGTTCCAGATCTATCTGCTGCTCGACTGCGTCGACGGCGAGGTGGCCCGCTGGCGCAAGCAGACCTCCATCACCGGTGTCTATCTGGACCGGGTCGGCCACTACCTCTGCGAGGCCGCCCTCCTGATCGGCTTCGGTGTACGCGGCGCGGACGTCTTCCACCAGAACGGCACGGCCACCGACTGGCTGTGGGCCTTCCTCGGCACGCTCGCCGCGCTCGGCGCGATCCTGATCAAGGCCGAGACCGACCTGGTCGATGTGGCAAGGCAGCGCAGCGGACTGCCCGCCGTCAAGGACGAGGCGTCCGTACCGCGCTCCTCCGGTCTGGCCCTCGCCCGCAGGGCCGCGGCCATGCTCAAGTTCCACCGGCTCGTCGGGGGAATCGAGGCCAGTCTCTTCATCCTGGTCGTTGCCGTCCTCGACACGGCCCGCGGCGATCTGTTCTTCACCCGGCTCGGCATCGCGGTCCTGGCCGGTATCGCCGTGGTGCAGACCCTGCTGCATCTGGTCTCCATCCTGGCGTCGAGCAGGCTGAGGTGAGCGATATGCGGCTCGGCGCGGTGATCATCACGATGGGTGACCGCCCCGCCGAGCTGCGTGCGCTGCTGGACTCGGTCGCGGGCCAGGAGGGCGACCCGGTCGAGATCGTCGTGGTCGGGAACGGCGCCCCGGTGGGCGACGTTCCCGCCGGGGTACGGACCGTCGAGCTGCCCGAGAACCTGGGCATCCCGGGCGGCCGCAATGTCGGTATCGAGGCCTTCGGGCCCGCCGGCTCCGCGGTCGACGTCCTGCTCTTCCTCGACGACGACGGCCGGCTCCCGGACCCCGGTACGGCCGAGCTGATCCGCGAGGCCTTCGCGGCCGATCCGGTGCTCGGGATCGTCAGTTTCCGGATCGCCGACCCGGAGACCGGTCTGAGCCAGCGCCGCCATGTCCCGCGGCTGCGCGCCTCCGATCCGCTGCGGTCGTCCCGGGTGACGACCTTCCTCGGCGGCGCCAATGCCGTACGGACCAGGGTCCTGGCCGAGGTCGGCCCGCTGCCCGGCGGTTTCTTCTACGCCCATGAGGAGACCGATCTCGCCTGGCGGGCCCTGGACGCGGGCTGGATGATCGACTACCGCGCGGACATGGTGCTCAGCCATCCCGCGACCGCGCCGTCCCGGCACGCGGCCTACCACCGTATGGTGGCCCGTAACCGGGTCTGGCTCGCCCGCCGGAATCTGCCCGCGCCGTTCGTACCGCTCTATCTCGGGGTGTGGCTGCTGCTCACCCTCGTACGGCGCCCCTCGCTGCCCGCGCTGAGGGCCTGGCTCGGGGGGTTCCGGGAAGGCTGGGCCACCCCGTGCGGACCGCGCCGCCCCATGAAGTGGCGTACGGTGTGGCGGCTGACCCGGCTGGGCCGACCGCCCGTCATCTGACAAGCTTCGGATCTGAGAGCATCGGGGCTACGACCTGCTTCCGGGGCCTGGCCGTCCGTGCCGGTGCCCGTCCGGCTGCGCATCTTGAAGACGAAAGTTTCAACTTGTGAGTGACACAACCCAAGAGGGCGCGATCGCCGTGAGCGCCCCGCCGTCGTCCGACGACGGTCTGACCCCGGCGGAGCTCGCCGCGAAGTACGGCCTGTCCGTGAGCGGCGCCCGGCCGGGACTGGCCGAGTATGTGCGGCAGCTCTGGGGCCGGCGCCACTTCATCCTGGCCTTCTCCTCGGCGAAGCTCACGGCCCAGTACAGCCAGGCCAAGCTGGGCCAGCTCTGGCAGGTGGCGACGCCCCTGCTCAATGCCCTGGTGTACTACCTGATCTTCGGTCTGATCCTGGGCACCAGGAAGGGCATCCCCCAGGAGGTCTTCGTCCCGTTCCTGGTCACCGGGGTCTTCGTCTTTACCTTCACCCAGAGTTCGGTGATGGCCGGGGTCCGCGCGATCTCCGGCAATCTGGGGCTGGTACGGGCTCTGCACTTCCCCCGGGCCTCGCTGCCGATCTCCTTCTCGCTCCAGCAGCTCCAGCAGCTTCTGTACTCGATGGTCGTGCTGGTCGCCGTGGCCGTTGCCTTCGGCAGCTATCCGCGGCTCAGCTGGCTGCTCGTGGTGCCCGCGCTGGCGCTCCAGTTCGTCTTCAACACCGGGCTGGCCCTGATCATGGCGAGGCTCGGCAGCAAGACCCCGGACCTGGCGCAGCTCATGCCGTTCGTGATGCGTACGTGGATGTACGCCTCGGGCGTGATGTTCTCCATCCCGGTGATGCTCAAGGACCGGCCGGCCTGGATCGCGGACGTCCTCCAGTACAACCCCGCCGCCATCTACATGGACCTCGTGAGGTACGCGCTGATCGACGGTTACGGCTCGTCGAACCTGCCCGCGCATGTCTGGTTCGCCGCTCTGGTGTGGGCCGTACTGCTGGGTGTCGTCGGCTTCGTGTACTTCTGGAAGGCTGAGGAACGGTACGGGCGTGGCTGACGACAACACCGGCATCAACGACATCAACGGCAACAGGCAGGGCCGCATCCCCACCGTCATCGCCGACGAGGTGCACATCGTGTACCGGGTCAACGGCGGGGGCGGCGGGAAGGGAAGCGCCACCGCGGCGCTCAGCCGGATACTCCGCCGCGGCAAGGGCGAGGCGCGCGGAGTCCGTAAGGTCCATGCCGTACGGGGCGTCTCCTTCACGGCGTACCGCGGCGAGGCGATCGGTCTGATCGGCACCAACGGATCGGGCAAGTCGACGCTGCTGCGGGCGATCGCGGGGCTGCTGCCCACCGAGAGCGGCAAGGTCTACACCGACGGCCAGCCCTCGCTGCTCGGGGTGAACGCGGCGCTGATGAACGATCTGACCGGCGAGCGCAATGTGATCCTCGGCGGGCTGGCGATGGGCATGACCCGCGAGCAGATCAAGGACCGGTACCAGGGCATCGTCGACTTCTCCGGCATCAACGAGAAGGGCGACTTCATCACGCTCCCGATGCGCACCTACTCCTCGGGCATGGCCGCCAGGCTCCGGTTCTCCATCGCCGCCGCCAAGGACCACGACGTCCTGATGATCGACGAGGCGCTGGCCACCGGCGACCGCAAGTTCCAGATCCGCTCCGAGCAGCGGATTCGCGAACTGCGCAAGGAGGCCGGCACGGTCTTCCTCGTCAGCCACAGCAACAAGTCGATCCGGGACACCTGTGACCGCGTTCTCTGGCTGGAGAAGGGCGAACTCCTGATGGACGGCCCGACCGACGAGGTCATCAAGGCGTATGAGAAGGAGACGGGCAAGTAGCCTCCGAGGCCCCCGCCGGATCGCTCCGGACGGGGGCCTTCGGCGCCCGGACCGTTCGCTTTCCGCCGCCGGTATTCGGTCACTGATCGTCAAGGAATGGTCAAGTCCCGGGCGCGCGGGGAAGGTTGGCCGTCATTGCAGCGCTTTTGTAATGCGCGCAATACCCCGGAGGGATGCTCTTAGTTGTACAACGTAAGCTGTGCTGGTGCTGATTCGCGGCAAGTGGGGTGATACCCCCTGAGTACCTCGTCTGCGAAGGCGGCGGCCTTCTTTACTCGGAAGGACGGGCGGCGTGTCCGAAAAGGGATGTATTGGGTCAGCAGTGTAGAACGGGAGATGTGACGGCAATGACGGGAAATCTCCAGCTCCGCGAGGGTTCCGCCGTCCCCGTGCCGGGCAGCCGGCAGTGATGGGCACTCCCCGGGCGCGCCCCGATGCCGCCTCGCGCACCACACTCGACAAAGCCGCGGACGAGAACTTTCCGGTAGCCCCTTTCTTTCTGCCGCGCGCCTGGCGCGACGATCTGATGGCCGTCTACGGATTCGCCCGTCTCGTCGACGACATCGGTGACGGCGATCTCGCCCCCGGCGGCGCCGACGCCCGCCGTCTCGGCGTCGCCCCCGAGCACGCCGACGACCGGCTCGCCCTCCTCGACGCGTTCGAAGCCGATCTGCGGCGGGTCTTCGAACCCGAGGGACCGCGCCCCGGCCACCCGCTGCTGCGCGGGCTGATCCCGGCCGTACGGCGCCGCTCGCTCACCCCCGAGCCGTTCCTCGGACTCGTCGGAGCCAACCGCCAGGACCAGTTGGTGCGGCGCTACGAGACGTACGACGACCTCCTCGCCTACTGCGAGCTGTCCGCCAACCCCGTCGGCCGCCTCGTCCTGCAGATCACCGGCACCGCGGACCCCGAGCGGATCCGCCGCTCCGACGCCGTCTGCACGGCGCTCCAGATCGTCGAACACCTCCAGGACGTGGCCGAGGACCTGCGCCGCGACCGGATCTATCTGCCCGCCGAGGACATGAAGCGCTTCCGTGTCACCGAGGCGGATCTGGCCGCCGCCACCGCCAACGCCTCTGTGCGCTCACTCGTCGCGTACGAAGCCGAACGCGCGCGGCTGCTGCTGAATGAAGGCCCCCCGCTGGTGGGTAGCGTCCACGGCAGACTCCGGCTGCTGCTCGCCGGGTTTGTGGCAGGAGGGCGCGCCGCCCTCGCTTCGATCGCGGCCGCCGGGCACGATGTGCTCCCCGGACCGCCCAGACCCACCAAGCCGCGTCTGCTGCGCGAAGTGGGAGCTGTCTTGCGAAGAGCGCACAGAGAGGGGTGAGCCGGAACGTGGAGGGACAGACACCCGCGTCCGCGCCGGTACAGGCGGCCTACAGCTACTGCGAGGCGGTCACCGGGCAGCAGGCCCGCAACTTCGCGTACGGCATCAGACTGCTGCCGGCCGAGAAGCGGCAGGCCATGTCGGCGCTGTACGCGTTCGCCCGCCGGGTGGACGACATCGGCGACGGCACACTCGCGCCCGAGGCCAAGCAGAGACGGCTCGAAGAGACCCGCGCCCTTCTGGACAGAGTCAGGGCGGGCGAGGTGGCCGAGGACGACACCGACCCGGTCGCGGTCGCCGTCGCTGACGCGGCGCGCCGCTTCCCGGTGCCGCTCGGCGGGCTCGACGAACTGATCGACGGCGTGCTGATGGACGTACGGGGCGACACCTACGAGACCTGGGACGATCTCAAGGTCTACTGCCGGTGTGTCGCGGGTGCCATCGGCAGGGTCTCCCTCGGCGTGTTCGGCTCCGCGCCCGGCGCGCCGGGCGCCGAGCGCGCCGCCGAGTACGCCGACACGCTGGGCCTCGCCCTCCAGTTGACGAACATCCTCCGCGATGTACGGGAGGACGCGGGCAACGGCCGTACGTACCTGCCCTCCGACGACCTCGCCAAGTTCGGCTGCTCCGCCGGTTTCCACAGCGCCACCCCGCCCGCCGGCTCGGACTTCACCGGTCTGGTGCACTTCGAGGTCCGCCGCGCCCGTGCCCTGTTCGCCGAGGGCTACCGGCTGCTGCCCCTGCTCGACCGGCGCAGCGGCGCCTGTGTCGCGGCCATGGCCGGTATCTACCGCAGGCTGCTCGACCGGATCGAGCGCGACCCCGAGGCCGTGCTGCGCGGCCGGGTCTCGCTGCCGGGGCACGAGAAGGCGTATGTCGCGGTGCGCGGACTCTCGGGGCTCGATGCCCGGAATGTCTCCCGGCAGGGCGTCAGGAGGCGTGGCTGATGCGGCATATCGCCCGACTCGGCCCCTTCGGCGCACATCCGTACGAGGCTCTCGCAACCCGGCGCCGGTCCGGCGCGTCCCTGACTGCGACGGCCGGAGGGGGACACGCATGACGACAGCGGACGGCTCACCGCCACGGCACGCCGTAGTGGTCGGCGCGGGGCTCGCCGGAATCACCGCGGCGCTCCAGCTCGCCGACGCCGGAGTGCGGGTGACGCTCCTCGAAGGGCGTCCGCGGCTCGGCGGTCTCGCCTTCTCCTTCCGCCGCGGCGACCTCACCGTCGACAACGGCCAGCATGTGTATCTGCGCTGCTGCACCGCCTACCAGTGGTTTCTCGACCGGGTCGACGGCGCCGCCCTCGCACCGGTCCAGGACCGGCTCGACGTACCCGTACTGGACGCCGCCGGACCGCGCGGCCCGCGGCTCGGACGGCTGCGCCGCAACGGCCTGCCCGTACCGCTGCATCTGGCCGCCGGGCTCGCGACGTACCCGCATCTGTCGCTCGCCGAGCGCGCCTCCGTCGGGCGCGCGGCGCTCGCCCTGCGGCGGCTCGACCCGGCCGACCCCGCCCTGGACGGCATCGACTTCGCCACCTGGCTGGGTCGGCACGGCCAGTCGGACCGCACCATCGAAGCCCTCTGGGACCTCGTCGGCGTGGCGACCCTCAACGCCGCCGCGCCGCACGCCTCCATGGGCCTGGCCGCGATGGTCTTCAAGACCGGACTGCTCTCCGAGCCCGGCGCCGCCGACATCGGCTGGGCGCGCGTCCCGCTCGGCGACCTGCACGACACGCTCGCCCGCAAGGCCCTCGACTCCGCGGGCGTACGGACCGAACTGCGCGCCCGCGTCGGCGCGGTGACCCGTACCGAAGGCGGCGGCTGGCAGGTCGACACGGGCGGCGAGCGGCTCGACGCGGACGCGGTCGTCCTCGCCGTACCGCAGCGCGAGGCCCATGGCCTGCTGCCGCCGGGAGCGCTCGACGACCCCGACCGGCTGCTCGACATCGGTACCGCGCCGATCCTCAACATCCATGTCGTGTACGACCGCAGAGTGCTGCGCCGCCCCTTCTTCGCCGCGCTGGGCAGCCCCGTCCAGTGGGTCTTCGACCGCACCGAGGCCTCCGGTCTGGGCGACGGCCAGTATCTGGCGCTCTCCCAGTCGGCGGCCGCCGACGAGATCGACACGCCCGTCCAGGAACTGCGCGCGCGGTATCTCCCCGAGCTGGAGCGCCTTCTGCCCGCGACCCGCGGCGCGGAGGTACGCGACTTCTTCGTCACCCGGGAGCGGACGGCGACCTTCGCGCCCGCGCCCGGCGTGGGCCGGCTGCGTCCCGCCGCCCGTACCCGTGCGCCCGGGCTCTTCCTGGCCGGCGCGTGGACCGCCACCGGCTGGCCCGCGACGATGGAGGGTGCGGTACGGAGCGGCTTCAGCGCCGCGGCCGCCGCCCTCGCCCAGCTCGGCCGACGGCATGAACACCCCTTGCAGGAGGCGGCATGAGATCGGGTACCGCACCTACGAGTACGGGAACAACGAGTACTGGAACAAGAGGAGAGACCGTGCCGACCGTCCCCCCGGTGAATCCGGCTGTCGACACCGCGGACGTCTACGCGCTGCTGGAGCGGGGGCGCGCCCTGTCCGCCCCGGTACTGCGGGCCGCGGTCGGCCGGCTCGCCGCGCCGATGGACACCGTCGCCGCCTACCACTTCGGCTGGATCGACGCCGAGGGCCGGCCCGCCGACGGCGACGGAGGCAAGGCGGTGCGCCCGGCGCTCGCGCTGCTCTCCGCGGAAGCGGCGGGCGCCGCGCCCGAGACGGGCATCCCCGGCGCGGTCGCGGTCGAGCTGGTGCACAACTTCTCGCTGCTGCACGACGATCTGATGGACGGCGACGAGCAGCGCCGCCACCGCGACACCGTATGGAAGGTGCACGGCCCCGCGCAGGCGATCCTCGTCGGCGACGCCCTCTTCGCGCTCGCCAACGAGGTACTGCTGGAGATCGGCACCCCCGAGGCGGGCCGCGCCACCCGCCGGCTGACCACCGCCACCCGCAAGCTGATCGACGGTCAGGCGCAGGACATCTCGTACGAACACCGCGAGCGGGTCACCGTCGAGGAGTGCCTGGAGATGGAGGGCAACAAGACCGGCGCCCTGCTGGCCTGCGCCGTCTCCATCGGCGCGGTCCTCGGCGGCGCCGACGACCGTACGGCCGACACGCTGGAGGCGTACGGGCACCATCTCGGCCTCGCCTTCCAGGCCGTGGACGACCTGCTGGGCATCTGGGGCGACCCCGAGGCCACCGGCAAGCAGACCTGGAGCGATCTGCGCCAGCGCAAGAAGTCCCTGCCGGTCGTCGCCGCGCTCGCCGCGGGCGGTCCCGCCTCCGCGCGGCTCGGCCAACTGCTCGCCGCCGACGCCAAAAGCAATGATTTCGAGACCTTTTCCGAGGAAGAGTTCGCCACCCGGGCCGCGTTGATCGAGGAGGCGGGCGGCCGGGAGTGGACCTCGCAGGAGGCCCGCAGGCAGCACGCCGTCGCCATCGAGGCCCTCGATGGCGTCGAAATGCCGGCCAGGGTAAGGGCGCAGCTCATCGCGCTTGCGGACTTTGTCGTCGTACGAAAGAGATGATCACTATTCCCATATGACCGCAGTCGCCGTCCGGGCCCACAGGGCGAAGGACGACGGAGACCCCAGCACAGCAGAAGCACACCACTGCACGAAGGGGAAGCCATGACAGCGACGACCGACGGAAGCACCGGGGCCCTGGGACCCCGCGCGACCTCGGCGAGCGGACCGACTGAGACAACCCCCGCCACCGGCGGTGACCTTCTGGCCACCGCGCAGCGGGCCACCGCACGATCCGTCGAGTTCCTGCTCGGCAGGCAGGACGCCCAGGGATGGTGGAAGGGCGACCTGCAGACCAATGTGACGATGGACGCCGAGGATCTGCTGCTCCGGCAGTTCCTCGGCGTCCTGGACGCGCGCACCACCGAGGCCGCGGGGCTCTTCATCCGCGGCGAGCAGCGCGCGGACGGCACCTGGGCCACCTTCCACGGCGGCCCCGGCGAACTCTCCGCCACCATCGAGGCGTACGTAGCGCTCAGACTGGCCGGCGACCACCCCGACGAACCGCACATGGCGCGCGCCTCCCAATGGGTGCGCGAGCAGGGCGGGATCGCCGCGAGCCGGGTCTTCACCCGTATCTGGCTGGCCCTCTTCGGCTGGTGGAAATGGGAGGACCTGCCCGAGCTGCCGCCCGAGATGATCTTCCTGCCCAAGTGGTTCCCGCTCAACATCTATGACTTCGGCTGCTGGGCCCGCCAGACGATCGTGCCGCTCACCATTGTCTCGGCGAAGCGGCCCGTACGGCCCGCACCCTTCGCCCTCGACGAGTTGCACTCCGGCACTGCCGCCGTACCCGCCAAGACGTCCGCGCCCGTGACCAGTTGGGACGGCGCCTTCCAGCGTCTCGACAGGGTCCTGCACGCCTACCACCGGATCGCCCCGCGCCGGCTCCGCCGTACGGCGATGAACGCGGCGGCCCGCTGGATCATCGAGCGGCAGGAGAACGACGGCTGCTGGGGCGGGATCCAGCCGCCCGCCGTCTACTCCGTGATCGCCCTGCATCTGCTCGGATACGACCTCGACCACCCGGTCATGCGCGCCGGACTCGAATCGCTCGACAGGTTCGCCGTCTGGCGTGAGGACGGCGCCCGGATGATCGAGGCCTGCCAGTCACCGGTCTGGGACACCTGCCTGGCCACCATCGCGCTCGCCGACGCGGGCGTGGACCCGGACCATCCGGCCCTGGTCAAGGCCGCCGACTGGATGCTGGGCGAGGAGATCGTCCGCCCCGGCGACTGGTCCGTACGCAGGCCCGGACTCGCCCCCGGCGGCTGGGCGTTCGAATTCCACAACGACAACTACCCGGACATCGACGACACCGCCGAGGTCATCCTCGCGCTGCGCCGGGTCAGCCACCCCGAGCCCGAGCGGATCGACGCCGCCATCGAGCGGGGCGCCCGGTGGAATCTGGGCATGCAGTCGAGGAACGGGGCCTGGGGCGCCTTCGACGCCGACAACACCAGCCCGTTCCCCAACCGGCTGCCCTTCTGCGACTTCGGCGAGGTCATCGACCCGCCGTCCGCGGATGTCACCGCGCATGTCGTCGAGATGCTGGCGTACGAAGGGAAGAGCCACCACCCCAGGACGCGGCGGGGAATCGAGTGGCTCCTCGCCGAACAGGAGACCAGCGGAGCCTGGTTCGGGCGCTGGGGGGTCAACTACGTATACGGCACGGGGTCGGTGGTGCCCGCGCTGGTCGCGGCCGGGCTGCCCGCCTCCCATCCCGCGATCCGCCGGGCCGTGAGCTGGCTCGAATCCGTGCAGAACGAGGACGGCGGCTGGGGCGAGGACCTGCGCTCGTACCGCGACGATCAGTGGATCGGACGCGGTGCCACGACCGCCTCCCAGACCGCCTGGGCGCTGCTCGCGCTTCTCGCGGCCGGGGAGCGGGAGAGCAAGGCCGTCGAGCGGGGCATCGCCTGTCTGGCCGCGGCCCAGCGCGAGGACGGCTCCTGGGACGAGCCGTACTTCACCGGCACCGGCTTCCCGTGGGACTTCTCCATCAACTACCACCTCTACCGGCAGGTGTTCCCGCTCACGGCACTCGGCCGGTATGTCCACGGCGAGCCGCTCGCCGCCCGTACGGGCAGCCGCAAGGGGGGCTGATGGACCGGTCCCCGGGGCCGGCCGGCCCTCCGGCACCGCTGCTGATCGCCTGCGCGCTCGGCATCGAGAGCCTCGCGCTGCGCGGGTCCGGCGGCGGCGACCCGGCCGGACCGGTGACCGTCCTCCGTACGGGCATGGGGCCCAGGAACGCCGAGCGCGCCGTGGCGCGCGCGCTCGGAGAGCCCCGGAACAGGGACGCGGTGCTGATCGCGTCCGGATTCTGTGCCGGGCTCACCCCGGGGATGCACCCCGGGGATCTGATCGTCGCCGACGAGACCCGGGACCCGTACGGCTCCACGCCCTGTACGGGCACCGGGCTGCTCGTCGACGCGCTGGCCCGGGCCGTGCCCGGCCGTACGGTCCACACCGGTCCGCTGACCGGGTCCGACCATGTGGTCCGCGGACAGGAACGGGCCGTACTGCGCACCACGGGGGCGGTCGCGGTGGACATGGAGTCCGCCGCCACGCTCCGTACCGCTCTGAGCGCGGGCACCCGGCCGGTCGCGGCCGTACGGGTGGTCGTGGACGCCCCGGAGCATGAACTCGTCCGGATCGGCACCGTACGCGGAGGAATATCGGCCTTCCGTGTACTCCGTGCCGTCGTTCCCGCTTTTCATGAATGGCACCGTTCTTTGCTGCTCCCCAGGAGGTGAGCTAGATGGCCATGCCGCTCCGTCAGACCATCAGGGTCGGGACGTACCTCTTCGAACAGAAGCTCCGCAGGCGAGAGAAGTTTCCTCTCATCGTTGAGCTGGAACCGCTCTTCGCCTGCAATCTGAAATGTGAGGGCTGCGGCAAGATCCAGCATCCGGCCGGCGTCCTGAAGCAGCGTATGCCCGTTGCCCAGGCGGTCGGCGCGGTACTGGAATCCGGGGCGCCCATGGTCTCCATCGCCGGCGGTGAGCCGCTGATGCACCCGCAGATCGACGAGATCGTGCGGCAGCTCGTCGCCAAGAGGAAATACGTCTTCCTCTGCACGAATGCGATGCTGCTGCGCAAGAAGATCGAGAAATTCACCCCCTCGCCGTATTTCGCCTTCGCCGTGCACATCGACGGATTGCGGGAGCGGCACGACGAATCGGTCGCGAAGGAGGGCGTGTTCGACGAGGCGGTGGAAGCCATCAAGGAGGCCAAGCGGCGCGGTTTCCGGGTGACCACCAACTCCACCTTCTTCAACACGGACACCCCGCAGACCGTTGTCGAGGTGCTGAATTACCTCAATGACGAACTGAAGGTGGACGAGATGATGATCTCGCCCGCCTACGCCTACGAGAAGGCTCCCGACCAGGAGCACTTCCTCGGCGTCGAGCAGACCCGCGAACTGTTCAAGAAGGCGTTCTCCGGCGGAAACCGGGCCCGCTGGCGCCTCAACCACTCGCCGCTCTTCCTGGATTTCCTGGAAGGCAAGGCCGACTTCCCGTGCACCGCCTGGGCCATTCCCAACTATTCGCTCTTCGGCTGGCAGCGCCCCTGCTATCTGATGAGCGACGGATATGTGCCCACGTACCGTCAGCTCATCGAGGACACCGACTGGGACAAGTACGGCCGCGGCAAGGACCCGCGCTGCGCCAACTGCATGGCGCACTGCGGCTATGAGCCCACCGCCGTACTCGCCACCATGGGCTCCCTCAAGGAGTCCATCCGTGCGGCCCGCGAGACCGTCGCCGGGACCAGGTGACCACGCCATGACCAGTGGAGAGCCGGTCTCACTGGGGCTTCCGGCGCTGCCGCCCCGGCCCATCGCCGAGCGGCGGGTCAGCCGTCAGATCCAGGTCGGGTCGGTGGCGGTCGGTGGGGATGCGCCGGTGTCGGTGCAGTCGATGACGACGACGCGTACCTCGGATGTGGGTGCGACGTTGCAGCAGATTGCTGAGCTGACGGCGTCGGGGTGCCAGATTGTGCGGGTGGCGTGTCCGACGCAGGATGATGCGGATGCGTTGGCGGTGATTGCGCGGAAGTCGCAGATTCCGGTGATCGCGGATATTCATTTCCAGCCGAAGTATGTGTTCGCGGCGATTGACGCGGGGTGTGCGGCGGTGCGGGTGAATCCGGGGAACATCAAGCAGTTCGACGACAAGGTGCGGGAGATCGCGAAGGCGGCGGGGGAGGCGGGGACGCCGATCCGGATCGGGGTGAATGCCGGTTCGCTGGATGCGCGGCTGCTGCGGAAGTACGGGAAGGCGACGCCGGAGGCGCTGGTGGAGTCGGCGCTGTGGGAGGCGTCGCTGTTCGAGGAGCACGGGTTTAGGGACATCAAGATCTCGGTGAAGCACAACGATCCGGTGGTGATGGTCAACGCGTACCGTCAGCTGGCCGCGCAGTGCGACTACCCTCTCCACCTCGGCGTCACGGAAGCCGGCCCGGCGTTCCAGGGGACGATCAAGTCGGCTGTGGCTTTTGGTGCGTTGCTGAGTGAGGGGATCGGGGACACGATCCGGGTCTCGCTGTCGGCGCCGCCGGCCGAGGAGGTCAAGGTCGGCCTGCAGATCCTGGAGGCCCTGAACCTCAAGCAGCGCCGTCTGGAGATCGTCTCGTGTCCTTCCTGTGGGCGTGCGCAGGTGGATGTGTACAAGCTGGCGGACGAGGTGACGGCGGGCCTGGAGGGTATGGAGGTCCCGCTGCGTGTGGCCGTGATGGGCTGTGTGGTGAACGGTCCGGGCGAAGCGCGTGAGGCGGACCTCGGTGTTGCGTCGGGCAATGGCAAGGGGCAGATCTTTGTGAAGGGTGAGGTCATCAAGACCGTTCCCGAGTCGAAGATCGTGGAGACCCTGATCGACGAGGCCATGAAGCTCGCCGAACAGATGGAGGACGCAGGGGTGCCCTCGGGGGCTCCCGCCGTCACTGTGAGCTGAACGAATCCGAGAGGGGGCCCGAGCGTGTCAGTCTTGGAGAACATCCGGGGGCCGCACGATCTCAAGGCGCTGACGAGCGGCGAACTCGACGAACTCGCCCAGGACATCAGAGACTTCCTGATCGAGGCGGTGGCCAGAACCGGCGGCCATCTCGGGCCCAATCTCGGGGTGGTGGAGCTGACCATCGCCCTGCACCGGGCCTTCGACTCACCCGCCGACCGTATTCTGTGGGACACCGGACACCAGAGCTATGTCCATAAACTCCTCACCGGCAGAAAGGATTTCTCCAAACTGCGCGGAAAGGGCGGCCTTTCCGGCTATCCCTCCCGTGAGGAGTCCGAGCACGACATCATCGAGAATTCGCATGCCTCCACCGTGCTCGGCTGGGCCGACGGACTGGCCAAGGCACGTGACGTACTCGACCGCGACGAACATGTCGTCGCGGTCATCGGTGACGGCGCTCTCACCGGCGGAATGGCCTGGGAGGCACTCAACAACATCGCCGCTGCCAAGGACCGGCCACTGATCATCGTGGTCAATGACAACGAACGCTCCTACGCCCCGACGATCGGCGGCCTCGCCAACCATCTCGCCACGCTCCGTACCACGGACGGCTACGAGAAGTTCCTGGCCTGGGGCAAGGACGTACTGCACAACACCCCGGTCGTGGGCAGGCCGTTGTACGGGTCGCTGCACGGCGCGAAGAAGGGGTTCAAGGACGCCTTCGCCCCGCAGGGCATGTTCGAGGATCTCGGGCTGAAATACGTCGGCCCCATCGACGGGCACGACATCGCCGCCGTCGAGTCGGCCCTCAGCCGGGCGAAGCGCTTCCACGGGCCCGTACTGGTGCACTGCCTGACGGAGAAGGGCCGCGGTTACCGGCCGGCGCTGGAGGACGATGCCGACCGCTTCCACACGGTCGGGGTGATGGATCCGCGGACCTGCGAGCCCCTGGCACCGTCCAACGGCCCTTCCTGGACCTCGGTGTTCAGTGACGAGATCCTCGCGATCGGGGAGGAACGGCCGGATGTCGTGGCCATCACCGCGGCCATGCTGCACCCGGTCGGGCTGACGAAGTTCGCCGAGCGCTTCCCCGACCGGGTCTGGGACGTGGGGATCGCCGAGCAGCACGCGGTGGTCTCCGCGGCCGGGCTCGCCACCGGCGGGCTGCATCCCGTCGTCGCCGTGTACGCCACCTTCCTCAACCGCGCCTTCGACCAGCTATTGATGGATGTGGCGCTGCACCGGTGCGGAGTCACCTTCGTACTGGACAGGGCCGGGGTCACCGGGTCCGACGGGCCCTCGCACAACGGGATGTGGGACATGTCCCTCCTCCAGTGCGTGCCAGGACTGCGGATCGCGGCGCCGCGCGACGCCGGGCAGTTGCGTGCCCAGCTCCGCGAGGCGGTCGCCGTGGACGACGCGCCGACCGTGGTGCGCTTCCCCAAGGAGTCGGTGGGCGCGGCGGTCCCGGCCGTCGGCCGCGTCGGCGGCATGGACGTACTGCACCGCGCGGAGCGCGCCGATGTGCTGCTGGTGTCGGTGGGGGCGCTCGCGCCGGTCTGTCTCCAGGCGGCGGAGCTGCTCGCCGGGCGCGGAATCGGCTGCACCGTGGTCGATCCGCGGTGGGTCAAACCCGTCGACGAACAGCTCGCGCCGCTGGCCGAGCGGCACCGGCTGGTCGCGGTCGTCGAGGACAACAGCCGCAGCGGCGGGGTGGGTTCGGCCATCGGCCAGTCGCTGCGGGACGCCGGGGTCGACGTACCCCTGCGGACCTACGGGATCCCCGAACAATTCCTGGCCCACGCCAAACGGAGCGAGGTCCTCGCCGACATCGGCCTCACCCCGGTGGAGATCGCGGGGCGGATCAGCGCCGCCCTGGGCCTCGTACTGCCGCGACAGGGCACGGGACCTGTCCGAGCGCGCAAGGAGAGCACGGAATGACCGAGCCCAAGGGCTTCGACCTGGCGCGGCTGCTCGCGGAGCGCGGCGCCGAGCGCTATGAGCTGCACACCAGGCACCTCAACCACCAGCTCCCGCGCATGCTGCACACCATCGGCTTCGACCGGGTCTACGAGCGGGCCGAGGGCGCCTACTTCTGGGACGCGGACGGCAACGACTATCTGGACATGCTCGCGGGGTTCGGGGTGATGGGCCTCGGCCGGCACCATCCCGTCGTACGCAAGGCGCTCCACGATGTCCTCGACGCCTCGCTCGCCGATCTCACCCGCTTCGACTGCCAGCCGCTGCCCGGGCTGCTCGCCGAGAAGCTGCTGGCCCACAGCCCGCATCTGGACCGGGTGTTCTTCGGCAACAGCGGTACGGAAGCGGTTGAGACCGCTCTCAAGTTCGCCCGGTACGTGACCGGGAAGCCCAGGATCCTCTACTGCGCGCACGCCTTCCACGGGCTGACCACCGGCTCGCTGTCGGTCAACGGCGAGGACGGCTTCCGGGACGGCTTCGCGCCTCTGCTGCCCGACACCGCGATTCCGCTGGGCGATCTCGAAGCGCTGGAGCGGGAGTTGAAGCGCGGCGATGTGGCCGGCTTCGTCGTCGAGCCGATCCAGGGCAAGGGGGTGCACGCGGCTCCGCCCGGGTTCCTGCGTGCCGCACAGGAGTTGCTGCGCGCGCACAAGGCGCTGCTGATCGCCGACGAGGTGCAGACCGGTCTCGGCAGGACCGGTGACTTCTACGCGTACCAGCACGAGGAGGGCGTCGAGCCGGATCTCGTCTGTGTGGCGAAAGCGCTCTCGGGCGGCTATGTGCCCGTCGGCGCCACCCTCGGCAAGGACTGGATCTTCAAGAAGGTCTACTCCTCGATGGACCGGGTGCTGGTCCACTCGGCGAGCTTCGGCTCCAATGCCCAGGCCATGGCGGCGGGGCTGGCGGTGCTCGCGGTGATGGAGGACGAGGGGATCGTCGCCAACGCGCGGGCGACCGGGGATCTGCTCAGGACCAGGCTGGCCGCGCTGGTCGACCGCTATGAGCTGCTGTACGAGGTACGGGGCCGGGGCCTGATGATCGGCATTGAGTTCGGGCGGCCCAGCTCGATCAAGCTGCGCGGCCGGTGGACGATGCTCCAGGCGGCCCGTAAGGGGCTGTTCGCGCAGATGGTGGTCGTACCGCTGCTCCAGAAGCACCGGATCCTGACCCAGGTCTCCGGTGACCATCTTGAGGTGATCAAGCTGATTCCGCCGCTGACCATCGGCGAGCGGGAGGTCGAGCGGTTCGTGGAGGCGTTCACGGCGGTCATGGACGATGCGCATGGCGGGGGCGGGCTGATGTGGGACTTCGGCAGGACACTGGTGAAGCAGGCGGTCGCGCACCGGTAGGGGGCTGGGCTGGGCTGGGCTGGGACTGCCGGGCCTGGGCGGGGCCTGGTCTGGCGTGCGGCCTGAGCTGGGGCTGGGCTCCGGCCTGTGCGGGGCGGGCAGGCAGGTTTTTGCCTCTCGGGCAAGAAATTTGCCTGAGAGGAAAGTTCCTGGCCCAATGGACGTGTGAGCACATCTTCTGCCGGAGGGGCGGCCGCCCCGTCGCCTCTCCGGCTTCCCGATGCCGAGGCGACCGACGCGCTCCCCGATGTCGCGCCCCGGCTGCGTGAGCTGCGGCGCGACCGCCGGCTGACGCTGGAGGCCGCGGCCCGGCGGGCGGGGCTCTCGCCCGCCCATCTCTCCCGGCTGGAGACGGGCCGGCGGCAGCCCTCGCTGCCCATGCTGCTCGCGCTGGCCCGAATCTACGGTACGACCGTCTCCGACCTGCTCGGGGAGGTACCGCCCGAGCGCGACCCGATCGTCCGGGCGGGCCGCACGGAACCCGTCGAGGCCGGCGGCTGGACGTACCACCAGGCGGGCGGCTCGGGCCGGGCCATGCAGCCGCTGCGGGTCCGCGTGCCGTACGGGGCGCAGGGCGACCTCGTCCGCGTACACCCCGGGGAGGAGTGGCTCTATGTCCTCGAAGGACGGCTGCGGCTGAACCTCGGGGACACCGAGCATCTGCTCGATCCCGGGGACAGCGCGCACTTCGACTCGCTCACCCCGCACCGCATCGCGGCGGCCGGGCCCGAGGGCACCGAACTGCTCTTCGTACACACCCTGTTGCAGAGTCCGGCGGCCGAGCTGTGCCTCGGTGGCGGGGCCCATCGCGGCTGACTCGTGAGAGCTGATCCTTGACGCTCAAGAGAGGACTGACATGTCGGAGCCGGACAACCCCGTACAGCTTCCGGCCGGACCGGAGGAGCGGTCGCCGAAGCAGACCGGCGATCAGGAGAGTTCGTTCCCGAGAGGGCTGGTCATCCGGCTCTTCGCCTATCTGATCGCCGGCCATCTCTTTGCGGGCTTCCTCTATCTGCTCTTCCACATCGGCGCACAGCAGTAGCGGGCAGGATCAGCGGCGATCGGCGGGCCGGCGGCTCAGAGGTCTGAGAGCGCTCCCGTGGCCGGCCTGCGAGGGGTCACAGCCAGCCGCGGCGCGCCGCCTGCCACGCGAGCTGCATCCGCGTCGTCGCCCCCGCGAGCGTCATCATCCCCTGGATGTGCCGCTGCACGGTCCGTCTGCTGAGACCCATCTGACTCGCTATGGCCTTGTCGGCGACGCCCGCCACCAGCAGCGACAGCAACTGCTTGTCCGTCGCTGAGAGCGCGTCCCCGTGCGTGACCCCGTCCGTCCCGCTGACCGTGCCCGACGGGCTGACGTCCAGGGGTACGGCATCCTCCCAGTAACGCTCGAACAGCGCGACCAGCGCCTCCAGCAGACTGCTGCCGCGCACCAGCGCGGTTGTCGGCTCCTCGGAACTGCCGGACGGGCCGCCCGGTACGAGCGGACAGATCGCGATGGCACGGTCGGCGACGGCCAGCCGCAGCGGGAGATGCGGCACCGCGCGGGCGATCTCCCCGGCGCGCACCCCCTCCACCACATTGTCGACGGCGCCCGGATCGTCGAAGAACGCCCGCTCGTACAGCACCCGGTAGCGCACTCCGCGCGCGAGGGCGTCGTACTCGGCACGGTTGCTGCCCGACGGCATCGCCACATACTGCGCCTTGCAGAACCACAGCATCTCGTGGCGGGTGCTGTCCTGGATCTGGCGGAGATGCTGGCGCAGTGCCTCCGCTCCGGTGATCACTTCGATGAGCTGGTCGGGATCGCGGCGGCGCCGGGTGCGGCGGTAGGTCTCCAGCAGGTCGGTCACCGCGGTACGTGCCTTGTCCAGGGCGTCGGAGTTGCGCTGGAGCGGCGGCAGCAGGGCGACGTCCGGGGGAGTGGCGGCGAAGCTGCGCGGCGCCCGGTCCGTACCGCTCGCGAGGCCCTTGGCGGTGAGCGAGGCCAGGACGCGTTCGGTCTCGTCCGGCGGCAGACCGCAGTGGGCGGCGATCTCGTGTGCCGGGGCCGCGGGCACCGTCACGAGCATGCGGTAGACGGTCTCCTCGGCCGGTGTGAGGCCCGCCGGCTCCAGCATGGTGCTCCCTCCCCGTGGAACGCCCGCTCTCCCCGGCGGTCCACACACGCGCGAGCGCACTATACGCCCTGGTCGCGGAGGCGCCTGGGACACGGGGAGGGGGTGGACGGCGGGGCAGCGGGCGCGGCGTGGCGGGGTACGGGACACGGCGCGGCGGGTGCGCGGGCCGTACCGCCCCCGCCCACCCGCCGCTCCCGGTGCCAACTCCCGCTATCCGCGCAGCAGATAGGCGCGCTCGACGGTCTGCCGTATGCCATTGCCCGCGCGGTCGGTGACGGACACCCGCAGGGTCACATAGGCGTCGCCGTGCTGCCGGGCCGGTCGCTCGGCGGTGGCGGTGAAGCCGTTCTGCCCGCGCTTGCCGATCCGCGCCGCCGTCCAGGTCCTGCCGTCGTCGTACGAGGTGTCGACCCGTACGGTCAGGCCGCTCGGTGCGGACGTACCGTCCTGGCCCCGCACGGTGAGAGCGATTTCATGGCTGCGCCCGCCGGCCACGGCGTTGTGGGCGTCGGCCCTTACGTCGTAGTCGAGTTGGAGAAGCGACAGCGGCTTGCGCTCGGCGGTGGTGTCCGAGCGGAAGGACCACGAGGTGGCCGTACGGGTGCCGAAGTCCCACTCGTCCGAGACGTGCGAGGTCGTCAGATCGAGCCGGAAGCCGGCCTTCCCGGGGGCGACTTCGATGTCACCCCATGCACCCTCGGTCTCACCGACCTTTGTGCCGTCGCGGTACAGAACGGCGGAACTGGAGTCGCCCTCCTCGGCGTCGGCCTTGGCACTGAGTCCCGTGTCGGTACCAGAGGTGCCGATGCCGCCGCCGGCCGTGACCGTGCGCGACCAGTGGCCGGGCGTGGAATCGGTGAACTCCGGGATCCGCAGCGCCAGTACATCGCCCGAGCGGGTGGAGACCAGCCCGGAGCCCGCCGGGGCGGCCGGCCGTACCACCGCGCCGAACCAGCGCTCCTCGCTCCGGGCGCCGGCCCGGTAGGTGCGCGGCGCGTCCTTCAGCCCGGCCATCAGCGGGGCGTCGATGTCGAAGGTGGTCGTGTGGTTGACGAAGTGCTGCCAGAGCGTGTCGCCGGAGCTGATGTACTCGGTGCGCTCATGGGCCGTCGGCACATGGCGGGTGTACTGGTTCCAGGCGGTGGACTGGTATGGGCGCCAGCCGAACCGCTGCTCGCTCGCCCACGGCACACCGCCGTTGTCGGCGTAAGTGGTGTGCACCTGGGCGGTGTTACGGTCCGAGACGGTGTGCACGACCCGCCGGGGGACCTGGCCCGCGGACACCTGCATCACGTCGTAGAGATAGGGGCTCCTGGCGGTGCCGGAGATGGCGACCGTGGTGCTGTGCTTCCTGAGCCGGGCCAGCAGCGCGGTGCCGCCGGTCTCGCTCACCCGTACCACCGGCACGGCATACCGTTCGCCCACCGGGTTCCACCGGGTCCATGGGTAGCGGGACGGGAAGACCAGAAGGATCCCCTTGGCGCCGGCCTTGGCCGCCGCCTGCGCGAGGTCCCATTCGTTCCCGCCGTCGCCACGGACGACCGCGAGCTTGCCGCGCACCCGGGAGGTACGGAGGGCGGGGGCCGCGACCGTACCGGCGTCCACCGCGGTCAGCCGTACGCCCTTGTCGCTGAAGAGCGGGGACGACGCTGTGTAGTACGGGTCGAGAGCGCTCTCAGCGCCCACCACTCCGGCCTCGATCAGCGGGGCCACAAGCTGCCAGCGCGAGGCGAATTCAAAGGTTCCGTCGGTCACGGGCGCGGTGGGGCTGACGTACACACGCTTGGCGATGTCGAAGAACATCACCCCCTGGATCAGGCTCTGCCCGTCGATCTGACGGTACGTCTGGTAGCTGACGATGCCGCGCTGTTCGGCGGGGCGAGGGGTACGGATCTCGACCGGGGTGGTGGCGCGCTCGTCCAGGGTGACGGACCTGTCCTCGGTGACCTTCACCTCGGGCACGACGACCTGGCGCAGCTCCTGCCCGTCGTCCGCGTCGGTGATGGAGGAATAGCTGAGCTGGTACGTGCCTTCCTCCACCTCGGCGACGGCCGGCGAGAGGCTCGTGTAGTCGACAAAGCCGTCCGGGCCCCAGATGGTCGGGAGCGCTTCGGTGCGATTGCCTTGCAGATCGATGGTGTTGACGGTGAGGCGGTGGACCGGGCCGTCGACGACAAAGCTCACCGTGGTGTGGACGGCGGTCCTGCCGTCGGCGGTGGTGGCGGTGACATAGCCGTAGTAGTCGCCGCGCTCGGCCCGTGACGGATCGGCGCTCAGCGGTACGTCGACGGTGGCGCCGGGAGCGACCTCCACCGACTCCGCTCCGAGCCGGAGCGCGCCGGCCGCGAGAGCGCGCCCACCGCTGGTGGCGAGCCGGGCCGTCAGCCGGAGGGAGAGCGCGGCGGCGGAGGTGTTGGTGTAGCGGATGGTGCCCGAGGCGTCAGCGGCGCTGGGTGTGCCGCCTGTCCGGAACGGGCCCAGCGCGAGGGTGCCGGTCGCGGTGAGCGGGCCGAGTGCCGCTGCCGCCAGGTCGATCCGGCCGCCGCCCTGCTGGGGCGGCTGCTGCCCTTCCACCGTACGGGCCGTGCTGACCAGGGCGTCCTTGAGCCGGTCCGCGCGCCAGTCCGGGTGCTCCTGCGCGAGCAGGGCCGCGGCACCGGTCACATGCGGGGTGGCCATCGAGGTGCCGGACGCCGCGATGTAGTACGCGTCGACCGGGTCGCCCATGGTCGTCCCCGCGGCCCGCGCGGCCACGATTCCGACGCCGGGGGCGGTGACATCGGGCTTGACCGCGCCGTCGCCGAGACGGGGCCCGCGGCTGGAGAACGGAGCGAGCGAGTCGTCGCGGTCCACGGCGCCCACCGTGAGGGCCGCGTCGGCGGCGCCGGGTGAGCCGACCGTACGCTGCCCCTGATCCCCGCTGTTGCCCGCGGCCACCACGAACAGGGCGCCGCTGCTTTCGCTGAGCCCGTTCACCGCGAGGCTCATGGGGTCGGTGCCATCGGTCGGGGTGTCGGAGCCCAGGCTCATGTTGATGACCCTGGCGCCCTCGGCCGCGGCCCACTCCATGCCTTCGATGACCTGGGACTCGGTGCCGTACCCGTCGTTCCCGAGGACCTTGCCGATCAGCAGGCCGGCCTCCGGGGCGACGCCCTGGCGGCTGCCGCCCGAGGCGGCGCCGGTGCCGCCGACGGTGGACGCGACATGGGTGCCGTGGCCGAAGACGTCCTCGGTCCCGCCGCTGGCGGAGAAGTCCTTGGCCTCCAGGATCCGGCCCGCGAGATCGGGGTGCGTTCCGTCGGCGCCGGTGTCGAGGACGGCGACCTTGACACCCTTGCCCCGGTAGCCGGCGCCCCAGGCCGCGGGGGCGTTGATCTGTCCGGTGCTGCGGTCCAGGGCGGCGCCGACCTTGCCGTCCAGCCAGACCTTGGGCGTCGCACGAAGGCCGGCGGCGCTCATCGGGTCCCCGGCGGGGGCGAGTGTCTTCCAGAACGCGCCGAGGTCGTCGGCGGGTATCCGCAGCGAGCGGGCGCCGATGCTCTCCAGCGTGTGCGCGGGTACGGAACCGTCCTGGAAGCCGGACAGGGTACGGAGGGTCTCGGCGGCCCGTGCCCCGGCGGGCCGCGAGACGATCAGCGGCAGGGCGGAGGTGTGGGCCTCGTCGTACCCCTGCGCGACGAGCGCGGTCACATCGAAGAGTTCGCGGTCGAGCGTTCCGGCGGAGACCAGGTCCATGGCGTCGGAGGGCAGTACGGTCAGCCGGCCGTTCTGCTCGGCGGTCTGGAAGAGGACACCGTCGCGGCCGGGGCCCGGCAGGACCGAGGCGGCGCGCTTTCCGTCCGGGCCCGTGCTGAGCGTCACCCGGTCACCGGTGATCAGCCGTACCGTCGCCGCGGTGCTCGTCGAGTCGGGAACTGCTGCGGTCCCCGGGCCCTGGGCGGCGGACCGGGCGGAAGTGGCGGCGGACCGGGCCGCGACGGCGGCGGCCTGGGCCGAAACCGGCGCCATGGCACCCGCGGTCATCAGCAAGGCCATGGATACCGCCGCCGTCAGGCGGATACGTCTCATCTGTCCAGCCCCTTCGTTCAACTCCGTGGTCACGCGGTGTTGGACAGAATCTGGTAGCGGCGGAGGGGCTGTCACTGCTTCACGGTGTCGGGGGGGGGGGGGGGGGGGACCCCCCCCCCCAAACAAACAAGAGAAAGGGGGGGGAGGGGGGGGGGGTCCGGCCGCACCCCCCCCTCCCCCTGAGCCCGCCAACCAAACCCCCCCCTTACTGCCCCCC
>NZ_JBHVGV010000001.1:739647-880430 GCF_042800555.1 Streptomyces sp. NPDC057617 | reverse complement strand
TCGTTTGAGGAAGAGGGGGGGCGATGAGGGGGGTTCCTCCCCCTCTCGCGTTCTCCCGTCCCCCACCCCCCCCCCCCCCCCACCCACCGCGGGTACGGGCGGGGCCTTGGGATTGATCCAGTCGATCCCGTCGATCCAGTGGATTCAGTCGACCCAGCTGATCCAGTGATCTAGTCGAGAAGGCGGGTGCGCAGCCGTTCACGTGTCTCGGGTGAGACTCCCAGCCCCTCGGCGAGATACGCCTCGGTGCCGCCCCAGGTCTTCTCGATCGTCTCGAAGGCCGTGGCGAGATACTCGGCGCGCGCGTCGAAGAGCGGACTGAGCAGCTCCATCACCTCGCCCGACATCCCTTCGGGGGCGTTGTCGCTGCGCCGGACCGGATACCTGCGGTGCGGGTCGTTCGACTTCAGATAGTCGGCCTCGATCGCCTCGGGCTCCACCCCGACCGCGAGCAGGGCCACCGCGATGGAGAGACCGGCCCGGTCCTTGCCCGCCGCGCAGTGCATCAGCGCGGGCATGCTGTCCTCGGCCAGGGCGTGCAGGACCCGGCTGTGCTCGGCCGTACGGTCCGTGATGATCGAACGGTACGAGCCGGTCATCCGGGCCGCGGCCCTGCCGTCCGCGAGGAGCGAGCGGAGCTGGTCGAGATCGCCGTCCCTGACCATCCGCCAGAACTCGGCGCCGTCGGCCGGGTCGGTGAGCGGGATGTTCACATTCCGTACCCCGGGCAGCTCCACATCCGCGCCGTCGAGCTTCAGATCGGCGGCATTGCGGAAGTCGAAGATCGTGTGGAGGCCCAGGGAGGCGAGAAAGGCCGCGTCGGCCGCGGTGGCGTTGGCGAGATGTCCGCTGCGGAAGAGTCTTCCCGTCCTTATCCGCCTGCCGTCCGTGGTGGGCAGCCCGCCGACATCACGGAAGTTGCGCACGCCGGCCAGCTCGGGCTCTGTCGACGGGACCTGCTGCGTCACGGCCTGCTCCTCCGTGTCCGATGCCGGCGCGGCTCGCCGGCAATGTCGACCTCTGACCCTACGACATCTGTTCCCAGGGCAATCAGTTCGACTGTCGGGATTCAGGCGGGACTATTCGGACATTGCATGCCACACTGCTCGGCCGTGAATATCGGTCAAATATTGATCTGTCCGTATTGGGTGATTCTGTATGGCCTGTCCTGTTCACGGATGAGATGGGAACCCGTCCGTGAGCAGGATCATATCCGTGACGTTCCGTGGCGGCTCTCCGTACCGGATCTCCCCGTCCGGAGCGGGAATTGGCGGCCTCGGTCCACACAGGGTGACCGGTAATGCCGGGATAAATGCGAGGAAGTTCAGAAGAAGTTCAGTCGGGGGAATAGAAATGCTTGTTCCGCTCGTCCGGCTCGCTTAAATTCACCCTCACTCCGAGTGGAACGCCGAATCCTGCCGCCGCTCGGAATTCGCATCCGACCAGCACCGCGTGGCAGGAGCGGGGGAACCAGGTAGTACGCCGCTCCGGAAACTCCGGAACGGCTCGGGGTGAAGTCGCGCACCATACGCGACCGGGCATCTCCAGTCCGAACCCGACAGCTCACCTCGCAGGCGCCGGAGAGGAATTCGCCATGCCCGCGAAGGGTAAGCACCGCCGTCCCAAGGCCAACAACCCGGTATCGCGCGGATTCATAGCCGCCGGCACCGGCGGAGCCGCCATCGCACTTCCGCTCATAGGCGCCACCGGCGCCCACGCCGCCGAGAAGGCCGCGCCCGCCGCCGCGCCCCAGGCCGCCCCCGAGCACCAGCTCTCCGCGGAGCAGTCCGCGCATTCCACCGCGAAGAAGGCCGCCGACAAGAAGTCCCGCCACAAGACGCGGATCTACACCGTGGTCGCGGGCGACTATCTGTCCAAGATCGCCACCGAACAGCATGTCCACGGCGGCTGGCGGACGCTGTACGCGGACAACCGCAAGGCCGTGGGTCCCGACCCGTCGCTGATCCACCCCGGGCTGAAGCTGACCATCAAGGCCAGGGGCGGGCACCACGCCAAGCCCGAGGCCCCGGCGAAGCCGTCCGACTCCTCCGACAGCGGTTCCTCGGACCCGTCCACCACCACGCCGGCGGACGACAATTCCGGATCGGCGCCCGCGCCCTCGGACTCGCCGGACCAGAGCAGCGGCTCCGGCTTCACCGCGCCCGTCGACGACGCCCAGATCGGCACTCCGTACCACGCGTCCGGCAGTTCCTGGGCCAGCGGCTACCACACCGGTGTGGACTTCCTCGTTCCCTCGGGCACCGAGGTGAAGGCGGTCGGCGCGGGTACGGTCGTGACGGCGGACTGGGGCGGCTCGTACGGCAACGAGGTCGTCATCCAGCACAGCGACGGTCACTACTCGCAGTACGCCCATCTGTCCTCCATCTCCGTCTCCGAGGGCGACACGGTCAGCGAGGGCCAGCAGATCGGCCTCTCCGGTGCCACCGGCAATGTCACCGGTCCGCACCTGCACTTCGAGATCCGTACCGGACCGGACTACGGTTCGGACATCGACCCGCTGGCGTACCTCCGCGACCAGGGTGTCGACATCTGAGCGGCGAAGTCGTAGCTTCTTCCTCTGCCCGGCGCTTCTGTGCCGGGCAGAGGCCGTTGGGCCGTCGGGCCTATTCCCGGTTGGCCGAAAATTGACCGATGGCATATCTCACCAGCCGTCAAGCCCTCCCTACGGTCGCGTAGGCCACATCTGCGGGTGAAAGATATGCTGCTGTGGCAGACGATTCGAGATCAAGAAGAAGAGGCGTATTCGGGTCGTACACGTCGTACACGGCGGTCGGTGACAGCTTCACGGAGGGCGTGGGCGATCCGGGACCCGACGGACGGTATGTCGGCTGGGCGGACCGGCTGGCGGTGCTGCTGGCCGACCGGCTGGCGGACGGGGCGGCGTTCTCCGGGGACGCGCCGGACACCGTGCACGGGGACTTCCGGTACGCGAATCTCGCCGTACGCGGCCGGCTCCTGGACCAGATCGTCGACGAGCAGCTCCCCCGGGCGAAGGAACTCGCCCCCGACCTGGTGACCTTCTGCGCGGGCGGCAATGACATCATCCGGCCCGGCACCGACCCGGACGATGTGGCCGAGCGCTTCGAGAGGGCCGTCGCCGATCTCACCGGGGCCGTCGGCACGGTCATGGTGACGACCGGCTTCGACACCCGGGGCGTTCCCGTACTCCGGCATCTGCGCGGCAAGATCGCCACGTACACCGCTCATGTACGGGCCATCGCCGACCGCTACGACTGTCCGGTGCTCGATCTCTGGTCCCTCAAGTCCGTCCAGGACAGGCGGGCTTGGGACGACGACCGGCTGCATCTGTCGCCCGAGGGGCACACCCGGGTCGCACTGCGTGCCGCGCAGGTGCTCGGTCTCGACGTACCCGCCGATCCGGACCAGGCGTGGCCGCCGCAGCCGCCGCGCGGCGCGTTCGAGGTGCGGCGGGACGACATCAACTGGGCACGCGAGTATCTGGTGCCCTGGATCGGACGCCGACTGCGCGGGGAGTCCTCGGGTGACCATGTGGAGGCCAAGCGTCCGGATCTGCTGCCGCTGAGGCAGTGACGGCGGAGTCAGGGGGATGACGTCGGATTTGACCCCGAGTTCCGGTTCGGAATGATTTTCACTCATCAGGATGGACCGGGCGGCGTTGGCGCATGGGCCGCTCCCGCCATGGCGATAACCGAGCCGAAGGGGCCCTCCGGCGCGGCGTCGGCCGGGGGAGAGTCCGACAACGGCGCTGTGGGTTCAGGGGGTTCCGATGGCGGACAACGGCAGTGCGAGGCTTGCGGCGGGGGCGGTCACCTTCGTCACCGCCAATGAGGATCGCGACCACGACACCGGGATCAATATTTCGGTGAGGACACCGGACGGCGTGGAGGCCGCCTCCATCTCCGTGCCGTTCGGCCAGTTCAAGGACGGGACGACGGCGGGGCCCTACCCCCTCGATGTGCTCACGGAGACCACGAAGGACGGACTCTCCAACGGGACCGCGACGGTCACCATCCATCCCAACGGGGACGACACCTGGCGGTTCGACATGCGGCTGAGGCTGCGGTTCACCGACAACACGCATCTCTCGGTCAGCGCCGAGAACATCGAGCTGAACGACGACCGGAACACCACTCAGATCTCACTCGGGGGCCCGCCGAACTGAGACCGGCCCGGGGTATGGGGGATCCGCTCCGGGGCGCTTGGGATCCGTTCCAGTACTCCGCCCGCGAAGACGTCGTACAACGGCAGTGTCTCCAGATGCACATAGCCGATATGGCAGTCGCACATCATCAGGGGGCACGGCCGGGGTGCGAGCGCCTGGCGGTACGAACCGTCGTACAGGTTGCCCAGTTCGGTACGGACGAAGTGGCAGCGCCGTACGGTCCCCTCGCCGTCCACCGAGATCACCGACTCGCCGGTGCGGCAGGGCAGTCCGGCCGAGGGATGGGGGCGGCGGCTGTACGGGAAGAGGGGGTCGAGATCCGTCCACCGGGCGGCCTCCTCGTCCGTATAGCCGTGCCCCTCGGCCGCGTTGATCCAGAGGTAGATGTGCGCGGGCAGTTCGGCGCGCAGCCTGCGGGCGAGCTCCAGATGGTCGGGGAGGCCGACGACGCCCACGCTGAACCGGACGGAACGGTCCGCCAGCTCATGGCACTTGGTGAGGAAGCGGTCGTACGGAGTCTGGCCCGGGTGGTAGGTGCACCACAGCGCCAGCTTCTCCGGGTCCGCACCGGCCAGCCAGTCGGTGCGGAAGCTGAGGTTCGTCTGGATGGCCACCCGGCGGACCTGCGGCAGATGCGACAGCTTGGTGAGGGCACGCCGGTACCAGGAGCGGACCAGCCCCTCGCCCCAGGGGGTGAACAGCACGGACAGCCGGTCGTTCCGCTGCTCCGACACCCACGCGGCGAACCGCTCCAGCGCCTCCCGGTCGGCGCGGAGCTGCTCACGGCTGTCGCGCCGCTTGGCGAACGGGCAGTACGGACAGTCGTAGTCGCAGGAGGCGAGGGGACCGCGGTAGAGGATGGTCAGGTCCATGGGGGCCTCGGGCGGCTCGGGGGCCGTCGGCCGTATGACATGCAGGGGCTTTTCGGGGTCCACGGGGCGGCTCACTTCACTTCGTACTCGGCCATCGCGGCCCGTACGGCGGGGGAGAAGAGCGCGGGGCCCAGGGCGTCCGAGTACGCGAGACCTTCCGGCGAGAGCCGCAGCAGCCCGGGGTCCGCGCCGGTGTCCAGCCAGCCGAGATCCGCGAACCTGTCCAGCTCGGCCGGGAAGTCCTCGGCGGGTGCCGTGCCGAACCGTTCGCGGTAGTCGGCCATGTCCATGCCCTGGGCCTGGAGGAGCGACTGGAGCAGATGGCGGCGCCGTGCCTCGTCCGCGTCGATCCGGCGGCCGACCTCCGCGCGGGAGAAGTCCTCCGTCGCCGTATAGGTGTCGATGATGGTCCGTATCTGGCGCATGTCGACCGCGTAGTCGAAGGAGTAGTGGAGCCCCGAGGTGTACGAACGGGCCCCGCAGCCCAGACCGATCATGCCGTCGGTCTGGCACGCGTAGTCATCGGTCCGCGGGGAGCGGTCGGCCGAAGCGCTGTTGGCCGGGGCGCTGTTGGCCCACGTGCCGTCGGCCCGGCTGCCGGAGAGGCTGTCCGGGCGGCTGAACATCCGCATGGACACCTGCTCGTACCCTTCGGCGAGCAGCAGGTCACGGCCCTGCCGGTAGAGACTCAGCCGCTGTGCGTCCCACGCGGCGTCGCCGCCCGCGCCGAGCCGGTCGAGACCGGTGAGCGGCCGTATGTAAAGGGGGTAGAGATACAGCTCCTCGGGCCGCCAGGCGAGCGCCGCGTCCAGCGATTGTCGCCAGGTCCGCTCGGTCTGGCCGTCGATGCCGTAGATCAGATCGATGTTGAGGACCGGGATCCGGGCGTCGCGGATGCGGCCGAGCGCGGCCTCGACCTCGGCGCGGCGCTGCGGGCGTACGGCGGCGCGCGCCTCCGCGTCGACGAAGCTCTGGACGCCGATGCTCAGCCGGGTGGTGCCTCGGTCGGCGAGTACGGCCAGCCGGTCGGCGGTCGCCGTCGCGGGGGAGGTCTCCACGGAGAGCGGGACGGACCGCAGATCGGCGCCCATCCGCTTCTCGGCGATGTCGCACAGCCGGTCCAGCTCCCCGGCGTCGAGGAAGGTGGGGGTGCCCCCGCCGAAGGCCGCGGCCGCGAACCGTACCGGCTCGGCGCCTCCCTGACCGGGACCGGTGAGCGCGTCGCGTACGGCGGTCGCCTGCCGGTCGAGCGCGTCGAGATAGCGGGTTGTCAGCTCGTCGGGGGCGCCGATCCGGGTGAAGAGATTGCAGAAGCCGCAGCGGACCTCGCAGAACGGTATGTGCAGATAGAGGGAGAGGGCGTCCTTGCGCTCACCGGCCCACAGCTCACGCAGAGCGGGCCGGTCGGGCAGGGGACGGTAGGCCGTCTTGTGCGGATAGGCGTAGACGTAACTCTCGTACGGGCGTGGCGCGGTGACGCCGGTGGTGCTGCTCATGGGGTGCCCCCGTGCTCCAGGAAGAAATGGGCGTACGGCACGGTCCAGACGGCCTCATGTCCCAGCCGGTGTCCGGTCCAGCCGTCGTCGCCATAGGTCGTGCCATGGTCGGAACAGACGATCGTGAAGCAGCGGCGGCGGCTGCTCGCGGCGGCGAACAGCCGACCGATGTGCCGGTCGACATATTCGAGAGCGGCGGCGTGCGAGGCCCAGGAGTCGCCCGCTTCCCGGGTGGCACCGGGCAGATGGAACCAGTTGGGCTGATGCAATGCCGACACATTGACGAAGAGGAACAGCCGTCGGTCGGGCTCCAGGCCGGCGACGACTTTCTCCGCGCGGGCGATCTGCGCTTCGAAGGACTCGGGGGAGGTCACCCCGAACTCCGGCTCCCAGTGGCTCTCCTGGAACAGCCCGGGCAGTACGGAGCCGAGTGCGCCGCGCCGATTGAAGAAGCCGACCCCGCCGACGCACACCGTGTGATAGCCGGCCGCCGCAAGGCCCGAGACCAGATCGGGGGTGTCGAAGACAAACGTCCGGTCGGCCGTGGTCTCGCTGCCCCCGAAGCGCGCCGCGAACAGGCGGGGATGGCTGCCCGGTACGGCGGGGGTGGGCAGAAACCCGGCGAAGATCGCCTGGTGCGAGGCATAGGTGAAGCTGCCGGGCGCGTGCCGCTTCTCCCAGCGCCCGCCCGGGAGATGGCGGGCGAGACGCGGGATCCGGCCCGCCGAGGCGAGTTCCCGCGCGACATCGAAGCGCAGGGTGTCGAGGGTGACGAGCAGCAGATCGTCCCGCCCCACCACCTCGTTCATATCGGGGATCGCGGCGGTCATCTCAGCCGCGTCTCAGATGTGGGCATGGTCGTTTCTCGGTCATTTCTCTCCTTGGCCGTCCGGTGTGCCGTCCGGGGTCCCGTACGGGCGGGCAAGGCGGCGAGCTGGGCCGCGTAGGTGTCCAGGCCCTCGGCGCCACGGCCCGCCAGTCCGGTGAGACCGGGCAGCAGATCGCCGAAGGCGTTGACCTCGCAGACCGCGAACCGCCGCCACCCCCGGGCGGGCAGCAGATCGACGCCGACACAGTGAGTGTCCGGGAAACAGGCCGCCGCCTCCTCGCAGACGGCGAGGGCCGAGGCCCAGCTTCCGCCCGCCGCTCGAATCGCGGCGCGGGCCGCGTCGAGATCCCCTCGCTGCCCGCCGAGATGCAGATTGGTCATGGGGGAGGCGCTCGTCCGCAGGACGGCGTGGGTGGCGCGGCCCGCGACGACCACCACCCGCAGATCCGCCGACCGGCCCTCCTGTGCCGCCTTGGGCACCCACTGCTCGATATGCAGCCCGTCGGGCGCGAGGGTGTCCACGATCGCGGCCACCTCGCGCTCGGTCGTATAACGGCGCACCCGCAGCGAGTTGAACAGCCGGCCCGCGCTGTCGCGCTCGACGGAGGTGGTGGCGCGCACCCGCCCGGGACCTGCCGTCTCGACGGCCAGGACCCCGGACGCCGACGACCCGTGGGCGAGCTTGACGAACGCCCGGCGCAGTCCCGCTCCGGCCATCAGGGACCGTATGTCGTCCCAGCCGGACACGGCCGGGGCAGCCGGGCCCGAGGTGGGCGAGACGGGGACCGGCACCCCCGCTTCGTCCAGCAGCCCATGGCAGAGCCGTTTGTCGAAGAGGACCGCCAACTCGCCCGGCGCGTCGAGCAGTTCGGCCCCGGCGGCGGAGGCGGTCCGGGCCACCTCCCGTGCGGCGGCCATGAACCGCTCGTACCAGCGCCCGCTGCCCTCGACCCTGGTGGGGTCGTCCGTACCGCGCAGGAGCAGGTCCACCTCGGGGTCCTCGCCGGGCGAGTCGATCCGTACGGTCTCCCCGGCCCCGAACTCCGCCCGGCCGCGCAGCACATCGAGCCAGGCCACCTCGCGGGCGGCTGGCAGCCCGGCGGCCCGCACGGCGTCCTGGAACAGGGACATGCGGCGGTTGCCGGGATTCCCTACGACGGCCAGGGTCAGGGGCGGCATCGGATCACTCCGAGACCGCGATGTACCGGAAGTCCGGAACGTCCTCGACCCAGTCGATGTCCCCCTGTTCGGCAACGACCTCGACGCCGGACGCGCCGAGCGTGGCGAGGACGCGCTCGCGCATCGTCTCGCCCATGTAGTTGTGCTGCAGATCGAGCTTCTTGAGATGGGTGAGCGGCTGGCCCGAGAGCAGTGCCTCGACGCCTTCGTCGCCGAGGGTGCCCATCGACAGATCGAGGACCTCAAGGCCCGCGACGACCGGGGCGCTCGCCATCGCGACGGCTATCTCGTCCTGTATCTCGCTGTTGCGCAGAGCGAGATGGCGGAGCTTGGGGAGGCGTGAACCCGCCAGGATCGGTGCCAGGTCGCCCACTTCGCTGTTCGCGCCGTAATTGTCGGCACCGAGCCAGATGTCGAGATGCTCCAGCGCCGGCAGGTCGCTCGCGCCGACGGCCCGCACCACCTCGGCGTCCAGACCGCCCGTCTCGATGATGAGCGAACGCAGCCGCTCATGGCGGAAGGGGGTGAAGCGCAGCTCCTGGCCGCCCCGGACGCCGAATTCGAGCAGCTCCGGGAAGGCGTCGAGCAGCGGGTTCACCTCGCCCTGGTTGATCCAGGAGATCTCGCACTCCTCCACGACGATGTCGCCGAGGAACAGCGCGCGCAGCGCGGGCAGCCGGTCGCGCGCCTCCACCAGGGCAGATATCACTCCCTCCGGGCCCGACTCGTACGAATCGCTCCAGGAACCCACGATCAGCGCCCTGACCTCGGTGCTGTCCACGGCCTCGGTGAAGCGGGCGAAGGCCTCCTCCCACTGCTCCGTCGAGTCGTACGCCTCGACAGCGATCCGCCAGGCCACGGAGGCCGGGGCCGGAAGCTCCGCCTTCGCGCCGGCGGAGGGGAAGTCGAACGCGGGCAGGCCGTACAGCTCCTGCAAATGGTTCGAAATGGTCATGGCGGATGCTCCAGACACCGGTGACGTAGATCGGCTGATGTGGAGCAGTTCTACCAAGCGGCACTGACAACGCCGGTCGCCGGGGCGGGATTGTCAGACCCCCCGTCTAGCGTCGTTCTCAGGTTCGGCGCACTCGGCGCCGCCGGTGGAGGGGAGAGCCATGTTCCGGCAGGGAGATGTACTGATCATGCCCGTCGCGGAGGAGTCGGTGCCGTCTCATCTCATGGACGCGGGGCGGGTGTCGGGCGAGCCGCGGGACGCGCGGGGGCGGCTGGTCCTGGCGCTCGGCGAGGTCACCGGCCATGCCCACGCGGTGACCGGACCCGGCCGGCTGATCCGTGAGCCGGGCGGCGCGGCCGGGCCGATGTATCTCCATCTCCCGGACGGCGGGCGGGTGGTGCACGAGGAGCACGCGGCGATACCGCTGCCCAAGGGGTGGTTCCGGGTGGTGCGCCAGCGGGAGTACCTGCCGGGCGCGGTGCGTGTGGTCGCGGACTGAGCGGACCGCCCGGGGCGGTGTCGGTGCCGCCGCGGATACGGGCGCGGGTGTGCGGAGCAGGGACAGGAACGACAGGGGACGGGGAATCGGACATGAGTGGAATGGACACGTGGCGGGCCGTCGCGGCGGCCACGGGGGAGACGGACCGGCCGGCGGCCGAGCGCGGGGTACGGCTCGCCTACCGCAGGGCGGGCCTCGAAGAGCCCGAGCGGATCATCTGGGCCGGATCGCCGCTGGCCGGGGCGGAGCTGGCACGGTCGCTCGACGACGCGGGGCGGTCGGTGCGCGACGAGGTGCGCACCCATCCCTGGGCCGAGGAGCGGCGCAGGCTGCACGACGCGCTGGGACCGGCGGGCTGGGCCGAGCACTGGAGCGCCACCGGCGCACAGCTCTGGGACACCGGCCGGGCGCTCGCGGAGCGGATAAGGACCGGGGTGGTGGAGGCACTCATCGGCGAGCCGGCCAAGCCCGCGGAGGCGGCCGGGATCCGTGCGGTGCTGCTCGACGCGGTGCTCGGACAGCACGACGCGGCCTGGCTCGCGGCTTTCGACGGCCGCAGTGAGCGCCTTGAGGGACTCGCCGAGGTAGCGCGGCACGCGGGCTGGTGGTGGCCGTACGAACGCGCGGTGGTGATATGCGAACGCCCCGCGGAACTTCACCGCGACGAGGCGGGCAGGCTCGACCGCGGCGACGGCCCGGCGCTGGCCTACCCGGACGGCTTCGCGCTGTACGCCTGGCGTGGAATGCCGGTTCCCGCCGGGTTCCTGAGCGAGCTGGCGTCCCTCACCCCGGAGCGGATCCGCGACGAGGCCAACGCCGAGCTGCGCCGGGTGATGCTGGAGTACTACGGCTACGACCGCTATCTGAGCGAGTCGGGGGCGCGGCCCGTCCACCGGGACGAGACGGGTGTGCTGTGGCGGATCGCGCTCGACGGGGACGAGGACATAGCGATGGTCGAGGTGGTCAACTCCACTCCGGAGCCGGACGGTACGTACCGTACGTACTGGCTGCGGGTCCCGCCCACGACCAGGACGGCGAAGCAGGGTGTCGCCTGGACGTTCGGACTCGAAGTGGGGGAGTACGAGCCGATACGCCAGACCTGAGCAGTGCCCCGGCCCGCCGGGCGGGCGGGGCGACCGGGCCGGGGCAGGAGCGGGCACGAGCGCCGGCGGGCCCCGGACTTCTCAGCCCGGAGCCCGGCGCGGCGGATCGCTCAGGCCCGGTCGGCCAGGCCAGGACCGCTCCGGGCCCGCACCGCCCGGGCCCGCACCGCCCGGGCCCGGACTGCTCAGGTCTCGACAGTCCGGGCAGGAGCGCTTACTTGCGGAGGGTCTTGAGCTTGCTGGTGTCCAGGGCCTCCGGGCCGATCAGCGCCTCGTTGCCCCCGCTCGTACAGGCGTAGGCACCCGCCACCGCGCCCATCCGGGCGCAGGCTTCGAGGTCCAGTCCGGCCAGCCGTCCGTACAGGAAACCGCAGACGTACGCGTCGCCCGCACCGTTGGAGTCCACCACCGGCGCGGGCGGGATGGTCGCGGGGACCGGGCGCGGGGTGCGGCTGCCCTGACGGGTCATCAGATACGAGCCGCCCGCGCCGGCCGTCGCGATCACCGCTTCGGCCCGGCCCTCGCGCAGGATCTCCCGCATCACCGAGGCGATCCGCTCACCGGCCCCGGCCGCGCTGAGGAACACCAGATCGGACCGGAGGGCGAACTCCCTTTGGTAGTCGCTGAGTCCGTCCCAGTCGTGCAGATCGGTCGAGGCGGGGACCCCGAGCGACTCGATGTCGTCGTAGAGAAAACGAGCGAAGTTGGTGATCGACAGATGGACATGCCGGGCTCGCCGGAGGTGGGGCAGGTAGAAGTCGCGCGGCATCCGCAGATCTGCCGGGTCCCGGCCGTCGTAGAACGACATCCGGCGGCCCGTCTTCTCCACCAGATTGACCGCGCGCCGGGTGCCCGCGGGGGAGATCAGCACCTCGAAGTCCACACCGCCCTTCGTGAGCCGCTCGCGGACCTGACCACCCGTCCAGTCGTCCCCTATGAAGTCGAGGAATTTGACGTCCAGTCCGAGCGCCCGGCAGCCGAGCGCCACATTGCCGCCGGTGTGGCCGGGCCATTCGCGGATCGGCCCGACTCCGACCGAGTCCGCGAGCGGAACCGGCAGCGAGTCCACCCGGACGACGGTGTCCACCCCGCTGCCCCCGACGACCAGCACATCATGGCCGGGCTGATCGGTCGGATCGGTCTGCTGCTGTGCCACAGTCTTCCGTCTCCCTGTGTGGTTCCGGATGTCCGGCGGCGCCGGTCCGGCCGCCGGTTACTTCCCGGGCCTGTCGAACGCCGCGCGTTCGACGCCCAGTTCGCGGGCGAGCGCCTCGTCCGCCCACTCCAGCATGGTGGTGCGTGGCAGCGACCCCGCGTACGACGTCATCTGAACCGCGAGTCCGTCCAGCATGGCCGTCAGCCGTCCCGCCGCCGACACCGGGTCCGCGCAGTCGAATTCGCCCGCCGCCGTGCCCTCGGCGACGACCTGGGCGAGGGCCGTCTTCCACTGCCGGTCGAGATCGAGCGCCACCTCGCGCAGCGCGGGCTCGCGCAGCGCCGCCGCCCATCCCTCGATCCACAGCCGCCAGCCCTTGGCGTCGCCGGTCGGCGCGTACCAGCGGACCGCGCCGTGCAGCCGCTCCAGCGCGCTCGCACGCCGGCCGAGCAGCGCGCGCAGCCGGGCCAGATCGTCCTGCGCGGCATGCGCGAAGGCCGCCGCGACCAGCTTCTCCTTGGTCGAGAAGTGATAGAGCACCAGTGCGCTGCTGACACCGAGCGCGGCTGCGACATCGGCGATCCGCAGGGCCGCCACCCCGCGTGCCTCGATCTGTCCGACGGCGGCCCGCAGCAACTCCTCGCGCCGCTCCGCCACACCCAGCCGCACCCTCGCCACACGGTCCACCCTATCGATCTTCCGGGGCCCTCACCGGTACCAGCCGTATCGCTGTGTGATGATCTGGAGGCGGTCTGTGGCCATGGTGTGGGCGGCGGCGCGGGGAGTGGTGCGGTCGGTTCCGGCGCGGGTCAGCATGGTGCCGACCAGAGTGCGCATCGCGCGGCGGATATGGGCGAAGGCCTCTTCCGCGTGCGGGCCCATGTCGCCGAAGAGGGTCCACCACCACCAGGCGTTGGTCGCCGAGTTGACGACGACATCGGGCAGGACGGTGACACCGCGCGCGGTCAGCAGCTCCTCCGCTTCGGGCCGTACGGGCATGTTCGCCGCCTCGACGATCCAACGGGCGTTGATCGCGGCCTGGTTGCCGGTGTCGACGGCGTACGAGACGGCCGCGGGCACCAGTACCTCCGCGTCGGCGGAGAGCCAGGCGTCGCCCGGCAGTTCCAGATCGCCGGGGCGGAGCGCGGCGCGGTCGACCGTGCCGTACGGATCCCGGGCGGCGAGCAGGGATTCGATGTCCAGGCCGTCCGGGTGCGCGATGGTGCCCTTGATGTCGGCCACGGCGACGATCCTCAGCCCCGCCCGGGACAGGAAGCGGGCCGTCGCGCCGCCCATCGTGCCGAGCCCCTGGACGCTGACACGGGTCCCCTCGTATGCGGTCCCCGCCCGGTCGAGCGCGGTGAGCATCGATTCGGCGACCCCGCAGCCGCCCACGAGCGCGTCCAGACCGATGCCGTCGACGCGCACCGCGAAGGCGTCGGCGAGGCGCTGTCTGGCCGCCCGCTCGTCGTCGAGCAGCGGATGGACCGCCTGGATCGTGGAGACGAGACCGACCTCGGCGGCGGCCCTGTCCACGGTGTCCTGGGTCAGTCCCAGATCCTCGCCCATGGTCCAGAAGCTCTCGATGTACGGGCGCATCGCGCGCAGATACCGGACGAGCACGCCATACGCGTCGGGGTCACGCGGATCGCAGTCGATACCGCCCTTGGCGCCGCCGAGGGGGACATACCGTACGGTCGGGTCGTCCGCGTCGAAGTGCAGGGCCTCCTTCATCGTCATGCCACGGGCCAGACCGGTCACCTCCTCCAGCGAACACCCCGGGCGCATGCGCAGCCCGCCGCTGGCGACCCCTCGTACCAGCCGGTCCACGACCAGGAAACCCCGCCGGCCGGTGACATGGTCCGTCCAGGTGAGCGACAGCAGCGGCATCGGGCGGTCTCCTTGCCGTACAGGTGAGCGAATGGCCAACTGAACCGTCAGTCAGTATTGGGACGGGGTGCCGCCCTTGTCAAAAGGGGCGTTCCGTCTCATCGCCCCGGACCGGGCCGAGTTCAGGGGTGTTCCTGGGAATCCTGGGGGCAGTGACGACGTTGTACGGCCGTGCGCGGGACGGGGGGAGTCCTGTCCATTCGCCCCGCACGCGGAAACCCGCCCGGACATAATGGGACAACACCGAACCTCCAGGAGGTGCTGTGACAGCCGCTGGTTCCACCCCTTCGTTGCGCTCCCGGCTGCGCTCGCTGCGACCCGCGGCCTTCGGGGCCGACTCGGCAGGAGCGAGGCTGGAGCGGATCCACCGCTCGCCGAACTTCGCCGACGGGGTGTTCCAGAACCCGGTGGGTGCCAGGACCAGACCGTCCGGCTCCGGTCTGGAGTTCGCGAAGGTCTACTTCCAGAAGGAGGCGCGGGCGCGGCGGGCTCCGAACGGCACTGTCCCGGTGCACTCCACCACCCTCGCCGACCTCGCGAAACCCCCGTCCTCCGGGCTTCGGCTCACCTGGATGGGCCATTCGAGCGTGCTGGCCGAAATCGACGGCCGGCGCGTTCTCTTCGATCCGGTCTGGGGCGAGCGGTGTTCACCGTTCGCCTTCGTCGGCCCCAAGCGGCTGCACCCCGTGCCCGTACCGCTCGCCTCGCTCGCGCCCCTCGATGTCGTGGTGATCTCCCACGACCACTACGACCACCTCGATCTGCCCACGATCCGCGCCCTCGCCTCCACGGACACGGTCTTCGCCGTACCGCTCGGGGTCGGCGCCCATCTGGAGCGCTGGGGCGTGCCCGCGGACCGGCTGCGCGAGCTCGACTGGAGCGAGTCCGCCGAAGTCGCCGGCATCCGGCTCACCGCCACTCCCGCGCGCCACTTCTGCGGCCGTGGCCTGCGCAATCAGCAGCACACGCTCTGGGCGTCCTGGGCCGTCGCGGGCCCCGAGCACCGGATCTACCACAGCGGGGACACCGGCTATTTCGCCGGCTTCCAGGACATCGGCGCCGAGCACGGCCCGTTCGACGCCACCATGATCCAGATCGGTGCCTACAGCGATTACTGGCCGGACATCCATATGACCCCTGCCGAGGGAATGCGCGCCCACCTCGATCTCCAGGGCGGGCGGCCGAGCGGTGTGATGCTGCCGATCCACTGGGGTACGTTCAATCTCGCGCCGCATCCCTGGGCCGAGCCCGGCGAGGGTACGATCGCGGCCGCCGCCGAGGCGGGAGCCGGGATCGCGCTGCCGCGCCCCGGCGAGCCCTTCGAGCCGACGGGCGAGGACATTCCGACGGCTCCCTGGTGGCGGCCGGTGGCGGTGGTCCCGGCGGGCGGCTGGCCCGCGGTCTCCGGTGCGGGTGCCGGTGTTACGGGTGTCGGCGTCGCTCAGGACTCCGGTACGGCGGGTGCGGGCAAGGCCGAGGAACCGGCCGGGAAGGCATCACCCGCCTGAGAGCCGTGAGAGTCGTGAAGGCTCTGGGACTTCTGGTGCTGAGGAGGCCTGGGGGCTGAGGCTTGGTGCTTCAGGCCTCTGCCCCGGGTCGAGCCTGCCGCCCCGTTCGGGCCGCCGGGCCGGTGCCGCCCGGCCACTCCGTAGCATTCCCCGAGAACCGATTCCGGGGAATGCAGGGGAGTGGAGACGCACATGACGCATGTCGAGGCGGAACTGACCACCCAGCCCGCGTGCTGGCGCCGGGCGGCGGCGCTGGCGGACGGGGTGCGCGATCAACTGCCCGGGGCCGGCGAGCGTACGGCCGTCGTCGGCTGCGGCACCTCGCTGTTCATGGCCCGCGCCTATGCCTCCCTCCGCGAGGGCGCGGGGTTGGGCGAGACCGACGCCTTCGCCGCCTCCGAGTTCCCCGCGGGCCGGCGCTACGACCGGATCGTGGCGCTGACCCGCTCCGGTACGACCACCGAGGTGCTGCGGCTGCTCGCGGACGTGCGCGGTACGGCCCGTACGACCGCGATCACGGCCGACCCGGCCACCCCGGTGCGTTCGGCCGCCGACGACCTGGTCGTTCTGGACTTCGCCGACGAACGGTCCGTCGTGCAGACGCGGTTCGCGACCACGGCCCTCACCCTCCTGCGGGCCCATCTCGGCCTGCACACCGACGCCGTGGTCACGGACGCCGAGAGCGCTCTCACGGACCCGCTCCCCGACGGCGTGACCGAGTGCACGCAGTTCACCTTCCTCGGGCGGGGCTGGTCGGTCGGGCTCGCGGAGGAAGGCGCGCTCAAGATGCGGGAGGCGTCGCTGGCCTGGACCGAGGCGTATCCGGCGATGGAGTACCGCCACGGCCCGATCAGCATCTCCACTCAAGGGACGGCGACTTGGGCGCTGGGTCCTGCCCCGGAGGGCCTGGCGGAGCAGGTACGGGCGACCGGCGCGCTCTGGGTGGCCGGCCAACTCGACCCGCTGGCCGAACTGGTACGGATCCAGCGGCTCGCCCTCGCGCTGGCGGACCGCCGTGGCCTCGATCCGGACAGCCCGCGCCATCTCACCCGCTCGGTGATCCTCCCGTCGCCCGCGTAAAGCCGCCTGAGTAAAGCCGCCCGCGTAAGACTTCCGACGTAAAGCCGCCCGCGTAAGACTCCCCGCGTAGAACTGCCCACGTAGAACCGCCCGCGCACAGCGGAGACCGGGCTAGGCAGCGCGCCGCGGGCCCCGGCGCCGCGCCGAGTCGATCCCGCGCTCCGCCAATGCGGTATTTCGGGCTGATGTGCGATGACTCATACCGGAGCGGGACGCTCTATGGGCAAGTTTGTCAACTGCCCACCGCAGATGAACGAGTGGCGACTACTGTGTGTGCTCGGTGATCAACGGAGGGCTCATGCGCGGTACGACGGCCCTGCCGCTGCGCCAGCACGCTGCCGATTCCTGGGGCCCCACGTACGAGGACACTGATGTCTCAACTTCGCGCACCCGTCACACGGCCGGAGCGCCGTGAGGGCGGGCGGCACGGCCGGCCGGGCACCCGCCCGCTGTCATCCGCGGCCAGGGCAAAGGGGAGCGGCCCGTTGCCGCCGGACGCCCGGATACGTCCTCAACTCCTGCGCACCGCCGTCCTTCCGGCGATAGTCGCCGCGCTGAGCGGCGCCGCCGCCGTGGTGGTCACACTCCGTTCCACCGCGGCCGAACCGACCGCCGAGATCTGGACGGCCCTGGTCGGTACGGCGCTGCTGGCCTTCGCCGCCATCGGCGCGGCCGCCCTGGGAGCGGAGCGTACGGCCAAGTCCATCGTCGACCGCTGCGCAGCGCTGCGCCGCACCAGCGCGCGCGGGCAGGCCGAACTCCGTACGGTCGTCGAGCAGATCGGGCGGGGCGAGCGCGTGACCCCGCGGCGCCCGCAGCCGCCACCCGTGGCCGACGCGCCCGCCGGGGACGAACTCGACCAACTGGCACGGGAGATGGGCCGGTCGCACGAAGCGGCCGTCACCGCCGTCGTCCAGGCGTCCCGGATCTCCAGCAGTGTCGGCAACGAACAGAAGGTGGAGGTCTTCGTCACTCTGGCCCGTCGGCTCCAGTCGCTGGTCCACCGCGAGATCCAGATCATCGACGAGCTGGAGAGCCAGGTCGAGGACCCCGAACTGCTCAAGGGCATCTTCCAGGTCGACCATCTCGCGACCCGTATCCGCCGGCACGCGGAGAACCTCGCCGTCCTCGGCGGGGCCGTCTCCCGGCGCCAGTGGACCAGGCCGATCATGATGACCGAGGTGCTGCGCTCGGCCATCGCCGAGGTGGACCAGTATCCGCGGATCAAGCTGGTGCCGCCGATCGAGGGCGCCCTGCGCGGCCACGCCGTCGCCGATGTGATCCATCTGCTGGCCGAACTGATCGAGAACGCCACACAGTTCTCGTCCCCGCACACCCATGTGCTGCTGCGGACCCAGTATGTGACGGCGGGTCTGGCCGTCGAGGTGGAGGACCGCGGTCTCGGAATGTCCGCCGGCGAGCAGGAGAGGATGAACGCGCTGCTCGCCGATCCCGACCAGGTGAGTGTCGCGCGACTGCTCCACGACGGACGGATCGGGCTCTTCGTGGTCTCGGCGCTGGCCCGCAGACACGGGATCGCGGTACGGCTCCAGTCGAATATCTACGGTGGGGTGCAGGCCGTACTGGTCGTACCGCAGGCGCTCCTCGGCGCCGAGCGGACGGAGGAGCCGGAGACCGGGCAGAACGGTCAGCCGCCCGTACCCACCGAGGCTCCCGTGCCTGCGCCCACCGTCGTCGTGCCCGTACCACGGCAGCACACACCGGTGGCGCGAGAGCCCTTGTACGAGGCGCCGCCTCCGCCCGCCGCACAGGCACCGGCCGTACCGCCCCCACCGCCCGTACCACCTGCGCCGGCCGGGCCGGCCGGACCGGCCGGGTCCGCCCCGGCGCCCGCCCCCGTAACAGCCAAGCCCGCCAGGCCCGTTGGGCCCGCGCCCCTGCCCGTACGCAACGCGCAGGAGCACCGTCCCACGCCCGCCGCCGCGCGCCCCGGGGTCCGGCACGGCAAACGCCGCCGCCCCACCACCCCGCCCGAACCCGCCGACGGCGGCGCGGCCCGCGGCGGCCCCCTGACCAGGCCCCAACTGCCCAAGCGCCGCTGCCAGGAGCATCTCGCTCCGCAGTTGCGGGACGGCCCTCCGCCGCCACCGCCCTCACGGGAGCCCGAGCTGCATGACCCCGGGCTCATGGCCGCCTTCCGCCGGGGCTTCGGCCTCGCCGAGGCCCAGCCTCTGCCGGACGACAGCAGGCAGCCCGAGCAGCCGGACATGCGGGAACAGCCGGGACCGCAGCGCCACGACACCACCCCCAAGGAGTAGATGCACCATGGCGAGCGATGTGCCGACCGGCCAAGTCTCGGACCTCGACTGGCTGTTGAGCGGTCTGGTCCAGCGTGTCCCGTACACCCGCAGCGCGGTGCTGCTCTCCGCCGACGGCCTGGTGAGATCCATGCACGGCATGGACCCCGACAGCGCCGACCACATGGCCGCCCTCGCCTCCGGCCTGTACTCCCTGGGCCGCAGCGCGGGCGTGCGCTTCGGGGACGGCGGCGAGGTCCGCCAGGTCGTGGTGGAACTCGACTCGACGCTGCTCTTCGTCTCCACGGCGGGCTCGGGCACCTGTCTCGCCGTGCTGGCGGGGCGCGAGGCGGACGCCGCGGTGCTCGGTTACGAGATGGCCATGATGGTCAAGAGCGTACGGCCGTATCTGGCGACCCCGCTCAGACAGGTGGCCGGTTCCACCCCGGGCGCCATCGGGCGCTGACCGTGCCGGCCGTGCCAGCCGTGCCGGCCGTGAAGGAGGGGCCCCTGCTGGACCGTTCGGCCGGGCGGCTCATCCGCCCGTACACCGTGAGCGGGGGCCGCACCCGGCCGACGGCATCACTCGATCTGCTGACACTGGTGGTGGCCACGGGATCGGAGCCACCGGCGCGGTCCGGCCCCGAGCATGCGCAGGCCATGGGCCTCTGCCGGGGGCCCATATCGGTCGCGGAGATCGCGGCCCATCTCGGGGTCCCCGTGACGGTCGCCAAAATCCTGCTCTCCGATCTGGTGGACTGCGGGGCGGTCACCGCACGACCGCCCGACAGTTACGCCCATCCCACCGACCGTTCGCTGCTGGAGGCAGTGCTCGATGGCCTACGAAGACAGCTCTGAAACCCTCCTCGAACCACACCTCGTACCCCTGCCCGCTTCCGCTTCCGCTTCCGCTTCCGCTTCCGCGCCCGCTCGCGTGCCTGCCCCTGCTTCCGCTCCCGTGCCTCCGCCCGCTCCCCGTTCCTTTCCCACCGCGCTGAAGATCCTGGTCGCGGGCGGGTTCGGGGTCGGCAAGACGACCTTTGTCGGAGCGGTGAGCGAGATCGCGCCGCTGAGCACGGAGGAACTGCTCACCCAGGTCGGCGCCACGACCGACGATCTGACGGGTGTCGAGGCGAAGACCGCGACGACCGTCGCCATGGACTTCGGCCGGATGACCCTGGACGACCGGCATGTGCTGTATCTCTTCGGCACGCCCGGCCAGGAGCGCTTCTGGTTCATGTGGGACGAACTGTCGCGGGGTGCGCTCGGCGCGGTCGTACTGGCCGACACCCGTCGGCTCGACTACTCCTTCTCCGCGGTGGACTTCTTCGAGCAGCGCGGTATTGGATTTGTCGTCGCCGTCAATGAGTTCGACGGGTCCTATCGCTACGACGCGGAGGAGGTACGGGCCGCGATGGACCTCAGGCCGGAGGTGCCGATCGTGCTCTGCGACGCGCGGATCGCCAGCTCGGGTATCCAGACGCTGGTCACCCTCGTCCAGCATCTGCTCACCTCGTCGTCGGCCCTGTCGCCGGCCGCGGCCGAGTGACTCTCCCCGGTGAAGGAGCACACGCGCGATGTACGACCCGCTCGGACGTCTGCTCCTCACCCCTGTCGACCGGGACGCGCCCGAGCGGGTGGCGCGGCTGCGCGCGCTCGGTCTCGGCGAGCGCCCCGAGCCCGCCTTCGACGCCCTTGCCCGGGACCTGGCACTGCTGACGGGCGCTCCGTACGCGATGGTCAACTTCATCGGTGAGGAACGACAGTTCTTCGCCGGACTGTACGAACGGCCCGCGGCGGCAGCGGTACAGGCGCCGGCCCGGGCCTGGGCCGGGCCATGGCCAGGCATCAGGGCTACTGTCCGCATGTGGTGGTACGGCGCAGGGCGCTGGTGCTGGAAGACGTACGGGACTTCCCGCGCTTCGCCCCGAACGCGTTCGCCGACGAGATCGGCATCCGCTCCTGTCTCGGAGCACCGCTTCTCGACGGTACGGGCATGGCACTCGGCACCGTCTGTGCGGCAGACACCGAGCCGCGCCGCTGGGGGCGTCCTGGCCTGGACACGGTCAAATCGTTCGCCGCGGAGCTGACGGCCCGGATCCACGGCCACGCATCTTGATACTCCTCTTGATGCTCCGTCAGCAGGTGTCCCAGAGCAGGGAACCCGGTGGCGGTGGCGGCGGCGCCGTACTGGCTCGCAGCACCACCTCGCCACCGACCCGCAGCACCCGCGACCGCGTCCCGCGCGGCTCCCGCAGCGCCAGCGAGATCACACTCTCACCCATGGCGGTGAGCGGGAGGGCGACCGTGGTGAGGGGCGGTGTCAACTCCCGTACGAGCGGTATGTCGTCGAAGCCGGCCAGGGACATGTCCTCCGGGACCCGCACACCCGCCTCCCGGAAGGCGGCCAGCGCACCCACCGCCATCACATCGGTCACCGCGAACACACACGTGGGCCGGGGCGCCCTGGCGGACCGTACGAGAAGTTCCCGGGCGGCCGCGTAGCCGCCCTCGCGGGTGAAGGCGCCGTGCACCACCGATCCGGCGTCCAGGGTGATCCCCGCCTCCAGGAGGCCTTCCCTGAATCCGGCCAACCGGTCGGCGACGGTGGTGAGTTCACGCGGACCGCTGAGCACGGCGAACTCGCGGTGGCCCAGGCGCAGCAGAGCACGTGCGAGGTCCGCCGCCCCGGAACGGTTCTCCGGCAGTACGGCATCGGTGCGCAGGCTGCGGTGCCGGCTGACGACGGCGACCCGGCCGCCCGCGCGGATGTACGGAGCGAGTTCGGCACCCAACTTCCTTTCCCAGGACGGGTCCTGGAAGCCCGAGCCGATGAGCAGGATGGCGCGGGCGCGCTGTGCCCGGAGCATCGAGACATACGCGATCTCCTTGGCCGGCTCACGGAACGTACTGGCCAGCATGACCAGGACGTCCTGCTCGGCGGCGGCCCGCATCACCCCGCCCGCGATCGCCGCGAAATATGGGTCGCCCACATCGTGGCAGATCACACCGACGGTGTTGCTGGACGCGCTGGCGAGCGCCTGGGCATGGGCGTTGGGGATATAGCCGAGCACATCGGCCGCGGCGCGCACCCGCTGCCGCAGCTCCTCCCGGACCCTCGCTGTGCCGTTCAGCGCTCTGGACGCGGTCGCCAGCGAGACACCCGCGCGGCGGGCGACGGCGTCCAGCGTGACATGGGTCTGTGCTTCCCGTTCACTCAACTCGACCCCCGGGTCGCGGTGGCGGTGGCGGCGGCGCCCGAGGAGAACCTGCGGACCCCGAAAGTTCGGGACGACCTATTGACCGTACGGACGGGCAGTCATTAGCGTGGCGATCACCCTACCAGAAAGCGCTTTCTGAAAGCGCTGTCGGGGAGCACCGCTCTTACAACTGCCCGGATTTCCCGAGGAGTTCACATGAGCAGCCAGAGTGTCATGCCGACACCCGCCAAAGAAGTGGCGGGTGTCGCGGAGCGCGGCAGACCGGGCGCGGGCGCGCGTCTGGCCCGGGCGGTGGAGTCGGGCTGGCGGCCCGTCGCGCTGCTGGCCGCCTGCTTCGCCGTCTGGTGGGTCATCGCCGCGGCCGAACTGGTCGAGCCGTATCTCGTTCCCTCACCCGGCGAGACGCTCGAAGTGCTGACGGGCAAGGCCGGTTACCTCTGGCAGCACACCTGGGTGACGACCTATGAGACCCTGCTCGGCTTCGCCATCGCCGTCGTGGTCGGTGTGCTCGCGGCGGTGGTGATGGTGTACTCCTCGACCGTCGAGAAGACGCTCTATCCGATCCTGCTGTTCGCCCAGGTCGTACCGAAGATCGCGATCGCGCCGCTGTTCGTGGTCTGGCTCGGCTTCGGCATCACACCGAAGATCCTGATCGCGGTGCTCATCGCCTTCTTCCCCGTGGTGATCTCGATGGTCACCGGGCTGAAGGCGGTCGATCCGGAAATGCTCCAACTCTCCGCGACCATGGGCGCGAAGCCCTGGCAGACCTTTGCCAAGATCCGCTTCCCCGCCTCGCTGCCGCATCTCTTCTCCGGGCTCAAGGTCGCCGTGACACTGGCGGTGACGGGCGCGGTGGTCGGTGAATTCGTGGGCGCCAACGAGGGGTTGGGCTATGTGATCCTCCAGGCGAACGGCAATCTCGACACCCCGATGCTGTTCGCGGGGCTGCTCGTCATGTCGCTGATCGGCGTTGTCCTCTTCGTTCTGGTGGAGATCGCCGAGAAGCTGCTGCTGCCCTGGCACGCGAGCCGCCGCGACACCCAGGTCACCACCGCGTACTGACGCCCGTACCGCGCACAACACCACACAATGCCTTTCGACTCGACCCCCGTTCCGGGAAGGGCCAGCCATGCATGCGCGCAGACTCCTGATCGGCCTCGTACCGCTGCTCCTGGTCGCCACCGCCTGCGGTGAGGACGGCTCGGGGACCACCACCAGCGATTCGGGCAAGAAGCTCGACAAGGTGACACTGACACTCAACTGGTATCCGTACGGCGAACACGCGCCGTTCTACTACGGCGCGAAGCAGAAGATCTTCGAGAAGCACGGCATCGATCTGGAGATCCGGGCGGGCCAGGGCTCGCAGAAGACCGTCCAGGCGACCGGCGCCGGTCAGACCGACTTCGGCTGGGCCGACACGCCCGCCGTGCTCAGCGGGGTGGACCAGGGCGTCCCGGTGAAGAGCCTCGGTGTCTTCCTCCAGACGACGCCCTCCTCCGTACAGTTCTTCGACAGCCAGAACGTCGACGCGCCCGCCGATCTCAAGGGCAAGACCATCGCGGGCACGGCCGGTGACGCGCTCAGCAAGACGTTTCCGATCTTCCTCAAGAAGAACAATCTCAAGGAGTCGGACGTCAGGATCCAGAACACCGATCCGGCCGGCAAGATCGCCGCGGTGATCTCGGGGAAGACGGACGCGCTGCTCGGGTACGCCAGTGACCAGGGCCCGACCATGCAGGACAAGGCGAAGAAGCCGGTCTCGTATCTGCGCTTCTCGGAGCACGGACTCAACTTCTACTCCAACGGCCTGATCGCGGGCTCGGAGATCCTGTCGGGCAGGAGCGAACTGGCCGGGCGCATGGTGCGCGCCGTCAGTGAGTCCTGGGCCGCGGCGGAGAAGGCACCGGGGCCGGCCGTCGCGGCGATGGAGGGCGCGTCGGAGCAACTGCCGCCCGAGAGCGTCCTGTCGGAGCAGTTCAAGACCACGCTCACACTGCTGCACACCGACGCGACGCAGGGCAAGGCGCCCGGTGTCAACACCGACAGTGACTGGCAGCAGACCATCGATGTCTTCGCCGAGGCCGGTCTGATAGGGAGCCCGAAGCCGGTAGCGGAGTACTGGGACAGCGGCACCGCGCTGAAGGGATGACGATGGCCAGGGATGTGACGCTCCGGAAAACCGCGGTGCCGGAGGACGGCGCCGCGGCGGCCGGCGCGGGTGGCAGGGCCGGCGCAGCCGCGGGCGGGACGGCGGCTGTCGGGCTTGAGGATGTGGCGGTCCGGTTCCGTACGAAGAACCGCGATGTGACCGCCCTGCGCGAGGTCTCACTCGATGTGGCGGCGGGGGAGTTCGTCGCCATCGTCGGGCCCTCCGGCTGCGGCAAGTCGACCCTGCTCAAACTGGTCGCGGGCCTGCTCAAGGCGTCCACCGGGGCGGTACGGCTGCACGGCGAGCGGGTCGCCGGGCCACGGCCCGACATCGGGTACGTCTTCCAGCGCGCCGCGCTGCTGGAGTGGCGTACGGCCCGGCGCAATATCCTGCTCCAGGCGGAGATTCGCCGGATGCCGGCCGAGAAGGCCCGTGCGCGGGCGGACGAACTGATCGCGATGACCGGGCTCTCCGGGTTCGAGGACGCGTATCCGCACGAGCTGTCCGGCGGAATGCAGCAGCGAGTCGCGCTCTGCCGGGCGCTGCTGCACGAGCCGCCCGTGCTGCTGATGGACGAACCCTTCGGCGCGCTCGACGCCCTCACCCGCGAGCAGATGAACATGGAGCTGAACCGCATCTGGCGCGAGACCGGCACGACTGTGCTGCTGGTGACGCACTCGATCTCGGAGGCGGTCTATCTCGCCGACCGCGTGGTGGTGATGAGCCCGCGGCCCGGCACGGTCAGCGAGATCATCGAGGTTGGCCTGCCGCCGGAGCGCGACTACACGGAGACGCTGGGGCGGCCGGAGTTCCGTGAGGCGGCCGGGCATATCCGGGGGTTGCTGGGCGCGGCGTCGGCGCAGGACTGACCTGTCCGCCGGGTCGGCCGCTTGGCCTGTCCCGGATATGGGATATCGTTCCGCATGTGAGAGAGAACGATGCGGATGCCGGTACCGACTTCGGTACCGGCTCCGGTGCTGTCGACGAGCTGCTCGCCGTGCGTCTCGCCGAACTGCGGGGCGAACACCGCTGGTCGCTGGAGGAACTGGCGCGGCGCAGCGGGGTGAGCCGGTCGACCCTGTCCCGCGCCGAACGCGGTGAGATCAGCCCGACCGCGTCACTGCTCGGGCGGCTGTGCGCGGTGTACGGGCGGACCATGTCGCAGTTGCTCAGCGAGGTGGAGGTGGCGGCGGAACCGGCCTGGCTGGTCAGGGCCGCCGACCAGACCGTCTGGCAGGACACCGCCACCGGCTTCGTCCGCCGCTCGGTCTCGCCGCCGGGACCGGGACTGCGCGCGGAGGTCGTCGAGGGGACGCTGCGGCCTGGCGCGGAGGTCTCGTACGAACGGCCTCCGGTACCCGGCATGGAGCAGCACCTCTGGGTGCTGGAGGGATCGGTCGAGTTCACGCTGGGGTACGACCGCCACACCCTGAACGCGGGCGACTGTCTGCGTATGCGCCTCTGGGGCCCCACCCACTTCCGCTGCCCGGGCCCGGAGGAGGTCCGTTACGCGGTGGTGGTGGTCCAGCCATGAGCATGAGTGGACCGGCCACCGGTCCGGGCCACGCGGCCACGAGCCCCGGTGGCTCAGCCACCGATCCGGGTGATGCCGACGTGAGCCCGAGTGGCTCAGCCACTGTGCCGGACGCGCCAAGTGGCTCAGCCACTCGGCAGGGTGGGGCGAGTGGCTCAGCCACTGGGCCACGGTGGCCGGGCCCTCCGCGTCTCTCGTGCGCCCCCGAGGTCATCGTGCTCTCCGCCGATGAACTGCACCGCGCCGCGGACGCGTTGGGGGAGTTGATGCTCGATGTCGTCGCTGGCGGGGCCTCGATCGGGTTCTTTCATCCACTGGAACACACGACCGCCGTGCGGTGGTGGCGTGGGCAGGTGTCCGCCGTGCGGGAAGGGCGGCTGGCCGTACGGGTCGTGCGGGACGGCGGACGGATCGTCGGCACCGTCGGACTGGCGTTCGCGGACAAACCCAACGCCCGGCACCGCGCCGAGATCGTCAAGCTCATGGTGCACCGTGACGCCCGGGGCCGAGGGCTCGGCCGGGCACTGCTCACCACCGCCGAAGAGGCCGCGGCCGAGGCCGGGGTGACACTGCTGCTGCTCGACACCGAGACCGGCAGCCCCGCCGAGACGCTCTACCGCTCCTCGGGCTGGACGGAGATCGGGGTGGTCCCGGGCCATGCCGCCGACCCGGGTGGCACGCTCCGTCCGACTACCTTCTTCTACAAACACCTCGGGACGGGCCACGGGACGGCCCTCGGGAAGGCCGACGGGCCGGTCCCGGCCACCGCGTGAACGCGGCGGCCAGGACCGGCCCGTACCGTACCCCCGGCTCAGTACCGCAGCCGCGACAGATACCGGTAGCTGTTCAGCGCGCTCACGAACGGATCGGCCGGCGCGTCATGCTCCACCAGCCACTGCCGTACGCCGCCACTGCGCGCCGTGTCGAACATCGCGGGGAAGTCCAGCACCCCCGACCCGACGTCCTCGAAGCCACCGTTCGCCGCCATGTCCTTCACATGCAGCGCCGGGAACCGCCCGGGGTGTTCGACGAAGAGCCGGCCCGGATCGTCCCCGCCCTTCGCCGCCCAGTACAGATCCAGCTCGAAGCCCACCAGCTCCGGATCGGTCTCCTTCAGCAGGATGCCGTACAGATTCTCGCCGTCGACCACAACGTGATCGGCGTCGTGGTTGTGGAAGAGCACCTTGAGTCCCGACTCCCGGGCGATGCGCCCCGCCGCGTTGAACTGCCGTGCCGCTTCCCGGTATCCGGCCGGTGAGTGCATCGTGTCAGGCAGGCTCGGCACCACCACCCACTTGCCGCCCAGGGTGCGGACGTCCTCGATCGCCTGCGGCAGACCACTGCCGGCGACCGTGGTGTAGGGGACATGTTCGAGCACGGCCCTGAGCCGGGTCTCGTCCAGCATCCGCCGGATGTCGGCGGCGCTGTGACCGTGCCTGCCGCTGACACCGACCGTCGCGTAACCGATCTCCGCCAGCCGCTCCAGCGTCCCTCTGAAGTCCGTCGCCAGCGGTGTGCGCATGGTGTAGAGGTGCATACCGATCCCGGACGGCGGTATGCGCCGCTGCCGGCAGCGGTCCGCGCCGGCCTTCACGGCGCCCGCGGCAGTGGCCCCGGACGCCGGGCCCGCCGCCGTACCCACGCCAAGCGCCGCCAGTCCGACAGCCGTGCCCAGGAACGCCCTTCGAGTGCTTCGCGCGCTGCTGCCGCTCATGGTCGCTCTCCTCTCAGGACGGCTCATGACGCCGTACCCACGTTGATCCGGACCTCACCGGTCGTCGTATCGCCCTTGTCGTCGGTGACGGTGAGATGCGCCGTGTACGCGCCCGGCCTGGTGTACGTGTGGGCCGCGGTCGGCCCCTCCGGACCCGTGACAGCGCTGTTGTCGCCGAAGCTCCAGTGGTACGAGGCGATCGTGCGGCCCGCCACCGGTTTCACCGTGCTGCTGAGCTGTACGGCCAGCGGTGCGCCGCCCGAGACCGGCGAGGCCTTGACCGACACCGTCGTGGCCGGCTTCTTCTCGACCCCGGAACCGTTGAAGCGCAGCCAGTCCAGCGCCAGGAGATCGGGCTTCTCCGCCGACCAGCCGGGGTTGGTGAAGACGGCGTACAGCTTCACCGAACCGCCGGGGTTGCTGAGCGCGACAGTGGGCGAGATGACATTGCCGAAACCGCCCGTGTTCGGGATGGTCGCCTTGCCCAGCAGCGGCCCGGTCGGCGAGCCGTTACGGAACTCGATGTCCCCGCCGAGACCGCCCGAGGCCGCGCCGACCGTCACCGACGAGATCCCCTTGAGGTTCACCGGGTCGAACGCGATCCAGTCGCCGTCCTCGATCTCGATCAGCCGCTTGCCGCCGGAGGCGTCGGGGCGGTCGCCGGTCAGCACGCCGTCGTGCGCGCCACCCGTGGCGGTACGGTGCTCCGCCTCCCGGAAGGTGGTCCGCAGGGTCAGCGAGGACGAGCCGGTCAGGGCGGGCACGCCCGCGGCGCCCTTGTCCTCGTACTGCGCGGTGATGCCGTAGTACAGATTCTGCCCCGGACCATGGCTGTCCCCGGCGTCCGTGACGATCTCGCCCGCGCAGCCCGTGTAGTTGTCGAGCGGATGGAGATGGCTGTCATGGCCGAGCTGCGACTGGACGACCACCCGCGAGCAGTCGATCGCCCGGTGTCCGCGCCGGCCGGTCGAGCCGTCCTCGCGGTCCTCGACCTTCACGGTGAACGGGATGGTGTCGCCGAAGCTGAACATCCCGCCGTTGGGCGGCTGTTGGATGGTGACCACCGGCCTGGTGTTCCCGACGGTGATCTCCCGGACTGAGAGCGCGGTCAGCCCGCCGGGTCCTGTGACGGTCAGCCGTGCGGTGAACCGGCCCTTGTCGCGGTAGACATGGGACGGATTCGGCTCGGTGGAGTCGGTGGTCCCGTCGCCGTCGAAGTCCCAGGCGTAGTCGACCGGTTTGCCGCCCGGCAGCCCCGAACCCTCACTGGAGAACGCCACCGTCAGCGGAGCGGGCCCGCTGTCCGGGGCCGCCGCTGTTTTGGCGTCGGGCAGCCGGCCGTCGCCGACATAGTCGATACGGTAGATGCCCGAGCCCTCGTTGCTGCCGCCGCGGCCCGTACCGCTGCCGAGCCCGAAGTCGATGACGTACAGCGCCCCGTCGGGTCCGAAGTCCGCGTCGAAGGGCTGGTTCCAGCTCATGTCGCCGAACACCCCGTTGATGGAGTGGAGATCGCCCGCCTTGGCGGGCTCGAAGCGCGGATCCGTGAAGGTCTGGTCCTCCTCCTGGAACGAGAACGCCTTGAACCAGGTCCTGGTCAGCTCGTAGTTGAGCCACTTCCCCTCGAAGTACTCGGGGAACTTGGACGGATACGGGTTCGCCGGGTCGTAGTCGTAGACCGGTCCGCCCATCGGTCCGCCGCCGCCCGTGCCGAGTTCGGGGAATTCGGGCGAGGCGGAGTAGGCGTACCAGACCGTCGCGGGCTTGGCCGCGGGCAGCTCGCGCAGACCGGTGTTGTTCGGCGAGTCGTTGACCAGGGCGGCACAGTCGAACTTCGCCCCCGAGGCGCCGGTGGCGAAGTCGTAGTCGTTGAACGGGGTGTTGTTGCCCGTGCAGTACGGCCAGCCGTAATTGCCGGGCTCCGTGATGCGGTTGTACTCGACGGTCCCCTCGGGGCCGCGGTCCGCGACCGCCTCCCGCGCGTCGGGCCCGTAGTCGCCCACCAGCAGCGCCCCGCTCAGCGGGTCGGTGGTGATACGGAACGGATTGCGCATCCCCATCGCGTAGATCTCCGGGCGGGTCTTCTCGGTGCCCGGTGCGAAGAGATTGCCCTCGGGGACGGAGTACGTGCCGTCGTCCTCGGGCGTGATGCGCAGGACCTTGCCGCGCAGATCGTTCGTATTGCCCGCCGTGGTCTGGGCGTCCCAGGCGCGGCGCCCCTCGCGCTCGTCGATCGGGCTGAATCCGTCGGAGGCGAACGGATCGGTGTTGTCACCGGTCGCCACGTACAGATCGCCGTTCCTGTCGAAGGTGATCGAGCCCGCCATGTGCGAGTTGGCGCGGCCCTCACCGCGCAGTGTGGGCACGGTCAGCAGCCGCTTCTCCGAGGCCGGGTCGACGGTGTTGCCGGTGACCGTGAAGCGCGACAGGTTCAGCCGTTTCTCGGTCTTGTCGGAGTGCAGCAGATAGAGCCAGTTGTTCTCCGCGAAGTCCGGATCGAGGGTGAGCCCGAGCAGCCCGTCGGACTGGCTGGTCATCTCCGGCGTGTACGCGAAGTCCAGCGCGGTCGAGACCTGGAGGGTCTGCTGGTCGATCACCTTGAGCTTGCCGGTGCGCTGGATGAAGAAGACCCGGCGGTCCGGGGCGACGGCCAGCTCGAAGGGGTCGGCGAGATCACTGGTGGCCAGCGCGGTGCGCTGGAAGGCACCGGTCTTGGTGGCCGTGCAGTCACCGGGCTTGTTGCCCGCGGCCCACTGGATGCCGCCGAGCAGGTGCTTGCGGAAGGCGTCCTCCTGGAAGGCGGACGCGGCGTGCCCGCCCGCGGTGAACCAGGAGCGTCCGCCGTCGTAGTTCTGGCACCAGGACCACGGGTGGTCGACACCCTCGTCCAGTCCCTCGACGCCGTCGTTCACCTTGATCTGCGCGAGGGTGTGCACCTTGCCGGTCGGGTTGACGCGCCAGTTGTACCACTCCTCCGTACGCTCCCAGAGCTGCGGCAGCCCCTGGGTGGAGGGGTGCACCTGGTCGAGCACCTTGACCCGGCCCGTCTGGACGGCGGGGTGCTTGTCGAAGATCGCGCCGACCAGCCCCTCGTACCAGTCCCAGTCGCGCTCGCTGGCGGACGCGGCGTGCAGACCGACCCAGCCGCCGCCCCCGCGGACGAACGCCTGGAGCGCGGCACGCTGGTCCGCGTCGAGCAGATCGCCGCTCTCCGGGGTGGAGTTGGTGTTGTTGAAGACGATCGCCTGGAAGCGGGCGAGATTCTCGGCGGTGAAGGCCGTGGCGTCGCTGGTGGCCTCGACCTCGAACCCGTTCTCGCTGCCGAGCTGCTGGACGGCCTCGATCCCGGCCGGGATCGAGTCGTGCTCGAAGTTGGTGACCTTGGAGAAGACCAGAACGCGGAACGGAGCCGCGTCGGCGCGGGGCGGCGAGGCCATCCCGAGTCCGAGGACGAGCGCCAGTAACGCGGTGATCACAAGGAAGGGCGAGGAGGTGCGGAGGGGCGTTCTCATGGGCGCTCCCGGTGCTCGTAGGGCCGGCTGCGGGTTAGAAAGCGCTTTCTTCGGTACGTCGCACAGCGTAGGTTCCGGTGTCACAGGGGGTCAATGGGTCGGAAGCGCCCGCCGCGGCCGGGGATCCGCCCGTCGGGGCAGGGCAGTTGGGGCCCGGCCGAGTGCGGGGCCGGGGTCCGGCCGCGCGGTGGGTACGGCCGATCCGCCCCCGGAACGCGGCTGACCCGTCCGGGCGGGTCGCCCGGACGGGTCAGGGGTGCGGCGATGGTACGGGCGGGCTGAGAGCGCTCTCGGGGGTGGGGGCGCTCTCAGCCCTGGGTGGTGGCTTTGAGTGTTCTCGGGGGCGGGAGCGCTCTCAGGCCCGGTCGGTTCTGTCAGGCCGCGTCCAGCTCCGCCAACTCGGCCTCGTCCAGCACCAGTTCGGCCGCGCCCACCGAGTCGCGGATCGTCTCCGGCCGGCTGGATCCCGGAATCGGCACCACCACGGGCGACTTGGCCAGCATCCAGGCGAGACACACCTGCTGCGGGCTCACCCCGTGCGCCTCGGCGATGCGAGCGAACGCGCCGTACGAGGAACCCAGTTCACCGGCCCGCTTGATCCCGCCGAACGGGCTCCACGGCAGGAACGCGATGCCCAGCTCCGTGCACAGCTCCAGCTCCGGCTCGCTGGAGCGGAACGCCGGCGAGAACTGGTTCTGTACGGAGACCAGTCGGCCGCCGAGGATCTCCTGCGCCGAACGGATCTGGTCCGGGTCCGCGTTGGAGATACCGGCCTGCTGGATCTTGCCCTCGTCGAGCAGGTCGCGCAGTCCGCCGACGGACTCCTCGTACGGCACCTTCGGGTCGGGGCGGTGGAACTGGTACAGCCCGATCGCCTCCACACCCAGCCGCTTGAGCGACGCCTCGCACGCCGCCCTCAGGTGCTCGGGGGAGCCGTCCAGCGTCCAGGAGCCGTCGCCGGGCCTGAGGTGGCCGCCCTTGGTGGCCACCAGCACCTCGGAGCCCCGCGGGTGGGACGCCAGTGCCTTGGCGATCAGGGACTCGTTGTGCCCCACCTCGTCGGCGTCACGGTGGTACGCGTCCGCCGTGTCGATCAGTGTCACCCCCGCGTCCAGCGCCGCGTGGATGGTGGCGAGGGAACGCGCCTCGTCGGGCCGTCCCTCGATGGACATCGGCATACCGCCCAGACCGATCGCGCTGACCTCGACGGTTCCGATGCGGCGAGTCTTCATGGTGGAGTGCACCCTTCCTGCTGCGGTCCCCGCCGGTTCCGGCGGGTACTTTCCAGCTTTGCCGCTGCCACGCGGGCCGTCCAATAGAAGAAACCGAACGCATTGAGCGCCCCCGCTTCTCAATTAGGCTGGGTCACCATGGAACTGCGTCACCTCGAATACTTCGTCGCCGTCGCCGAGGAACGCCACTTCACCAGGGCCGCTCAGCGGCTGATGGTCTCGCAGTCGGGCCTCTCGGCGTCCGTACGGGCCCTGGAACGCGAGCTGGGCGCCCGGCTCTTCGTACGCTCCACCCGCAGGGTCGAACTCACCGGGGCAGGACGGGCCCTGCTGGTGGAGGCGTCCCGCGCGCTGGCGAGCGTACGGGCGGCCAAGGAAGCGGTCGCGGCGGTGCAGGGGCTGCTCCGCGGCACACTGTCGGTGGGTACGGAGCAGTGTGTCACCGGGGTCCATGTGCCCGGACTGCTGGCGCGCTTCAGGGCGGACCACCCCGAGGTGGAGGTACGGCTGCGGCAGGCCGGATCGGCCTCGCTCGTCGAGGATGTGGCGGCCGGGCGGCTCGACCTGGCCTTTGTCGCCCTGTCCGGGGCGGTTCCCGAGGGCGTACGGCTCGTCCCGCTGGCGAGCGAGCCCATGGTGCTGCTCTGCCACCCGGACCACCCGCTGGCCGACGCGGCCGAGGCCGACTGGGCCGAGCTGGGCGACGAGGTGTTCGTGGACTTCCACGAGGACTGGGGCGCCCGCGGCCTCACCGACCGGGCCTTCGCCGCGGTCCGTACGGAACGGCGTGTCGCCCTGGAGGTCAACGATGTGCACAGCCTGATTGAGCTGGTCGGACACGGTCTCGGTATCGCGGTGGTGCCCCGGCCGATCGCGCGCAAGGAACAGGCGGCAGCGCTGTGCACGGTGCCGCTCGCGGGCGCCGAGGACCATCTGTGGGAGGTCTCGGCCGCGCTCCCCGACGAGCAGCGCACCGGCCCGGCCGCCCGGGAACTGCTCGCGTATCTGCCGGAGACGGCCGGCCTGGAAGGCGGGCCGGAAGGCGGGTCCGGTACGGATGACCGGCCCCGTACGGACGGCAGGTCCCGTACGGACGGCAGGTCCGCCGGCCCGGCGGACGGGCCGCGTACGGAAGGCGGACCGCACCCGGACGGCAGGCCGTTCGTCACGGCCGTTCCAGCCAGCCCCTGATGAAGGCGGCCTGCCCGGCGTGCTGGAGATCATCGGCGATCACACTGACCAGCCGTACACCGAGCGTCACGGCCGGCACCCACGCGTCATCGACGACCCGCCGCAGATCCGCGTCCTTGAGCGGCCGGACGAACTCGACCGTCTGATCGTGGACGGCGTCGTGATACCCCGTGAGCAGCTCCGCCGAGACCCCGCCCAGCGCGGCCACCTCCTTGGGGGAGTGCCCGTAACCGGTCGCCCCGCGCGTGAACGGCAGCTCGAACCGCTCCGACCAGTCCTGCGCGATCCACACCTCGTCGATTCCGGCGGCATCGGCGATGTGGTCGTCCTGGATCCGGGTGAGATGCCAGACGAGCCAGGCGATCGAATTGGCCCCGTCGTCGAGCCGTACCGCCAGCTCGTCGGGGGAGAGGCCGTCCACCACCTCGTGGACGGCCTCGTTGATACGGCCGAAGGCGTCGACGAGCAGGTCGGCACTGGCGGTCATGGCACCCTCCGGGGGCCGGGCCGGGAGTAGCCCCTGTCTGCGTGTGACAGACAGGCCCTGGCCCGGCGGGTGGGCGGTATGTCCATGTCCAGGGTGCCCCGGACGGACCGGGTCAGCGCGTCGGCGGTGAATCAGCGTGAGCGCGGTCAGCGCGTCAGGAACGCCGAGATCCGGTCCCGCAGCGATTTCGGGTCGAGCCCGTGCGCGGCCAGGTGCTCGTCCAGCTCGCCGTAACGCCGCAGCTCGCGCCGCGCCACCCCGAGGCCGAGAACCCGGTGCGGTGTCGCGTACAAGGCGTCGTTCGCCGCGGCGGTGGAGGTCCCGGCGAGGTACGGCTCGACGAGTACGACATCCGCCGCGGCCCCGCCCGCGACGGCCCGCCGCAGCGCCTCCCCGTCGAACGGCCGCACAGTCGTCGCGTACAGCACCGTCGTGTCCAGGCCCTCCGTCGCCGCCAGTACGTTGTCGAGCATCGGCCCGACGGCGATCACGACCCCGCCGCGCCCCTCCCGTACGGTCTGGAAGCCCGGCCCGGTCACCGGCCGCGCCTGCTCGTTGCTCTGGAGCGAGAGCCGTACGTACACCCGGCCGTCCCCGGCGGCGGCGTCCCGCAGCAGTGTTTCGGCCTCGTCGGGGTGGCCCGGCACCTGCACCGTCCAGCCGTCGAGCGTGTCCATGAGCGCCACATCGCCCGGCGACATGTGGGTGAACCCGCCCGCCGGCCAGTCGTACGAGGCCCCCGCGCTCACCAGCACCCCGCCCACGCCCTGATGGCCGAAGTCCAGTTTCACCTGCTCGAAGGGGCGCTCGACCAGGAAGCTGGCGAAGGTGTGCACGATCGGGCGCATCCCGGCGAGCGCGAGCCCGCCGCCGACTCCGACCAGGAGCTGTTCCCGGATGCCGACATTGATGACCCGGTCCGGATGGCGGCGCTCGGCCGCGTCGAAGCCGTCCCGGCTGATCTCCGCGAGGACGAGCGCGAGGCGTGGGTTCTCGTCGAGCAGCGCGGAGGTGGTGGAGATGAAACGGTCCCGCATGGTGTCCATGAAAGATCCCCTGTGGTCAGCGGTGCTGTGTCCGGTGATGCCTTGGAGTGGTGATGCCTTGGAATTGGGGGGCTCAGGCCTTGGGCTCCACGCGGGCCACGACGGCCCGGGGCCGGCCCGGGTGCGGGGCGGTGAACGCGGCGTACATCGCCTCGTGGTCGCGTCCGTCGACGGTCTCGGCCGACCAGCCGGCCGCCTCGAACCGGGAGGCGATCCCGCCGGGCCAGCCGTATGTGGCCGAGGCGTTGTCGATCACCAGCGTGTGGAGCTGTTCGAGCCCGGCGGGGCCCGCGTAGGCGAGCGCCTCGTGATTGCTGCCCTCGTCGAGTTCGGCGTCGCCGATCAGCACCCAGACGCGCGGGTCGGTGAGCCCCCGCGCCCGCAGTCCCAGCACCGTACCGACGGCGAGCGGCAGCCCGTGCCCGAGGGAGCCGCTGCCGATCTCGACGCCGGGAAGCAGTGTGCGGTCGGGATGGTGGCCGAGGGGCGAGTCGTACGAACCGAACCCGGGCAGCAGCTCCTCGGCGAGGAACCCCTTGGCGGCGAGGACGGCGTAGTACGCCATCGGCCCGTGCCCCTTGGAGAGGAGAAAGCGGTCCCGCTCCGGCGCGTCGACAGTCTCGGGGGACACCCGCAGCACCCTGTCGTACAGCACCCAGAGCGCGTCCAGCGTCGAGGTCGCGGCGGGTCCGTGCTTCTCGTCACCCGTCATGAGGCCGAGCAGCCTGGTCAGATCCTGCTGGCCCGGTACGGGGGCCGGTTCTGTCTTCGTCATACAACCCACCGTGCAACGTCAACCACACTTGAGGTCAAGCGCGCCCGCCGCCGGGCCCGGGCGCGCCTTGGCGGCGCGGAAAGCAGTTCGTGACCACCGCGCCGAGTGCGGTATTGTTCTCATGCGCGTTCGGCCAGGGGAAATCCCAGGTCAGACAGCATCGGGACGTGGCGCAGCTTGGTAGCGCACTTGACTGGGGGTCAAGGGGTCGCAGGTTCAAATCCTGTCGTCCCGACCAGCGTTTACGCAGGTCACAGGCGGTATCGGAGAAATCCGATACCGCCTTTCCGTGTGTCCCGGGTACGAGCCGGGTGCCGGCCGGGGACCAGCCGGTCCGGGCCTGTCAGGCGGATCGTGCCGCATGGATGAGGCCGATCGCCCGCCCCCGGAGTGATCGCCCGCCGCCAGATCCGCCGTCGGCTCAGCGCAGTGCCGCGAGGACCTCGCCCGTCGCGTCGCAGAGCGTGACGCGGCGGATGAAGTCCGCCGGCGCGTCCGCGTTCCCGCCGGTGCCGGCTCCGGCGCCCATGCCTTCGGCCCCGAGGTCCGCCGTGTCGGGCGGCGGTTCGGTGGTGGTGTACCAGACGCCCCAGCCGGGCCTGCCCGCCAGCTCAAGCAGCTCGGCGCGCATCACACGGCCGGTCGCGGTCGTGATCTCGACCCGTACCGCGTCGCGCGTCCCGTAGTAGAGGCCGGAGTGGAAGTAGCTGTCGCCCGCCGGTTCCGACTGGCGCGAGACGTCCGGTGTGCTCAGGTTGAGGTTGCCGTCGATCACGCTGCGGAACTGTTCGCCGTCCGGGGTGGACCAGTGCTTGCCCTCCCCGGTCAGCCATACCTCCACGCCCGGCGCCGCCTTCACCCGCTCACCCGGCCGCACCACACGGGCGGGCGCCGGGGCGGGCGAGGGCGCCGGGGCGGGCGAGGGCGTCGGCGGTGCGGTGAGGACCGGCACCGGCGGGGGTACGGGGTCCGGCGGCGGAGCGGAGCGTACGAGGACGACGGCCAGCGGGCCCAGCAGCAGCCCGCAACCGGCCGCCACCAGGGCGGCGTTGCCGAGCCGGCGCCGGGCACGGCCGGACCGTTCGATCGCGGCCAGCGGGACGGGGGAGGGCGTGACGGCGTTCGCGGTGTCGGCGAGGGCGGCGCGCAGCACGTCGTCGTAACCGAGGTGCGGTACGCGGCGAGGTGTGTTGTCCGGCTGTGGTGCGGTCCCGGAGGGGGGATTCATGGGCGGACTCCGGTTCCTGCTCCGGTGCCGGGGGCGGCTCCGGTCGCGGGGGCGGTTCCGGCTCCGGAGCGCGGTGCGGGAAGCCGGTGGGCGAGGACGGGATGGGCGCGCAGCGTCTCCAGAGCGCGCCGGGCATGGGTCTTGACCGTGCCGACCGAGCAGTTCAGCAAGCCGGCTGTCTCCTGTTCGCTCAGGTCCTCCCAGTAGCGCAGCACCACGACCGCACGCTGCCGGGCCGACAGCGCCGCCAGCGCCTGGGCGAGGGCGGCGCGCTCCTCGATGTGCTCGGCGTGCCCGGTGTGCCGGCCGTGCACCGCCTCCGGCAGTAAGGGCGTCAGCAGATGGATGACGCGCCGTTTCCGTACCCGGCTGAGGTTGTTGTTGACGAGCGCCCGGCGCACATAGAAGTCGACTTCCTCGCGCGGGATGCGCCGCCAGCGCGCACAGACCTTGGCGAGGGTGGTCTGCACCAGGTCCTCGGCCTCGTGGAAGTCGCCGGTGAGCAGGTGCGCGGCGCGTACGAGGCGGGGCCAGGCCGCGGCTGCGTACTCGGCGAAGTCGTCGTTCGTGTACGGCACAAGCGGCGGTCCCTCGGTTCGGGTGGAGAGCGCAGGGTCGGTACGGCGGTGGCGGGGCGCGCCGGGGAGCGGGAGCGGGTACGGGTGGGGGCCCGGACTCCCCCGGGCGGTCAGGACGTCCCCGCCCGGGCCCCCACCCGGGCTGTCAGCCGGCCGGGGAGGACAGGGTGGCCAGGACCCTGCCCGCCGTGTCGTACAGCGTCACGCTGCGTATGAAGTCCACGGACCCGCCCGTGGCCTCACCGGCACCGCCGGTGCCCGCGCCCTCGGGGCCGAGGACCTTCGGGGCGGAGGGCAGCTCGGTGGTGGCGTACCAGGCGCCCCAGCCGGGCCTGCCCGCCAGCTCCACCATCGAGGCGCGTACGGTCCTGCCCGTCCGCGTGGTGATCTCGACGCGGGCCGCGGCGCGGCTGCCGTAGTAGACGCCGGAGTGGAAGTAGCGGTCGCCCACCGGCTCCGACTGGCGTGAGATGCCGGGGGTGGTGAGGTCGAGGTTGCCGTCGGTCACGCTGCGGAACTGTTCGCCGTCCGGGGTGGACCAGTGCTTGCCCTCCCCGGTGAGCCACAGCAGGACGTCCGGCGCGGCCTTCACCCGCTCACCCGGAGCCACCACGCGGACGGACGACGCCTGCCCGGCGGGCCGTACCCCCGCGCCGAAGACCCCGGCTCCGGTCGCCGTACGGGACTTCGCGACCCCCGCGGACGGAGTGGCGGCCGAGGGCGCGGTGGGCGCCTTGTCCGACGTCAGCGCGTACGCCCCCGTCGGCACGGCCAGTACCGCCGCCGTGACCGTCGCGGCGGCCACATACTTCTTGATCCGTGTCATGAACGGACAGCTCCTTGTACGTCTTCGAGTTCGAACGGTACGGAGGGCGCCTCTCCCACCCGTTCAAACCCCGGTCGCCGCCCGGCCGGATGACATGCCCCGCGAACTTTTTTCCTGACACCTCATCCGGCCGCGGCGCGGAGCCCCGTGGCAGACACGTGAGCGAAGTGCCTCCGCGCTGTGCGGGCGTACGGAATGCGCCATTCTCGTGGGCTTGCCCATGTTGCGGAGCCCTCTGTTCCGTACGTACCGTCGCCGCTCGACCACCCTGCGCGTTCACGGGGTCCGGGTGCCGTCGTGAGGCGGGAGGCGGGCGTGGGGCGGGCGTGCCCTTCGAGCCGATGCGGGACGGGCGGGGAAAGGCGGGGCAGACGGGGGGCCGAGCGGTCTCCTAGCCTTCCCGCCATGCCCATCACGAAGCTGAGACGCTTAGGTCTCGCCCTTGCCCTCGCCCTCGCCACCGCGCTGTTCGGCCTGGCCCAGCCGGCCGCCGCCGACACCCCTGACCTGGCCTTCTCCGTGGACCAGCCGGTCACCGTCCCGGGGTCCACGGTCAACATCACGATGACGCTCACCAACAACCAGACCACGGACATCTGGTTCGTCTACCAGTCCGTCCAGCCCACCTGGGCCACCACCCAGCGCCGGGACCTCAAGTACACCTTCACCTCGTGCACCGCCGACGGCGTCGCCTGCACCGGAACCGGCACCACCACGCTCGGCGTGAACTACGAGATCCCGCTCCCGCCCGGGGCGACCCGTACCGTCACGCTGTCCTACGACATCGCCGCCGATTCCGGCTGCAACGCCGACATCGCCTTCTACTCGTACCTCTACTACGAGTACAACTACGGCCAGAATGTGAAGGACGGCACCTACAACACGCCGACGACCCGGCTGAACTGCGCACCGCCCCCGGCCCCCGCCGCGGCCCGTGCCTGACACCTCCGGCCCGTCGCGAGGGCCGGTAAGGAACACCGGGATCGCCCGCGTTTTTCCGTCATGTTTCACAATCAGCGCACGAAACCCGCACGCACCCACCACCATGTGAGACATCAGAGCGTGGCGCCGGTCCTCCGTACGAGGGCCGGCGCCGTGCTGGGGGTGGGGGTCCGGCGGTCGGGAGAGCCGACCGGACCCGCTGGGGAGGGATTCGACCGCATGAAGCAGAGCCTTCGCACGACCGCACTGACCACCGGAGCGCTGCTGCTCGCGCTCGTGTTACCCACGGCGCCGGCGATCGCCGACGAGCCGGCGCCCCGTATCGATCTGCGTGTCCTGGTCGTCAGCGACGGCGGTCCCGCCACGGCCGCCATCGCCGCCGAACTCGACACCGCGGGCACGCCGTACACCCTCGTGGACCTCGGACGCTCCGACCGGCCCGTGATCGGACCGGCGTTCCTGGCCGACACGGTGGACGGCCGGCCACGGGCGAAGTTCCAGGCCGTCGTCCTGCCCAACGACAACCCGTTCCAGGCCGGTTCACCCGAGATGGCCGCCCTCGCCGCCTATGAGCAGACGTACGGCATCCCTCAGGTCGACGCGTACACCTACGCGCGCCCCCAGGCCGGCCTCGAAGTTCCCACCGCCGGGGGCTACAGCGGTTCCGTCGACGGTATACGGGCCCAGGTGACCCCCGCGGGCAGCGCGGGCCCGTTCGGCTATCTCGACGGCGAGGTGCCCTTCGAGGACAACGCCCCCGACGTCGGGGAGAGTTACGCCTACTTGTCCCGGCCCCGGGCCGGCGCCGATTTCACCACCTACGTGGACGCGCCGATCCCCGGCTCCACGGCCAGGGGCTCCCTCGTCGGGGAGTACCGGCACGACGGCCGCCGGGAGCTGGTGGTCACCTTTGTATACAACCAGTATCAGCAGCAGTTCAGGCTGCTCGCCCGGGGCATCGTCGACTGGATGACGCAGGAGATACGCCTCGGTGCCTCCCGGAACTACTTCGCCGTCCATGTGGACGATGTCTTCGGCGCCGACGACCGCTGGGACCCCCTGCTGAACTGCACACCGGGCGATGTGGACTGCCCACCGGGCCAGGGCACCCAGAACCCCATCCGGATGTCGGCCGCGGACGTACGGGACGCCGCCGACTGGTCGCGGCGGCGCGGCTTCACCCTCGATCTCGCGTACAACGGCGGCGGCAGCGTCCAGCACCGCGAGGACAACGGCGGCGCCGATCCGGCCGCCGACGAGTTCCTGGCCAGGCGCGCCGACTTCCGCTGGCTCAACCACACCTATGACCACGCGTTCCTCGGCTGTGAGCAGAATGTCTCCGTCGTCCCCTGGAAGTGCGCCACCAACGCCGACGGCAGTACCCGCTATATCGGCCGCACGGAGATATCGGGGCAGATATCGGACAACCAGCAGTGGGGCGAGCGGGCCGGACTCCCGCTGCGCGCCGAGGAGTTGGTGACCGGTGAGCACTCCGGGCTGAAGGTGCTCCCGCAGCAGCCCGACGACAACCCGAATCTCGCTCCCGCGCTCGCCGACAACGGCATCGCCTGGCTCGCCTCCGACAACTCCCGCGACCCGGGGCAGCGCGCCGTCGGCCCCGCTCTCACCGTGGCCCGGTATCCGATCAACATCTTCTACAACGCGGGCCGGAGGTCCGAGCAGGTCGACGAGTACAACTGGCTCTACACCAGCCGGGCGCAGGGCGGCAGCGGACTGTGCGAGGAACTCGCCAACACCACCTGCCTCGACGCGCCCCTGGACACCGCGACCGGCTACGCCGACTACATCGTGCCGCTGGAGACGGGCATCGCCCTGGGGCATGTGCTCGCCAACGACCCGCGGCCGCACTTCATGCACCAGTCCAATCTCGCCGAGGACCGGATCGGATACCCGGTCCTGGACGCGGTCCTCGACCGGTACGCGGCTCTCCACGCCGACAACACCCCGCTGGTGAACCTCCGGATGAGCGACATCGGCGAGGAGCTGCGCGAGCGCGGCGCCTGGAACGCCGCCGTCAGGAGCGGCGCCGTCACCGGTTTCCGGATCGGCGGCACCGTGACCGTACAGGCCCCGGAGAACGTCGCGGTCACGGCCAGCATGCCGGCCGGAACGACCCGGAGCGTTCCGGCGGGAAGCACGGGCTTCGGGGAGCCGTACGCGGGGACCGTCTCCGGCTGGGTCTCGCGCGCGGCCGGCCAGGACCGGGTCACGCTCGTGCTGCCCCAGGCCCTGGTGCCCGCCCCCGTCGACGCGGGCCACGCCGCCGTGGCAGGCCGGGCGGCGGATCCGGCCGGCCGGACCGGACAGCGCGCCGAGGAGCCGTCACCGGGGACCGCGCCTCGCACGCCGGTGCCCGCCGGTGTGCTGCGGCCCGCACGGCCGGGCACCGGGTACTGATCCCGGCCCTCCTGCTCCCGGCACCGGGTCCCGTCCGCCGCGCGGCCGGCGGGACCCGCCACGCCCCCGCACTCTTCTCGCCGTGGAGAGCCTCCATGCCCCTGCGTCACCACGCGCCACGTCCCGGCGCGGCACGTGTCACCCTTCTCACCGAAGGCACCTACCCCCACAGCCACGGCGGTGTGAGCGTCTGGTGCGACCAGCTTGTCAGCGGCATGCCCGATGTGGACTTCCATGTCGTCGCGGTCACCGGAAGCGGCCGCGAGAGCGCCGTATGGGAGCTGCCTCCTCAGGTGACCGGGCTGGACCCGGTCCCGATGTGGGGGCCCGCCCCCGACGGGGCCATGCCGCGCGGCCGCGCGCTGCGCCGGCTGCTGGCCGCGTACGAGCGGTTTCTGACAGCGCTGCTCGACCCGGCCGCCGAGAGCGGATTCGCCCCCGCCCTCTACGAGATGGCGCGCGCCGCGCAGGACGGGACGCTCAGCCCGGCCCTGCGCGACGACCGCGCGGTGCGGATACTGACCGCCGTCTGGAACCGGCCGGGACTGCCCGTACGGGAAGCCCGCCCCACCCTGTACGACGCGGTCACCGCCACCGGACTCCTGGAGCACGCGCTGCGTCCGTTCGCCGCCCGTCTGCCGGAGCGGGGGGTGAGCCACGCGGTCAGCGGCGGTGTGGCCGCGCTGCCCGGCCTGGCCGCGGCCGAACTCCACGGTGTCCCGCTGCTTCTGACGGAGCACGGGGTCTATCTGCGGGAGCGCTATCTCGGCTACCGGACCGCCCCGTACCGCTGGCCCGTGAAGGCCGTCCTGCTGGGATTCTTCCGGCTGCTGGCGGAGGAGACGTACCGCAGAGCCGCGCTGATCACTCCCGGGAACCGCTACAACCGGCTCTGGGAGGAGCGGGGCGGAGCCGATCCACGGCTGATCCGCACGGTGTACAACGGGGTCGATCCCGCCGCGTTCCCGCCCGCCGGACCCGAACCGGAGCTGCCGACCCTGAGCTGGGCGGGACGCGTCGACCCGATCAAGGACCTGGAAACGCTGATACGGGCGTTCGCGCGGGTCCGTTCGGAGCTGCCGCGTGCGCGGCTGCGGCTCTTCGGCGGCACCCCGCGCGGCGGCGAGGCGTACCGCGTGCGGTGCGAGGAACTGGCCGCCTCCCTCGGGCACAGCGACGCGGTCACCTTCGAGGGACGGGTGGACGAGATCAAGGACGCCTACGCGGCGGGCAATGTGGTGATGCTCTCCAGCATCAGCGAGGGGTTCCCGTTCACCCTGATCGAGGCGATGTCGTGCGGGCGGGCGACCGTCTCGACCGATGTCGGCGGGGTGCGCGAGGCGGTGGGCCCGACCGGTCTGGTGGTCCCTCCGCGCGAGCCCGCCGCCATGGCGGCGGCGGCGCTGGAACTGCTGGCCGACCCGCCCAGGCGTGCCGCGATGGGCGAGGCGGCACGGCTGCGGGTGATCGAACAGTTCACCCTCAGACAGACGGTGGACACGTTCCGCGCCATCTATCTCGAACTGTCCGCGCGCGGCACCTCCTCCGCGGCTCCGTCGGCCGTCGGCCCGGCGCCTTCGCCGGCGGCGACCGCCGTACGGTTCCCGGCCGCGGCGAGGGCGGCGCAGCTCGCCCCGGCCGGACATCCGGCCGCCGCCGATCTCGGGGGAATGGCCGGATGAGCGGCCCGATACCCCTGGAGCCCGGCGACGGGCGGGACGACACCCTCTCCCTCAGACTGGCGGACGGCACCTCTGCCGCCGGGAGCGAGACGACACTCGCGCTGCGGCTGCCCCGTACCGGCCATGTCGGGCGGCGGTCGCGGACCGACGGTCCCGTGGACCGGCTGGCGGCCGAACTGGCCGAGCGGATAGGGCCCGCCGTGCACGCGTACGAGGTGGCCGCGCTGCTGGAGTCCGAGGGGCTGACCGGTGAGCGGATACAGCGCCAGTACGGGCATCCGGATCTGTTCTCGCTCGCCGAGGACCTGTTCCGCAAGGTGCCCCGCAGCTTCCCGGAGCCGCCCTCCCCGCCCGATCCCTGGGTCCCCGACCATGTGCGGTGCGCCCTGCGCGGTGCGCTGTTCGCCCTGCCGGCCCTGGCCTATCTCCTGGTTCCCCCGCTCCCGCACGGCGGACGGGAGACCCAGGGGCTGATCGCCGCCGCGCTGTTCTCCTGGGCGTGGGGCCAGGCCCTCGGGCACCGTACGCATCTGCGGCTCGCCGTCGGCCGCCGCGAGGCCGGCCGGGCACTGCTGGTCGGCGCGCCGACGGGAGCGCTGCTGGCGTCGGCCGTGGGAGCGGCCGTCGCCGGAACCGGTCCCGCGGCGCTCTTCGCCGCGGCGCAGTCCTGCTACCTCGCGGCGGCGGGCGTCCTGCTGGTGCTCGGCCGGGAGCGCGTGCTGCTGGCGACGCTCGTCCCGGTGGCGGCGGGGGCCGCGGCGCTGCCCTGGTGGGAGCCCGGTCCGCCGGTGCGCACCGGACTTCCGCTGCTCACCCTCGCGCTGGCCGCCGCGGCGGCGGGCCACGCCGTACGGGAAACGCTCAAGGCGCCCCCCGTCCCGGACGTCCGGCGGCCTCCTCCGCTACGGACCTCCCTGCCGTACGGTCTGTTCGGCCTGGCGGCCGGGGTCCTGGTGCTCTGGGTGGGGCGCGGCCATACGCTCGCCGTGGTCGTGCTGACCGTGAGCATGGGCCCCGCGGAGTGGCTGCTGTACCGCTACCGGGGGCTCTCGGTGGCGGCGCTGCGCGCGGCCACGACGCCACGCGGCTTCCGGCTGCGCTCCGCCGCCGTTCTGGCGGTCTGTCTGACGGCCTATGTCCTGCCGCTGATTCCGGGAGCGCTGCTGACCGGAGCCGATCCCCTGCCGCTGGTCGCGCTGGGGGCGACGCTGTGGACGGCCCTGCTGCTCCAGGCGTTCGGCATCGGCCTGCCACCGGCGTTGATCTGCTCCGCGGTGGCGGCGGGTCTCACCGCCGCGCATCTCCTGGACGCGCCACCGGATCCTCTGACACTCGCACTGTCCTGCGGCGCCGCGGCGGCCGTTCTCATCGGCTGTGCGCTGTGGCTGCTGGGCAGGCCGACGGCGCACGCCTGACCTGCCCGGGCGCTCATCGCGCCTCCGCCGGGCCCGTGCGCCGAGGCCCGGCCCCCGTCACCACCATTCACGGACAACCACGCTCAGACCACTCAGGACCACGCGAGGAGACACCCGTTGACATCCGTACCGCTCGTAGCCGTCACAGGAGCCGAGGGCTTCATCGGCTCGCACCTGACCGAGGCGCTGGTGGCGTCCGGACACCGGGTCCGGGCCATGGTGCAGTACAACTCCTTCTCCTCCTACGGCTGGCTGGAGAGCCTTCCGTCCGAGGTGCTCGACCAGGTCGAGATCGTGCTCGGGGACGTGCGTGACCCCGGCTCCGTCCGGGCCCTGGCCGAGGGCGCGGAGACGGTCTACCACCTGGCCGCACTCATCGCGATCCCCTACTCGTACCAGGCGCCGCACAGTTACGTGGACACCAATGTGACGGGCACCCTCAATGTGCTGGAGACGGTCCGCGCGCTGGGCACGCCCCGGCTGGTGCACACCTCGACCAGCGAGACGTACGGCACCGCGCGGACCGTACCCATCACCGAGGACCATCCCATCCAGACCCAGTCCCCGTACGCGGCCTCCAAGGCGGGCGGGGACCGTCTCGCCGACAGCTACCACGCCAGTTTCGGCACCCCCGTCGTCATCCTGCGCCCCTTCAACACCTACGGTCCCCGCCAGTCCATGCGCGCCGTGATCCCCACGGTGATCGGCCAGGTCGCCGCCGGGTCGCGGACCGTCACACTCGGGGACCTGCGGCCCACCCGCGACTTCACCTTCGTGTCCGACACCGTCCGCGCCTTCCTGGCCGTGGGAACCGCCCCGGCCGCCACCGTCGTGGGCCGGACCTTCAACGCGGGGACGGGGGACGAGATCTCGATCGGCGATCTGGTCCGGCTGATCGGCAAGGTGATGGGGGCCGAACTGGCCGTACGGGAGGACGAGCAGCGTATCCGCCCCGCCGACTCCGAGGTCATGCGGCTGGTCGCGGACGCCGGACGGCTGCGCGCGGCCACCGGCTGGGCGCCGGAGCACGACCTGGAGAGCGGGCTGGCACGCACCGCCGGCTTCTTCCGTGATCCCGCGAACCTCGCCCGCTACAAGGCAGGCATCTACCACATCTGATCCGCGCGCCATCCCGGACACACCACCGCACCTCTTCACAGGCGGCCCCGTCGGGCCGCCCCACAAACAGGGAGACTCTCCATGCACGCAGTGATACTTGCCGGCGGCAAAGGCGTCCGCTTACGCCCGTACACGACGGCACTGCCCAAACCCCTTGTACCGATCGGCGACCGGCACGCCATTCTGGAGATCGTGCTGCGCCAGCTCGCCGCCGCCGGGTTCACCAGTTGCACCCTTGCCATCGGCCATCTGGGACAGATCATCCGCGCCTATGTCGGCAACGGCTCCCGCTGGGGGCTCGACGTCGACTACTCCAGCGAGGAGAGCCCGCTGGGCACCATGGGCCCGCTCCTGACGATGCGGGACCGGCTGCCCGAGACCTTCCTCGTGATGAACGGCGACATCCTCACCGATCTCGACTACCGCGATGTGCTCCTTCGCCACCGCAGTTCCGGCGCGCCCCTGACGATCAGCACCTACGCGCGCAAGGTGCACATCGACTTCGGTGTTCTGACCACACAGGCCGGACGGGTCGTCGGCTTCAAGGAGAAGCCGAGCATGGACTACCGGGTCTCGATGGGCGCCTACGGGCTGAGCCGGGCGACGCTCGACGCCTACACCCCCGGACTGCCGCTCGGATTCGACGAACTCGTCCTGGATCTGATGAGATCGGACAATCCCCCGCACGCCTACGAGTTCGACGGATACTGGCTCGACATCGGCCGCCCCGACGACTACGACCGCGCGAACGCCGAGTTCACCACCTACCAGTCCCTTCTGCTCAAGGGAGCCTGAGCACTCCATGCGCATCCTGGTCCTGGGCATCACCGGATACCTGGGCGGGCACGCCGCCGAACAGCTTCGCACCCTGCCCGGTGTGCGGCTGCTCGGCGCCGGCCGGACCCCGGCCACGGGGCCGGCCGTCGATCTCGCCACCGTCGACACCCGTCAACTGGCGGACGTGGTCGCCTCGTTCGCCCCGGACGCGGTCGTCAACTGCGCGGGCGCCGTCGGCGGTGACGCGGTGACACTCGCCGAGGTCAACGCCCGGGGCCCCGCGGTGCTCTGCGCCGCCCTGCGGGAGGCGGCTCCCCGGGCGCGGCTGGTCCATCTCGGATCCGCCGCCGAGTACGGTCCGGCCGCACACGGCGAGCGGGTCACCGAGGACGCCGCCACCCGGCCCGCCGGTCCCTACGGTGCCACCAAGCTCGCGGGCACCGTCGCCGTCACCGCGGCCGGTCTTGACTCCGTGGTGCTGCGCGTCGGCAACCCGGTCGGGCCGGGCGCCCCGTCCGCCGGACTGCCCGGCCGGGTGGTCCGGCAGCTCCTGCCGGCCGGCGCGGATCCCGGCGCCGTCGTACGGCTCGGCGATCTCTCGGCGTACCGGGACTTCGTCGATGTACGGGACATCGCCCGCGCGGTCGTGCTGGCCACCACCGCACCGGGGCCGCTGCCCCCCGTACTGAACATCGGCGGCGGACAGGCCGTCCCGGTCCGTGAGCTGGTGCACGGCCTGGCACGGGCGGCGGGGTTCCGGGGCAGGATCGAGGAGACCCAGGGCGGCTCCGCGCGCTCCTCGGACGTGTCCTGGCAGTGCTCGGACATCTCCGCCGCCGCGGACGCGCTCGGCTGGGCTCCCCGGTACGGACTGGCGGAGTCCGTGGCCGCCCTGTGGGCCTCCGCGCGCACCGGGCCGGCACCGGCGCCGGCCGGGGACCGTGTGCGGTGAGCCTGCTCGTACCGCTCTACGTCCATCCCGCCGAGGACCCGGCGGCCTGGCGGCTGCTGACCTCGGCCGCCGGTCTCCTCTACGGTGTGGTGCTCAACCCCGGTGACGGTCCCGGCCATGCCTCGGATCCCGCGTTCGTCTCCGCCGCGCGTGCGCTGCGGGAGGCGGGCACACGCGTCCTCGGTTATGTCGATCTCGCCTACGGGGAGCGGCCGGGCACCGATATCAGGGACGATCTCGACCGGCACCGCGAGTGGTACGGCACCGACGGCTGCTTCCTCGACCAGGCCCCCGCCGGCGCGGGTGAACTGCGCCGCTGCCGCCGTCTGGTCCGCGCCGCGCGGCGCCGGGGAGCGGCCACGGTCGTACTGAACCCGGGAGTCCATCCGGCCCGCGGCTACGCCCGGATCGCGGATCTGATCGTCACCTTCGAGGGGCACTGGACGACCTATCTGTCGCCCTTCGCCCGGCCGCGCTGGACCGCCCGTCATCCGGCCGGGAGGTTCTGCCATCTTGTGTACGGTGTGCCGCCCGCCCTGACCGGACTCGCCGTGCGCACCGCCCAGGAGCGTGGCGCCGCCGTCTCCTGTCCGGTCGCGGGAGAACTGCCCAACCCGTGGACCGCGCCCCCGTTCGGTCTGCTCCGGAAGGCACCATGACCCGTCCACTCCCCGCTCGGGCGCGTTGGAGCGTGCCCCGCCCGGTCCGTGTGCCATGTGCCGGCGCGCCGCGTCTCGTCGTTCCGCTGCCGCACTTGCTGATCCTGCTGGTGTTGCTCCTGCTGGTGGCCGGCTGTTCGACGACGGACACGGAGAAGGGTCCGGAAACCGGGAAGCCTGCCCCGGCGAAGCGCTGGGCGCCCCGGCCGGGCACTCCCTGGCAGTGGCAGCTCGACGGACGGGTGGATCCCCGGACCGATGTGCCCGTGTACGACATCGACGGTTTCGAGAACACCGCCGCCGATGTCGCCCGTCTCCACCGGGACGGGCGGAAGGTCATCTGTTACATCAACGCCGGTGCCTGGGAGGACTTCCGGCCGGACAGCGACACCTTCCCCTCCTCCGTCCTCGGCCGTCCCAACGGCTGGGACGGCGAGCGCTGGCTCGACATCCGGCGCCTCGACGTCCTCGGGCCTCTGATGGCGAAGCGCTTCGACATGTGCCGGTCGAAGGGGTTCGACGCGGTCGAACCCGATCTGCTCGACGGCTATCTCAACGACACCGGATTCCCGCTGCGCGCCGGCGATCAGCTCACGTACAACCGGCTGATCGCCCGGCTCGCGCACGAGCGCGGTATGTCGGTCGGACTCAAGAACGATCTGCCGCAGGTGCCCGCGCTCGTGGATACCTTCGACTTCGCGGTGAACGAGGAGTGCGCGCAGTACGACGAGTGCGGCTCGCTCACCCCCTTCGTACGGGCCGGGAAGGCCGTCCTGCATGTCGAGTACGCGCTGCCCACCGAGGACTTCTGCGCGCAGAGCCGCCGTCTGGGCCTGTCCTCCATGCGGAAGAAACTCGAACTCGGCACCTGGCGCCAAGCCTGCTGACCGGTACCCCGCCGGGTGACGCAAGGGGCCCGGAGTAAACAGTGCCCCTTGCGTCCGGTACGGAGTCCATGTCCCGGAGGACTACGAGGGTGCCGTCGAACGCCCCGGTGTCAGAGGGAGACGGCGACGGCGTTGAAGGTCGTGTCGGGCGTCTGGGGGCTGGTGAAGCGGGCGTTGACGAGGTACAGGCGATCGCCCCGGCGGGCGGCGGTGGTGGGCACGTCGAAGCGCGGGTCGGTGATCGTACGGCGCAGGGTGGCGGAGCGGACCGTGGCGTCGAGGCTGAACACGCTGATGAGGTTCAGCCGGTTCTGTACGACATACAGTGTGCGGCCGATACGGAAGAGACCGTCGCCGTTGGCGACGTCCGTCGCGCCGTTCAGTGTGATTTCAGTGGCGCGGCCGGTCTTCAGACCCACCTGGTAGAGCTTGCCGGGCGTGCTGCTGACGACGATCAGCCCTCGGCCGTCGGGGGTGCCGACGATGCCGTTCGCGTTGTTCACATCGGGCGTCTGCACCCAGTCGCCGCTGAGCGGCAGGCTGCGGATCCCGCCTCCGCGGCCGCGCGGTATGCCGTAGAGCACGCTGTCGCGTGAGTCGGTGAACCAGGCGCGGTCGCCGAGCAGGATGACGTCGTTGATGAAGTGGCCGGTGGCGCCGGTCAGTTGGTACGTGGCCACCAGCCTGCCCGTGCGGGAGTCGACGACCCGCGCGGTTCCGCCGCCGCCCCCGGCGATGTAGAGCAGGCCGTCATGGTCCAGCTTCAGCCCGATGGCCACCGTTCCGGCGGCGCCCTCGTGGATGAACCCACCCTCCCCGGTGCGCAGATCCGTGCGGTAGACGGCCCCGTTGGCGCGCGAGCCCATGTAGGCGTACGGCTTGGCGCCGATGGTGATCCCCTCGGGGAGGAAGCCGTTCGGGAGGGGGAACTCGGTCGGCCACGCGCCGGCCTGGGCGGCGGTGGCGGCGTTCGCCGTGCCGACGCCGGCCGCCGCCGCGAGCGTGGCGAGGGCGGCACCGCCGAGAACGGTCCGCCGGGACGGTTGGAGCTGGTTCCGGGCCATGGTTCCGGGCCTCCGTGAAGAGTGGGGGTGGAAGTCTGTGAACTCGGCAACTCGGTGAACTCGCACAACTCGGTGGCGAGTTCTCCTCATTCGTAACGGGCCGTCACCTGCCAGAGTTCCAGCCGCCGGGGCGGATCCATCGCCATACGTATGCCGTCTACGTCATCTGTGTGTGCCCTAATACCACGTGAATATGACATTGGCATCAAATTTGCCCATAAATATCGTGGCATGCCATTTGCAGGCGCATGAAACAGCAGTGAAGTCCAAAGGATGGCGATTTATCGTACTAATTGGAGTCTTTCATGTCCAACGACTTGCGGGATCGGTCCGCCTGCGCATGTGAGCCCTTCGCGGTCGAGGGACGTCATGTCACCGTCATCGGTGCCGGAATGGCCGGGCTCGTGGCGGCGTACGAACTGGAACGGCTCGGCTACTGCGTCGAGGTCCTGGAGGGTGAGGCCCGTGTCGGCGGGCGTATCCGCACACACAGATTCGGTCCCGGCCCGGGCGCGCCCACGGTCGAACTCGGAGCCATGCGCATTCCCACCCGGCACCGGCTCACGCGGGAGTACATCCGGCGCATGCGGCTGGGCAGCTCCCTGTGCCCCTTCACGACCCTGCTGTCGGACGAGAACGCGCTCCTGCACACCGACCGCGGATTCATCCGTATCCGTGATGCATCCCGGCCGCTCCGTGAGGACTTCCGGCACGCCCTGGACCTGCACCGCCCCGGTCACGGCTACAGCGACGCCACCATCGCCTTCGGGGCCTGGCTGACCGCCATCGTCGACGCGATCGCCCCGCCCGATCTGCGCGAGGCGCTCCGCGGGGACCTGCGGCGCGAACTCCTCGATCTCGTCGACCGCACCGATCTGACGCCCTACCTGTACAGCGCGGCCGGCGACAGGGTCGACCTCCACGCGCTCTTCTCCGCCCACCCCGGCATCCGCGCCGGGTGCAGCGGCCGGCTCAACAGCTTCCTCGACGACATCCTCGCCGAGACCAGCCCGACACTTCTGAGACTGCGCGGCGGGATGGACCAGTTGCCACGCCGGCTCGTCGGCCACCTCCGGTGCACGGTCTTCCGGGGCCACCGGGTCGTGGGCATCGACGTGGGCCGCGACAGCTTACGCATCCACATCCGCGTGGGCACCCGAAGGATCGTACGGCGAGCCGACTTCGCCCTGTGCACCACGCCGTTCCCGGCCCTGCGGCGGATGCGTCTGACCGGACTGGACGACGACAAGCTCGCCGTGATCCACGAGGTGGACTACTGCCCGGCCACCAAAGTGGCCTTCCTCTGCCGGGAACCCTTCTGGCAGGAGGACGGCATCCTCGGCGGGGCCTCCTTCACCGGCGGGCGCATCCGCCAGACCTACTACCCGCCCGTGGAAGGCGATCCGGAACAGGGCGCCGCGCTGCTGGCCAGTTACACGATCGGCGAGGAAGCCGCCTGGCTCGGCCGGCTGCCGCCGCGGCGCAGGCACCGGCTCGTCCTGGAGGAGCTGAGCGCGGTTCACCCCGAACTGCTCAGGCCCGGCATGGTCCTGGAAGCGGTGAGCGCGGTGTGGGGCAACTCGCCCTGGAGCGCGGGCTGTGCCACACGCTGGGGCAAGACCACCGCGCAGTGCGAGAGGGAACGGGCGAGCGCCGCGCGGCCGGTGAACCGCCTCTTCTTCGCGGGCGAGCACTGTTCGACGGCGCCGGCGTGGGTCGAAGGAGCGATCGAGTCCGCTCTGCGCGCCGTCGAAGAGGTCCGCTGTTTCGACGTGGGCCGCAAAGCCGCGGCCACCTGAGTCCGTCACACGCCCCCGGGAGACCCGCGATGAGCGTTTTCGACCTGCCAAGGCTCCACTTCGCCGGAATCGCCACGACAAAGCTGCCGACCGGGCCGCGCAGCGGACTGGTCGACCTCGCGGCCAGGCGGGCGCTGACCGGCGACGGCACGCCGTTCCCCGCCGACCGGCCCGCCACCGAGTACCACGCCTATCTCCAGCGGCGCGGCCCCCACTTCGACAAGGAGGGGCGCCCCGACCCGCGCGGCGAGTTCAGCGCCGCCAAGGGGTGGAACTTCGACGGCAACAGCCACTTCTGGCTGGACGCGCAGATCGTGTCCATCGAGACCCCGGACAGCGCCGGATCACCGGACACCGCCGACCCGTTGGTCGGCCGGAGCGTGGACGTCTGGGGCCACTACAACGAATACCTGCGCACCACCGCCAACCGCGCCCGGGTCTTCGATCTGGACCCGGCATCCCGGTGGACCATGGCGCTGATGACCGGCCAGTTCGGGGTCGGCCGGACGGGCCGCTCGCACGACACCGGCTATATGGTCCTCGGCGAGGTGACCGGCCTCCACCCGCCGCGCTGGGCCGACTTCGGCCATGTACGCGGTCTCGGTGACCACGCCCTGGCCCCGTACCTCCGCTACTGCGCCGTGCACCAGTTCGCCGTACCGAAGAGCGGTCTTGGCTGGCTGCCGGACATCCGGCACTCTCCCGCCGTGACCGCCCTGCGCTCCGCGGTGGACGAGGCCGACGGTCTCGTGGTGCAGCTCGCGCTGGACAACATGGCGTCGCCCGTGGCCCCGGACGCGCCCAACCACTGGCGTGTCCGGGGCACCGTCGCACCCTGGCACTCCCACGAGTTACGTACGTACCCCGCCGGGCGGCTGCTCGTCCCGCCCGCTCCGGGTGGCCCCCTTCACCACGCGACCGTCGAAGTCGCCGCCGGGCGGGCCCACTTCAACCTGATCTCCGCCGTACCGCTCACCGGCCGGGCCGCCCACGCCGGCCCCGGCCCGCTGCACCGCCTCGGCCCGCCGCTCGACTGCGGCGACCTGGAGCTGCGTACGGCCGGCTCCGGACGGCTCGTGGCCCGGCTGCCGGCGGGCACGTACCCCGGTGACACCACCTCCGGGATCCTCACCGTGCCCGCCGGGCCCGGCCGGCGCGAAGCCGCGGACCACGGTCTGTATCTGACGGGCCGCGGGCCCTCGGGGCGGCGGGAGACCCTGCTGACCGAGCGCGAGACCAACATCCAGACCGACGAGGCACTGCTGACCCTGCACCACCGCGACCGCGCGCGGCTCAGCGACCACGCCGTCGAGGTGCCACTGCGCTCCTACGTCCGCGGACGTCCGGCCGGTCCCACCAAGGTGTACGTGAAGCAGTACTACAACCCGCGCGCCCTGCCCGGCGACGGCCTGGCGGGCAGCCCCGACGCCCAGTGCGGGGACGCCGTGATCCTCGGGCTGCGGGGCGAGGACGGCTACGCCGGGGAATGCGCGGTGGAGACCGACGAGCACGGCCACGGACTGCTCACCCTCCGGGGCGAACGGGCGGGCACCTGCCGGGTGCTGCTCTCCGCCGACCCCACCGACCGGCCGGCCGCCTTCCCCGGCGCACGGGGCTCGGCGTGGACCGCGTACGACGACCAGGACGCGCTCGGTTACTGGGCCGGGGCCGGATCGATGTGCGTACGGGTGCTCCCCGACGACTGGCACCTCGACGACGTGCCGCGGCAGGACGTGGACTTCGGCCTGCTGCACCGGGAGATCTTCGCCTACTACGAGCACACCTCCTCCTTCATGCGCTCGGACGTCTTCAGCCTCGCCGACCAGTTCAAGGTGGACACCTACGCCGACCTGGTCTGGCAGATGTGCGATCCGCGCAACAGGACGAAGACGTACTACATGCCGCCGACCCGGGACCTGTCGGATCCGCAAGCCCGTCTGCTGCTGGCGTATCTGCGCAACCGTCAGGCCCGGGCGCGCCCGCCCGTACCCGTACCCGCCGTACTCGGCAGCGGACCGCTGATCACCACCCGGGGCGAGCTGTGGGCCGTACTGAAACAGGCGGCCACACTGGAACTGGCCGTCATGCTCCAGTACTTGTACGCGGCCTTCTCGGTCCCGACCCATGGGGCCGGGCTGGAGTACGTACGCCGGGGGCACTGGACGGCCGCGCAGTTGGCCCACGCCTGCGGCAAGGGAAGCGAGACCAACGCTGACGGAATGCGTGGCGCTCTGCTGAATGTCGCCCGCGAGGAAATGATCCACTTCCTGGTGGTCAACAACATCATCATGGCGATGGGGGAGCCGTTCCACGTCCCGCTGATCGACTTCGGCACCCTCAACAGCGTTCTGCCCGTCCCCCTGGACTTCGCGCTGGAGCCGCTGAGCGTCGGCAGCGTCCAGCGGTACATCGCAATCGAACAGCCCGCCCGGCTCACACCGGACCTCTGCCCGGAACACGCCGTGCGGTCCGGCGCACACCGGGCCGGTACGGACCCGGCGCCCCCGTTCTCCTGGGGCTCGATCAGCGAACTGTATGCGGGAGTACGCCAAGGACTGGAGCGCGTCCCCGACCTGTTCATGGTGGAGCGCGGCCGCGGTGGCGGTGAACACCACCTGTTCCTCCGCGAGTCCGTCAACGCGGTCCACCCGGACTACCAGCTCCAGGTCGACGACCTCTCCAGCGCCCTGTTCGCCGTCGACTTCATCACCGAGCAGGGCGAAGGCGCCACCCTGAACAGCGCGGACGCCCAGGAGGTCTCGCACTTCGAGACATTCCTGCGCATCGGCGAACTGCTCACCACCGAACGCCTCCCGGGCCCGCACGGCCGGCTCGTGCCCTGGAACCCCGCGTACCCCGCGCTCCGCAATCCGACGCTGGGGACCGGCGACGCGGCGAAGGACCCGATCACCGACCCTCGGACCCGCGCGGTGGCCCAGCTCTTCAACCGCTCGTACTACCTGATGCTCCAACTCATGGTGCAGCACTTCGGCGAGAGCCCCGACGCGAGCCTGCGCCGCTCGAAGCTGATGGGCGCCTCCATCGATGTGATGACCGGCATGATGCGCCCCCTGGCGGAGCTGCTGGTCACCATGGAGTCGGGACGGCGGGGCAGAACGGCGGGACCGACGTTCGAGCTGGAGACCGCACCTGTCTGCGTCTCCCGCCCCGATGTGGCACGCCGTTCCCTGGCCCTGCGCTTCGCCCATCTGTCGACGGCGGCACGCGCGCTCGATCCGGTGCCCGGCCAGGTCGCCGACATGATGACGTTCTACGCGGACTTCTTCCGGCGCGAACAGGAGTCGCGATGAGCGCGTATCCCCGTACCGGTGCGGCTCGTACGACGGATCCCGTGCGGGGCGCGCGATGAACGGCGGCCGGCCGGCGCCCTTCCGGACCGCGGACGTTCCGCTCCCGGACCCGTACCCCCACTACCGCGCGTACCGGGAACGCGACCCGGTCCATCGCGGGGCGGACGACGCCTGGTATCTGTTCCGTCACGCCGATGTGGCACAGGTGCTCGGCGACCGCCGTTACCTCCGCGGAGGACCGCCCGCACAGCTCCCCCGGACATGCCCGCATCTGCGGAACACTGTCGCCAACTGGATGGTTTTCATGGACCCTCCCCGGCACACCCGGGTCAGGGCCCTGGTCGCCCAGAGTTTCACCCCGGGCGTCGTGGAGGCGCTGCGCCCGCGCATCCGACGGCTCGCGAAGTCCCTCGTGGCCGAGTTGGGCGAGGAGGCCGAGGCCGACTTCGTCGACCGCTTCGCGGCTCCGTTCCCGCTTCTCGTCATCAGCGAACTGCTGGGCGTCCGCGCCGGGGACCGGGACTGGTTCCGGTCCCGTGCCGTCGACCTCCAGCAGGCCACCGGCTCACGAGTCGCCCGCCGGGCCGACGCCTTCGCCGTGGCGGACGCCGCGGCGCGGGAGCTCGACACGTACTTCCGGAGCGAACTGGCCCGGCGCCGTGCCGGGCGGGAACGGGACGGCGCGGACCTCATCGCGGTCCTGCTGCGCCGGGCCGCCGGTCAGGGGTTCGGGGACGAGGTGCTGGTGGGCACCTGCATCCACCTCCTCACCGCGGGCCACGAGACGACCACCAACCTGCTGTCCAAGGGGCTGCTGGCGCTGTTCGCCCATCCGGACCAGCTCGCGCTGCTGAGCGCCGGTCCCGAACTGCTGCCCGGCGCGGTGGAGGAACTGATCCGCTACGACCCGCCGGTCCAGATGGTCACCCGGCAGGCCCAGGAGGACGGGGAGGTGGGCGGGCGCGCGATCCGCCGCGGCAGCCGGCTCGTTCTGGTCCTCGGCTCGGCCAATCGCGACCCGGAGTCCTTCCCGGACCCCGACCGGCTCGACCTCCGCCGCGACACGGGCCGCCACAGCGGATTCGGCATGGGCACCCACTACTGCGTGGGCGCTTCGCTGGCCCGCGCCGAAGCCGAGCTGGGCCTGGGCGCGCTGTTGCGCGGCCTGCCCGGCCTGGCACCGGCCGACGAGCCGGTGCGCTATTCGCAGGACCTGGTCTTCCACGGCCCGTCGCGGCTGCTCGTACGGACCGGCAAACAGCGACCTGACGGAGCGTCAGCGCCGTGAATTCGGGATATGAGGAGGCAATTGTGTCCACCAAGGTGACCGTTCTCGGCCTGGGGGAGATGGGTACGGCGCTGGCCGGCGCGTTCGTGGCCGCGGGCCATCGGACGACCGTGTGGAACCGTACGCGGGGCAAGGCGGACGCCCTGTCCGCCAGGGGTGCCATGGAAGCCGCTTCGGCCGCCGAGGCCGTCGCTGCGAGCCCGCTGATCGTGGTGTGCCTGTCGGCGTACGACGTCGTTCACACCGTACTCGGCCCGCTGTCCGGCGACCTCGCGGGCCGCACGCTCGTCAATCTCACCTCCGGCTCGCCCGTGCACGCCCGGGAGACGGCCGCCTGGGCGGAGAGCGGCGGAGCCCGCTATCTCGATGGGGTGATCATGACAACCGCGTCCGGCATCGGCAGCCAGGACTTTCTGCAGCTCTACGGCGGTCCCCAGGACACTTTCGAGGACAACCGCAAGACGCTCGCCGCCATGGGCAACCCGATCCACCTGGGCACCGATCCGGCCCTCTCCTCCGTGTACGACACAGCGCTGCTCGGCCTCATGTGGTCCACACTGACCGGCTGGCTGCACACCGCCGCACTCATCGGGGCCGAAGGACCCGGCGGCAATGTGACGGCGACGGCATACACCGAAGTGGCCGACCGGTGGCTGGACACCGTGCGCTTCTTCATGACCACATACGCGCCGCAGATCGACGCGGGGGAGTACCCGGCCGGGGGTTTCCCCCTGGACCTCCACCACAGGACGATGGACATCCTCACCCACGCGAGCGAACTCCGCGGGGCGGACTCCGGTATGCCGGAGCTGTTCAACAACCTGGTCGAACGAGCCATCGCAGCCGGCCACGGCAACGACAGCTACGCCCGTCTGATCGAGTTCGTACGAAAGGACGGCCGAACGGCGACGCCGCGGCCCTGACCCGGTGGACGAGGGCCGGGGGCTGGCCCTGGCCGCGGATGGGCCCTGCCACCCCCCCCGGATCACAGCGACCGGATTGAGCCGGGAAAGATGAGGGGCGTGAACATCGACGGGGCTGTCGCAGCGATCGGGAACGCTCAGGACATGCCAGGTCTGCCCATGGCATGGCGATGGTCACCCATGCCTCGGTTCGTGTTCTCCCTGGCGATGGATCCTGACGGGCTCTGGGCTTACCAGATGAACTCGCTCGATGTGCACGACGACGGCCTGGCCAAAGCTGTTCTGGCGTTCGCGAGGCAGCATCAGCTCGGCCGGGGCCGAGATGCGCGACCGTTTACGGTCCTCTCCGGGTTTTCGTATGGGGCCTACCGGTTCGATGCCGTGGCAGCGGCGTCGCCGACTGTGCATGGGTACCACCACGGGCGCAACGAGGCCTTGAACGAGGTCGTCTCGGCTGTCTTCCCTGCGTACCGGTGCGAGTTCCGCGGTGATGAGAACCTGGAGGAAGCGGTTCTGCGGTTCAAGCGCATGCTGCGGCCGACCCTCGTGTCCCGGCTGCCCGTCCCCTACCTGCGCATGCGATACGAGAACACGCGGACCGGTAGCGGCAGCGTGGGTTCGTCCCGCGGGTTCACCGAGCACAATGTGCTGTTGCGGGAGCTCGGGCTTCTTGAAGGCGCTCCTAGCAGTTTCGTGGAGTTCGAGAACCTGCACGGCGAGGTGTGGCACGTCGAGTGGGACGGTTCCTGGCTGGTGAACGGCCGGCCCCAGGACGTACCGCTCTCAGAGGAGTGGGTGATGACTGCTCTGGGGTGCTCGGATACGGGTCTCCGGTAGTCGCCGCGGCATGTCAGAGTCAGCCTTCTTTCCCGAACTGGTCTCGCCGCCCGGGTTCAAGCGGTTCTCTGGACGGCTCTGGATGGAACGCTTCGGCGGATGAGGCGGACACACTTGAGATAGGAGACGCGGTCCGCGTCCACGGGTAAGGCGGGCCCCACAGCTCCTGCCGGACGCCTTCCGGCGTGCGGGACCGGATCGGCCCGCCGGGACCGAGATGCTTCTTGATCTCCTCGAAGGCCAGCTCGATCACGGTGAAGGCGTGCGCGAACTCGACCGACCATAAGCCGCGGTCGGCGATGACCAGGTCACCAGAACCGGTGGAGCCGGCCGGCTGGTGGGCGAGGCTCCGTTCGCCGTAGCGGTAGCCGCCGAGGCGGGCATCAAGCACGCCGTGTGTTCCGATCTCGGCGAGTACCACTGCCCTCACCTGGGGGAAGCCGAAGGGGACGCCGCCCGTGGCGGAAGGGCCGTCGAAGGTGTCACCGTTGCAGGTCGGTCGCTTCTTGGCCCTGGCCGATGTCGAGCACTGCGACGATGCCGTCAAGGATCCCGACGAACTCCTCCATCGGGATCTCCGCCACGAAGACCGCGCCCGCGTCCTCAGGATGGTTGAGCAGGTGTTCCTGACGCCAGAACTCCAGCGTGATCACCAAACGGTCCTCTTCACGGAACAGGTGCGTCGTCACATTGTCGGTGGTGGGCCCCCAGAGCAGGGTCCGGAACTGGCTACGCAGCCCGTAGTCGGCCTCGGTCTCATCGTCATTGCCCGCACGGTGCATGAGACGCCGGTGTGTGGCTTCGGCGGACATACCAGCGAACGGCATGGGGGAACCTGCGCCCGAACGCAGCCAGGCGGCCGTGTCCAGCACATCGCGGCGGAACTGCGGGACGTAAGCCGTGTTGTCGTCGCAGGTCAGCCACTTGCCAGCGGCCCAGAGGTCCACTCGGCACAGCTGGCCCTGCTCGCCGACCTCGGCGGCGAACCTGTGCTTGTCTCCCAGAACCACGTTCACGTCAGTGACCGTCGCAGGTTCAGCCCTTCACACACAACCGAATAGGGGGTTGAGGAACATCGACGTCCGCCAGTTCGCCCACGCAGCCGCGCTTGCCGGTCCAGCAGTGGACAGTGACCGCGTCTTCTACCTGAAGTGCGTCCGCATCGCCCGCCGCAGCATCCCATCCCAGCTCGGAGCGACCACTGCCAAACTCACCCGCTCCTTCACAGCGGCCGGGCGGGAAGCACGCAGCCGCCTTCTTCCGACCCGGCGCAACCGGGACTGCCCACGGGCGATCAAAAAACCGAACCGCTGGCCCGTCCTGAGAACCCGGGCCAGGCGAGACACGGTCCAGCCCGGCCGCTGGGCCCACAATCAGACCACCAAGCCGAAGAGCAACCGCCGGGCCGGAAGACCGGTGCTCAAGGCATCGCAAACCCCGACGTTGCCCTAGGACTTGTCCAGGCGATCATGTGGCGGGCATGGGCTGCTTGAATCGTTATGCTCGAGAACGGCAGCCAGTTGTAGATGGTTGGTGTCACCGAAGGGCTGCGCCTGGACCTCGACGACTGATGCGTCGAGCCGGAGTGTGAAGTGCGGGCTTGCGTCAATGAGCTCTCGCAGGTGATTGAGAGCGTCGTCGTCGGGAGGGGGTGAGATGACGGCCTCCCACTCGCCTTTGGTTGAGACAGCCGTCAAAGTGACTGGTATGCGCGCGAGGCATGTGGAGTGGTTGGCCCACCACTCCAGATACGCCGTGTTCTCGTCGCAGTCCATCCTCCGAGCGTAAATGCCGGTATTTCCTTGCGCGCCGCTCGTTGACGTGGGCATGGGGCGAGGTGATCGGACAGGTCCGGGCCGCGACTGATGCAGCGGATGAGATCGACTGGGATGTCTCGGTCGATTCCACCATCATCCGTGCGCACCAGCACGTGGCCGGCGCCCGCATCGATCCGCCGCCCGCCCCTGCTTCAAATTCAAAAGGGGGGCCGAACCGCAGGAACGTCAGGGCGAGGCGCCGTGGCAGAGCCTGGTCGCCCGCCTGGTGGAGGTGGTGCGGGAGGTGAGGGCCTGGGCCGCTCGTGCGGCATACAGCAACGGCCCCTGCCGTGAGTACCTGCGTCACCGGGGCCTCCCGCACACCATCCCGGAGAAGACCGACAGCCAGGCTGCCCGTCTGCGCAAAGGCTCACGTGGCGGACGGCCACCAGTTTTCGACGAGAACGGCACAACAAGCGCAACACCGTCGAACGGACGATCAACCGGCTCAGACAGCACCGGGCCGTGGCCACCCCATACGACAAGCGCCGCTACGTCCACCTCGGCACCGCCAGCCCCGCGGCGCTGGTGATCCGGCTCCGCTCGTGAGCGCCAGGATCAGCCCCTAGCCGTCTTCCGGCAGATGGAAGTAGACGGTCCCCGACCGCCAGGGGCCGTGCTCGGTCGTCTCTGACTCGATCACCACGTCCTGGACCTCAACAGGGCCCAACGCTTCAATGGCATCGGCCAGCCGCCGCAGGAGGGCCGGAACACTGTCGCAGCCCGGGCCAGCGGGGTTGGCCTGCGAAAAATGGCGCACGGTCCAATGCTTCGGGGCGTCAATCATGGGCAGATCGTAAAGCCTGCCGTCACCTGGTCAGCAGGCCGACCGCTGGAGGACAAGCGACCCAGATCCCGAAGCGGTCCAGACCGTGATCGACCGGACAAGTCCTAGTTATCAGCGTCTGTCCTGCGCCCATCAATCTGCGGCGGCAATCAGGGAGCAACCTCGTGGCCCGGCGGCCGCTCGGGGCCCCTCGCTGGTTCCCCTGGCACCACTTCGCTGGTCACGGACTGCTGACAGTTGGCACAGCGAAAGACGGTCATACGGTCATTCTCCCGGGCTGCACGCGGCACTACGTGACCGGGACGCCAAGGCAACTGCATTGGCCGGTGCAGGCCCCGGCCCCCCGGGGTCACTTGGTGCCGATCACCATCGACTCGGGTCCGTCCAGGTGCCGTACGCGGCTCTCCCGGAACCCGGCCTTCGCCAGCCAGTCCCGGCACTCGGCGCTCGTGTACTCGAAGCCGCCCGGGGTCTCAAGGAGCATATTGAGGCTCATCAGCAGCCCTTGGACGTTCTCGCGGCGCTCGTCGTCGATGAACGTCTCGTAGACGATCACGATGCCGCCCTCCGGCAGTGTCTCGTACGCCTTGCGCAGCAAGGTCATTGACGTGGGCAGGGCCCAACCGCTCAGGATATGGCCGAAGATCAGCACATCCGTCCGGGGCAGCGGCTCGGTGAAGAAGTCGCCGGTCTGGAAGGAGAGCCGCTCGGTGAGGCCGGACTCCTCACGGCGGCGCTGGAAGGCGGGGCGCAGGGCGGCCAGATCGAAGCCCGTGCCGCGCAGGTGCGGATGGCGCTGGAGCAGATGTGTCAGCAGGGCGCCCTCGGCGCAGCCGATGTCGGCGACGGTGCGGTAGCGGGACCAGTCGACGGCCTCCGCGAGGGCGTGCGTGGAGCCCATCGACAGACCGGTCATGGCCTGCTGGAAGGCGGCGAGGCTCTCGGGATCACGGTAGAGGGCGGCGTACATGCCTTCCTCACCGGTCTTGATCTCGTTCTGGGGGTCTCCCGAGCGCAGGCCTTCGTCGAGCCGGCCCCAGAGGTCGTACATCCTCGTGTCGCTCATCTCCAGCAGGCCGCCCACATAGGAGGGCTTGCCGCGTACGAGATAGTGCGCGGTGGCAGGGGTGTTGGCATAGATGCCGTCGGTGCGTTCCAGGACTCCGAGAGCGACGAGGGTGTCGAAGAAGTCATGGGCGGCGCGGGGGTGCAGCTTCAGCCGGTCGCGCAGTTCGTCACCGGTGAGGGGGCCCTCGGCCAGTTCGGAGAAGAGGCCCAGGCGGGCAGCGACGAGCAGCACCTTCGAGGCCATGAAGCCCGTGGCGATCTCCATGAGACGGCCGAGCGCCGGGGCGTGTGTCAGGTCGGAAGATGTGTCGCTCATGAGGTCCTCACAGTGGGGGGCAGGTGGTGGGGTCGGGATCGGGATGGCTGGTCTGCCGGGGCAGGGCGAAGGTCAGCATCAGGGCCACGGCGTTGAAGGCGGCGAGCCACGCCAAGGTGATGGGGAACGCCTCGACGAATGCCTGGGCTCCCGCGGACGACGCATGGCCGTGGGCACTGCCCGCGGGGAGGAGGGCGAAGAAGAAGACGGAGGCCAGCGCGATACCCATGGCCTGGGCGAGCTGCTGGACGGTGTTGAAGACACCGGAGGCGGAGCCCGCGTGCTGATGCGGGACACCGGAGAGGACCAGATCGGTCAGCGGGGCGAGGACCAGTCCCATGCCCAGGCCCATCACGGTCAGGGGCGGGATCATCTGCCAGGGGGTGAGGCCGCCGCTGAAGTGCTGGGCCTCCCACAGATAACCGAGGATGCCGAGGGCCATGAGTGTCACGCCTGCCTGGATGACCTTGCGGCCGAACCGGGGCACCAGCACCTGGACGGAGACGGCCGCGGCGGCGGAGACACCGACGGAGAAGGGGATACCGGTCAGTCCGGCGCGCAGCGGGCTGTAGCCGAGGCCCAGTTGGAGATAGAGGATCCAGGCCAGGAAGAAGAGCCCGGTGGCGGTGCTGAAGAGCAGCTCGACGGTCACGCCCGCGGTGAAGCTCCGCGCCTTGAACAGCGAGGGCTCCACCAGCGGGGCTCCACCCCGGCGGGACAGAGCGCGCTGATGGATGGCGAAACCGGCGAGGACGGGGAGCGCGGCGGCCATCAGGACGAATCCCCAGACGGGCCAGCCGTGTTCACGTCCCTGGGTGAGCGGGAACAGCAGCAGGAGCAGGCCCGCGGTGGCCAGCGCCATACCCGTCGGGTCCAGGCGCCGGCTCTCCGTGGCGGTGGACTCGGTGAGATAACGGCTCCCCAGGGCCAGTCCGGCGACACCGAGCGGGACGTTGATGAGGAAGATGGACCGCCAGCCGAGACCGAAGAGATCCGCCTGGGTGAGGATGCCGCCCAGGATGGGGCCGGCGATGGCCCCGGCGCCGAGGATCCCGCCGTACATGCCGAAGACCCTGCCGCGTTCGGAGGGCGGGAAGGTGACATGGATGATGGCCAGGACCTGTGGAACCATCAGCGCGGCCATCGCGCCTTGCAGGACACGGGCGGCGATGAGCATTTCGGAACTCGCGGAAGCGCCGCAGAGGGCGGAGGCGACGGTGAACCCGGCCACGCCGAACAGGAACAGGCGCCTTCGCCCGTAGATGTCGCCGAGCCGTCCACCGGAGATCAGGCCGAGGGCGAAGGCGAGCACATAGCCCTCGGTGATCCATTGGACGGCCGAGTAGGAGGCGCCGAGGTCCCGCTGGACGGCGGGGATGGCGACATTGACGATCGTCACATCCACCAGGTCCATCAGGGCCGCGGTCAGCACCACCGCGAGCGCGATCCAGCGCCGGCGGTCGGAGGGCGACTCCGATAACGAGACGGGCGGGGCGGTGTCCGTTCGGTCATGCATGGCAGGAGGCCGTTTCTGATGAGGTCGCGTCGGGGCCGGTCAGCCGCCTGTGTCGGGATTTCTCGCAGGTGACTGCCGCGACGGGAAAGCCGACTGCCGGTCCGTCGCCGAGGGACCCGGTCGGCTGGGTTTCCGTTCACGACCCTGCCCTGCCTCCGGCCACGACAGCAGCAGCGTCAAGCGCCCCGCCAGAGCCCCATGCCCGTCATCACTCGTTCGGAGCAGCGCAATCACTCGCCAGGGCGACCGGCCGCATTGCTGATGCGAGCAGCGGCGTGGTGGTACGTGCCGCCCCGGCGAAGGGGCGGCAGGTGTCGTCAGCGCGAGTCCCTCTTTATCGCTCCATCAGGTGATTCAGTGCGGAAAACGGTCCCGGCTCGCCGGGGGGTGCGGGACTCTCGGATCCCGTGCGGCAGACCGTCGCGCCGGCGAGGAGAAGGGGACCAGGGAATGCGTCTTTCGTGGAAGAGAGCAGCGGCGTCCGGCTGGCTCGCGCTGGTGGTGACGGTGTCCGGCGCCGGAGCGACGCACGCCGTCCCGGTGGCGAATCCGGCCGACGACAGGACTTTTGTCTCCACCACGGCCACGGGCGGGTCGGAAACCACTCTGCGCGTGGTTCTCGACGCGAATTCCAACGGCTCCCCGCTGAAGCTGACCCACGCGGAGCGCGACCGGATCGCCGCGATCGTCGGTGGGGCGGCGCCCGGCCGTGGACATGCCGGGGATGCCCCGGCCGGTGCTCGGCAGCCGGCGGGAGCGGCGGGGAAGAAGAGGGGGCCCGCGACCCTGCGCTGCGACAGGAATCCGAGCTGGAGCGATGCGAACGGCACACTGAGCGCCCGGTTCAACTGCAAGTACAGCACCATCAATTGGGGCTACAAGATCTCCGCGCGGGTGAAGTCCTTCATCACCGGGAACGTCAAGGAGCGGGGCGTCTCGTGGTGGAACAACGGCAAGAGGAAGCCGAACAACGCGGGCCATGTGGTCGGGAAGCACTATCACTTCCACGGCACTCTCAAGCCCGTCAAGCACGCCGATCATGTCCAGTTCCAGGACTACATGACCTTCCGGGTCAACGTCGGCGGAAGGACCGGCACCGGGTCCATCACCTGGGCGTCGGATGTCAGGGCGAAGAAGTGAAGTGACGAAGCGGCGCGATGAAACTGACCATCACGACAACCCGGAACTGGGCGGAAGACATTCTGCGGCAGCTCGGTGATCCCGTCGGTCGGACGCTGGAGGTGACGGTGCCGCCCGCTGATACCGAGCCCGAAGCACCGCCCGGCGAAACCGCGTTCACCTCCCGGCTGGAGATCCAGTACGGCGAAGGCCCCACCGAGCCGTCCGCCGCTGCCCGTCACGTCAGTTCTGTGCTCGTTGTGCTCGCGTTCGACGACGGCTCCGCCACCAGCGTGCTGCTGGAGGACTCCATGACGGAAGCCGAAGCCGTGACTCTGCTGGCCGAACAGTTGCAGGACGGCGTACTGGAACACACGGGCGGCGCCCCGGCCCCGCCCTGCCCGGGACACCGCCACCCCGCCGTGGCCGAGGTGGTGGACGGCGTCGCCTCCTGGACCTGCCCACAGGGCGGACGGGACGGGCAGCACGGAAGAACACGCCCCGTCATCACCGGCGCCGCCGGACACACCACGCGGTGAACCGCCCCGCCGCGGTCACAGGTCGACGATGAACTCCGCCTTTCCCGAGCGGCGGCCGTTGATCTGGATTTCCAGGGCATGTGCGCCGGGGTAGTGGCGGCGGGTGCTGATCGGTTTGAAGGAGTGGCGGCGTTCCAGGGCGAGGCGCCGGCCGGGGGCCAGAGTGCGGGTGGTCAGTTTGAAAACGCGGGGAGCGGTGGAGCCGTTGGCCTTGCGGTAGTGGATGACGTAGTCGACCGCCAGCCGGACCGGCGCCGGACCGTCGTTGAACACGTCGACGCCGAAGACCAGTTCGTCGACTTGGGTGACCTTCGTGCTGCGCAGTTCGGGGCCGGTGATGACCAGGTCGGCGGAGGGCGGGGCGAAGCCGAGCAGGTCGAGCGCCTGGGCGTCGGCCTGCTTGATGAGCGTGCGCATCGCGTGTTTGACGAGCGCCGGGGTGGTGGTGGCGGTGGCGCCCTCGGACCAGCGGCGTGCGGTGGAGACGGCGAGGACCGGGTCGAGCCGTGAGACGTCGTTGAGGTGGTTGGCCACGGACCGGCGGACCACTTCGTCGGTGTCGGTGTGGAGGTCGTCGAGGATCGGTACGGTCACGGAAGGGCGGCGGCGCAGCTCCGGCACCTGCTTCGCCCAGGGCAGCCGCGGTCTGGTGCCCTCGCTCGCCAGCCGTCGTACGGCAGGGTCGGCGGACCCGGTCCAGGTACGGACGGTCCGCAACGTCCGGTCGGTGTCGGCGTTCAGAAACGTACGCAGCGCGAATTCGCCGGTCAGCCGGGGTGTCAGCGCGGCCAGCAGCGCGAGGCCGTCCTCGAAGTCGTCGGGGCGCGCCGAGTCCACGGCCAGCACTGCCACTGCCTCGGTGACCGGCCAGATCATCCAGCCGGAGAACCCCGGATCGGTCAGCGCGGTACGGAAGACCTCCGCGGCGGCGGTGTACGTACCGCTACCGGGGAGGTCCTGGATCAGCGCGTCCCGTACCGCGCGGGCCCGCTCGCTCAGGGCGAGCGGGCCGAAGGCCCCGGCGCTCTCCCGTACGGCGGACCAGCGCGAGGCCGGTCCCGCGGTCGTGCCCAGCACGCGGGCCAGCTTCTCGATGCTGTCCGGGCTGATCAGCTCGTCGGCGGTGGGCATGTCGGTGCTTCTTCCGTGTGCGGGGCGTCCATGCGTCGATGCCCGACGCTACAGCGCGGCAAGGACAGTCGCGGTCCGCGCCTTCGCGGTCGTACGGGCTTCGCCGTACCGCTGCCGCACGCCGTACGTCAGCCGCGGCCCGTTCTGCCGGTGCGCGCGGGCGTGTTCAGTACGGCCGACGCGGCGGCGTGGCACGCGCCCCGGCCGTCCGCGCGGGCGACGATCCGGTGTGCCTCGATACGGACGGCCGCCTCGGTCCCGTCGCTCACGGCGGGCAGACCGGCCGCCGCGGCGAGGGCTCCCGACTCGTCGAACACCACCTGGAGACGCGGCCACGCCGAGGGCGGGAACGCCTGGCGCAGACAGCCGGAGAGTTCGGCGACCGCCAGCCGCGCCAGCGGTGCGAGTTCGGCGGGATCCCCGGTGACCAGGGCCGCGGTGATCCGCGCTCCCGGCGGGGCGGCCCGTACCGCCTCCTCGACGGCCTCCAGCCGGTGCAGCCCGAGGACGGCCACCACACCATCGTCCGCGAGCCGGGCCGGCTCGCCCCGTACCGCGTCCAGCGTGTCCGGCGCGGCGGGCGGGACCCAGGGGTCGTCGACCGGCAGGGCCTGGGTGATCACATGGGAGGGCGGCCACCAGCCGTGCAGATCGAGGCCCGCCAGCCGTTCGCAGGCGCTGACGACATTGAAGGGCTCGATGAACCCGGGCGCGGCGGCGGCCATCTGGTTCGCGCCGTGCAGGGTCGTGAGCACCGCCTCCGCGACCCGCACCAGGCTGCCGGGCGCCGCGCCGGGAGGCCCCAGTTGCTCCAGGGCGAGGCCGAGCAGAATCGCGTCCAGCTTCATGAGCTGCGCGAACGGCCGCCGGATCCGCTCCTCGGCGAGGATCTCGGGCAGCAGATGCACCGCGAGCCGTGCCGGTCCGTGCGGCTCGCCGACATCGGCGAGCGGCAGCCGCCCGACCCAGGCCCGGGCAAAGGCGCCGAGCGCCTCGGCGGCGGAGAGGGAGGCAGGCGCGGCGGGTTCGCCGCCCATGAGGCCGGACTCAGGAACCGTACGGCCCGGCCTGTCGCCCGTACGACCGGACTCGGCGCCGCTACGGCCCGTACGACCGGGTCCGGGCCGGGCACCGGGTCCGGGCCGGGCGGGTCCGGGCCGCGACGGCTCCGGCGCCCCGGCCGGTGACGGCGCGCGCTCGGCGAGATCGGCCAGCACCGCGAAATACAGCGCCCGTTTGCCCGGAAAGTTGGAGTAGACGGCGCCTCGGGTCAGTCCGGCGCGCTGCGCGATCCCGTCCACCTTCGCGTCCCGGAAACCGCGCTCGGCGAACTCGCTCCTGGCCGCCGCCAGCACACTGGCGCGATTGCGCTCCTGTGACTGCGCCCTGCTGAGCCGGCCCATCGTCCTCACTTGTCCCCGCGTTGCCGTCCGTCGCGGTTCAAGATACCGTCGGCTATTCAGATGTTCACGCCATATGGTTGAAGCATCTGGACCGACCAACCCGTACCACCCTTGAGGAGACACTTCCGCGTGGCAGGCATCGGTGACGGCGGCACCCTGCTGAAGTGCACGTTCTGCGGGAAGAGCCAGAAGCAGGTCCAGAAACTGATAGCGGGTCCGAGCCCGGTCTGTATCTGTGACGAATGCGTCGGCCTCTGCAACGAACTCATCGCGGAGGACCTCGACGGCCCGCCCGGCGACGGACTCGCGGAGCTGCCGAAGCCGAAGGAGATCTACGACTTCCTGGGGCAGTACGTCATCGGGCAGGAGAGCGCCAAGAAAACCCTCGCGGTGGCGGTCTACAACCACTACAAGCGTATCGGTGCGGCGGCGGGCGGAAACCGGCGGCACGGCACCGAAGAAACTCCGGTCGAACTCGGCAAGTCCAACATCCTGTTGATCGGACCGACCGGCTGCGGCAAGACCTATCTCGTCCAGACCCTGGCCCGGATGCTCGATGTCCCGTTCGCGATCGCCGACGCGACGGCGCTCACCGAGGCGGGCTATGTGGGGGAGGACGTCGAGAACATTCTGCTGAAGCTGATCCAGGCGGCCGACTACGACGTCAAGAGGGCCGAGACCGGGATCATCTACATCGACGAGATCGACAAGGTCGCGCGCAAGAGCGAGAACCCCTCCATCACGCGTGATGTGAGCGGTGAAGGAGTCCAGCAGGCGCTGCTCAAGATCCTTGAGGGTACGGTCGCGAGTGTGCCGCCGCAGGGCGGACGGAAACAGCCGCAGCAGGAGTTCATCCAGATCGACACCGGCAACGTGCTGTTCATCGTGGGCGGCGCGTTCGCCGGTCTTGAACGGATCATCGAGCAGCGCGTCGAGCGCAAGGGCATCGGCTTCGGCGCCGCGATCCGCGCCAAGGAGGACCGGGAGAACGAGGCCGGCTTCGCCGAGGCGCTGCCCGAGGACCTGCTGAAATTCGGGCTGATCCCCGAATTCGTCGGTCGGCTCCCGATGCTGGCGACCGTTCAGCCGCTGGATCTGACCGCGCTGACCAGGATTCTGACCGAGCCGCGTAACGCGCTGCTCAAGCAGTACCAGAAACTCTTCGAACTCGACGGAGTGGAGCTGGAGTTCACCGATGCCGCCGTCGCGGCCGTCGCGGAACAGGCGCTGCTGCGCCGCACCGGCGCCCGCGCGGCACGCACGATCCTCGAAGAGGTCCTGCTGAATGTGATGTACGAGGTGCCGAGCCGCGACGATGTCGCCCGGGTCGTGGTCGACCGCGACACGGTCCTCGACAACGTCAACCCGACGCTCGTACCGCGCGAGGACCGCGGGCACGGGCGCCGGGAGAGGTCAGCCTGAACTACACCGGGGCGCCCGGCTTCACCGGCACCCAGCTCCACCGGCGCCCGGTTTCATCGGGCCGCCCGGCCCGGACTCTCCCGGCGCTGCTCGGGCCCTACTCCAGGGAGCCGGTGAGGCGCTCGTAGCCGAGCCGCGCCCGCGCCAGGAATTCGTCGACGGCCGGGCACCCCTCGTACCCGATGACCTGCCAGGAGTGACCGGGTCCGAAGCGCAGCAGCATCTCGCCCAGCGCGGCTTCGTCGGCGTGCCAGGCCCGCAGCTCACGCACCCCCGTGATCGCGTCAAAGTCCGCCGCCTTTTCGGCCACACACACCACCGTCTCGCGCGGCTCGCCATCGACGACGAGACGGGCGAGCGCGACGGGGCGGGCGGCCACGGCCGTACCCGGCAGGGCCGGTTCATTGAGCAGGACCAGCGCCTTCGCGGGCTCGCCGTCCTCGGTGAGGCTGTTCTCCACGTACCCCTCGCCGACCGGCCATCCCGTCAGCACACGAGAGGGGGCAAACGAGTCTTCAGGGGTGAAGCGGGATCCCGCGGTCGCTTCGACCCTGACGGTTACGGCGTTCATCACTGCCTCCCGTGATGCCCGAGTCCGGTACCACGCAGAGGCCATCAGCACCTGAGGTGCGGTCGCGGCGAGCCTCATCGCCGTCGCCATGCTGTTCCCATGACGATGTGCGGTCCCCTCCGTCCATTGTCGCCGATGGTGTGCGCGACGCAACGCCCAGGTGGGGCCGACCGGGCGAGCGAGCCTGCGCAGCGCCTCCTCCCCGTCCAGAATCAGTCCATGTCCGAACCGGCCGTGGGGCGCTCAGCGGTGTGTCCGCCGGGACACACCGCGCCGACGCCGCCGCCCAGAGAGGTACGAGATGACACCGCCAGCGCCACCACGGGATCCGGAGCCGGCACCGGCCCGTCTGATCGTCCTCCGGCACGCCAAGTCCGCATGGCCGGAGACGGTGGCGGACCATGAGCGGCCCCTGGCGCCCCGGGGGCGCAGGGATGCCCCGGCCGCCGGGAAATGGCTGGCGAAGTCCGGGTACCGGCCCGATCTGGTCGTCTGCTCCACCTCCCGCCGTACCCGCGAGACCTGGGAGCTGGCCGCCGCCCGGCTCGGCACGGAACCGCAGGTGATCCACGACCGCCGGGCGTACGACGCGAGTGCCGCCGAACTGCTGCGCCTGGTACGGGAGTCACCCCGGCCGGTACGGACATCCGGGCCGGTACGAACGCTTCTGCTGGTCGGCCACCAGCCGGGGGTGCAGGACCTGGTGCTGAGTCTGGCGGGCCGGGGCGAGGGCGACTGTCTGGCCCGGGCCCGGGAGAAGTTCCCCACCTCGGCGATCGCGGTGCTCACACTGTCCGGTCCCTGGGAGGCGCTCGCCCCCGGGACCGCCACCCTCACCGACTTCGCCGTCCCGCGCGGCCCCAAAAAGTAACCGCCGGACCCGGAACGTAACCGCCGCACTCGGAACGCAACCGCCGGGCTCGCCTCCCGTACCGCTCCGGCGCGCCCGGCAGCGTTCACACGCGCATGCGCCCCGCCGCGGTCACACCCACAGCGCCTGCGCGACCGCGACCCCCATGAACACCGCGCCGAGCCCGGCGATCACACTGGCGACGACATTGGCGGCCGCGTAGAACTTCGCGCCGTCCTCGGCCAGCCGCAGCGTCTCGTAACTGAACGTGGAGTACGTCGTGAGCGCGCCGCACAGCCCCGTCCCGATGAACAACTGCACCTGGGAGGACGCCGCGCCCGCCGTGACCGCACCCGTCAGCACCCCGAGGATCAGGCATCCCACCACATTGACCACGAAGGTCCCCCAGGGGAAGACGGTGTCGTGCCGGGTCTGCACCGCCCGGTCGGTCAGATAGCGCAGCGGGCCGCCGATGGCGGCTCCGGCCACGACCAGCAGCCAGTTCACCGGTCCCGGTCCTCCCTGTCTTTCGGGTCCTTCGGGTCCTTCGGGTCCTTTCCGCGGTCCGCGTAGCGGATGACCTCGCAGTCGTCGAGCATGACGAGGCCTTCGCGGACCAGCTCGTCGAGCTGCGGCAGGAACGCCCGGATCTTCTCCCCGGCGTCCACGATCACGATCGCCACCGGCAGGTCCTCGCTCAGCGACAGCAGCCGTTGGGTGTGGATCAGCGACGACGCGCCGTACCCCTCGACACCGCGGAACACACTGGCCCCGCCGAGCCCGGCCGCGTGTGCCCGGTGCACGATCTCCGTGTAGAGGGGCCGGTGGTGCCAGAGATCGGACTCCCCGACGAAGATCGTCAGGCGCAGGGCCGTACCCGCCAGCTTCGTCATGACTGCCTCCACGCCACCACGCGGCGTGTCACCCACACCGCGGTCCACACCGCCGCGAGAGCCGCGAACAGTGTCACACCCAGGTAGGCCATGCCCGTACGGGCCCGGCCGGCATCCACCAGCCGCTCGATATCCACCGCATAGGTGGAGAAGGTGGTGAACCCGCCGAGGATGCCGGTGCCGACGAACGGCCGGATCAGCCGGTGTGCCGTCCAGACATCGGTGATCACCACCATGAACACACCGATCAGCGCGCACCCGGTGACATTGACGGTGAGCGTCGTCCAGGGAAAACCGGCGGCGGGGGTCGGCCATATGAGCGACGCCCCGTACCTCGCCGCCGAGCCGCACATCGCACCGAGCGCCACGGCGGTGACCACCGGCCACAGCACCCGCGCGCGCTCCGCCCGCTGTGCGGGTACGGAGAGATCGACATCGGGATCGGTGGGCTCTTCCACCACACGGCTCCGGGGAACTCGCACCACAACGCGTCTCCTACTCGTACGGCGCCCGGCCTGCGGGCGCGCTCCATCGCGAGTAGGGACCGTTGGCGGCCTGTGGCCGCGGTTCGGGTACGGCGGGCCCCACCGCCGCGTAACACTGTGCCGCCCAGGCTAGCCTCCCGTACCGTCCGGACGCCAACCGCAGGCGCGCGGTGCACACCGGAACCGGTGGCCACGCGGGCGGCACACAAGGCGGCACACGCCTGGGAGCGCGTGCCGCCGTGCTCAGTGCCACCGTGCGCAGTGCTGCCGTGCTCGGTACGGCCGTGCTCAGCGCGGCCGGTGCGGCCGGTGCGGTGGCCTCACCTCGTGAGCCCTCACTTCTTGGGCAGCGGGGTCTTCAGCCGCTGGGCGATCCGGTCGCGCATGGCGGGCATGGTGAAGCCCTTGGGGTCGATCTTGTCGTTGGACCATTCGAGGTGGCCGATGACGCTGCGGGCGCTCCACTTGTGCGCACGGCAGATCGCGGCGCTCACGCGCTCGATCGCCGTGAGCTGCGCGGCCGGCCACGGGTCCATGCCGTCCCCGAGGTTGACGCACTCGAAGCCGTAGAAGCAGACGTTGCCGTCCACTCCGTCGTTGTTGCCGACGGTGGGCCGGGGCGGCCGGTCCCCGTAGTCCTCGGCGATCACATGCTTGAGGACGAGCGGGTCGCCGCCGCCCGCGTGGTTGGCGCGGCCGTGGCCGACGAGGTGCACGACGCCGTCCTTGGCGATGACTCCGTGGCACAGCGGGCCGGGCAGCGCGCTGTGACCGTCGCGGCACAGGGCGACGGATGCCTGGGTGCCCGAGGTGACGGTGTGATGGATCATCACGCCGTTTACCGGGCCCCAGGGGCCCTTGTGATTGCGGTTGTGGGTGCGCCAGTTGCCGACTTCGACGACTTTGACGCCTTCGGCGCGCAGGGCCGCGACGAACGCCGCGGCGGTCAGGGGTGATGCCATGGAAGCCCTCCTGGATCCGGCCGCTGTCACCAGGACGGCTTGCGGTCGTTCCCGTAACCGCCGCCACGCGGGCGGTCCTCGAAGTGCAGGTGCGGCCCGGTGACGTTGCCGGTCGCTCCGACATCGCCGAGCTTCTGGCCGGCCTTGACCTTGTCGCCCTTCTGGACACCGCGCTTGGACAGGTGGCAGTACCAGTAGTCACGGTCGTTGTCGGCACGCAGGACGATGTAATTCCCGTACGAGGCACCGTCGTTCCTCGACTCCCCGATGGTGCCCGCCCGTACGGCCACGACATCCGTGCCGCTGGGCGCCGGGTAGTCGTCACCGGTGTGGTAGCCGGAGCTGTAGCCCGAACTGCGGGTGCCGTAGGGGTTGTTCTTGTTGATGCCGTAGCCGGGCACCGGCGAGGACACCTTGCCGCCGCTGGTCCTGTGGCTGCCGTCGGTCAGCTTGAGACGCGCGAACGTCTCGGGTCCCGGTGCCCCGTCGGCGTCGCTGCCGCTCCAGCCCTGCGCCCGCTGGAAGGCGGCGCAGGCGGCCTTGGTCTCGTTCCCGTACAGCCCGGTGGGGCCGGACGGGATCTTGTGGCCCTTGGCGATGAGGGCCTTCTGGAAGCTCTTGACACAGGCGTCTTCCGAGCCGTGCTTCACATGATCGAAATCTATCGCGGTCACGCCGCAATCCCCCTTGTGGTGTTCGCTGGACGGCCTCGCGTGAGGTCCATCTGTGCACCAGCTTGCAGAGGGCAAAAAATGTTCAATAAATCGTCAATAAATCACCAAGTCGCGCCAGGGGGGTTGTGCGGATGGCCTGGAGATCGCTATGGGCCGGACTCGACCGGTCAGACCGGCTGCGGGCGGCCGAAGAGGAGGTCGTAACCCGGCGGGAGCTGGAGCAGGACACGGCGCATCAGATCCTCGTCGGCGGCGTCGGCGACCACGCTCAGGACCGCGCCGACATCCCATTGCGCGGTCTCGTCGGTGGCTCCCTGGATCCATGCGGCGGCGGCCTGTACGAATCGTTCCGCCGTGAGCGGTTCGGCGGCCGGGAGCGGATTGAGCAGCACCAGCGCGCAGGTCTCCGGGAGCCGCGCGGCCAGTTCGGCCCGTTCGCTCCCCACCACATGGGCGCCGAGGAGCGCCAGCACCACACGGAGGGCCCGTTCCGCCTCCTTCGGCGAGGAGTACTCGCCACGCTCCTGTACCGCCGACAGGAACGCGTCCCACCGCATCACCATGACGGCCTCCCTCCTGCGACACCACCGGTATAACTCGCCCGCAGCAAACTTGACAAGGAAAGGCTCAACTTGGCCCGGCTCGGCGGTTCCTGCGGTTCCTGCGGTTCCTGCGGCTCCTGTGACCGGGGCTCGTACGGCTGCCGCGGCTCCCGGGGTGCCCGGCAGCGCGGCGCCCGGGGCCGCCATCAGGCGCGTTACGGTCCCGGGCGCAGCAGAATGGCGGGGTGACTGTCGACCCCGCCACCCCGGCCCTTTCCGGCCAGACCACCTGCGGCGACGAGATGCGGACACCGCTCCGCGACTTCCTGCGCACCGAGACCGGCAGCGCGTCCGTCCTGCTGGCCGCCGCGCTGGCCGCGCTGGTGTGGGCCAACGCCGGCCCCGGCACGTACGCCACGTTCTGGGCGACGGACCTCTCGGTCCGTATCGGCTCCGCCGGAATCTCCCTGGGGCTGCGCGAGTGGGTGAACAGCGGGCTGATGACACTGTTCTTCTTCGTCGTCGGCCTGGAGGCGCGCCGCGAGTTCGACATGGGCGAACTGCGCGAGCGGAAACGGGTCACCCTCCCGCTGCTCGCCGGCATCAGCGGCATGGTCGTACCGGTTGTCATCTACCTCGCCTTCAACGCCGGTGAGGCGTCGGCGCGCGGCTGGGGCGCCGCCATGTCCACCGACACGGCCTTCGCGCTGGGCATGCTCGCCGTCTTCGGCACCCGGCTGCCCGTGGGCCTGCGCGCCTTCATCCTGACCGTCGCCGTCGTGGACGACTTCGTCGCGCTCGGTGTCATCGCGATCGCCTACAGCGGCCATGTCGATGTCATGGCGCTGATCACGGCCCTGGTGATCTTCGCGGTCGTCCTGCTGGTACGGGCCGCCGGAGTGCGCCGGGGCGCGGTGTACGCGGTGCTCGCGGTGGCCCTGTGGGCGGCTGTCCTGGAATCGGGCGTCGACCCTGTCGTGACCGGACTCGCCATGGGGCTCCTGACGTACGCCTACCCCGCCGCCCGCAGCGATCTGGAGCGGGCCACCGGTCTGTTCCGCCTCTTCCGCGAGCAGCCCACCCCGGAGCTGGAACGGTCCGTACGGGCCGGACTCGCCTCGGCGATCTCGCCCAACGCCCGCCTCCAGCGCATGTACCACCCCTGGACGAGCTATGTGATCGTGCCGGTGTTCGCCCTCGCCAACGCCGGGATCACCATCAGCGGAAGCGTCCTCGCGAACGCCTTCACCTCGCCCGTCACCCTCGGCATTCTGCTCGGCTACGTCGTCGGCAAGCCCCTCGGCATCCTGGGCGCCTCCCTGCTGACCACCAGGCTGAGCCACGGCCGGCTGCGGCCGCCCGTTGGCTGGGGCGCCACCGCCGCCGGCGGCACCATCGCGGGCGTCGGCTTCACCGTCTCCCTGCTGATCGCCACTCTCGCCTTCAACGGCACCCGGCTCGCCCAGGCGAAGATCGGCATCCTCGCCGCGGTGCTCTGCTCCTTCGCCGCCACCTGGGCGGTCACCTGGGTGATCGGGATCCTGCCCCGGCGCCCCCGGATCACCGCCCTGCTCGGTACGGGCGAGTCCATCATCGATCTGTCGACACCCGTCGACCCGGACCACGACCATGTGCGCGGGCCGCGCGAAGCACCGGTCACCGTCGTCGAGTACGGCGACTTCGAGTGCCCGTACTGCGGTCTGGCGGAGCCCGTCATCCGTGAACTGCTCGCCGGCGCGGGCGACGTACGGTACGTCTGGCGCCATCTCCCGCTCACCGATGTGCACCCCAACGCGCAGCTCGCGGCCGAGGCGGCCGAGGCCGCCGCCGCGCAGGACGCCTACTGGGAGATGCATGACCTCCTGCTCGTCCACCAGGGCGATCTGCGCGCCGCCGATCTGCTGCGTTACGCCGAGGACATCGGCCTGGACACCGAACTCTTCCACCGCGATCTGCGCGCCCACACCGGCGCCGCCCGGGTCGCGGAGGATGTCGAGACGGCCGACATGAGCGGTGTGTCGGGCACTCCGACCTTCTTCGTCAACGGGCGCCGCCACCACGGCGCGTACGACATCGCCGGTCTCTCCGCCGCCGTACGCGCGGCCCGCGCACGCTCCCTGATCAAGAAGGTGTGATCCCGCGATCGGCCTCGGAGATCATCAGTCCTTGAGGAACTCGGAGAGATCATCAGGCCTTGAGGAAGTCGAGCAGCGCAGGGTTGACCACCTCGGAGTGGGTCCAGGCGATGTTGTGCGGGCCGCCCTCGACCGTGATGAAGGTCAGATCCTTGATCAGCCCAGGCAGCCGCTTCGCCGTGTTCGCGTACGGCAGGACCCGGTCGTCGGTCCCGTGCATCAGCAGTACGGGCACATCGATGTTCGGCAGATCCTTGCGGAAGTCGGTCAGCCAGGTGTCGACACAGGCGTAGGCGCCGTGGGCCGAGTTGGCGACGGCCGTGTTGAAGCTGAAGTTCCAGGCCTCGTCACTGATCCGGGTGCCCTTGTACTGATCGTAGTTGTACAGGTTGTTGATGAACACCTTCATATAGGCCGGGCGGTCGGCGACGATGGCGGCCTTGATGTCCTCGAAGACGGACCGGTCGACGCCGTCGGGATTGTCGTCGGTCTTGAGGAGGAACGGCGGTATGGCGCCGAGCAGTACGGCCTTGCTGATCCGCCCGGAACCGTATTTGCCCAGATAGCGCGTGACTTCGCCCGTGCCCATGGAGAAACCGACGAGCACCGCGTCGGAGAGGCCCAGATGGTCGATGAGGACCTTGAGGTCCGCGGCGAAGGTGTCGTAGTCGTAACCGAACGTGGGGCGGCTGGAGTTGCCCGTGCCGCGCCGGTCGTACGTGATGACGCGGTACCCGGTGGCCAGCAGGACGCGCTCCTGCTTCTCCCACGAATGCCCGTCGAGCGGATAGCCGTGGATGAGGATCACGGGCTGTCCCATGCCGTGGTCCTCGTAGTAGATGTCTATGGAGCCGGTGTTTTCCTGCCCGACGGTGACGAACGGCATGGGGATGCCTGCTTTCTGTGTTCGTTGATGGGGCTTTGTCTCCATGAAACCTCCGCGGGCCGGGGCTCGCCACATGGGTCGGTGCCGCGTCGGTCAGGGGTTCGGGCGCGCATAACGGCGGCGTGCGAGGGCACAAGGCAACAAGGGGAACGGAGAAGAGCGTCCGACGCATCGCCCTCACCGGTGCGCGGGCAGGAGTGAATGAGCGTATGAACGGACAGACCGTTGTCGGTACGGCTTTCGCGTCCCTCGCGGATTCCGTACGCCCGTTGCGCCGGGCCCGCGAATTCCTGGGCTCGCCGGGCTGTACGGCCGAGGCGCGGCTGCTCGCCATGCGTTTCCTGCAACAGCTCGAAGCCGAGTGGTGCGCCGCGCTCGCCGGCGGGCGGGGCGACGATGTGCTGCTCGTCGTCAATGAGCTGGTCACCAATGCCGAGCGGCACAGCCGTGGACCGTATTTGCTGGAGCTGGAGGGCACGGACCGGCAGGTGATCGTGACCGTGTACGACAGCAGCTCGGCCCTGCCGCGCCGCTATGAGCGGGACCCCGGCCGGCTGGGCGGGCACGGTATGGAGATCGTCCATGTGCTGAGTGACCGGCTCGTCGCGGAACGGGTCCCGGTCGGCAAGCGCGTCCAGGCCGTGTTCGAGCTGTGAGCTGTGAGATGCGTTGACGCTGTTGGGGGAGTGACCCTACCTTCGCTGTAGAAAGCGCTTGCAGTGCGGCGCTTGCTATGTGGCGCTTGCTATGCGGCGGTGCGCACTCGGCGCTCGTAGGTGACGGTGAAGGCGAGGAACTGATGGGTACGCAGACGCCTCCGGCGGCGGGCACGGTGAGCGCGGCGGGGTTCGCGGGGCTGCCCGGGGCCGTCGCCGTATCGCATCTGCGGGTGTACGACTGGGAGGCCCCGGACGGAGTGCGCGGCGGCACCCCGCATCTGCACCTCACCTGCTCCGAGGGGTACGTGGTGACAGCGGGCCGGGGAGCCGTCCAGACACTCGGCCCCGCGGGCTTCGCCGTGACACCGCTGGCGCCCGGGTCCCTGGTCTGGTTCACCCCCGGCACCATCCACCGGCTGGTCAACGAGGACGCGCTGCGCATTGTCGTCCTGATGCAGAACAGCGGACTGCCGGAGGCCGGCGACGCCGTACTCACCCTTCCCCCGGAGTATCTGACTGACCCGGAGACCTATGCGCGGGCCGCCGGACTGCCCGATGCCTCCAGGGCTTCGGAGGGCGAGCAGGCCGCCGCCGCGCGCCGGCGGCGCGATCTCGCGGTCGAGGGCTTCACGGTGCTGCGTACGGCATGGGAGGCGGGCGATCCGGGACCCCTGCTCGACTTCCAGCGGGCCGCCGCCGCGCTCGTACGGCCCCGGCTGGCGCGGTGGCGCGAGCGCTGGGAGGCGGGCGCGGCCGAGGCCGCCCGGCAGACCGGTGCCCAGCTCGACCTGCTCGCCGCGGGCGACGCCTCGTATCTGGCCGAGGCGAGGCTGCACACCCGGCTCCCGGCGGCGCGGGGCGGATTCGGCATGTGCGGGCGCCTCGATACGTACGACATCCCGGGCCCCGGGACCGACATCCCCGGCCCCGGGACGCTCACACCGTCATGACACGGCTCCCGCCTCGCGCTCCGCCGTCCGGTGTGACGGTGTGAAACACGGGACGGGGGCAAGGCCCTGGGAGCGATCTCAAACGGTCTCGAACGATCAGAGGCCGGGGGGCGGTTCGGCGCCGCCGGCGCGGCCGCCCTCGCGGCCTTCGCTGGCCTTGCGGCGGGCGTCCAGGACCTTTCCGATGAGGAAGTCATAGACATGGGAACCGACGATCGCGCCGATCAGCGGGCCGACAATGGGGATCCACATGTAATGGCTGAACCATTTGAAGGTCCCGGGAATGGCGATATCGCCCCAGCCGACGGCGTAAGTCCACAGCCGGGGGCCGAAGTCACGGGCCGGGTTGATCGCGTATCCGGCGTTCGTGCCGATACTGAGGCCGATCGCGACCACCGCCATGCCGGTGATGAAGGGGCCCAAATTGGACCCGGGCGCGGTGTTCCGCAGGTCGATGAGGGCGAAGATGGCCGCCACGAGGAACGCGGTGCCGACGATCTGGTCGAGCAGCGGCCCCCACCATGAATTGCCGAAATACTGGGCCGGGAAAGTAGCGAAAATCGAAAAGGTGGGGAGCGACTCGTCCCTGGCGAGCTTGGCCCTGCTGTTGGACGCGTTGATGGCCGAGGCGTACATACCGAACACCAGCGCGGCGGCGAGGAAGGCCCCCAGGAATTGTGCGCCCCAGTAGGGGAGGACTTTTTTCCAGGAGAAGCCCCTGCGCAGGGCGAAGGCCAGGGTCACCGCGGGGTTGAGATGGGCTCCGCTCACACCCCCCGCGATATAGACGCCGAAGACGACACCGAAACCCCAGCCGAATGAGATGATCAGCCAGTTCGCGGCGTCGAAGGGGGTGGACTGCCGGCCCGATCCGGAAAGGCCGGCGACGGCGACCGCGACCGAGCCGCAGCCGAGCAGGACCAGTACGAACGTTCCCAGGAATTCCGCGAGCAGTTCACCGCCGAGTCCCTCTCGATAGCCGCGGCGCTTCGTACTGGTGGCTGGCATTACGCCTCCCGCTTCGCGATGTGGGGCCGCACGGTGGAACCCGCCCGATAGCACTGTTCCACGGCTGACGTTCCGTCGCGGATATGTGGTGGGCCATTCGGGGGACGGGGTGACCGGCCGCAAAACGAACGCCCGGCCGGGGATGTCCCGGCCGGGCGTACGGATTTCCGGTTGTACGGTCTGCTTTTCGGATGTGCGGCAGTGCGGTCTACGGCTAGCTGGTGTAGGCCTCCAGCTCGGAGAGCTGGGCCGCCGGCCAGCCGGTGTTGGCCGTGAACGTCAGCCGCAGATAGCGGACCTCCGTTCCGTCCAGAGTGATCGTCGCGGTGTTGCCGCTCGACGGGTTGAACGTGTAGTTGGCCGAAGCCTTCAGTGTGCTGTACGTGGTGTTGGTGGCGCCCAGCACACTCAGTGTCTGCGTACGGGTCGCCCACGCGGCCGCCGGAGGAAGCTTCAGCACGACCCGCTTGACCGCCTTCGGGGCGCCGAGGTCCACTGTGATCGACTGGGGGAAGGCGTTGTTGGTGCTCTCCCAGTACGTGTTGGCGTTGCCGTCCACCGCGTTGCCCGCGCCGTACACATCAGCGTGTCCCGACTCGGTGACCGTACGCCCCTGGGCGAGGTTGCCCGTCTCCGCCGGCGGGGTCGTGGGCGGGGTGGTGGGAGGCGTTGTGGGCGGTGTGGTCGGCGGGGTGGTGGGACCGCCCGGCACACCGCCGTTGGTCCACACCGGGTCGGGCCAGGTGCCGGTGCAAGCGGGCGGGTTGGCGTACCAGCCCGAGTTCCCGGTGCCCTGGGTGATCTGGAAGCCGCTGCCGACACAGTTGTGGATCGGGTTGGACTGCGCGATGTGCGTGGCGGTCACATTGGTGAACGAGGCGGTGCCCGGTGCCTGGATCTGGAGCGCGTAGGTGCCCGCGCCGTCGATCCGTATGTTGTTGAAGCGCAGCCCGTTCGTCGCGCCCTCGATGAGATGGATCGCGGCGTAGGAGCTGTCCAGGACCTCGCTGTCGGAGATGTTGACGGTGGCGTTGATCGGCTCGTTGAGACCGCTGAACCAGATCGCGCCGACGCCGAAGCGCCAGTTGTAGTCGTTGTTCCCGGCCCGGATCAGGGTGTTGCGCGCGGCGGTGGCGACGCCCGAAACCGCCGTGCCCTGACCGGAGTTGCCCCCCGGGTAGCGGTTGGCGATGTGCAGCCCGCCGCCGTTGGTGATGGTGTCCGACATGACATTGTCGGAGATGGTGATGTCCCGGCCGCCGTAGGTGACGATGTTGTTCGCCAGGATCGGCAGGATCACCGTGTTGAAAGTGAACTTGTTGTTGACGTTCGGAATGGCCTCCGCCCACATGGCCAGACCGTCGTCACCCGTGTTGCGCACAAAGGTGTTGGTGACCGTCGAGTTGGTGACGCCCCGGTGGAAATTGACGCCGTCCGCGGTCTGGTCCAGGATGCGGCTGTTCTTGATGGTGAAGTTGTTCATCGGGCCGTCCATCCAGGCGCCGCACTTGGTGTGCTGCATCCAGACGTTGTCGACGACCGAGTCGGACATCGCGCCACCGATGGCGTTGACCTGGTCGTTGTCCACGCGCTCACGGATGTCGCCCATGATGGCGAAGTCCCTGAGAGTGACATTGCTGCTGCCGCCCGCGTCGGCGTACTTCCCGTACACACCGACGGCCTTGCTGCGGTTGACCGGATCGCGCCCGGTCAGCACGCTGTACCAGGGGCCCGCGCCGCGCAGGGTCACCTTGTCGACGATGATGTGGTCGCGCACCTGGAAGGTGCCCTGCGGGATGTAGACCTCTCGGCCCTGGGCACGGCCCGCGTCGACCGCCGCCTGGATCCTGGCGGTGGAGTCGGCGCCACCGGTCGGGTCCGCGCCGAAGTCGGTCACCACGTCGAGCGCGTTGGCGGGCTTGCCGATCGGCGCGGCCACCTGCTCGAAGTCGGCCAGGTCGATGGTGAAGCTCGGGGACGCGGCGGTCGAGGAGACCTGGAGCCTGACCTTCGTACCGGCCGCCAGGGTCGACCCGAACATGGTGCGGGTCTCGTCGTAGAAGTGGTGCGGGTTGGTGTCGCCCGGGTTGTTGTTGAACGGGTAACCGCCGTAGTACCAGCCGTACTTGGAGGTCACCGGCACGCTTTTGAGGGAGGTGCCGTTGACCCGCAGGTCGATGGCGGCGTCCCGGCCGGTGCCCGCGGCGTTGTCGGGCAGTGAGTAGCGGAACGACATCGCGTTCGCCGGGGCGGTGAGCGTGAACTCCACATACTCACCGACCGCGTCGAGCGTCACGGCCTGCCGCCCGGAGGCTTCCGAAGGCAGCGTGCCGTAAAGGCGGTTGGGACCGATCAGGGTGCCGTTGGTCGCGGCGTACTCGGCCTCCTGCTCCTTGAACGGCACGGTCGCGCCGCGGCCCTGGACATCGAGGGGCGAGGGGGCGGGGACCGCCGCCGCCTGAGCGTCGGGCGCGGTGGACAGCACCACCGCCGCGGCCGTCCCGGCCACGGCGAGTGCGAGGGAGAGGGAGGCGGACAGGCCGCGCCTGAGCAAACGGCTTCTGGGGGATGGGGGGAGTGTCACAGACATACGTCCTTGCGGCTCGTGGGGACTCTGCGGACGCGAAAAGGCTAGAAGCGCAGTCGCATGAAGTCTATGAATCCGCGCAATTTTTGAAGCCAGAAGCAAAAATCCTCGACCCAACGGGACGGGTGGGGTGGGGCGTAGGGGATGTTTCATCTCAACTCGCCTGGGAGGGCAGACTGGTTGAGGGGTGCTGAGGCTCGCAAGGAGGCGACCGCCGGGTGCTGCGATGCGGCGCTGCACTCGCTTCACATCGGTCCCGCGCACACCTCTTGTAGGGGGTTCGCGGTCGGCCCTACGATGCTGGGCGCGGGGTGGTGAAACGTTTCAAACGATCAGGTTTCAAACGCTTCGATCAAGGGGTTGCGATGGACATGGGATGGACACGCAGAGCGCTCCTGAATGCCTCGGTGGCGGGCGCGGGAGCCGGCGTCGCCGCTCTGGCCGCCGGCTCCCCGGCCTCGGCGAAGCCCTCGAAGGGGGAGGCCGCCCGCGGCGGGCGGCTCCGTATCGTCCGCACCACGGTCGAGTACGCCGAGCGGCTCCTAGGTACGGATGTGGCGGCGCCGCTGCTGTCCTGGGAACTCGACGGCGGCGACGGCCGGGGCGCGCGGCAGGGCGCGTATCGGATACGGGCCGCGGCCGACGCACGCGATCTCGCGGCCGGGCGGGAACTCCTCTGGGACACCGGCCGGGTGGCGTCCGACCGCAGTGTCGCCGTACCGTACGCGGGCCCCGCGCTGCCGCCCCGTACCCGCTGCCACTGGCAGGTCCGGGTCTGGGACGCCGAGGGGCACGCCTCGGAGTGGAGCACGGCCGGCTGGTGGGAGAGCGCTCTCGGCGGTGAGGACTGGGGCGCCCGGTGGATAGGCGTCGACCCGGTCGCGGAGCCGCCGGGCCCTGAGAGCGCTTCCTGGATCTGGACCGCCGAAGCGACGACGGGCAACGCCCCCGTCGGACCGCGGTGGTTCCGGGGCGCCCTTGCCCTCCCGGTCTCCGCTTCCGCCGCCGTCACCCGTGCCACCCTCCTCGCCACCGCCGATGACGACTTCACCCTCCATCTCGACGGCCGGCAGGTCCTCCACGCCCCCGAGCAGGTCGACGGGTGGCGCACCGGCCAGGTCGCGGATGTCACCGAGGCCGTACGGTCCGCCGCCGGCGGGCGGATCGTGCTCGCGGCCCGTGCCACCAATCGCGGCGGCGCCTCCGTCAACCCGGCCGGACTGCTCGTACGGCTGCTGGTCGACACCGCCGACGGTACGAGCCGCCAACTGGTCACCGGCCCCGGCTGGCGTACCGCCGCGACCGAGCAACAGGGCTGGGAACAGCCGGACTTCGACGACACCGGCTGGACCGACGCCGCCGTCCTCGCACCGTACGGCCAGGGCCCCTGGGGCACCGGAGTCTCGTTCGCCGTGCCCGAGGCGCCCGCGCCCCTGCTGCGCCGCGAGTTCACCGTACCCCGGCCGGTGAGCCGGGCCCGGCTCTACATCAGCGGACTCGCCTACTACGTCGCCGAGTTGAACGGGAAGCGCGTCGGCAGCCAGGTGCTCGACCCGGCGTTCACCGACTACGACGAGACCGTCCTGTACACGGTGCACGATGTGACCGCGCTCCTCCGGCGCGGGACCAACGCCATCGGAGTCACCCTCGGACGCGGTTTCTACGGCATGACCACTCCCAACGTCTGGAACTGGCACCGGCCGCCCTGGCACGGCGAGCCCCGGCTCCTCTGCCGTCTTGAGGCCGAACACCCCGACGGCTCCCGCACCACCCTCGTCTCCGGCACCGACTGGCGCCTCACCGAAGGCCCCACCCGCACCAACTCCCTCTACGCGGGGGAGACTTATGACGCTCGGCTGGCCCCCGAGGGCTGGACCCGGCCCGGTTTCGACGACAGCGCCTGGCGCCACCCGAAGGCCCAGCCGGCTCCCGGGGGCACTCTGCGCGCCCAGCCTCAGGAGCCCATCGAGATCATCGAGACCCTCACCCCCACCGCGATCACGGAACCGAGCCCCGGGGTGTATGTCGCCGACATGGGCCGTACGACGGCGGGCTGGACCCGGCTGACCGTACGGGCCCCGGCCGGCACCACCGTCCAGCTCGTCCATGGCGAGAAGCTCAAGGACGACGGCACCGTGCACGCCGAGACCGGGCATGTGCCCGGGCGGTTCCAGCGCGACGAGTACATCTGCGCGGGCGGTGGGGACGGCACGGACGGTGGGGACGGCACGGGCGGTGGGGATGGCGGGGACGGCGCGGGCGAGGAGGTGTGGGAGCCGTCGTTCTCGTACAAGGGCTTCCGTTATGTCCAGGTCAGCGGCCTGCCTGCCCGCCCGCGCCCCGCCGATCTGCGGGGTCGGGTCGTCCATACGAAGGTCGCCGAGGTCAGCGGCTTCGGCTGCTCCGAGCCGTTCTACGAGCAGCTCGACCGGGCCATGCGTCGCACCCTGCTCAACAATCTGCACGGCATACCCACCGACACCCCGATGTACGAGAAGAACGGCTGGACCGGCGACGCCCAGCTCGGCGCGCCCGTCATGACCTATGCCTTCGGGATGCACCGCTTCCTGGCGAAGTGGCTCGGCGATCTGATGGACAGTCAGAACCCGGACGGACAGCTACCGGTGATCGTGCCGAGTGGCGGCTGGGGCTACGGCGATCTCGGCCCCTCCCCGGAGTGGACGACCGTATACCCCTTTCTCGTAAGGGAGTTGTACCGGATCTACGGCGATGACCGGGCCGCCCGCGAGCACTGGCCGACCCTGACCCGCTATCTGGACTGGGAGTTGGACCGGCTGGTCGACGGCCTCGCGGTCACCGCGCTCGGCGACTACCTCCCGCCCGGCTACGGCGGGAACCCGCCCGAGGACACCCGGCTGACGGCCACCGCGTATCTCCACCGGGCGCTCACCCAGACCGCCGAACTCGGCGAGCTGCTGGGCCACGACGAGAACGCGGAGCGTTATCGCGGCGCGGCGGACGGGCTCAAGAGCGCTCTCAACGCCGCCTTCCTCGACCCGGTTTCCGGGCACTACAGGACCGCGAAGGATCCCGGCTACCGGCAGACCTCCAACGCCCTTCCGCTGGCCTTCGGCCTGGTCCCGGCGGGTGCCCGCGCCTCGGTGCTGGACAGTCTGGTCGCGGACATCACCGCGCGCGGCAACCACCTCAACACCGGGGCGCTGGGCACGAGCGTCCTGCTGCGCGTCCTGTGCGCGCACGGCCGCCCGGAGGTCGCGCACGCGATCGCCACCCAGCGTACGTACCCCAGTTGGGGCTACTGGTTCGACCACGGCGCCGACACCATGTGGGAGATGTGGCCGCTCGACTCGCGCTCGCGCGACCACTACTTCCAGGGGACGGTCGCGCAGTGGCTGTACGAGAACGTGGCGGGGCTGCGGCCCGGCGACGCGGGCTACCGGACCTTCACCGTACGGCCCGACGGACGCACCGGAGTCACCTGGGCCCGTACGTCCATCCGTACGGTCCGCGGCACGGCCTCCGTGGTCTGGTCGGAGATCGGCCCGGATCTGCGGCTCACGGTGCGGGTGCCGGTCGGCGCGACGGCCGAGATCCACGTACCCGCGCAGCGCCGTGAGGAGGTGAGGGCGCCGGGCGGAGCCGTTTATCTGCGCACGGAACCGGGGTTTGTGGTGTACCGCGCGGGCCATGGCGCCTGGGACTTCGTGGGACGGAGCTGAGAGCGCGATCAGGGCGGGGCCGGGCGGAGCGGTCCGAGAGCGTGATCATGGGGGCCCGGGCGGGACGGCGCGAGAGCGCGGTCCGGGGGGTGCGGCGAGACGGTGCGGGCGAGGCGGCGGCCGGTTTGAACGTTTCAGTCGGCCGCCCGGCGCGGCAGGTCCCGGTCGCGCCGCAGCAGATAGCTGTCCATGATCCAGCCCTTGCGGGCGCGCGCCGCCGACCGCAGCTCCTCGATCCGCCCGGCCACCTCAGAGAGCCGCCCGGAGACCAGGATCTCGTCCTCCGTCCCCACATACGCGCCCCAGTGGATGACCGGATCGGCCGCGAGATGGTGCCGGAAGGCCTGGTGCGCGTCGAGCATCACGACGACGTCGTCCACGCCCTCCGGCCACCCCTCGGCGAGCCTGCGGCCGGTGGTGATCTGTACGGGTCCGCCCACCCGGTTCAGCCCGGTACGGTGCCGGGCGGCCAGCGCGGAGACGCTGCTGATACCGGGGATCACCTCGTGGTCGAACCGGACCGCGCCCCGCGCCAGGACCTCTTCGAGGATGCCGAGCGTGGAGTCGTACAGCGAGGGGTCGCCCCAGACCAGGAACGCCCCGGTCCGGTCGTCGTCAGGACCCTCGCCCAGCTCCTCGATGATCGCGCTCTCATAAAGTGCGGCCCGCCGGCTCCGCCAGTCGTCCACGGTTCCCGGGTAGGCGGCGCCGTCCGGGGCCGCCTCCCGCTCCGGATCGCGTACCCCGACCAGCCGGTAGTCATGGCCCGCGGCATGCCGTCGCAGGATCTCGTGCCGCAGCTCCATGAGGTCGGCCTTCTCCTCGCCCTTGTCGAGCAGGAAGAAGACATCCACCTCCTGGAGCGCTCTCACCGCCTGCACGGTGAGCTGGTCCGGGTCGCCCGCTCCGATACCGACGACATAGATCTTTCTCACCGTGTCGAGTCTGCCGTATACCCGCCGTGCGCCGCCCGCTGCGCCACTCATCGGAGGTCTGATGCCTCTTCGCGATCTTCAGGGGGCTTACGCGCATCACCGCGCACGACATATGCTCCGCCCATGCGAGTCGCCCTCTTTGTCACCTGTGTCAATGACGCCGTCTATCCGTCCACCGGGATCGCGACCGTACGGCTGCTTGAACGACTGGGTGTCGAAGTCGACTTTCCCGAGGAGCAGAGCTGCTGCGGCCAGCCCCAGTTCAACACCGGCTACCGGCGCGAGACCGAGCCGCTGGTACGGCGGACGGTACGGGCCTTCGAGGGGTACGACTATGTCGTGACCCCCTCGGGATCCTGCGCGGCCATGGTCCGGCAGCACTATCCGGCCATCGGCGACGCGGCGGCGGGCGCCCTCGCCGCACGGACCTACGAGCTGACCGAATTCCTGGTCGACGTGGTCGGGGTGACCGATGTCGGGGCGTACTTCCCGCATGCCGTCACCTATCACCCGTCCTGCCACGGCCTGCGGCTGCTCGGGCTCGGCGAACGGCCCCGGAGACTGCTGGAAGCGGTCAAGGGACTGGAGCTGCGGCAGCTGCCGGGCGCGGACGAGTGCTGTGGTTTCGGTGGTACCTTCGCCGTGAAGAACTCCGATGTTTCGGCCGCGATGGGCCAGGACAAGGTGCGCAACGCCGTGTCCACCGGGGCGCGGGTGCTCTGCGGCGCGGACAACTCCTGCCTGATGCATCTCGGCGGAATCGTCAGCCGTGAGGACGCCCCGCTGCGTGCCGTGCATCTCGCGGAGATCCTGGCGTCGACGGAAGAGGAGCCCTGGTCATGAGCGGTACGTATCTGGGGATGCCGGCGTTCCCGGTCGCGGCCAGGGACGCCGTGGGCAACGAGACGCTCAGGGCCAATCTGCGCCACGCCACCCACACCATCCGCGACAAGCGCGCCAAGGCCGTCGCGGAGCTGGACGACTGGGCGCGGCTGCGGGAGGCCGGCAAGCAGATCAAGGACCACACACTGCGCCATCTCGACCGCTACCTCCTCCAGCTTGAGGAGTCGGTGACGGCGGCGGGCGGCGTGGTGCACTGGGCCGCCGACGCGGCCGAGGCGAACCGGATCGTCGCCGAACTGGTCAAGGCCACCGGCGAGTCGGAGGTCGTCAAGGTCAAGTCGATGGCCACCCAGGAGATCGGGCTCAATGAGGCCCTGGAGGCCGAGGGGATCTCCGCGTACGAGACCGATCTCGCCGAACTGATCGTGCAGCTCGGCGACGACCGGCCGTCCCACATCCTGGTCCCGGCGATCCACCGAAACCGGGGCGAGATCCGCGACATTTTCCGCGACCGGATGGGTTCCTGGGGCCGGGCGGCGCCCGAAGGGCTCTCCGACACCCCCCGCGAACTCGCCGAGGCGGCGCGGCTGCATCTGCGCGAGAAGTTCCTGCGCGCCAAGGTCGGCATCTCCGGGGCGAACTTCATGGTCGCCGAGACCGGCACACTCGTCGTCTTCGAGTCCGAGGGCAACGGGCGGATGTGCCTGACACTGCCCGAGACACTGATCTCCGTGGTGGGGATCGAGAAGGTCGTGCCGAGCTGGCGGGATCTGGAGGTCTTCCTGCAGACCCTGCCGCGTTCGTCGACCGCCGAACGGATGAACCCGTACACCAGCATGTGGACGGGCACCCATGACACCGACGGCCCGAGCACCTTCCATCTCGTCCTGCTGGACAACGGGCGTACGGAAACGCTGGCCGACGAGGTCGGGCGGCAGGCGCTGCGCTGTATCCGCTGCTCGGCGTGTCTGAACGTCTGCCCGGTGTACGAGCGGGCCGGCGGGCACGCGTACGGCTCGGTCTACCCCGGCCCGATCGGGGCGATCCTGAGCCCTCAGCTCCGGGGCACGCAGAGCGAGATCGACGCCTCGCTGCCGTACGCGTCGTCGCTCTGCGGGGCGTGTTACGAGGTGTGCCCGGTGGCCATCGACATCCCCGAGGTCCTGGTCCATCTGCGGGAGCGGGTGGCGGACCAGGGGGGCAAGGGGCACCGGCTGGAGAAGGCCGTGATGAAGGCGGCGGGCTGGGTGTTCGACCATCCGAAGGTGATGGCGATGGGGGAGAAGGCCGCGTCGAAGACCCGCAGGCTGCATCCGTCGAGGCTGCCGGGCGCGGGGGCGTGGACCAACACGCGCGACCTGCCCGAGCTGCCGCCGGAACCGTTCCGCGAGTGGTGGAAGAAGAACCGGGCGGGGCAGCGGAGTGCCGGGGACGGGGCGCGTCGTACGACCAGTGGCGACGCCAATGAGCGTAAGGACAGCGGGACATGAGCACGGGCTCCAGCGCGGACAGCGGCACCGGCGCAGACGGCGGCGTCGGCGGCGTTAGCGGGTTTGGCGGCGTTAGCGGGTTCGGTACGGGCGACGGCTCCAGGGCGGGCGCCGGTCCGGGCGCCGACTCCGGCTCGGGCGCCGGGTCGCGTGAGCGGATCCTCGCGCGTATCCGTACGGCGGTGGCCGACGCGCCCGAGGCCCCGGAGGCCGCCCGCGACTACCTGGACACGCACACGCCCGACGCCCGTATCGTCGATCTGCTCGCCGAGAACCTCGCCGACTACCGCGCGATCGTGCACCGCGCGGACACCGAGGAACTCCCCGCGCTGATCGCCCGCCTGCTGGCCGAGCGCGGCGCCCGTACGGTCCTCGTACCCCCGCTGCTCCCGTCGTCCTGGCTGTCCGCGACGCCCGCGAGCATCACGCGCGTGGATGACGATGTGGAGGCGACGCCCAGGGAACTGGACGCGGTCGACAGCGTGGTCACCGGCTGCGCCCTCGCGATCGCCGAGACCGGGACGCTCGTCCTCGACGCGGCGCCGGACCAGGGGCGGCGCCGTATCACGCTCGTCCCCGACCACCACATCTGTGTCGTACGGACGGCCGACCAGGTCGTCGGATCCGTACCGCAGGCCATGCCGCGACTGGACCCCACCCGGCCGCTGACCTGGATCTCGGGACCTTCGGCCACCAGCGACATCGAACTCGACCGCGTGGAGGGCGTGCACGGTCCCCGCACCCTGGAAGTGGTCCTGCTCACCGACTGATCGGAGCGGGGTACGGACCGGCCGGCCGCGGGGTCAGGTCAGATGAGGGGCCTCGGTGCTCGCGTCCACCGGCCCGTCCGCCGTCACCCGCGCGGCCAACTCGCCGGCCCAGGAGGTCAGTCCGGCGATATCGATACCGTACGGGGAGCGGTACGAGGCGATCCCGTCGGCGCCGCGCAGCAGCAGCCGCGCCCCGCCCGCCGTATTGCCGCGGGCGGCATGCGTCAGCCCGACGGCCAACTGGGCCAGCCCGCGCCACAGCGCGCGTTCGTCCTCGGGACCCGACTTCCACGCGTCCTCGAACACCTCGTGGGCATGGAACGGCTTGCCCGCGTCCAGCAGGCGCTGTGCCTCCCGTACGGTCTCCTCGGGCGTACGCACCACCCCCTCGGGCTGCCGCTCCACCCCCACGGCCCCGTACGCCAACGGCCTCCCCAGCCCGTCCCGCGGCCGCGCACTCCGCGCCCGCCCTTCGCTGTCCCGGTCCCGGCCGTTCTGAGTCATACACCGATTGTCCCCCCGACAGGCCCTGGACAGGCCGCGTCCTTCCGCCGCACGGAGTGGGGTAATGTTGCTGTGCACGGTCACCCCGGGGGAATTCCCCCGATGAGACCGGGCACCGGGACGTGGCGCAGCTTGGTAGCGCACTTGACTGGGGGTCAAGGGGTCGCAGGTTCAAATCCTGTCGTCCCGACCAGCGTGTACGCGGGTCGTAGGCGGTATCGGAGAAATCCGGTACCGCCTTTCCGTGTTTCGTGGGGACCAGTCGGTCTGGCGGCGGTGTCCGGGGGCGGGGCGGACGGCGAGGCTGTTCTAGACGGTGGAGCGGCTGTGCTCGTCGGCGATCCAGCCGTGGACCGTGCGGTCGACGGCGCCGTTGGTGATCAAACGGACGGGAAGTGCCCGAGGGCGGGGACGACACGGCGGCGCCGGCTTTGAGGATGTCGGTGACCCATTCCTCGGCCTGGCTGTGTGTCCTTTCCTGCGGAGAGGGACTTGCGGTGTTTGGAGACGGCGTCGAACCAGCGGACGCGGGCACGGCAGGGGGAGGGCCGGTCGGGGCGGTGCTCGATGTCCCTGTACGAACGTGATGGTGCACGGGCCCCGCGGGCTCGTGCTTGCGCGTCGGTGAGCCCGTGATGCGCAGGCCAGAAGCTCGTGTACCACTTCGGAAGGATCCGCAAGCAGAACCGGCGTGTTATTGATCTGCAAGCCCTTATCTCGTGGGGAGGCGGGACGGCTTCCTCAGACCCCGGCGTTCGCCGTCAGCTCCCGCCGGGCCCGGGCCGCAGCGCCGACCGGTACCGCGTCGGTGGCCAGGGTTGCCCTGACCAGCCGGACCGGGTGGCCGCTGACCGGCGGGTCGGCGGCCAGCGATGCCATGATGAGGGGTTCCAGCAGGGGCCAGGCGCGGCTGACCCCGCCGCCGACCACCACCGTGGTGATGTCCACGACGCCCGCCGTCATGACTATCGCCCGGGCGATCCCGGCTCCGGCGGCCCGGTACACCGCGAGGGCGTCCTGGTCACCGTGGCCGGCGGCCTCGGCGACCTCGCGGGCGGTCAGCCGGCGGCCGGTGCGGTCCGCGTAACGAGCGCCGATGGAGCGGCCGGAGGCCAGGGTCTCCAGATGGCCCCGGCCGCCGCACGAGCAGAGCAGATCGCCGAAGCCGGGGATGTGCCCGATCTCGCCGGCCGCGCCGTGCGGCCCGGTGAACAGGGCGCCGCCGGTCCACAGCGCGCCGCCGACCCCGGTGCCCAGTGTCATCCCGAGGACGTCCGACTCGCCGCGTACGGCGCCGCCGGACACCTCCCCGTAGAGGAAGGCGTTGACGTCGTTGTCCAGGAAGGCCGGGACGCCCAGGGCCTTCTCGACGGCGTCCGTCACCGCGAAGCCGGCCCAGCCGGTGAAGGAGTCGCTGGCCACCAGGATGCGGCCGGTGGCGGAGTCCACCACGCCGGCCGCGCCGACCCCGCTGCCGGCGAGGCGGCCGGGGGTGCGCTTCAGCAGCGGGGCCAGCGCGCCCATGGCCGCGCCGATCATGGCCTGGCCGCCGTCGGTCGCCGGGGTCGCCACCTCGGCGCGGTCCAGCACGGTCAAGTCCTCGCCGCAGAGCACCACTTGGGTGGTGGTGCCGCCGATGTCCACTCCGGCGAAGAGCGTACGGTCGTGGGAGCTCACCCCTGGGCCTCCGTCCGGCCGGCCGCGAGGGTGGCCAGGCGTTCGGCTCTGCGGCCGCGTTGGATCACCGGGTCGGGTACCGGCACGGCGGCCAGCAACCGGCGGGTGTAGTCGGTCTCCGGGTGCAGCAGGGTCGCGCCGGTGGCGCCCTGTTCCTCGATCCTGCCGGCCCGCATCACCACGACGCGCTGGGCGAAGTGCTGTACGACGGCGAGGTCGTGGGAGACGAAGAGGCAGGCGAAGCCCAGCTCGTCCTGGAGTTCGGAGATCACTTCGAGCACCGCCTCCTGCACGCTCACGTCGAGCGCGCTGGTGGGCTCGTCGGCGACCAGCAGCCGGGGCTCCAGGACCAGGGCGCGGGCCAGGCTGACCCGTTGGCGCTGACCGCCGGACAGCTCCCGGGGGGCACGCCGGGCGAGATCACGCGACAGCCGGACCCGTTCGAGGACGGCGGCGACCTTGGCCTGGCGGTCCTTGGCGGAGAGCCCGCGGCCGTGCACCCTGAGCGGCTCGGCGATGCACTCGCCGACCGTCATACGGGCATCCAGCGAGGCCACCGGGTCCTGGAGTACCACGCCGATACCGGCCCGCAGCGCCCGCCGGGCCCGGGACCGGGTGCGCGCCAGGTCGGTGCCGAACAGCGAGGCGGCGCCGGAGTCCGGCCGGATCAGACCGAGCGCGACCCGGGAGGCGGTGGACTTGCCGGAGCCCGACTCGCCCACCAGGCCCAGGGTTTCCCCGGCGTGGACGGTGAGCGACACCTCGTCCAGAGCCTGTACGGCACCCTTGCCACGGCCGAACACCACCGAGACGTCGCGGAGTTCGACGACCGGCTCGGTGTCCGGGCGGGTGGCGGCGGGCGACGGTACCGGCGGGCCCGCCTCGGCGACCGACAGCCGGGGCACCGCGGCCAGCAGCCGCTTGGTGTAGTCGTGGGACGGGCGGAGCAGCACGTCCTCGACCGGACCGGTCTCCACGATCCCGCCGTCGTACATCACGGCGACCCGGTCGGCGAAGTCCGCGACCACGCCCATGTTGTGGGTGACCAGCAGGACACCGGTGCCGGTCTCGACGGCGAGGCGGCGCAGCAGGTCGAGGATCTCGGCCTGCACCGTGACGTCCAGCGCGGTGGTCGGCTCGTCGGCGATCAGCAGGGTGGGGTCATTCGCGATGGCCATGGCGATGACCACGCGCTGGCGCTGTCCGCCCGAGAGCTGGAAGGGGTAGGCGCCGGCCCGCTTCTCCGGCTCGGGGATGCCGACCTTGCGGAGGAGTCCGACGGCCTCGGCGGCGGCGTCCTTGCCGGACACCTCACGGTGGTTGCGGATCACCTCGGCGATCTGCTTGCCGACCCGGGTCAGCGGGTCCAGCGCGGTGGCCGGCTCCTGGAACACCATGGTGACGGTCCGGCCGCGCAGCGCGGCCAGGTCGGCCTCACGGGCACCGACCATCTGATGGCCGGCGACGGTGGCACTGCCGGTGGCACGGGCGTTGCCGTCCAGCAGGCCCATCGCGGCCAGCGCGATCGTGGACTTGCCGGAACCCGACTCGCCGACCAGGGCGAGCGTCTCGCCGGGGCGGACGTGCAGGGAGACACCCCGTACGGCCGGCACGTCGCCGGTCTCGGTGGTGAAGACGACCCCGAGGTCGTCGAGTTCGAGAATGGGCCCGGCCTGCGGGGCGGCGGAGCCCTGGGCGGCGGTCATCCGCGTCCCCTCACGTCGAATGCGTCGCGGAGTCCGTCCCCGATCGCGTTGAACGCCCACACCACCAGGATGATGGCCAGGCCCGGCGGCAGGATGAGCCACCAGTAGCCGGAGTAGGCGGCGGTGAGACCGGCCGAGAGCATGCCGCCCCAGTCGGTGGCCGGCGGCTGGACGCCCAGGCCCAGGTAGGAGACGTACGCGACGAGCAGGATGGCGTCGGCGATCTGGAAGGTGGCCGCGACGATGATGGTCGAGACCGAGTTCGGCAGGATGTGCCGGGTGATCGCCCGGGCGTGCGTTCCGCCGATGGCCCGCAGGGTCAGGACGTAGTCACGGTTCTTCAGGGTGAGCGTCTCGGCCCTGATCAGCCGGGACGGCATCAGCCAGGAGACGACGCCCAGGATGACAATCAGCCCGGTCAGGCCCGGGGTGGTGATGGCGGAGACCACCAGAAGGATGAAGAGCGCCGGGATGGCGATCCCCGCGTCCACGACGCGCATCATGACCGCGTCGATCCAGCCGCCCGCGTAGCCGGCGGCGGCGCCCCACAGGGTGCCGATCAGGGTGGCCAGGATGCCCGCGGCGAGGCCGACGATCAGCGACACCTTGCCGCCGTACATCAGTCGGCCCAGCTCGTCGTGGCCGACCGCGTCGGTGCCGAGCCAGTGCGAGCCGCTGGGGGCGAGGTTGACCTGTTCGAGCATCGTGTGGGTCTGGTCGGTGGAGTACACCAGCGGACCGACGAAGCAGAACAGGAAGAAGAAGACCACGACACCGAGCCCGACCACGGCGAGCCGGTTGCGCAGGAAGCGCCGGACGGCGAGCCGGGAGCCGGACGCCGCGGTGGCGGCGGTGGCCTTGCCGGGCATCTGGTCCGGCTGGATGAGGGCGCTCATGCCCGGCCTGCCTTCACTCGGGGGTCGATGAGCCGCTGGACGATGTCGGCGAGCAGCGTGCCGACCACGGTGGCGATCGCGATGACCAGCACACAGCCCAGCAGCACCGGGTAGTCGGAGGACTGCGCGGCGGTCCAGAAGAGCAGGCCCATGCCCGGATAGTTGAAGAGCTGTTCGACCACCAGGGCGCCGCCGAACAGCACCGGCACGTAATAGCCGAGCATGGCGATCACCGGCGTCAGCGAGTTGCGGAACACATGCCGCCACAGGATGGCGCGGGAGCGGGAGCCGCCGGCCCGCGCCGTCCTGACGTAGTCCTCGGACAGGTTCTCCAGGGTGGCCGCCCGCATGTAGCGGCTGAACACCGCGATCATCGAGGCGGCACCGGCGACGACCGGCAGCACCAGCGCCTGCGGATCGGCGAACACCTGGGCGAGCGTGTCCCCCTGCGGAGCCTGCGACGGGAACCACGGCAGCACCTGGCTGAACACCAGCACCAGGATCAGCCCGAGGAAGTACACGGGTGTGGAGTAGGCGATGAAGCTCAGCGTGGTGATGACGTAGTCGACCGGCCTGTTGCGCCGGACGGCCTGCCACATGCCCAGCGGGACAGCCAACAGGAGGCCGACGACCGCCGACAGGGCGGTGAGCACCAGGGTCTTGGGCAACCGCTCGGTGATGAGCTGGGAGACCGGCTCATTGAGGGTGTACGAGATTCCCAGGTCGCCGTGCAGCAGTCGGTCGAGGTAGTAGAGGTACTGCACGGGCAGTGGCTTGTCGAGGCCTTGCTCGTGGTTGAAGGACGCGATCTGCTGCGCTGTGGCCTGCGGGCCGAGGATCCCGCGAGCGGGACCCCCGGGCAGGGCGTGCAGCAGACAGAAGACCACGATCGTCACGATGACGATCACCGCGACGGCCTGGAGGGCCCGTCGGAACAGGTACGTGGAAGTGGTCATGTGCTTTCCGGTCGCTTCGGCTCAGTGCTGCGCGTGGTCACAGGCCGGGCTCACTTGGTGGTCCACTTCCACATGGCCGGGTGGAAGTTGGCGAGCGAGTCCTGGGCGAAGCCGCTCAGGCCGTTCTTGACCACGGAGACCTGGTAGTCCGGCTCCGGCAGCCAGATGACCGGCAGGTCCTTGGCCAGGGCCGCGCTGTACCTCTGCACCGCCTCGTCGGAGGAGGAGGTGGTGGTCTCGTTGATCAGCTTGTCCACCGCGGGGTTGGAGTAGTTGCCGAAGTTGGAGCCGCCGCCGGTGGCGAAGAGTGCGTCACCGCTCGGGTAGGCGGGGAAGTACCAGCTGCCGGCGGTGCCGAAGAACGACAACTGCCACTTGCAGCCCGTGTCGTCGGGCTCGCACTGGCCGGACTGCGCGAGGACCGAGTTGACCGGGGCGGTCTTGATGGTGAAGCCGATGCCGCTCTTGGCGAACGACGACTGCAGGGCACTCATCATGTTGTCGGTCACGGTCGAACCCGACTGCGAGAGCACCTGCATCTGGAACTTCGTGCCCTTGTCCACGTCGGCGCCGCACTGGTTGTCGCCGGTGCCCGGCGCGGTGCACACCATGGTGCCGTCCTGCTCGGTCCAGCCGTGGTCGCTCAGAAGCTGCTTCGCCTTGGCGGTGGAGAAGGGGTACGGGTTGTTCTTCTGCTCCGGCGAGACGAAGGACGAGCTCTGGCCCTGCGGGATCGGACCGTAGGTCGGGACCGCGGTGCCGTTGAAGACGACCTTGGAGAGCGTGACCTGATCCACCGACATCTGGATCGCCTGGCGGGCGTAGAGCTGCTTGAAGACCGGGCCCATGGTGGGGTTGTTGAAGTTGTAGGGCATGTACGTGATGGCCCAGCCGGACCACGGCTTCACCGTGTAGCCCTTGGCGGCGAACGACGACTTCTGGCTGAGGTTGGTGGCGTTGATGTAGCCGTAGTCGACCGTGCCCGCCCGGAGCGCGTTCTCCTCGGCGTCCGTGGTGGTGAACGGCAGCAGGTTCACGTTCTTGATGCTGGCCTTGCCGCCGCCGTCGTACTTGGCGTTGGCGGTCAGCACGACCTTGCCGGCCGTGGAGAACGACTTGATGGTGTACGGGCCGCTGACCGTCTTCCAGAGCGGGTCGGTCGCGTAGCCGGAGATCTTCTTGGCGGAGTCGTTCAGGTACGTCCAGACCTTCTTGGCGCCCGCGGGGGTGCGGTCGAGGTCCGACACGGTGCCCGAGTCGCTGGTCTTGTCCCAGGCGTGCTGAGGCATCACGCGGGCCATGCTGAGCTGGTTGGCGAGCATCCACTGCTGGTTGTACGCCTGGTCGAAGGTGATCGTGAAGTGCGTCGGGTCGACGACCTTCAGCGAGGTCCAGTTGTCCGGCGCCTTGCCCGGGCTGTAGCTGGCCCATTCGGCCTTGTTGGCCTTGACGAGGTTGAACCAGAACTCCATGTCCCGGGAAGTGATCTGCTTTCCGTCGCTCCAGTGCCGGTCGCCGAGCGTGATGGTGACGCTCTTGCTGTCCTCGGCGAATTCGGCGGCGGTGGCCAGCGAGTTCTTCTTGTTCCAGCCGACCGTGCCGGTGGAGCCGTCATAGGCGATCAGCGGCTCCCAAAGGGACTGGGATATGGAGGAGTTGTTGGTGTTCAGGTGCGCGGCAGTGCCGACCGGGAGTATCCAATTCGGCGTGAAGTTCGCCGGCAGTGCGTAGTTGATGGTGTCCGACGAGCCGGAGCCGGACGACGAGGTACCGCCGCCGGAACAGCCGGTCAGCAGAGCGCACGCGGTGGCAGCGGCGCCCGCGACGAGGGCCCAGCGGCGGCTGTTCGCCGTGTGACCAGGGAACATGATTCTCCTCAGAGTGAAAGGGCCCGCATGCGTCCCAGAGACCGGGGCGGGTGCCGCAGGACCGGCACTGCGTTCACGACAGCTAACGCCGGACACACCTGAGAAACAAAGCAAGAATTAGTAACAAGTAAGTTACTGCGAGTTCGAAGAAAGTCTTCTCGCCTCGATCGGCCCTCTTCTGTGGGTGCATTTGGATTGATTTGAGGGATTTCGTGGACGGTTCACTTTCTTCACCGGACTCTTCCCTTGCATGAAGCGCGGGCATACTGTCGTCGCCATACACACCATTGCGGAAGTTACTTCTTACATGACTGGAATAAGTGCTTGGGACGGCAAGGCCGCGAAAGGCACCTCAGCTCTCGCCGCGCGGGTCCTGGAACTCGTCGCATCGGGCCAGGCCTCGTCGCGCGCCGAACTCGCCGGACTGCTCGGTGTCTCCGCCTCCACCATCTCCCTCAGCGTGGCCCAACTGGTGGAGCGCGGGCTGATCGCCGAGGAGGGCACCCAGTCCTCCACCGGCGGGCGCCCCCGCAAAACGCTGAGACTGGGAAGCAACGACGAGTTCGCCGTCGCCGCCGACCTCGGCGGCCGGCACGCCAGGATCGGTGTCGTGCTGCCCGGCGGCGGCCTGACCGATGTCTCGACCGTCCCCTTCCTGATCGCCGACGGTCCCGAGGCGGCCCTGCCGCGGCTCGCCGAGACCCTGGAGGCGCTGGCCGAGCAGCGCGGACGGGACCAACTGCGCGGGGTCGGGCTCTCGCTGCCCGGACCGGTGGACATCGTGTCGGGCTCTGCTGTCATGCCGTCCCGGATGCCGGGCTGGAACCGGTTCCCCGTCACCGCCTGGCTGGAGGAACGCTTCGGCGTCCCGGCCGCCGTGGACAACGACGCCAACTGCATGGCGGTCGGCGAGCACACCGTACGGCCCGCCGAGTACCGGAAGACGATCATGGTGAAGATCGGCTCCGCGATCGGCGCCGGCGTCATGGTCGACGGACATCTCTACCGGGGCGCCACCGGCGCGGCCGGTGACATCACCCACATCCGGATCGGCGGCGGCGGCGACATCCCCTGCTCCTGTGGCAACACCGGCTGCCTGGAAACCGTGGCGTCCGGCGCCGCCCTGGTCCGTATCCTGCGCGAGCGCGGGGTCGACGTCAGCCGCCCGGAGGACGTGGTACGGCTGGCCGTCGACGCCGACCCGGAGGCCACGCGCGCGGTTCGCAGGGCCGGCGATTACCTCGGCCAAGTGCTCGCGGCCAACGTCAACTTCTTCAACCCGGACGCCGTCTACCTCGGCGGCATCCTCTCCACCTTGGAGCCGTTCGTCGCCGCTGTGCGCAGCCAGCTCTACGAGAGCTGCCACCCGCTGGTCACCGAACACCTCACCATCGAGCGGGCCAGCCTGGGCGCCGACGCGGGACTGGTCGGCGCCGGACAGTTCGCCCTGCAACGCGCCATGGCCCATGCCCTGCGCGGGGTCGGCGGCGCCGAACCGGCCACCGACCGGTTCCACGCCCCCGCGCCCCGCCACGCCTGACGCCCTGACACCCGACGCCTGAAGCCCCACTCCCTACGAGCTACGAGGAGCCATGCCGCAATCCCGCACCGCCGCAGCCCGCCCGGTCATCGCCATCGCCGGACTCGGCATCGAGTCGTCCACCTTCTCTCCCGCTCGCACCCGGGCCCCCGCCTTCCACCCCTCGCGCGGCGCCGACGTGCTGGACCGCTACCCCTTCCTGGCCCCCGGCGAGGAACTGCGCGAGGCAGCCGACTGGCACGGCGCCCTGGTCGGCAAGTCGCTGCCGGGCGGCACCGTCACCGCCGACGCCTGGGCCGAGCTGACCGACGAGCTGATCGAGCGGCTCGCCGCGCTGCCCCGGCCGGACGGCCTCTGGTACGACATCCACGGCGCCATGACCGTGGAGGGCATCGACGACGCCGAGGCGGTGCTCCTGGGACGTATCCGCGCCACCGTGGGCCCCGACGTGATCATCTCCACCTCGATGGACCTGCACGGCAACGTCTCCCGCGAACTCGTCCACGGCAGCGACCTGATCACCTGCTACCGGATGGCCCCGCACGAGGACCACATGGAGACCAAGGAGCGGGCCGTCCGCAACCTGGTGGACCTGCTGGTCTCCGGCGCGCCCCGCCCGGTCAAGGCCTGGGTGCCGGTGCCGGTGCTGCTGGCCGGCGAGCAGACCTCCACCCGGATCGAGCCGGCCAGGAGCGTGTACGCGGCCGTGGCCGAGACCGAGGCCGTGGACGGCGTGATCGACGCCGCGATATGGGTCGGCTACGCCTGGGCCGACGAACCGCGCAACCGCGCCGCGGTGGTGGTGACCGGCATCGACCGGGCCGCCGTGTCGGCCGGTGCCGAACGCCTGGCCCAGGGCTTCTGGAAGGCCCGCGACGACTTCGACTTCGTCGCCCCCACCGGCACCTTCGACGGCATTCTGGACGAGGCCCTGGCCGGTGACCTGCGCCCGTACTTCATCAGCGACACCGGGGACAATCCGACCGCCGGCGGCGCCGGTGACGTGACCTGGGGCCTGACCCGGCTGCTGGCCCGCCCGGAGTTCCGGAAGGACGACGGCCCGACCGTCATCTACGCCTCGGTGCCAGGACCGGCCGCCGTCGAGACCGCCGTCGCTGCCGGTGCCGGCGCCACCGTCACGGTCACCGCCGGTGCCGAGGTGGACGACCGGCACGCGGGCCCGGTCACCCTGACCGGTGTGGTGCACGCCGTCCGGCACGGCGACCGCGATGCCGAGACCGAGGTCGTCATCCGTGCCGGCAGCGTGTACGTGATCCTCACCAAGCTCCGCAAGCCCTACCACCACGAGCACGACTTCACCGACCTGGACCTCGACCCGCGCGGCGCCGACATCGTGATCGTGAAGATCGGCTACCTGGAGCCCGAGCTCTTCGACATGTCGGTCGGCTGGAAAATGGCGCTCACCCCCGGCGGTGTGGACCAGGATCTGGTCCGCCTGGGCCACCACCGCATCCGCCGCCCTATGTTCCCCTTCGACCGCGAGATGACCGACCCGGACCTGTCGGCACGCCTCATCCCCGCCTCCGACCAGCCCCTCGGCGGGGACGACGAGTGACCGCACGACCCGCCCTGGAGATCGCCGTCACCTCACCGGCCGGCGCCCGCGCCGCCCGGGAGAACGGCGCCGACCGGGTCGAGCTCTGTGCCGCCCTGGAGCTGGGCGGCCTGACCCCGTCGGCAGCCCTGGTGGAGGCAGTTGCCCGGGAGGGGCTGCCGGTGCACGTGCTGGTCAGGTGCCGACCCGGCGACTTCGTCCATGTCGCGGAGGAAATCACGCTGATGGCCGCCGAGGTGCGGTCCGTCATCGCCTCCGGCGCCTGTGGCGTGGTGATCGGCGCGCTGACCGCCGACGGCGCCCTGGACACCGTGGCGGTCGCCCGGCTCGTCGAAGCGGCCCGCGCCTCGGGCCGCCCGGTGGACATCACACTGCACCGCGCCATCGACCAGTCCGCCGACCCGGTGGCCACCGCCGCACTGCTGCCCTCGCTCGGCCTTACCCGGGTCCTCACCTCGGGCGGCGCCCCCACCGCGGCCGAGGGGCGGGAGACGATCGCCGCGATGGCCGCCGCCGCACCCGGGGTGCAGGTGATGGCCGGCGGCGGGGTTCGCCCCGCCGACATCCCGGCCCTGACCTCGGCCGGAGCCTCCGCCGTCCACCTCTCCGCCAAGACCAGGGCGCCGACCCCGCGGGGAGGCCGCTGGGTACCGCTCGGCACCGGGGGCGCGTCGGCCGAGCAGGACACCCACTTCGTCACTGATCCCGAAGTGGTGGCCGAGGCACGGCGGGCAGTGGACCGTTCCGAGGCGGTCATGGCTACGAAGCCCTCACGCGGCACTGAGGCCGGCCGGCGCCAGCGGTGATGTCCGGGGCGGGCTGGACGGCGGTGGAGATACGTGGGCGCCACGGCCCGACCGGCCGTGTTCGACTGGTGTGCGATATTGTTGCGAATATTGTCTACAAATCATGCTAACGTCGGAATGGTGACTTTTGGGTACCCGTCGTCGGCTGATCGGTTCGACCACCCGGCCAGCGCGATCCCGGCCGTTCTGGAGGCGCCTCTCGGGCGGGATGGCCGTGGTGCGCGACCCTGAGCGCAGGGCGCCCCGGGCGGTGCGGAGGCCGGTGCGGGCGGATGACGCGGCGACGGCGGTGGTGGACGCGGACGGGGTGGTGACCGGGTGGTCACCCGCCGCGGAGCGGATGAGCGGCTACTCGGCCCCGGAGGTGATGGGGCGGCCGGCCGACATGCTGCTCCCGACCGGGGACGCGGCGAGGGCCTCGGTGTTCGTGGAGCGGTGCCGTGCCCGGAGCGGCTGGTGCGGGCTCGTGGCGCTGTGCCACCGTGACGGCCGCAGGCTCAACGTGGGCCTGCGGGTCTCCCCGTTGTCCGGGCCGGACGGCAGGACGCACTGGCTGGTCACGGCGACCAGCATGGCCGAGGCCTCCCCCGGCGTGGCGAACGGACTGGTGCTGGAGTCGCTGCTGGCTCGCGCGCCGCTCGGAATCATCGTCCGGGATCTTGAGTTCCGCTGCACCTGGGTGAACGACACCATGGAGCTGCAGGACGGCATCCCCCGCGAGGACCGGCTCGGGCGCCGTGTGACGGAGGTACTGCCCAGCCCGGAGGCCGATGACGCCGAGGTGGTGATGCGGCGGGTACTGGAGACCGGCACACCCGTGGTCGACCTCGAGTTCCGGGCCTGGGTACCGGTGGACCGGCACCGGGAACACGCGTTCTCGGTCTCCTTCTTCCGTCTGGAGGACGCGGAGGGCCACGCGCTCGGCGTGTGCGGAATGTGGGCGGACGTCACCCGCAGAGAGCGGGCGCGCGAGCGCCTGTTGATCCTCAGCGAGGCCAGTGCCCGGATCGGCAGCACCCTGGATGTCATGCGGACCGGGCAGGAACTGGCCGACTTCGCCGTGCCGCTCCTCGCCGACTTCGTTGCCGTCGACCTGGCGGAGTCGGTCCCGCTCGGGGAGGAACCGATGACCCGGCTCGGGCCGACGGGCGGGGGCATCCCGGTGTTCTGCCGCGCGGGTATGGCATCGATCCGGCCAGGGGTCCCGGAGGCGGTGTGGGAACGGGGGGAGACGGTCTTCGTCCCGCCGACCTCGCCGTTCACCCGGGTGCTGGCGTCCGGGAAACCCCACATGGAACGGGTCCTGGACACCTCGCCCGGGTCGTGGATGAGCCAGGACCCGGTACGGGTGCAGAGGTCCCGCGAGGTCGGGCTGCACTCCTGCATGTACGTGCCGATCCACGCGCGCGGCACGGCGCTGGGCGTGGCGTTCTTCGCCCGTACCGAGAACCCGGCGCCGTTCGAGGAGGACGATCTGCTCCTGGCCGAGGAACTCGTCAACCGGGCCGCGCTGTCCCTCGACAACGCCAATCGCTACACCCGTGAACGCGCCGCGGCTCTCGCGCTCCAGCGCAATCTGCTTCCGCAGCGCCTCAGCGGGGGGACCGCCGTCGAGGTGGCCTCGCGCTATCTGCCGGCCGACAGCCGCCATGGCGCCGGGGGCGACTGGTTCGATGTGATCCCGCTGTCCGGCGCCCGGGTCGCCCTGGTCGTCGGCGACGTGGTCGGGCACGGCATCAACGCCGCGGCGACGATGGGCCGGCTCCGTACCGCCGTACACACGCTCGCCGACCTGGAACTGCCGCCCGACGAACTGCTGGCACACCTCGACGACCTCGCCATCCGCCTCATAGAGGAGGACGCCGACGGCAAGGGCATGGCCACGGCGGTGCTGGGGGCCACCTGTCTGTACGCCGTCTACGATCCGGTCCTGCGGCGCTGCACGATGGCGCGGGCCGGCCATCCCCCGCCCGCGATCATCGACCCGCACGGCCGGGTCACCTTCCCCGACCTGCCCGCCGGAACGCCACTCGGCCTCGGACTGCTGCCCTTCGAGGCCGTGGAGCTGGAACTGCCCGAGGACAGTGTGCTCGCCTTCTACACCGACGGCCTCGTCGAGACCCGTGACGAGGACATCGACGCGGGGATGCGCCGTCTGAGAACTGTTCTGGCGCAGCCGGGCCTTCCGTTGGAAGACCTGTGCTCGGCCGCGGTCGATTCGCTGCCGACCTCGGCGCCGTACGACGACGTCACGCTGATCCTCGCCCGGATCCGCGCCCTCAGTCCGGACCAGACGGTCTTCTGGGAACTGCCCAGCGACCCGGCCGTGGTCAGTACGGCCCGGTCCCTGGCGGTCCGTCAGCTCGCCCGATGGGGGCTGGACGATCTGGCGACGACCACCGAATTGATCGTCAGCGAACTGGTCACCAACGCCATCCGCCACGCCACCGGGCCGATCGGGCTGCGCCTGATCCGGCATCAGATGCTGACGTGCGAGGTCTCCGACACCAGCAACAGCCTGCCGCGCCTGCGTCACGCCCGGACCACCGACGAGGACGGCCGGGGCCTCTTCCTCGTCGCCCAGATGTCCCACCGCCGCGGCACCCGCTACACGACGGACGGCAAAACCGTCTGGTCCGAACAGGAACTGACCCCTCTGTCCCTCTTATGAAACAGCACGGCTAAAGAGCGGGTGATGCCGCCGTCGAGCAATTTACTTATTTGCCAAAAGCACCGTGCGCAATGCCTGGCCAATGCATTGTTTGCCGCGCTCAAGAGTGCCTGAAGGGTTACGGCCATTATTTTGTCACCACTGTTGACTAAATAATGCGCGGGTGTCAGCATCGCTGCGACTTCTGGAGAGTCGTCTACCCGGTCAAGACCGTACAGGAGAGCCGACGTATGACGTCCCGCAGTAATGCTGTGTCCGTACACAATCCAGGAACCGGTGAAGTCCTCGGTGAGATCGAGGACTTCACAGCTGAACGCATCGGCACCGCACTTGAGGCAGCAGCGGACGGCCAACGGGCCATGGCTGCGTTACCGGCTCACGCCAGGGCACAACTCCTGCTGAAAGCAGCGGAGCTGATCGAAGCAGAGGCGGACGGGCTTGCCCGGCAGCTCGCCGCGGAGAACGGCAAGCCGGTCTTCCAGACCACCGAAGAGGTCCGCGCCGCCGTCAGGATCTTCCGTGGCTTCGCAGGCGAGGCCACCCGGCTGCTGGGGAGGCAGATTCCCCTCGACGCGGTGCCGGGCCTTGAGCGTCACCTCGCCGTCACGATCCGCGAACCCCTCGGCCCCGTCGCGGCGTTGGTGCCCTTCAACTACCCCGTGGAGCTGTACGCCCACAAGGCGGCCGCGGCACTCGCCGCGGGCAACGCGGTGCTGGTCCACCCGCCCGTACGCTGCCCTCTCACGCTCATCCGGATCGCGGAACTCATCGCCGCCGCCGGATTCCCCGACGGCGCGCACCAACTCCTCACCGGAGGGGTGCACGTCTCCCAGGAACTGGCCACCAGGGCGGGCGCCGCCGCGATCAGCCTGACCGGATCCACCGCCGCCGGCCGCGAGATAGCCCGCCGTGCCGCGGACACCCTCAAGAAGGTCCACCTCGAACTGGGCGGCAACGACGCCCTGATCGTCTGCGACGACGCCGATGTCGAAGCCGCGGCGAATGCCGTGATTCTGGGACGCCTCGCACGCGGCAACGGGCAGATCTGCTGTGCGGTCAAGCGTGTATACGTCCAGAGCGGAGTGCACGACGCCTTCGTGGACGCCCTCCTGTCGGGTGCCGCCAAACTCAGCGTGGGCGATCAGCTCGCCGACGGAACCGACGTGGGCCCGCTCATCAGCGAGGCCGCCGCCCAGCGCGTGGAGCAGGCGGTGGCCACCCTTGTCTCCGACGGCGCCCGCAAAGTCGCGGGCAGCGCCCGCCGCGGCGCCTTCTACGATCCCGCCGTCCTCGTCGACGTACCCACCGACAGCGCGGCGTTCAACGAGGAGATCTTCGGACCCGTCGCCCCCGTGGCCCGCTTCGAAGACCCCCTGGACGCCGTCCGGATGGCCAACGCCTCCCCGTACGGACTCCAGGCCGCCGTCTTCACCCGGGACATCCAGCGCGCCTACACCCTCGCCGGCCGGCTTGACGTGGGCGGCGTCGTGATCAACGGATCCACCGCGCTGCGCGCCGAGAACCTGCCCTTCGGCGGTCCCAAGGACACGGGCGGTTCCGTCGAGGGCCTGCACGACACGGCTCTGGAGTTCACCCGGCAGAAGACGGTCATCGTGATGGAGGCCTTCCAGTGAGCGGTGCGCCCGCTCCGCCGGTTCTCGACGTGCGCGGGGTGCACAAGTCGTACGGCTCCACCGAGGTGTTGCACGGCGTGGACCTCACAGCCCACGCCGGCGACGTGCTCGCCGTGGTCGGCGCGAACGGCGCGGGAAAGTCCACCCTCATCAAGATCCTCGCGGGCGCGGAGCGTATGAGCAGCGGTGAGCTGCGCCTCGACGGGAAGACCGTCGCATTGCGCTCCCCGCACGACGCGCACACCCACGGCATCAGGACCGTCCACCAGGAACTCACCCTCGTCCCTGAACTGTCCGTCACGGAGAACCTGTTGATGGGCCACTACCCGCGGATGCCCGTCGGCCTCATCAACTGGCGGGCCGCGCACTCCCGCGCACGGGAACTCCTGGAGGGCATCGGATACGGGGCGATCGACCCCCGGACCAAGGCCGGCAGCCTCACCGTCGCACGCCAGCAGATGGTGGAAATCGCCAAGGCCCTCGTGGACGAAAGCGGAGAGCCGAGGGTGCTGGTCCTCGACGAGCCGTCGGCGGTGCTCGCCGGCGCGGACCTGGACGCCCTGTTCACCCTGATCCGAAGGCTTCAGGCGCGCGGCGTGGTCATCGTCTACGTCTCGCACCGGCTGGCCGAGGTCACCGAACTGGCCACCACCATCGTCGTCATCAAGGACGGCCGCGTCGTCGCCGAGACCACACCGCGGCACACCGACGAGAACGAGATGATCCGCCTGATGGCGGGACGCCGTCCACAGCAGTTGTACCCCGACCGGCGCACCGACGTGGGCCGGGAACTGCTCTCGGTCCGGGGACTCAGCAGACCGGGCGAGTTCGACGATGTCTCCTTCGCCCTGAGGGCAGGCGAGATCACCGGCCTGTTCGGTCTCGTCGGGTCGGGCCGCAGCGAGCTGGCCCACTGTGTCTTCGGTGCCCGGCGTGCGGCCGAAGGGACGATCAGGACCGAGGGCTCACGCACCGACCGCTTCCGCAGCCCCAAGGAAGCCATCGGCGCGGGGCTCGCCCTGGTCACGGAGGACCGCAAGCGCACCGGCCTGGTCCTCGACCTCAGTACGGAGGACAACATCGGCCTGACCACCCTCAAGACCGCGACCACAGGACCGCTGCTGGACACCGCCCGGCGCAGGCGCGAGGCCCTGGCGATGACCGACCGGCTCGACATCAGACCCGCTCACTCCCTGCGGTTGCCGGTACGCGCGCTCAGCGGCGGCAACCAGCAAAAGGCCGTTCTGGCGAAGTGGCTGCTCACGTCGCCCCGTGTGCTCCTCCTCGACGAGCCGACCCGCGGCGTCGACATGGCGACCCGCGTGGAGATCTACCGGATGCTCGACGAACTCGCCCGCGGCGGAATGGCCGTCCTGCTCATCTCGTCCGACCTCACCGAGGTCCTCGGCGCCACCGACCGGGTGCTGGTGATGCGCGAGGGACGGATCGCCGCCGAGCTCCCCTCTGACCGTACGTCCGAGGACACCGTCCTCGCCCACGCGATCGGACACGCCGCATGACGGACCAACTCTCCACCTCCGCACGGGATTCCGGGCATCTCTCCGAGAACGGCGCCGCCGGGGCGGGAGGGGGCTCGCGGCTGCCCAGGATCAGGGTTGCCGGGCGCGACATCACCCTGGAAGTGGCCCTCGCCGCGCTGCTCGTCACCTTCATCGCGATCGCCGGTGCGACCACCGACGCCTTCCTCACCGAGGCGAACGTCACCAACCTGCTCAAGCAGATGGTCACCACCGGACTGCTGGCCTTCGGCATGCTCACGGTGATCCTGACGGGCGGCATCGACCTTTCCGTCGGCTCGGTGGTGGCCTTCTCCGGCATTCTCGCCGCCGGCCTGTCAGCCGGGCTGCCCGTGTGGCTGGCGATGCTGATCGGAGCGGCGTCGGGCGTCGGGTTCGGGCTGGTCAACGGGGCACTTGTGGCCCGCTTCCAGCTTGCCCCCTTCGTGGTGACACTCGCCGCGCTCACCACCATCCGCGGTCTGGCCTTCGTCTACTCGGAGACCCCGGTCGCGCCGGAGAAGGCCGGCTTCTTCGAACTGGGATCCGCCGCGCTGGGCCCCGTGCCTGTTTCCACGATCATCATGATCGCTGTCTTCCTGCTCGGCGGGATCTTTCTCGGCCGCACCCCGGCGGGCCGGGCGCTGACCGCGATCGGCGGCAGCGCCGAGACCGTACGCCTCGCAGGCATCGGCGTACGGCGCCATGTCGTCCTCGCTTACACCATCAGCGGCGCCTGCGCCGGACTCGCGGGCGTCATTCTCGCCAGCCGCGTCGGTATCGCCCAGCCCAGTGTGGGCACCGCCTTCGAACTCGACGCCATCGCCGCCTGTGTGATCGGTGGTGCCAGCCTGGCCGGCGGCAAGGGCACCGTGCGGGCGACCTGCGCCGGTGTTCTGGTGCTCGCGCTGATCAACAATCTGCTCAACCTCTATGACGTACAGAGCTTCTGGCAGCAGGTTTTCAAGGGGCTCATCATCATCGCCGTCATTCTCGTCCAGCGCGCGGGGCGGCTCCGCCCCGCAGCCGGAGCGACGACCCCGGGAAAGGGATCGCTGTCATGATCGCCCACAGCAGGATGAAATGCGTCGGACTGCTCGCCGGGGCCGTCCTCGTCACCACCGTATCGGGCTGCTCGTCCGACGGTGGGAACACAAGTGGCAAGGGGGACGGCGACTACACGGTCGGCGTCGCCAATTTCACCTTGAGCGGGCCGTATTTCAACGGCATGGACCGCGCGATCAAGGCTCAGGCCAAGAAGAGGGGCGTCGAGGTCCGCAGTACGGATGCGGGCGGTGACGCGGCCAAGCTCGCCTCGAATGTCGAGGATCTGCTGAGCAAGGGCGTCGACGCGGTCATCATCTCGGGCGGGCCCCTGGAATCGGCGCCCGCCGTCCTCAACGCCATCAAGGCCGCGGGCAAGCCGGCCGTGCTTGTCGACCGCAAGTTCAAAACCGGCGACTACACCAGCTGGATAGGCCCCGACAACGAGGCGATCGGCAAACAGAACGGCGAGTTCCTGGCCGGACAACTGCCCGCCGCGGCCACGGTCGCGATCGTCAAGGGAGGCCCCGCCGACAACAGCATCGGCCTGGCCCGCACCAACGGCGTCAAGAGCGCCCTCACCAGCGCCGGACTCAAGATCGTCGAAGCCCCCGACTTCGGCAACTGGAGCTCCGACGGGGGGCTGACCGTGACGGAGAGCCTGCTCGCCTCGCACAAGGACATCGACGCGGTGTTCTGCGAGAACGACGCCATGTGCCTGGGCGCCCAGCGCGCCATCAAGGACGCCGGCCGCGACAAGGACATCGTGCTGGCCGGCGTCGACGGCCAGTCCGAAGCTCTCAAGGCGATCTCGGACGGCACGAACTACCTGGTCACAGGTCTCAACGACGCCGATCAGATCGGCAGTCTCGGCCTGGACAGGACCGTCGACATCCTCGGCGGCAAGAAGACCGAGAAGGACACGGTGGTGCCCTCGCCGCGTGTCACCAAGGAGAACGCCAGCAAGTACTACGACCCGGACGGGGAGTTCTGATGAGCCGCACCCACTCGTACCGAGCCCGTCTCCCGCTGCCGAGAACGCACCGCTACGCGATGACCGCCCTGCTCGGCGGCGCGCTTGCCCTCACGCCGCTCCTCGCCGCGGCGCAGACCTCGGGCGAACCCGCTCCGGCGCCCCTCGCGGCGCAGAAGGCGCCTGCGCAGAAGTGGACGCTCCTGCACTCCGAGAACTTCGCCGAGAAGCTCGACCCGGGGAAGGCGCCGTGGGTCAGGGAGGCCTACGACAACCCGTTCGACACCGTCATGGACGACAACGGCAAGTGGTACCACAACGACTACGGTGATGCCTGGGACGAGCAGCTCAACTCCTTCGCCACGTACCGGAAGGAGTTCCCGGTCGGCGAGGGCGGCTGGCTGACCGCGTCGCTGTCCGCCCGCGACTGGGACAAGGACGGCACCATCGAGAAGCCGCCGTCCATCACCAACGCCAGAGCGGGCAAGTCCACCGTCGCCAAACTCGACGTCCCCGACCACACGGGCGGCGCCATCTTCCGCCCCACCGAGTCACTTCCCGACCAGTACCGCATCGAGTACAAGCTCAAGACACTCGACTTCGGCGGCAAGCGCAACGGAACCATCGACTACGACAACCGCATCAACGGTTACAGCAAGGACGGGTGCAAGACACAGCACCCCTGGGGCGAGGGTTCCAGAAGCCCCGGCTGGGAGGGCGACGCCTCCGCCCCGTACTGCGAGTGGCAGGATGTCCGCGAGGGCAACTACGGCTACAACGGCTTCCACTATCTGTCCATCGTGGACTTCGCCGACCCCGCGCCCCGCAACAACCATTTCTGGCACTACCGGCGCAAGGTACTCATGGACTCCTTCGCCCAGCACCCCGACCGTGTCGGCACGGGCACCGGGGGCCGTGTCTGCAACGCGAAGACCAACGAGTACTACAACTACAAGGACAGCAGCTTCAACACGGTCAACATGTGGATCAGCGGACTGCCGAACTGGACCCCGGGACAGGGCGGCCTGGCCGGTAACTCGCAGTGGTTCATGACCAGTTGCTCCAACGGCGTCGCCGAGCAGCAGCTCTCGTCCGCGGCCGAACTCCAGCCCGAGCTGATGCCGAACGAGGACTACACCTTCGCCATCGAGCGTGACGCGACGGGCTACACGCTGGAGGCCAGCGGAAACTTCGCCCGCGCCGGACAGCAGACACTCCGCTTCCACCGCGACTTCATCGTGAACGACAAGCCGATCTGGCACTACAACGTCAAGCCCGGCGAGTACGACGGCCGTTACAACAACACCCTCGTCCAGGGCAAGGACCTCAACGGCAAGGCCGAATGGCCCGACCAGTGGCCGAAGGACTCCGCCTACCCGGACTCCTTCGTCATCGGCGACCTCTACACCAACGTGTACGAGGGCAGCGCGAGCCTCACGGACATCAAGCTGTTCGTGCCGAAGCCCAGTAAGAAGTGAACTGACTCACGAAGTCCACAGCCCCGCCCCTCGCCCGGCCACCAGTGGGCGAGGGGCGGGGGCACGTCGTACGAGGCCACGGTCGTGACGCCTCGTCAGCCGTCCCCGGAGCCGGTCAGCGTGCGTCGGCCGTTGTGGAGAAGCTCCTTGTACGGTGCTCCGACAGGAGGGCGTCGCGGATTTCGCCTGCCCGTACCGCGGTGTGGGAGAGCAGGGTCGAGGTGATCCCATGGGTGTGTTCGGTGCCGCCCTGGAGATAGATGCCCGCTGTCACGTTCGGGGCGGTCACGACCCGGTGGTCCCGGTTGACCAGGAGCGCGTCCTCCTCGTCGCGCAGGCAGAGCTTGCCGATCCCGCCGAGGCGCTCGCCGAGGTCCTGCGGACGGTAGCCGGTGGCGTGGACCAGGATGTCGGCGGCGAGCACCTCCCGTTCGCCGGTGGGCAGGTACTCCACGGTGACGTCGAGCCTGTCCTCGTGTGCCTCGACCTCGCGGATACGTGAGACATTCAGCATCCGCAGCCGCCGGTTCCCCCGCACCTTCTCCTGGTACATCATCCGGGACAGGGACTCGATCAGGTCCATGTCCACCACGGAGTAGTTGGTCGAGCGGTGGTAGTCGAAGAGTGCCTGCTTCACCCCGCGCGGTGCGTGGTAGTAGACGTCGACGGCCTCGGGATCGAAGATCCGGTTGGCCATGGGACTGTCATCGGCCGGGGTGTAGCCGTACTTGGCGAAGACCGAGCATATCTCCGCGTCCGGGAAGCTGCGGTGGAGATAGTCGACCGCCTCCGCCGCGCTCTGCCCGGCGCCGAGCACCACGGCCCGCCGTACCGGAGCCCGTCGACCGGTCAACTCGGCGACCCTGGGCATCAGTTCGCTGTTGTGCCAGATCCGGTCCGACAGGACGGTTCCCGGCGGAAGATGGGGCTCCATGCCGGTGGCGACCACGACATTGCGGGTCCGGCGTACGATCAGCCGCCCGGGATCGCCCGTATCGCGGAAGGCGACATCCAGCCAGCGCACCTCGCCCTCGACCGTCACCGGATCCACCGAGACGACCTCCGAGCCGTAGTCCACCAGATCGTCGACCCGGGCGGCGGCCCACTCGAAGTAGTCGTGGAACTCGATGCGCAGCGGAAACAGCGTTTTCTGGTTGAGGAAGTCCACCAGTCTGCCCCGGTCGCTCAGATACGACAGGAAGCTGAAGTCGCTCGTGGGGTCCCGCATCGTGACCAGGTCCTTGAGGAAGGAGACCTGCATCGTGGCGTCGTCGATGAGCATGCCCCGGTGCCAGCCGAAACGAGGTTGCTTCTCCAGGAAGCCGGCGGTTATCCGTTCATGGTCCGGAACTTTCGCGTTGTGCTCCTGGACTGCTATCGCGAGAGCCAGGTTCGACGGGCCGAAGCCGATGCCGAGTACGTCATGGACCGAGTCCGGCTCGCTCTGCAGTGGGTTCACCGCGTCATCGCCTCCCTAAGTGACTTCATATTAGGTAAGGTAAGGCTAACCTTGCAATGTTTGAGGAAGGATTCACCATGCGGGTCGTCATGTTCGGCTACCAGACGTGGGGTCACCGGACGCTCCAGGCGCTGCTGGACTCGGAGCATGAAGTGGTCCTCGTCGTCACCCACCCGAAGAGCGACCATGTCTACGAGAAGATCTGGGACGACTCGGTGGCCGAACTGGCCGAGAAGCACGGCGTACCGGTGCTTCTGCGCAACAGGCCCGACGACGAGGAACTGCTGCGGACCCTGCGCGAGGCGGCGCCGGACATCATCGTGGCGAACAACTGGCGTACGTGGCTGCCCCCGGAGATCTTCGGCCTTCCCCCGCACGGCACCCTCAACGTCCACGACTCGCTGCTGCCCGCCTATGCCGGTTTCTCGCCGCTGATCTGGGCGCTGATCAACGGGGAGCCGGAGGTCGGCGTGACCGCTCACCGCATGGACGCCGAACTCGACGCCGGTGACATCGTGTTCCAGCGGTCCGTGCCGGTCGGAGCCACCGACACCGCCACGGACCTCTTCCACAGAACGGTCGACTTGATCGGGCCGATCGTGGCCGACTCGCTCGACGCCATCGCCTCCGGCACCGCCCGCTGGGTCCCGCAGGACCGCTCGCGGGCCAGCTTCTTCCACAAGCGTTCCATCGAGGACAGCCGGATCGACTGGTCCTGGCCCGCGGAGGACCTGGAGCGGCTGGTACGCGCCCAGTCCGACCCGTACCCCAACGCCTTCACCCACCACCGCGGCGAGCGCATACGGATCGTCTCGGCGGCGGTCTCGGAGGCCCGTTACGGCGGCACACCGGGGCGGATCTTCATCCGCGAGGGCGATGGCGTGGTCATCGTGGCCGGTCCCGATGCCCGTACCGGCCGCAGCAAGGGCCTGGTCATCAGGCGCCTGCGGACCGAGGACGGCACCGAACACTCCGCCACGGACTACTTCCGCACGATGGGCGGCTACCTGACCTCCCGGCCGTGAAGCTGCCGCCCCTGGAGGGATTCCCGCCCCGGGCGGCGCTGGAACGACTGCGCGGCCGGACCGTGGTCGTCAAGTTCGGCGGCCACGCGATGGTGAACGACGAGCTGACACGCGCCTTCGCCGAGGACGTCGTCGAACTGCGGCGCGCCGGTGTGCGGACCGTCGTCGTGCACGGCGGCGGACCCCAGATCAGCGCCCAGCTCAGCCGTCATGGAATCGACTCGCGGTTCGCGGCCGGCCTTCGGGTGACCACTCCGGAGACGATGGACGTCGTCCGGATGGTGCTCTCGGGCAAGGTGCAGCGCGAACTCGTCGGTCTGCTCAACGAGTACGGGCCGTACGCGGTCGGACTCACCGGCGAGGACGCGCACACCCTCGTCGCCGAGCGGCGTTACGGCGTGGTGGGCGGCGCGGCCGTCGACATCGGCCTGGTCGGGGACATCACGAAGGTCGACACCACACTCCTGCGCATGCTGCTCGACCACGGGCACATCCCGGTCGTCTCCCCGGTCGCCCGCGGGGAGGAGGGAGAGATCTACAACATCAACGCCGATACGGCGGCGGGCGCTGTCGCGGTCGCCCTGAAGGCGGAGACACTGGTGGTCCTCACCGATGTCGCCGGTCTGTACGCGGACTGGCCGGAGAGCGACCGGGTCGTCGAGCGGCTCACCGCGCGGGACCTGGACCTGCTGCTGCCGCGGCTGGACGGGGGCATGCTGCCGAAGATGGAAGCGTGCGGACGGGCGGTACGGGCCGGGGTCCGCAGCGCGCGTGTCCTCGACGGCAGGGTCGCCCATGCCCTGGTGACCGGTCTGCTGGCTCCGGAGCGCGGCGGTACGACGGGTACGACGGTCCTTCCGGACGCGGCGCCGGCACCGGCACCGGAGGAGACGGAGTCGGCGCCTCCGCTCCTCCGGACGGACCCGGTGCCACAGCCCTGATCCGTACGGCCGCCCGCATCCGTACATCCCGTCCGGGCCCGGTCGGCAACAGCCGGGGCCGGTCCGTAACAGCGGGGCCCCGGGCCGCGGACCGCCGTCTCAGCCGAGCGGCGCGGGCGCGGCGGGCCGGTCCGGCGTATCGGCGGCCGGTGCGGGAGCCTCCGGCTGAACCGGCGTCCCGTGGTGCCGGCTCACCGGGATGACCAGCGGCGTTCCGCTGACGGGATCGGTGGTCACCTGACAGCGCAGACCGAAGACGTCCTCGACCGTCTGAGCGGTGATCACCTCGGCCGGGGCGCCCTCCGCGGCGATCGCGCCCGCCTTCATCGCGATCACGTGATCGGCGTAACGGCAGGCCTGGTTGAGATCGTGGAGCACCATGACGACCGTGCGCTTCTCGTGCCGGTTGAGGTCCTTGACCAGGTCCAGCACATCGATCTGGTGCGCCAGGTCGAGATAGGTCGTCGGCTCGTCCAGCAGCAGTACGGGCGTGCCCTGGGCGACCGCCATCGCGATCCACGCGCGCTGCCGCTGCCCGCCGGAGAGTTCGTCCACGGGGCGCTCGGCGAGGTCCGTCATGGCGGTGGCGCGCAGCGCGTCGTGGACGGCCTGTTCGTCGCTCTTCGACCACTGCCGCCACCATGTCTGATGCGGTGAACGGCCGCGGCCGACCAGGTCGATGACCGTCAGCCCTTCCGGCGCGACCGGGCTCTGCGGCAATATGCCGAGCCGCTGGGCAAGTTCGCGGGTCGGGATGGAGCGCAGGGCCACGCCGTCGAGGTGTACGGCGCCGACGCGCGGCGACAGCAGCCGGGCCAACGCCCGCAGCAGCGTGGACTTGCCGCAGGCGTTGGCCCCGACGATCGCGGTGATCCGGCCCGGCGGTATCGCCACGTCGAGGCCGTCGACGACGACACGGTCGTCGTACGCCAGCCGCAGGCCCTCGGCCCTCAGGTCCGGGCCCTCGTGGTGCACGGGGTTCGATGACACGGGTTCAGCCTCCTGAGCCGACGCGGTTGGCACGGACGAGCAGCCAGAGCAGGACCGGGGCGCCGAGCACCCCGGTGACGAGGCCGACCGGGAGTTCGGTGCCCGGGACCACTTCACGGGCGAGCAGGTCGGCGGACAGTACCGTCACGGCGCCGGTGAGACCGGACGTGAGCGGCGGGGGCCAGGCGGTACGGGCCAGCCGCTGGGCGACCTGCGGCGCGGCGAGCGCCACAAAGGCGACCGGGCCGGCCGCCGCGGTGCCGAACGCGATCAGCCCGACCCCCGTGAGCAGGGTGGCCAGCCGGACCGGCTGTACGGGTGTCCCCAGCCCCTTCGCCACATCGTCACCGAGCTGGAGCGTCCGCAGCCGGCGGCCGAGCAGCAGCGCGACCGGTATGAGCACGGCCAGCGCGGTCGCCAGCGGGCCGACGGCGCCCCAGTCACGCCCGTTGAGGTTGCCGACGAGCCAGCCGAGCGACGCCTGGGCCTCGAACTGGCCGCCGTACGCCATCAGATAGTCCGTCAGGCTGGTGCAGACCCAGGAGACGCCGATGCCGACGAGCACGATCCGGTAGCCGGTCGTACCGCGCTTCCAGGCCAGGGCGTACACCAGCAGCGCGGTGGCCAGCGCGCCGAGCAGCCCCAGCGACTGGGTGCTCAGCCCCGCGTCCCAGCCGAGGACCACACCGGCCACCACCGCGGCGCCGGCACCCTGGGTGATACCGATCATGTCCGGGCTGGCGAGCGGATTGAGCGTCATGGTCTGGAAGAGGGCTCCGGACACCCCGAAGGCGATACCGACCAGCAGCCCGGTCAGCGCCCTCGGCAGCCGCAGCTCGTGGACGATGAGACCGGTGGCCGGATCGCTGGCGCCGACGAGGGACCGCATCACCTCGGTGACACCGATCGGCACCTCGCCCACGGATATGCCGAGGCAGAACACCAGGAAGCCGGCGAGCACCAGACCGGTGCCGACGACGACCAGCCGGGGCCGCAGCACCCCGGAGACCGGCGGGCGCGTCAGCCGGAACGCGGTACGGGCGGGCAGGCGCGGGCCGGTGCGGGCGCCCCGGGCGGTGCGGGCCGTACGGGGGGACAGCAGACCGGTCATGTTCACAGCTCCGCGAGTCGGCGGCGGCGGACCATCGCGATGAAGAACGGGCCGCCGATGAAGGCGACAAGAACACCGGCCTGGATCTCGACCGGCCGTGCGACGAGGCGTCCTGCGATATCGGCGAGGAGCAGCAGGCACGGTGCCAGCACGGCCGACAGCGGAAGGAGCCACCGGTGGTCGGGGCCGATCCCGGCCGCCTGGGTGAGGATACGCGCGATGTGCGGGACGACGAGACCGACGAAGACCACGGGTCCGATGACGGCCACCGCCCCGCCCGTGAGCAGTGTGACGGCGAGCACCCCCGCCACCCGTATCAGACCGAGCCGGGTGCCCAGCGAGGCCGCCACATCGTCACCGAGGGCAAGGCTGTTGAGCGCGGGGGCCAGGGACAGGGCGAGTACGGCACCGGCCACGAGGAACGGCAGCACCTGGGCGAGGCTGTCGCTGTTCTGCCCGGCGAGCGAGCCGGCCTCCCAGAAGCGGAACCGGTTCAGCGCGTCGGGGTCGGTGAGGACGACGGCGCTGGTGAACGAGGACAGGAGAGAGGTGATGGCGACACCGGCCAGCGCCAGCTTCACCGGAGTCGTCCCTGACCGTCCGAGTCCGCCCAGCAGATACACCAGAACGCTCGCGAACAGCGCGCCCGCGAAGGCGAACCAGATGTATCCGTAGACGGTGCTCAGCCCGAACACCCCGACGGAGACCGCGATGGCGAAGGCGGCTCCCGCGCTGACGCCGAGCACACCCGGGTCGGCGAGCGGATTGCGGGTCAGGGCCTGCATCAGACAGCCGGAGAGCCCGAGGGCCGCCCCCGCCGCCAGCCCGAGCGCGGTGCGCGGCAGCCGGACCGACCAGATGACATTGTCGATCCGGGAGTTCGGGGGATTCCCGAAGAGGGTCGACACGACCTGGTCGAGCGGCACGCTCAAGGCGCCGAACGCGATGGACAGCAGACACAGGGCGGCCAGCGCGCCGCCGGGCAGCGCCACCAGCAGCACCGCGCGCGGGGCTTTCGCCCCGGTCACCGAGCTTTCTCCACGTCAATGTCCTCACTGTGGCCGGGCACTCACTGCAGTCAGCGCCCCGGTGACCCGAAGACGAGTGCCTCTATCTGATTAGGTAACCCTTACCTTAGTATGACGGCGACTCGGGCTCGACCCGGGGACCGAACTGTTTGGGGAGGCGCGGCCGACGTGTCGGGTATCGAAGAAGTCATCGGCTACTGGCGCGACTTGCCGGCGGTGTCCTCGGCCGAAACGGCGCTGCCGGCGGATCGTCCCTATCCCGCGGTGCCGTCCGGGGAGTGGGGGATACGGACCCGGAGCCTGGCCGTGCGGGCGACGGACGAGACCTCGCTCGCCGCGTTCTTCGCGCTGCTGCACCGTTACAGCGGCGCGGCCGGCATCACCGTCGGACACGAGGCACTGCCGGTCCATGCCCACCTCGGAGACACTCCGTCGTTCCAGGAACTGGTGGAACGGGTGGCCGAGGCGCGAAGGGCCGCCGAGGCGCACCGGCTCCCGCTGTCCGTGCTCGTCGACGAGCTGAAGCCCGAACCCACCCGTGCGGGCGGACACTTCTTCAATGTCGCCTTCGACACCGCCGCCGCTCCCGAAGGCGCCGGCCGGGTGGAGGAGCCGACAGGCCCGCTGGATCTGGCGCTGAGCGTCGCGCCGGGGGCGGTCTGGGCGACATACCGTCAGGATCTCTTCGACGAAGCGACCATGGACCGGCTGCTCGGCCACTACGAGACCCTGCTGACGGACGGACTCGCGCGCCCCGGCACCGCGGTCGCCGAGCTGGAACTGACCACCGCGCGCGAACGGCACCGGCTGCTCGTGGAGCGGAACGCCACCGGGCACTCCGTACCGGCCGCCACCTGGCCCGCGATGTTCGCCGAGCAGGCCGAGCGGCACCCCGACGCGATCGCGCTGGTCTTCGAGGACACCCGGTACACCTACGCGGAACTGGACCAGCGGGCCAACCGGCTCGCCCACGCGCTGATCGCCCGAGGCGCGGGCCCCGAGCGGGTCGTGGCCCTCGCCCTGCCCCGCTCGGCCGAGATGATCGTCGCCCAGGTCGCCGTACTGAAGTCCGGCGCCGCGTATCTGCCTGTCGACCTGGACTACCCGGGCGACCGGATCGCGTACATGCTCGCCGACGCCGGACCGGTCTGCCTGGTGACGACGGCCGGCTCCCTGGACGGCCTCCCGGCGGAGGACGCCGTGCCGCGGTTCGTCCTCGATCTCCCGGAGACCGCCGCCGAGTTGGCGGGGCGCCCCGCGCACGATCCCACCGACGCCGACCGCGGCGGTGCGCTGTCCGTCCTGAACGCCGCGTACGTCATCTACACCTCCGGATCCACCGGCCGGCCCAAGGGGGTCGTTCTCTCCCACACCGGTGTCGCCAAGCTCGCCGCCACCCAGAGCGAACGTTTCGGCATCGGGCCGCACAGCCGCGTACTGCAATTCGCCTCGCCCAGCTTCGACGTGGCCTTCTGGGACCTGTGCCTGGGGCTGCTCTCCGGCGGGCGCCTCGTCGTCGTACCGAGCGAGCTGCGGGTGCCCGGTGTGCCCCTCGCGGACTACGCGAACGCGCACGGGATCACCTTTATGATCCTGCCCCCCGCCCTGCTGGCCGCGATGCCCGAGGAGGCCGCGCTGCCGGCCACCGCGACCCTGCTGGCCGGAACCGAACGCGTCTCGCCCGAGCTGGTGGGCAGGTATGCCCGCACCCGGATGATGTTCAACGCCTACGGTCCGACCGAGGCCACCACCAACTCCACGCTCGGCCTGTGCGACCCCGAGACCCCGGCCGGCGCGGTCGTCCCCATCGGCGTCCCCGACCCCGGCACCCGCGCCTATGTCCTCGACGCGCGGCTGCGGCCCGTCCCGGACGGCGTGCCCGGCGAGCTGTACCTCGGCGGCGCGGGACTCGCCCGCGGCTACCTCGGCAGGCCCGGCCTCACCGCCGAGCGGTTCGTCGCCGATCCCTTCGGCGCGCCGGGCGAGCGGCTCTACCGTACGGGCGACTTGGTGCGCTGGAGGGCCGACGGGCGGCTGGAGTTCCTCGGCCGGACCGACACCCAGATCAAGATCCGCGGCTTCCGTGTCGAACCGGGCGAGATCGAGTCCGTACTGCGCGGCCACCCCGCCGTCGAACAGGTCACGGTCGTCGCCCGCGAGGACCGCCCGGGAGAGCGCAGACTCGCCGCGTACATCGTCCCCTCGCTCGACACCGGCCCGGGCGACGAGACCGGCCGGGTCGAGGAGTGGAAGGACCTCCACGAGCTGTTCTACAGCGCCGCCGGATCCGAGGGCCGGGGCGAGGAGGGCGCCGTCCGTGAGAACTTCGCGGGCTGGAACAGCATGTACGACGGCACTCCCATCCCCGTCGGGGAGATGCGGGAGTGGCGCGACGCGACCGTCGACCGCATCCGCGAACTGGGCGCCCCCGGCAGGGTGCTGGAGATCGGCGTCGGCAGCGGACTGATCCTGTCCCGGCTCGCGCCGGACAGCGAGTCGTACTGGGGCACGGACCTCTCGCACGAGGCGCTGCGGGCTCTGCGCGCCCAGGTGGACGCGGTGCCCGGCCTGGCCTCCCGGGTGGAACTGAGCGCCCGGCCGGCCCATGAGACCGACGGACTGCCCAAGGGCTTCTTCGACACGGTCGTCATCAACTCGGTGGTCCAGTACTTTCCGGGCGAGGACTACCTGTCCCGCGTACTGCGCGAGTGCGCGGCGCTGCTGGCTCCCGGCGGCAGGATCTTCCTGGGTGACATCCGCAACCTCCGGCTGCTGCGCGCCCTGCGCGCCGCCGTGGAGAGCCGGCGGCCGGCCGTGTCCGACGACCCGGACAAGACGGCGCTGCGGACGGCGGTGGAGCGCTCGGTGAGCTGGGAGGGCGAACTGCTCCTGGATCCGGACTACTTCACCGCCCTGCCGGATCTGCCGGACTTCGAGGCGGACGTGCTCGTCAAGCGCGCCACGCACCACAACGAACTGAGCCGCTACCGGTACGACGTGGTGCTGCGGGCGCGGGAGACGGCATCGGCGATTGCCCCGCACGAAGTGCGCTGGTCCGCGCTCGACGGCCTCCCCGGGCTGGACGAGCTGCTCCGTACCCGCCCCGCCCGGGTCCGGGTCACCGGTGTGCCCAACGGGCGTCTCACCGAGGACCTTTCGGCGCTGCGGCTGCTGGAGGACAGCAGTACCCCCACCCCCGACGGCATCGACCCCGAGGACTTCCACCGGCTCGCGGCCCGCCATGGATACCGCTGCGTGGTGACCTGGAACGGGCACGCCGACGACGGCCGTCTCGATGTGGTCCTCACCGAGGGCGAGGCGCCCCTCGGCCCGGTGTACCGGCCGGGCGGCACCTTCCCGTACGCCAACCGGCCCGCGCCCTTCCGCGACATCACCGCGCTGATGCGGACCCTGCGCGCCCACACCGCCGGCCGGCTCCCCGAGTACATGGTGCCGTCGGCCTTCGTCCCCCTCGACCGGCTGCCCGTCACGCCCAGCGGAAAGCTCGACGAGAAGGCCCTGCCCGCACCGGACTACGGGGCCCTCAGCTCCGGCAGGGCCCCGCGCGACGCCCGTGAGGAACTGCTCTGCACGCTGTACGCGGAGGTGCTCGGCCTGCGGTCCGTCACCGTCGACGACGACTTCCTCGCGGTCGGCGGGGACAGCATCAACGCCATCCAACTGCTGATCCGGGCGCGCGCGGCGGGTGTCCGGCTCACCACCCAGGACGTCTTCCGGCACCGTACGGTCGCCGCCCTCGCGGCCGTCACCGCCGACCGTACGGAGCCGGGCCCCGCCACCGCCGATGGTCCGCTCCTCGCCCTCACCCCGGACGACATCGCCGAACTCCAGGGCACCGACCCGCTTCTCATCGAGGAACTGCTGCCCCTGGCCCCGCTCCAGGAGGGCTTCTTCTACCACTCCTTCGCCGGCGGCTCCGACGCCGACGCGTACACCGTGCAGCAGATCATCGAGTTGGCCGGACCGGTGGACGGCGAAGCGCTGCGCGCCGCGGCACAGGGGCTGCTCGACCGCCATGCCCCGCTGCGCGCCGCCTTCCGGCAGCACGGCACCGACGGCCGCGCCGTGCAGATCATCGCGGGCAGGGTCGCGCTGCCGTGGCGTGAGGTCGACCTGTCCGCCCAGGACCCGTCCGTCAGGGAGCCACTCGCCGAGGCTGTCGCCGCCGACGAGCGCGCCCACCGCTTCGACCTGGCCCGGCCGCCGCTGCTGCGGTGCGCTCTCGTACGGTACGGGCCCGAACGCGCCGCCCTTGTCCTGACCTTCCATCACATCGTCGCGGACGGCTGGTCGCTGCCCGTGCTGCACCGTGAGCTGATGGCCTTGTACGGGCAAGGTGCCCCGGCGCTGCCCGCGGTGGCCCCGTACCGTTCCCATCTCCGCCATCTCGCCGGTCTCGACCGCGAGGCCGCCCGCACGGCCTGGCGCACCGCTCTGGCCGGTCTCGACGAGCCGACCCGGCTGGTCCCGGCCCCGGCCGGCACCGGGCCGGTCCGTCCCGGGCAGATCCGTCTCGAACTCACCGAGCGGACGACCGCGCGGCTGGCGGCGCGGGCCCGCGAACTCGGCGTCACCCTCGGCACGGTCGTCCAGGGTGCCTGGGGCCTGCTGCTCGGCCGGCTCACCGGCCGGCACGACGTCGTGTTCGGCACGACGGTCTCCGGACGGGACGGCGAGGTCGACGGCATCGAGTCCATGGTGGGCCTGTTCATCAACACCCTGCCGACCCGCTTCGGCTGGCAGCCGGCCGACACGCTCTCGGCGCTGCTCAGCCGCCTCCAGGACGAGCAGGCACGGCTGCTGAACCACCAGCACCTCGGTCTGGCGGAGATCCAGCGGACCGCGGGACTCGCGGGCAGCGGCGAACTCTTCGACACCCTGCTCGTGTTCGAGAATTATCCGGCCGACACCGGCCCGCGCGACCCGTCTGACACGATCCGTATCACCGGACACGAGTTCCACGACACCGTCCACTACCCGCTGGCCCTTGTCGTCAAGCCCGGCCGACGGCTCGACCTGCGCCTCAAGCACCACGCCGAGCGGCTGGGCGGTGAGGCCGTACGCGCCATCGCCGACCGGCTCGCCCTGATCCTGGAGACATTCGCCGACGACCCCGCGCGGCCGGTCGCGCGGATCGGTCTGCTCTCCCCACGGGAACTGGCCGAGGCCGAGACCCTGCTCACCGGGGCCACGACCGATGTCCGCCCGGCGACCCTGTCCGCCGCCTTCGAGGAGCAGGCGGCGCGCACCCCCGACGCGACGGCCGTGATCTTCGGCGACGAGCGCCTGACCTACGCCGAACTGGACGCCCGCGCCGAGTCCCTGGCGCGGCGGCTGCGCGCCCTGGGCGCCGCGCCGGACCGGATCGTCGGTGTCGCCGTCCCGCGCTCCGCCGAACTGATGGTCGCGCTCCTCGGTGTCCTCAAGTCCGGCGCCGCCTATCTCCCGGTCGACCTGGACTACCCCGCCGACCGAGTGGCCCACATGCTGGCCGACTCGGGGGCCCGTACCGTCGTCACCGTCGCGGACTCGGCCGCCCGGCTGCCGCGGACCGACGGCCTCACGGTGCTCGTCCTGGACGCGCCGTACGACGAATCCCCCGATGCGGCTCCCGGTGCCGCGGCCGGTCCTGACGACCCCGCGTATCTCATCTACACCTCCGGATCCACGGGCCGCCCCAAGGGCGTTGTCGTCACCCATCGCGCGGTCCGCAACCGACTGGCCTGGATGCAGGGGGAGTACGGCCTCCGGGCCGACGACCGGGTCCTCCAGAAGACCCCGTCCAGCTTCGACGTGTCCGTGTGGGAGTTCTTCTGGCCGCTGACCGAGGGCGCAGCCGTCGTCCTCGCCAGGCCCGACGGACACCGCGACCCGTCCTATCTCGCCGCACTCGTCCGCGAACAGGGCATCACCACCCTCCACTTCGTACCGTCGATGCTCGAAGCGTTCCTCGCCTCGGAGGACGTCACCGGCGATCCCGGCTGGGCCGGGAGCCTGCGCCGTGCCTTCAGCAGCGGCGAGGCGCTGACCGCCTCCGCCGCGAGCCGCTGGCACACGCTCACCGGGGTGCCGCTGCACAATCTGTACGGCCCGACCGAGGCGGCCGTCGATGTCACCCATCACACCTACCGCCCCGACGGGACGCCGGACAGCACCACCGTTCCCATCGGGCGGCCGGTCTGGAACACCGGTCTGCGGGTACTCGACACCTGTCTGCGGCCGGTCCCGGCCGATGTCCCCGGCGAGCTGTATCTCACCGGTGCCCAGCTCGCCCGGGGCTACCACGACCGGCCCGCGCTGACCGCCGAACGCTTCACGGCGGACCCGTACGGCCCGCCCGGCGGCCGGATGTACCGCACCGGCGACCTGGTCAGGCGCCGGGCCGACGGTACGGTCGACTATCTCGGCCGCACCGACCGGCAGATCAAACTCCGCGGCAACCGGATCGAACCCGGCGAGATCGAGGCCGCTCTCGTCCGCCAGCCGTCCGTCGCCCAAGCCGTCGTCACCGTCCGTGAGAGCGCTCTCGTGGCGTATGTCGTCGGTACGGCCGGCCAGGTACCGGACGGCGCCGTGCTGCGGGCCGCGCTCGGCGGCCTCCTGCCCGCCCCCGCCGTGCCCGCCGCCTATGCCGTCCTCGACGCCCTGCCCCTCACCCCGAGCGGCAAGCTGGACCGGGCCGCCCTGCCCGCCCCGCAGGCCGTACGCGCCGAAGCCCGCGCGCCCCGCGACGCACGGGAACGCGCCCTCACCGAGATCTTCGCGGATGTGCTGAAGCTGACGGACGTCTCCGTCGACGACGACTTCTTCCTGCTCGGCGGCGACAGCATCAGCTCCATCGGCGTCTCGGGCCGGGCCCGCCGCGCGGGCCTGGACATCGGGCCCCGAGACATCTTCGAACACCGCACCCCGGCCGCCCTCGCCGCCACTGCGACCCTCGCCGCCGCCCCCGGGCCGGACCTGACCGCCATGTCCTCTTTCGTCCTCACCGCCGAGGAGAGGGCCCAGGTGGAGCGGCTCGCGCCGGGCGAGGTCGAGGACATCTGGCCCCTCGCGCCCCTCCAGGAAGGGCTGTTCTTCCACTCCACCTACGACGAGAACGCCCTGGACGTGTACACCGTCCACGAGTCCTTCGACTTCGCGGGCCGGATCGACACCGGCCGGCTGCGCGCCGCCGTACGGACGCTGCTCGCCCGGAACCCCGCGCTGCGCGCCGGATTCACCAGCGAAGGGCTGCGCCGGCCGGTGCAGTTCATCGTCCGCGACCCCGCGGTCCCGCTCGAAGAGACCGACCTCACCGGTCTCTCCGCAGCCGAACAGGACGAGCGGCTGGGCGCGTTGATGGACGAGGAGCGGCTGCGCCGCTTCGACCTCACCGAACCGCTGCTCTTCCGGATCCTGCTGATCAGGCTCGGCGAGGAGCGCGGCGACCGGCTGGTCATCGGCCGCCATCTCATCCTCTGGGACGGCTGGTCGGCCTGGCTCTTCCTCGACGAACTGTTCGCCCTGTACGAGAGCGGCGGGGAGCCGACGGGCCTGCCGGACCCCGGCTCGTACCGCGACTATCTGGCCTGGCTGGAGCGGCAGGACACCGACGAGGCCACCCGGGCCTGGCACTCCGCTCTCGACGGGCTGGAGGAGCCCACCCTGCTCGTGCCGGCCGTGGCCGACCGCGGCCTCGAACCCGTGGTCCCGGAGAGCCTCGACACCGTACTGACCACCGAGGCGAGCGAGCGGCTGCGCGACACCGCACGCCACCACGGTCTGACCCTCAACACCGTGCTCAATGCGGCCTGGGGACTGACCCTCGCGAGCGCCACCGGCCGTACCGATGTCGTCTTCGGCACGACCGTCGCGGGCCGGCCGAGCGAGGTGCCCGAGGTCGCGAACGTCATCGGGATGTTCCTGAACACCGTGCCCGCGCGCCTCGCGTTCGACCCGGCGGAACCGGTCGTCGAACTGCTGCGCAGGGTGCAGGCCGAGCGGCTGGATCTGCTTCCGTACGAGTATCTGGGCCTGGGGGTCCTCCAGGCGGAGACCGGCCACCGCCGTCTCTTCGACACCCTGTTCGTCCTGCGCAACGCCGACACCGAGGAGCGGCTGGCCGTACTGCGCGACCGGCACGGCGCCACCGCCGTCGCCAATGTGGACGCCACCCACTACCCCGTGAACCTGGTCGTCACCCCGGGCAGGCGGATCCGTATCACCCTCTCCTACCGTCCCGACCTGATCGAAAGCGGCTACGCGCACGACCTGCTGGCCCGGTTCGCCCTCCTGCTGGACGGACTCACCGCCGGCCCCGAGGCACCGGTCGGCGGTCTCGACGCGCTGCTGCCGGCCGAACGGCAGGCCCTGGAACGGGAGAACACCGCCACCAGAGAGCCCGTCCCCGACGAGACCGTCGCCGATCTGCTCGCCGCCCAGGCCGCCCGTACCCCCGACGCGACCGCACTCGTCTTCGGCACACGGACGCTCACCTACGCCGAACTCGACGCGCGCTGCGATCGCTTGGCCCGGCTGCTGATCGCACGCGGCGCCGGGCCCGAGCGCGTGGTGGCGCTCGGACTGCCGCGCTCGATCGACATGGTCGTCGCGCTCTTCGCCGTCCTGCGCACCGGCGCCGCCTATCTGCCGCTGGAACTGGACCATCCCGCCGACCGGCTCGCCCTGATGCTCGACGACGCGAAGCCGCTCCTCCTGCTCACCACCGCCGGAGTCTCGGACACCCTCGAAGGAGACGTCCCGCGCGTCCTGCTGGACGACCCCGCCGTCGAGGCGGAACTCGCCGCGCTGTCCACAGGACCGGTGCGTACCGTCTTCAGCCTCGATCACCCCGCCTATGTCATCTACACCTCCGGCTCCACCGGCCGCCCCAAGGGCGTCGTCACGCCGTACCGCGGGCTGACGAACATGCAGCTCAACCACCAGAAGGAGATCTTCGGCCCGGCCATCGCCGCGGCGGGCGGCCGGCGCCTGCGGGTCGCCCACACCGTCTCCTTCGCCTTCGACATGTCCTGGGAGGAGCTGCTCTGGCTCGTCGAGGGACACGAGGTGCACATCTGCGACGAAGAGCTGCGCCGTGACGCCGAGGCGCTGGTGGCGTACTGCGAGACCCACCGGATCGACGTCGTCAACGTCACCCCGACCTACGCCCATCTCCTCATCGAGGAGGGGCTGCTGGAGGGACACCGGCCCCCGCTCGTGCTGCTCGGCGGCGAGGCCGTCACCGAGATCGTCTGGAACCGGCTGCGCGACACCGAAGGCACCTACGGCTACAACCTGTACGGGCCCACCGAATACACCATCAACACCCTCGGCGGCGGTACGGACGACAGCCCCACCCCGACCGTCGGCCGCCCGATCCGCGCCACTCGGGCACACATCCTGGACGCCTGGCTGCGGCCTGTCCCGGACGGCGTACCAGGCGAGCTGTACATCGCGGGCGTCGGTCTGGCCCGCGGCTATCTGGGCAGGCCGGGGCTGACCGCAGAGCGCTTCGTGGCCGACCCGTTCGGCGCGCCCGGCGAGCGCGTGTACCGCACGGGCGATCTCGTACGGCGGCGGGCGGACGGCAATCTGGACTTCCTCGGCCGTACCGACGACCAGGTCAAGGTGCGCGGATACCGGGTCGAACTCCATGAGATCGAGACCGCGCTCACCCAGCACCCACGGGTCGCCCAGGCCGCCGTCATCGCCCGGGACGACCCCGCCGCGCCCGGCACGCAGCGCCTCGTCGGCTATGTCGTCCCGGCCGAACTCGACGACGAGAGGCGCGAGGAGGTCGAGCGCGAGCAGATCGGTGAGTGGCAGGAGATCTACTCCGCCGAATACACCGAGATCAACACCGCTGTTTTCACCGAGGACTTCGCCGGCTGGGACAGCTCGTACGACGGCACGCCCATTCCGCTGGAGCACATGCGGGAGTGGCGGGCCGCCACGGTGGAGCGCATCACCGAACTGCGGCCGCGCCGGATCCTGGAGATCGGCGTCGGATCCGGCCTGCTGCTCTCCCGGCTCGCCCCGGCGGCCGAGGCGTACTGGGCCACCGACTTCGCCGAACCCGTCATCCGCAAGATCCGCGAGGACCTCCGGCAGGAGCCCGCGCTCGCGGCCAAGGTCGAGCTGTGCGCCCGGCCCGCCCACGACCTCGACGGGCTGCCCACCGGATTCTTCGACACCGTCGTGATCAACTCGGTGATCCAGTACTTCCCCGGTATCGACTACCTCACCGATGTCATCAACCGTGTGATGGAACTGCTCACCCCGGACGGGACGCTGTTCGTGGGTGATGTGCGGAACCTCCGGCTGGCCCGGGCCTTCCAGTCCGCCGTCCAGCTCGCCAAGGCCGGCGAGGGCAGCGACCCGGCGACCGTACGGCGGGCCGTGGACCGGGGCATGGCGCTGGAGAAGGAACTCCTCGTCGATCCGGACTACTTCAGCACGCTGGGCTTCGCCGTCGACCTGCGGACCAAGGCGGGACGCCACCAGAACGAGCTGACACGGCACCGCTACGACGTCGTCCTCCACCGGGACCACGGCGCTGCCCTGGCGCTCGCCGACGCTCCGGCGACCGACTGGACGGGGTACGACGCCCTGGCCGCGCTGCTCGAAGAGCGACGTCCCGAGCGGCTGCGTGTGGTCGGGGTGCCCGACGCCCGTACGGCCGGCGAACTGGCCGTCGCGCGTGCCCTGGACGAGGGCCGCCCGCTCGGGCCCGTGGAGGTGGGCGTCGAGCCCGACTCACTGCGCGAGCTGGGCGTCCGTCTCGGCTACCGCGTTCTGACCACCTGGTCCGCCCGGCCCGGTAAGTACGAAGCCGTGCTGGTACGGGACGACGACGCCGGGTTCCGGGTGACCACGGGGCTCTACCGCCCGGCGGGCGGCGTCGCCCCGTACGCCAACGCGCCCACCACCGCACGCGGCGCCAACGCGCTCGTACGGCAGCTCCGGGAGGACCTCAAGCGACGGCTGCCCGACTACATGGTCCCGGCCGTCTTCACCGTGCTGCCCCGGCTGCCGATGAACGACAACGGAAAGCTCGACGTCCGGGCACTGCCCGAGCCCGAGCCGGCCGTCGCACAGGGCTCGGGGCGCGGTCCGCGTACCCCACGGGAGGAGATCCTCTGCCGGCTGTTCGCCGAGGTGCTCGGCCTGCCCGCGGTCGGCGCCGAGGACAACTTCTTCGATCTCGGCGGCCATTCGCTCCTCGCCACCCGGCTCGTCAGCCGCGCCCGCAACGAACTCGGCGCCGAACTCGCCATCCGTGATCTCTTCGAGGCCCCGACCCCGGAGCTGCTCGCGGACCGGACGGACGGGGTACGGCCCGCGCGGCCGGCCCTGGAACCGGCGGCGGAGCGGCCCGAGCGCCTGCCGCTGTCGGCCGCGCAGCGGCGGCTGTGGCTGGTGCAGCGCCTCACGGACGGCGGCGGTGTCGCGTACAACTTCCCGCTGGTGTTCCGGCTGCGCGGCACGCTCGACCTGGCGGCTCTGCGGGCCGCGCTGCGCGATGTCGCGGGTCGCCACGAAGCGCTCCGTACCCGCTTCGAGGAGTACGAGGGCGAGCCGTACCAGCGGATCGTCCCGGCCGAGGAGGCCGAGCCCGCGTTCACCGTGACCGACTGCGCCGAACAGGACCTTGCCGCACGCGTCGAGGAGATCCAGCGCCGCCCGTTCGACCTGAGCGCCGAACTGCCCCTGCGGGCCGAGGTACTGAGGCTCGGTCCTGACGACCACGTGGTGGCCCTCGTACTGCACCACATCACCACCGACGAGTGGTCGGACCGCCCCTTCCTCTCCGATCTCGCCTTCGCCCACGCGGCACGGTCCGCGGGCCGGGCCCCGCTGTGGGAGCGGGACCTGCCCGCGCAGTACGCCGACTACACGCTCTGGCAGAACCGCCTCCTGGACGAGGTGGGGGAGCGGCAGCTCGCCTACTGGACCGAGACCCTGCGCGATCTGCCCGAGCGGGTGGAACTGCCGCTGGACCGCCGGCAGCCGGCGCGGCTGACCGGCCGGGCGGGAACGGTACGGGCCGGACTCCCCGCCGGCACCGCGAGCGCCCTGCGCGAGCTGTCCGCCACCCAGGGCGTCAGCATGTTCATGCTGTTCCAGGCCGCCACCGCCGCGCTGCTGCACCGGCTCGGCGCCGGCGACGACATTCCGCTCGGGGCGCCCATAGCGGGCCGCACCGACTCCGCCCTGGACGATCTGGTCGGCTTCTTCGTCAACACACTGGTCCTGCGCACGGATCTGTCGGGCGATCCGTCCTTCACCGAACTGCTCGCCCGGGTGCGGGAATCCGCGCTGGCGGCCTTCGAGCACCAGGACGTGCCCTTCGACCGGGTCGTCGAGGCCGTCAACCCCGCCCGTGTGGCGGACCGCAACCCGCTGTTCCAGGTCATGATCGGCTACCACTACCGCCCCGACGGGGACCCGGACCTCTTCGGCCCGGACACCGAGTGGTTCGACATGGACACCGGCATGGCCAAGTTCGATCTGGATTTCACCTTCGTCGATCACGGCGAGGACCGCTCCCTGGCCCTCCTGCTGGAGTACGCCGCCGACCTGGTCGATCCCGGTACCGCCGAGCTGCTCGTGGAGCGGATGGTGGCCCTGCTGGAACAGATCGTGCGGGCCCCCGGACAGCCCGTGGGGGCGCTGCGGGTCCTCACCGACGCGGAGGACCTGGCCGCGCGGACCACCTGGAACGACACCGGCCGGCCGGTCGAGTCCCGTACGGTTCCGGAGATCTTCGCGGGGACAGTACGCGCCAGGCCGGACGCCACCGCCCTGGTCACCTCCGGCGGCCGGCTCACCTTCGCCCAACTGGCCGCGAAGGCCGGTGAGATCACCCGCGCGCTGAGGCGCCGGGGAGCCGTTGCCGAGACGGTCGTCGGACTGGCCCTGCCGCGCGACGCGATGGTGCCCGCGATTCTCGGTGTGCTCGCGTCGGGCGCCGCGTATCTGCCGCTCGACCCCGACCACCCGGCGGACCGGCTGGAGTTCATGCTGTCCGACGCGGCACCCCGCTGCGTACTGACGACCGCCGCCCTCGCGCCGAAACTGCCGGACGGGCATGAACTCGTCCTGCTGGAGTCCGTCGGCGAGGACCCGGACGGGGAAGAGCCGGACGGGACCGGCCAGGCCCCGCCGCACCCCGCGTCGGCCGCGTACATCATCTTCACCTCCGGGTCCACCGGCACCCCCAAGGGCGTCGTCGGAACCCATCGCGGCCTCAGCAATCTCTTCGGCTCGCACCACAAGGATCTGATCCTGCCCGCCGAGCAAGCCGCGGGCCGGTCCGTCCTGCGCGCGCTGCACGCCGCCTCGTTCAGCTTCGACGGTTCGTGGGAGCCGATGCTGTGGCTGCTCGCCGGCCATGAACTGCATGTCGTCGACGAGGCGACCATGACGGATCCGGCCGCGCTGCTCAGCCGGCTGACGGCCGAGCGGATGGACTTCGTCGACTTCACCCCGACCTATCTGCGCGAGCTGACCCACCATGGATTCCTCGAACCCGGCGGGTATGTGCCCGGTGTCGTCGCGGTCGGCGGCGAGGCCACCCCGCCGCCGGTCTGGGACCGGCTCCGCGCGCTGCCCGGCACCGCGGTCCACGATCTGTACGGGCCCACCGAGTGCGCCGTCGACTCGTACGGCTGGCACGGGGAGGCCGACGGCCGCACCTGGGCCGCGCCGCTCGCCAATATCCGCGCGCATGTCCTGGACGCGACGCTCCGGCCGGTCCCGGCCGCGGTGGCCGGCGAGCTGTATCTCGCGGGGGAGGGCCTGGCCCGTGGCTATCTGAACCGGCCCGCGCTGACCACGGAACGGTTCACCGCCGACCCCTACGGCCCTCCCGGCAGCAGGATGTACCGCACCGGTGACCTCGTCAGGCGCCGCGCCGACGGCACCCTGGAGTTCCTGGGCAGGGCGGACGACCAGGTCAAGCTGCGCGGGCTCCGGATCGAACTCGGCGAGATCGAGTCCCGCGTCGGCGCGCACCCCGGTGTCGCCACGGCGGCCGTGATCGTACGGGAGGACACCCCCGGCGTACCCCGTCTGGTCGGGTACGCCGTGCCCGCACCCGGCCACACCCTGGACCCGGCCGCGCTGCGGGCCCACACCGCCGCCGCGCTGCCCGCGAACATGGTCCCCGCCGCCTTCGTCACCGTGGCGGCACTGCCGCGGACCGTCAGCGGCAAGCTCGACCGGGCCGCCCTGCCCGCGCCGGACTTCTCCGCGGCCCCGGCGGGCCGGCGCCCGCGCACCCCGGCCGAGGAGATCCTCTGCGAGCAGTTCGCCGAGGTGCTCGGCGTCGAACGGGTGGGCGTCGACGACAACTTCTTCGAACTCGGCGGCCACTCGCTGCTGGCGATGCGGCTGGTGGTGAAGGTCCGCGCGGCGCTCGGCGCGCACATCTCGCTGCGCACGGTCTTCGACCACCCGACCGTGGCCCGCCTTGCCACGGCCCAGGCCGGGCGGACCGGCGGGCACCGGCCCGCGCTTACCACGGGGGAGCGGCCCGACCGGCTGCCCCTGTCGTCGGCGCAGCGGCGGCTCTGGGTGCTGTACCAGGTCGAGGGCGCGAGCCCCACGTACAACATCCCGTCCGCCTGGCGGCTGTCCGGCGCACTCGACATCGACGCGCTGCGCGCCGCCGTGGGAGATCTGGCGGAGCGCCACGAGACCCTGCGTACGGTCTTCCCGGAGGAGGCGGGCACCGCGTACCAGCGGATCCTGGACCACGGGGAGTACGAGATCCCGGTGGAGGTCGTTCCCGCGGACGAAGGGAGCCTCGCCGGACTGCTGGCCGACGCGGCGGCGTACGGCTTCGCGCTGGACTATGAACCGCCCCTGCGGGTGGCGGTGTTCAGGCTGAGCGAGGACGAACACGTGCTGCTGGTCCTGGTGCACCACATCGCGGGCGACGAATGGTCCGAGCAGGCCCTGACCCGGGACCTGGCCACCGCCTACGCGGCGCGCGCCGCCGGCCGCGCGCCGGACCGGGCACCGCTGCCCGTGCAGTACGCCGACTACACCCTGTGGCAGCGGTCCGTCCTGGGCGACGAGAAGGACCCGGACAGCCTAGCGTCCCGGCAGCTCGCGTACTGGAAGGAGACCCTGGCCGGGCTCCCCGAGGAGCTGGCACTGCCCACCGACCGGCCGCGCCCGGCGGAGAGCAGCTACCGGGGCGGGGCCGTCGACCTCTCGCTCGGCCCGGAGCTGACCGGCTCGCTGCGTGAGCTGGCGCGCGGCGCCGGGGTCAGTATGTTCATGCTGATGCAGGCCGCCGTGGCGGCCCTGCTGACCCGGCTCGGCGCCGGTACGGCCATCCCCGTCGGCAGTCCGATCGCCGGACGCCAGGACGAGGCGCTGGAGGACCTGGTCGGGTTCTTCCTCAACACCCTCGTCCTGCGCACGGACACCTCCGGCGATCCGGGCTTCCGTGAACTGCTGGCCCGGGTCAGGGACACCGACCTCGCCGCCTACGACCACCAGGACGTGCCCTTCGAGCGGGTGGTGGAGGCGCTCAACCCGCCCCGCTCACTGGCCCGTCACCCGCTGTTCCAGGTGATGGTCGTCTATCTCGCCGCGGGCCCTGCGGGCCCGGCGCTGCCGGGACTCGTCTCGCGCGAGGAGGAAGTGGGCCAGGGCACCGCGAAGTTCGACCTGTCCTTCGACTTCGTGGAGCACGCGGACGGCGGCGGTGTCCACGGAGTGCTCGAATACAGCGCCGACCTGTACGACCCGGCCACCGCGGAAGCGATCGCGGAGCGGCTGCGCCGGGTGCTGCGCGCGGTCGCCGCGGAGCCGGACCTGTCCATCGGCCGCATCGACATCCTCGGCGACGAAGAGCGGCACCGGATACTGGAGGAGTGGAACGCCCGGGAGCCGGCCGCGGCGCCGACCACCGTACCGGCGCTGTTCGAGCGGCAGGTGCGGCGCAGTCCCGACGCCCCGGCCGTGGCCTCCGACGGCGTCGAGCTGAGCTACGCCGAACTGGACGCCGAGGCGAACCGGCTGGCCCGGCTGCTGATCGAGCGCGGAGCCGGGCCCGAGCGGATCGTCGCGCTGGCGCTGCCCCGTACCGCCCGTACGCTGCTGGCGATCCTGGCCGTGCAGAAGGCGGGAGCCGCGTATCTGCCGCTCGACCCCGACGTCCCGGCGGCACGCACCGCCGGCATGCTGGCCGACGCCCTCCCCGTACTGACCCTGACCACCCGCGCGCTCGCCCCGCTGCTGCCCGGTTCCACGGTGCCGATGCTGGTACTGGACGACCCGGAGACCGTGGACGCGCTCGCCGCTCACGACCCCGGGGAGGTGACGGACCGGGACCGTACGAGCCCGCTGACCCCCGGGCATCCCGCCTATGTGATCTACACCTCCGGCTCGACGGGCCGTCCGAAGGGGGTCGTCGTCACCCATGAGACGGTCGGCAATCTGTTCCACAGCCACCGGGAGACGCTGTACGAACCGGCCGTCGCGGCCACCGGCAGGCGGCATCTGCGGGCCGGACACGCCTGGTCGTTCTCGTTCGACGCCTCCTGGCAGCCGCAGTTGTGGCTGCTCGACGGGCACTGTGTCCATGTGGTGTCCGAGGAGACACGGCGCGATCCCGAACTGCTCGCGGCGGCCGTCGTCGAGCACGGTTTCGACTTCCTCGAAGTGACACCCTCGTTCTTCGCGCAGATGGCCGAGGCGGGTCTCGTCCCGGACGGTGCCTGCCCCCTCGCGGTGATCGGCGTGGGCGGCGAGGCCGTACCGCAGGCGCTCTGGGAGAAGCTGCGCGGACTGCGCGGCACGGAGGCGTTCAATCTGTACGGGCCCACCGAGTCGACCGTGGACGCCCTGGTGGCGCGTGTACGCGACAGCGAACGGCCCCTGGTCGGCCGTCCGGTGGCGGGCACCCGGGCCCATGTGCTCGACGAATTCCTGCGGCCCCTGCCGCCGGGGGTGCCCGGCGAGCTGTATCTCGCGGGCGGCGGTCTGGCCCGGGGCTATCTGAACCGGCCGGCCCTGACCGCGGAACGGTTTGTCGCCGACCCGTTCGGTCCTCCCGGCTCCCGGCTCTACCGTACGGGCGACCTCGCCCGGTGGACGGCGGACGGGATGCTGGACTATCTGGGCCGGGCGGACGACCAGGTCAAGATCCGTGGATTCCGCATCGAACTGGCGGAGATCGAGGACGTACTGGCCGCTCACCCGGACTGCGGAGAAGTGGTGGTGACGGTCCGTCAGGACGGCCCGCGCACCCGGCTCGTGGCGTATGTGGTGGCGGCCGCAGGCCAGTTGCCCGACCCCGGCGTGCTGCGCGCGCATGTCGGGCGCCATCTGCCCGACTACATGGTTCCGGCGGCGGTGGTCCCGCTGGACCGGCTGCCCACGCTCAGCAACGGCAAGCTCGACCGCAGGGCGCTGCCCGCGCCCGATTTCACCGCGGTCCTGTCGGGGCGCGCACCGCGGACGCCCCGGGAGAAGCTCCTCTGCTCGGTCTTCGCCGAGGTCCTGGGGCTGGAGCGGGTGGGTGCGGAGGACGACTTCTTCGCGCTCGGGGGCGACAGCATCATGGCGATGCGACTCGTCAGCCGGGCACGCGCGGCCGGTCTGCGGATCACGCCCCGGCTGGTCTTCCAGCACCGCACGGTGGCGGGCCTGAGCACCGTCGCCGTCGAAGAGACCGCCGGCGTGGCGCGTACACCGTACGACGGCACGGGCAGCGTTCCGCTCACCCCGGTCATGCACTGGCTCCGTGAACTGGGCGGCCCCTTCAAGGGCTACCACCAGGCGGCGCTCGTACAGACCCCGGCGGCACTGGACCGCCCCAAGCTGGTGAGTGTGCTCCGGGCACTGGCGGACCGGCACGACATGCTGCGGGCACGGCTGGTGCGGACGGACCGGGACGACTGGTCCCTGGAGGTCCCGCCCGCGGCCACGGCCGACACCGGCACCTGGGTGGAACGGGTCGACGCGACCGGTCTGGACGGGGACGCCCTGCGCGAGTGCGTCGCGGAGCGGGCCCGCGCGGCACGGGACGCTCTCGACCCTGAGGCCGGCCAGGGCGTCAGGGCGGTGTGGTTCGACGCGGGCGATCGTCCCGGCCGGCTGCTGCTGATGGCACATCATCTGCTGGTCGACGGTGTCTCCTGGCGGGTGCTGCTGCCCGATCTGGCGGTCGCCTGGCAGGACGTGTCCGAGGGCCGTCCGGCCGCACTCGCCGAGGTCGGGACATCGTTCCGGCAGTGGGCGAACCGCCTCACGGAACTCGCCCGGCAGCCGGAACGCGAGGCCGAACTGCCCTTCTGGACCGGTCTTCTCGACGGCGCGGAGCCGCTCCCGCTGGTCAGCCCGCCGGACCCCGCGCGGGACACGGCCGGCACCGTACGGGAGCTGGAGCTGCGGCTGGACCCGGAACGCACCGGTCCGCTGCTGTCCACGGTCCCCGCCGTCCTCGGCGCGACCGTCAACGACGTCCTGCTGACCGGGCTGGGTCTCGCGCTGACGGACTGGCTGCGGCGCCGCGGCGCGGGCGCGGGCGGCGGGGTGCTGGTCGACCTGGAGGGCCACGGCCGCGAGGAGGAACTGGCCGAGGACGCCGATCTGTCCCGTACCGTCGGCTGGTTCACCAGCGTCTTCCCGGTCCGGCTCGACCCGGGCCCGGTCGACCTGGCCGATGCCTTCGCCGGCGGCCCGGCCGTCGACGAGGCGCTGCGGCGGGTGCGGGAGCACCTGGGCTCGCTGCCCGCCAACGGCGTGGGTTACGGCATGCTGCGCCATCTCAACCCGCGGACGGCACCGGTACTCGCGGCGTTTGAGGCACCGCGGATCGAGTTCAACTACCTGGGCCGCTTCGACGTTCCGGAGGCGACCGACTGGTCGTACGCCCCGGAGGAGGACGCGGCGGACATCGGCCCGGAGCCGGCGATGCGGGAGGGGCACGCACTGGGCATCAATGTCGTCACGGAGGACCGTCCCGGCGGTCCTGTCCTGGCCGCCAACTGGTCCTGGCCGGCGGCCGTGCTGGAGGAGAAGGACATCAGGGACCTCGCGCGGACCTGGTTCCGGGCGCTGGAAGCGCTGGTGGCTCGCGCCACGGCATCTAACGAGGAGAGATGAGCATGAGCGGCAACCCGTTCGAGAACCCCGACGGGGTCTACTCGGTGCTGGTCAACGACGAGGGGCAGCACAGTCTGTGGCCGGACTTCGTGGACATCCCGGCCGGCTGGACCCGCGTCCACGGTCCCGGAGGGCGCCAGGAGTGCCTGGACTACGTCGAGTCCCACTGGACGGATCTGCGCCCCAGGAGCCTGCACCACCAGTGAGCCGCCTTCACCATCAATGAGACTGGGTCAACTTCGCCACCGGTGACACGAAGGGCCCGGACCGAACGGTCCGGGCCCTTCCCGCTGTTGAGTACGCGGCTGCGGCTACGGCTGCTCCACCTTCGTCGCGGGATCCCCGTCCACCGCCGCCGCGAGCATCGGCTCCAGCCGGTCCATCGCGTACGGCAGGCTCAGCACCGTACCCATGGACAGCGCGTTCCCGAAGTCGCTCGTCTCGGCGACGAAGACCTCACGCCCCTGCTTCACCACGTCCAGATCCCCGTACGTCGGGTCCTTGTGCAGCTTCTCCGCGTTCTTGGCGACGTCCTCCACGAACCACACCGCCACCTTCTGGTTCAGCAGATCGGTGCGCTCCTCGCTGATGTTCGCGCCGAACTTGTCGCCGATCGCCCTGTCGAGTCCGGCCGGCAGACTGAAGCCGTAGGACGTCAGCAGCCGTGAACGGGGGTCCTGGCTGCCGAAGACGAACTTCCCCTCGTACGGTGTGGCCATCACGCCCGTGGCGCCGCTGAAGTCCGGGTGCTTCTCGCGCGCGGCGGCGAACTTCGCCTCCACTCCGTCGACCAGCTTCTTCGCCTCGGCCTCCTTGCCGAGGGCCTTGCCTATCGTCTCCGTCTGGAGCTCCCAGGGGATGCCGTAGTCGTTGTACTGCTTCGGCTGGGCGAGCACCGGCGCGAACTTCGAGAGCGTCGTGTACTGCTCCTTTGTGAGGCCCGAGTACAGAGCGATGATCAGATCCGGCTTGAGCGCGGCGATCCGCTCGGCCTGGGGTCCGGTACCGGTGTCCTTGAGGAGCGTCGGTGTCGCACCGCCGTTCAGCTCGGCCGTGGCCCACGGCCCCAGCGCGCCCTTGTACGCGCCCAGCCATTCGGTCGTCCCGACCGGGACCTTGCCCAGTGCCAGTACGGCGTCCTGGTCGGTGAGGCCGACCGTGACAATGCGCTGGGGCTCGGATCCGACCGTCGTACTGCCGAACTTGTGGGCGATGGTGACGGGATACGAACCGGCTGCCGCCGAGTCCTTCCCCGGGGCCGCCGGGTCCGGCTCCGGGTCCTGACCGGAACCGCACGCGGTGACGGCGAACAGCAGGAGTACGGACGCGGACGCGGCGGCGAGCCGGTCGGCGCGGAGAGTGCGGGCCATCGAGAGGTCCTTCGTGTCCGGTGCTTCTCTGGTGGGTGGGTGCGGGGGATTGCGGTACGAGGTCAGGAGGGTCAGGGCGCGGTGTCGCGGCGGTACGACCAGGCCTCCCACAGAGCCGCGTACGTGCCGCCGGCCGCGAGCAGTTCGTCGTGCGTGCCGGATTCCGCCACCCGTCCGGCGTCCATGACCACGATCCGGTCCGCGCTCGCGGCCTGTGTCAGACGGTGGGCGACGATCAGGGCCGTACGGCCGTCCACCGCGCGGGCGGCGGCCTTCTCCAGGGCGCGCGCCCCGGCACTGCCCGCCTCCGCGGTGGCCTCGTCGAGGATCGCCACGGGCGGATCGGCCAGCACCAGCCGGGCCAGGGCGAGTTGCTGCGACTGCGCGCCGGTGAGCTGGTGCCCGCCCTCGCCGACGACGGTGGCCAGACCGTCCGGCAGCAGGGCGGCCCAGCTCAGCGCGTCCACGCGGTCGAGCGCCGCGCGCAGTTCCGCTTCGGTGGCGCCGGGTCGGGCCAGCCGCAGGTCGTCGGCGAGCGGTCCGGCGAAGACATGCACGTCCTGGGTGATGAGGGCGATGTTCCGGCGGATCTCGGGCCCGCCGAGCGAGTCCAGTTCCGCGCCGCCGATCCGTACCGTGCCCTCGGACGGCCGGTGGATACCGGCGGTGATCTTCGCCAGCGTGGTCTTTCCCGCGCCGCTCGCCCCGACCAGCGCGATCCGCTCGCGCGGCCGGACCGCCAGATCCACCCCATGGAGGACGGGATGCCCCGGCCGGTACGCGTGACCGATCCCGTCGAGGGCGACCGACGCGTCACGCGGCACGGCCCGCCCCTCCGTCCGGACCGGGGGCAGGTCGACCACCCCGACGAGCCGGGCCAGGCCCGCCGTCGCCGACTGCGCGTCGTCGACCAGCATCAGCGCCGCGTTGACGGGGGTGAACAGGCTGTGGAAGTAGAGCGCCGCGGCCGTCGCCGTACCGACGGAAACCGCGTCGGCGCGCACCAGCAGGAAGCCCGCCACCAGTACGGCCGCGAGACCCGTGAACTCGGCGATGTGCAGCCGGGTGTAGAAGCGCAGGACCAGCTGGACTCCGCGCATGGTCAGCGCCACCACGGACCGGGACCGCTCGGTGACCCGCTCGGTGTGCTCCTCCTCCAGCCGGAAGGCGCGTACGGTCCGCGCCCCGCCGATACTGTCCAGAAGCTGCTGCTGCTGGGCCCCGTTGGCGACGCGCTGCTCGGCGTAGAGCGGCGCGGCGTTCCGTACGTACCAGCGTGCGGTGTACGCCTGTACGGGCACGGCGAGCAGCGCGGCGAGCAAAAAACGCCAGTCGAGCAGGGCCAGCGCGCCCAGGGTGAGGACGATCGCCAGCATCGAACGGGCCAGCTCGGGCAGCGCGTTGCGGACCGCGTCGGCGATCAGTGACACATCGCCGGTGACCCGCGCCGTCAGATCCCCCGAGCCCGCGCCCTCCACCTGCTCCAGGGGAAGGTTCAGGGCGCGGTCCACGAACCGCTCGCGCAGCCGGGCGAGTACGGTCTCGCCGAGCCGCGAGACCAGCGAGAGCCCGAGGCCGGTGGCGGCGCCCTGGACGACCGCGACCACCGCCAGCAGCGCCACGGGTGCGACGACCGCGTCGGCCGGCCGGCCCTCGGTGACCACGTCCACGATATGGCCGAGCACCGGCTGCACCACCAGTCCGACCGCCGTCGCGGCGACCATGGTGACCAGGGCCGCGAGGGCCAGCGGCCGGTGGGGGCGCAGGAGTTCGCGTACCGCCGCGCGGGTGCGGCGGGCGGAGGCGGTGGGCAGCAGCGCCCGGCCGTCCTCGTCCGCGGTGTGGCCGTCCTCTCCGGCGCGGCCGTTCTCCCCGGCGTGGCCGTTCCTGATTCGGCCGTCGGTACGGTCGTCCGTCACGCGAAGACCGCCGTCCGGTAGCTCTCGTGGCGTTGTACGAGACGGGCGTGGGGCGCCGAGTCGGTGACGCGTCCGCCGTGCAGGAACACCACCCGGTCGGTCACCGCGAGCAGCGCCGGGCTGGTGGTGACCAGGATTGTCGTGCGCCCGTGCCGGAAGTCCCTGAGCGCGTCGGCCATCCGGGCCTCCGTGACGGTGTCGACCGCGGTCGTGGGGTCGTGCAGGACCAGCACCGGGGCCTCGGGGGGGAGGGCGCCAGGGGAGGCACAGTCGCGCCTCCTGTAGCCCCGAAAGGAACACCCACCCCCCCTTCCCCGCCCCTCGCACGCGCCGTGGGGGGTATTG
>NZ_JBHVGV010000001.1:619800-739637 GCF_042800555.1 Streptomyces sp. NPDC057617 | reverse complement strand
GGCCAGGGCCACGCGCTGCCGCTGGCCGCCGGAGAGGGACCGCCCGCGCTCGGTGACCGTCGTAGCGGCGCCGTGGGGGAGGGCTTCGGCGACCTCGTCGGCGCCGGCCGCGGCCATCGCCGCCGCCGTGATCCGCGGGAGCCCTCCGGCGCCGTCGGGGGACCGCCGTACAGCGGCCGACACATTGCCGGCCAGTGTGCCCTCGAACAAATCGGCGTCATGCCCCGCGACCAGCAGCACCCGCCGGATCTCCGCCGGGCCCAGGGCGGTCAGGGCCACACCGTCCAGCTCCACCGCCCCGGCGTCCGGATCCGCCACCCGCCCCAGACAGCCGAGCAGCGCCAGCGCGTCCGCCGGATCGGCGGCCACCACCCCGAGCAACTCACCGGGCGCGGCCTCCAGTTCGACATCGCGCAGAGCCGCGTACGAGACGCCCCGGAGCCGGACATGGCCGCGTACCGGCATCGGCAGCGCATCCAGGCCGGGCTCCACCGCAGGAGGGGCGGCGAGCACCTTCGCGATGCGCGCCGCCGAGGAACGCCCCTGGGCGAACTCCGCGTTCACCCAGCCGACCACTTCGAGCGGTCCGAGCAGGAACAGCGCCAGCCCGACCGCCGAGACGAGCCCGCCGAGACTGATGTCGCCGCCGGCTGCCAGACGGCCGCCGATCAGGGCGACCAGGGCGATGAACACACCCGTCAGTCCGAGGGTCATTCCTTTCTGCCAGGCGTGCGCCCGGGTCGCACGGAGGGTGGCGGCCAGCGAGGCACGGCTGGCGGAGCGGTAGCGGGCGACGGCCGCGGACTCGGCGCCGATGCCCTTGAGCACCCGCAGACCGGCCGCGAGATCCGCAGCGACCGCCGACGCCTGCCCGGCCCGGTCCTGCTCGGCCTCACTGCGCCGCTCCAGCGGCCCGCTCAGCAGATGGCCGAGCCACAGCAGCAGCGGTGTGCCCAGCAGGACAACAAGGCCGAGCGGTACGGAGATCCAGAGCAGGGCCGCGGCGCTGACGCCCAGCGCGGCCAGCGCGGCCACCGCCTCCATCACCGCGACGTTCACGGCGCCGACCCGTTTGGCGTCCTCGGTGGCGGTGTTGACCAGGGCGCCGGGCAGCCCCAGCGCCTCGGTGCCGCCGCCCGGATGCAGCACGCGGCCGACCAGCGCGATCCGCAGTTCGTGCGAGGCCGCGACGGCGGCCCGTTCCGACAGCCGCGCACCGGTGCGGAAGCTGAAGGAGAGTCCGACATACGCGACGGCCAGCGCTCCGGTCCACCACCACAGCGCGGCCCCGTCGCTCCTGGCGACGGCCCGGTCGATCACCAGGCCGATGAGCACCGGGATGAGCGCCTCGCCCGCCTGATGCCCGGCCGCGAGAAGTGACGACAGGGCGACATCGCGCCGTTGTCCCTTCACCGCATGTCTCAGGACATCCCGCCCCGCCGGGCCTTCAGCCCCCACCGCACCCCTCCGGCTCCTGAGATCCCGCCCATCAGTCAGGCCCGCCAGGCCTGAAAACTTAGGTAAGGCTACACTAAGTTATCGCGGGTGGCCACTGTCTGTGTCCCGGGGTCAAGGCGTGGTACGTGCTGTCGAGGCCGAGTTCCCTTTCGATCACCGGCACACAATTGTCATCCGCGGCGGAAGGTTACGCGGAAGTCAATATCCTGTGGCATTTTCCGCTCCGCGGCGGAATAGGGGGCACCGGATTCTTTCGGACTCGCCCGGTCTTGGTGAAGGAAGAGAAATCGCCATCGGCCGGGTACGCGGTAAATCCCCGATGGGTATCCTGCGATGACGGGGTAACCGAATTGAAAAGGGGGAAACGAAATGGACGATCCGCCCGTGTCGGAGGTCGGGGAGGAGGCTTCCGCGGATGTGACCGCGGAGGCGTCGGGGCCGGAGTCCGGCGAGGAGGGGCCCGGAGCCGAGGGCGGTGAGGGGACGGGGACGGAGGACTGAGCCCCGGCCGGAATATCGGCGGGGAGCGGTGGACCGGGCGGATGCTCAAGGCACGCTGGATCGTTCGCGGGATCGTTCGACGCGCTCAGAACCATCAGGCGAGAGCGGGACGGGATCGTGGGACGAGAACGGGACGGGATCGTTCAACGCGTGCACGGATCGCGGACGGTGCGGCAGTCCGTGGTCTCCGCCCGGTCGGCCAGGGTGAGTTCAGTACGGACCGCCACTCACCCCGAGCCCTCCGCGAGGACACCATGCCGCAGGACATCGACTTCCACCTCCCTTTTGAGCTGCGCACCAGCCCCGATGTCGAGGGGGCACGCACCCGCAGTCTGATCTGGGCCCGGCAGCAGGGCATCGCCACCTCCCCGCTCGACGAGCAGCGGATCCGCCAGTGGGACATCGCGGAGCTGATGGCCAAGTGGGCGCCGTCGGCCGAGGGCCCCAGCCTGGATCTGACGGTGGACGCGGTCGTCGCATGCACGGTGTACGACGATCAGTTCGACGACCGCCGCCTCCACTCCGCCGAGGAGCTGGACCGGGCCGTCGCCGATGTGCTCGGTGTGATGCGCCCCGGGGAGACCTGGCCCGAGCGGATTCCGGAAGCACCGCTGTACCGCGCCTTCGCCCATGTGTGGTCGCGGCTGGCCTCGGGCGCCACGCCCGACTGGCAGCGGCGTACGGCCCGGCACTTCCGCTGGTTCATGGAGGCGGGCGCGGAGGAGTCGCGCGACCGGCCCGCGCGGAAGATGCTCGGTACCGAACAGTTCATTCCGCTCCGCCGCAGGTCCGGCCTGGTGTACGCGATGATGGATCTCAGCGAGAAGGCGTACGGTTTTGAAACCTCCGCCCGGGCGCGGGAGATGCCCGAACTGTGCCGGATGCTGGACATCACCAGCGATTTCATCACCACGGCCAATGATGTGCACTCCCTGGAGAAGGAGGAGTCACGGGGAGATCCGTACAACTACGTCCTCGTGGTCGAGCACGAGCTGGACTGCGGGCGGCGCGAGGCCCTGCGTACGATCGCGGACCTGGTCGGGGACTGGTGCCGCGAGTTCACCGCGATCGAGCGGCGGCTGCTCGACGCCTGCCGGGCCCATGACCTGACCGGCCAGGAGACCGAGGCCGTCCTCAGGCTCTGCGAATGCATGCGCTCGGCGATGCGCGGTTACGACGACTGGAGCCGCTCGACGCAGCGGTACGCCCGGCCCGTACCGCCTGCCGAGCCCGCCTATTCGAGCCTCCTCTAGCCCTGGAACAGCTCTGGAGCCCGCCGCTCCTGGGCCGCCTTCAGGCGCTCGCTTCATCCGTTCCGCTTGCTTCGTCCGCTCCGTCCTCTCCGTCCGCTCCGGAGTCCGTCAGCCGCAGCGCCTCGTCGAGCAGCGTCTCCACGATCCGCGACTCCGGTACGGTGGCCACGACTTCGCCGCGTACGAAGATCTGGCCCTTGCCGTTGCCCGACGAGACACCGATGTCCGCCTCGCGCGCCTCGCCCGGGCCGTTGACCACACAGCCCATCACGGCCACCCGCAGCGGATGCGGAAAACCCTCGAAGGCCGCCTGGACCTGCTCGGTGAGGCGGTACACATCGACCTGCGCGCGGCCGCAGGAAGGGCAGGAGACGATCTCCAGACCGCGTTCGCGCAGGCCGAGGGATTCGAGGATGCTCAGACCGGCCTTCACCTCCTCCACCGGGGGCGCCGACAACGAGACGCGGATCGTGTCGCCGATCCCCTCGCTGAGCAACTGGGTGAAGGCGACAGCCGACTTGACGCTGCCCTGGAGCAGCGGGCCCGCCTCGGTGACGCCGAGGTGCAGGGGGTAGTCGCAGCGCCGAGCCAGCAGCCGGTACGCGGCCACCATGGTGCGCGGATCATGGTGCTTCACCGAGATCTTGAGATCGGTGAAGCCGTGCTCCTCGAAGAGCGAGCACTCCCACAGCGCCGACTCCACCAGCGCCTCGGGGGTGGCCCTGCCGTGCTTGGCGAGCAGCCGCCGGTCCAGGGAACCGGCGTTGACGCCGATACGGATGGGGATCCCGGCGGCGTCCGCGGCCCGCGCGATATCGGCGACCTGGTCGTCGAAGCGCTTGATGTTGCCGGGGTTGACCCGTACGGCGGCGCAGCCCGCGTCGATCGCGGCGAAGACGTACCGCGGTTGGAAGTGGATGTCGGCGATCACCGGGATCCGCGACTTGGCCGCGATGGCGGGCAGCGCCCTGGCGTCGTCGCCCGACGGGACGGCGACCCGTACGATCTGGCAGCCCGCCGCCGTCAGCGCCGCGATCTGCTGGAGCGTGGCGTCCACGTCCGCGGTGACCGTGGTCGTCATGGACTGTACGGACACGGGGGCGCCGCCGCCCACTTGGACATCGCCCACCCGGAGGGCGCGCGAGGGGCGTCGGGGCGGCTCGGACGGTTCGTACCGCCGCTCGGGCTCGTACCGCTGGTTCATGGCGGGTTCCTTCCGGACTACGGGGTGCGGGACGGCGGGGTGGGGGACGACGGGGTGCGGTACGACGGGGTGCGCAGCAGCCGCAGTACATGCGCGGTGATGCCTGCCTCGTCGAGGCCGTAGTCGCCGAGCAGACCGGCGCGGGAGCCCTGCGGGAGGAAGTCGCGCGGCAGCCCGAGAGCGCTCACAGGCGTGCTGACACCGGCCTCGGCGCACGCCTGGGCGAGCGCCGCGCCGGCTCCGCCCGTACGGCCGCCGTCCTCGACGCTCACCGCCAGCCGGTGGCGGGCGGCGAGCCGTACCAGGGCCGGACGCACCGGCAGGACCCAGCGCGGGTCGGCGACCGTGACCCCGACGCCCCGCCCGGCGAGCCCGCGCGCGGCGGCCACGGCCGGACCCGCCATCGCGCCGGCACCCACCAGCAGTACGTCCGGTGGCAGAGGCGCGGCACTGTGCAGGATGTCCAGGCCGTCGAGACGGTCCACCGCGGGCAGATCCTCGCCGGCGGAGGCCTTGGGCAGGCGCAGCGCCGTGGGTCCGTCGCCGGTGGCGACCGCCTCGCGCAGCAGCTCGCGCACCCGGGCGCCGTCGCGTGGCGCGGCGATCCGCAGGCCGGGCACCGCGCCGAGCAGGGTCAGGTCCCACATGCCGTGGTGGCTCGGCCCGTCCGGGCCCGTGATGCCCGCCCGGTCCAGTACGAAGGTGACCGGCAGCCCGTGCAGGGCGACATCCATCAGCACCTGGTCGAAGGCCCGGTTGAGAAAGGTGGCGTAGAGGGCGACGACCGGGTGGCGGCCGCCCAGCGCGAGCCCCGCCGCGGCGGCCACGGCGTGCTGCTCGGCGATCCCCACGTCGAAGACCCGCTCGGGGAACCGCTCGGCGAACGGCAGCAGCCCGGTGGGCCTGAGCATGGAGGCGGTGAGGGCGACCAGGTCCTCGCGCTCGGCACCCAGCGCCGCGAGTTCGGCGGCGAAGACGGAGGTCCAGGTGGGTCCCGGGGTGCTCAGTGGGGTGGCGGTCAGCGGGTCGACGCGGCCCACGGCATGCAGACGGTCGGCCTCGTCGTCCTCGGCAGGGGAATAGCCCTTCCCCTTGACGGTGACCGTGTGCACCACCACCGGCCGGTGCAGAGCACGGGCCTCGCGCAGAGCGCTCTCCACGGCCTCGACGTCATGACCGTCGACCGGGCCGAGATAGGCGAGACCGAGACCGGTGAAGACATTGCCGGTGCCGGGAGCGGGCGCGGCCGGCACGGCCCGGTTTCTCAACTCGGCCAGATGGGCGCCGAGTCCGCCGCCCGTCGGGGCGTACGAACGGCCGTTGTCGTTGAGCACCGCGATCACCGGCAGCTCGGCCGTGCCCAGGTTGTTGAGGGCCTCCCAGGCCATACCGCCGGTCAGCGCGCCGTCCCCGATGACAGCCACGACCGGGTCACGGATGCCGCTCAGGGCGCGGGCCCTGGCGAGGCCGTCGGCATAGCCGAGGACGGTCGAGGCGTGCGAGTTCTCGATCCAGTCGTGCGCGGACTCGGCACGCCGGAGATAGCCGGAGAGGCCGCCGCGCTGCCGCAGCCGGCCGAAGTCCTGACGTCCCGTCAGAATCTTGTGCACATAGGCCTGGTGGCCGATGTCGAAGAGAACGGGCTCGCGCGGCGAGTCGAAGACCCGGTGCAGGGCGACGGTCAGCTCCACCACGCCGAGGTTGGGCCCGAGATGGCCGCCGGCCGCGCACACCTTCTCGACGAGGAACTCGCGTATCTCATGGGCCAGCGCGGGCAGTAACCCGGACGGCAGGGCCCGTACGTCGTCAGGTCCCTCGATCCGGGAGAGCAGGCTCGTCGTACTGGTGGTGGAGGTGCTCATTGGGTTACCGTCCTCGGCGGGGCGAAACGCACATCTTCCACGGCGGTCTCCCGCTCCTCGACGTTGGTCGGCCCGAGACCTGAGAGCGCGTTCAGCACGTCGTCGACCAGGGAGGGCGGGGCGGAGGCGCCCGCCGTCAGGCCCACGGTGGCGGCCCCGGCCAGATCCTCGGGGCGGATGTCCGCGACGCTGTCGACCAGCTCGGCGGGGGTGCCGTGGCGCTCCGCCAGTTCGGCCAGACGCACCGAGTTGGAGGAGTTGGCCGACCCCACGACAAGGACCAGGTCGGCGTCGGCGGCGACCGCCTCCAGGGCGCGCTGCCGGTTGGTGGTGGCGTAGCAGATGTCCTCGCTGCCCGGCCCGCGCAGATGAGGGAAGCGCTGCCGCAGGGCGGCGATGATGTCGGCGGTCTCGTCCATCGCGAGGGTGGTCTGGGTGAGGTACGAGACCCGGTACGGGTCGGGCACCCGCAGCGTCTCGGCGTCCCGTACGGACTCCACGAGCACCGTACGGCCGGGCGCCTCGCCCGCGGTGCCCTCGGTCTCCTCGTGCCCCGCGTGGCCGATCAGCAGAACCGTGTCGCCCCGCTCGGCGAACCGCCGCGCCTCGCCGTGCACTTTGGTGACCAGCGGACAGGTGGCATCGACGACATCCAGGCCCCGTTCCGCGGCCACCCGCCTGACCTGCGGGGAGACTCCGTGCGCGGAGAAGACCACGGTCGCCCCGTCCGGTACGGCGTCCAGCTCGTCCACGAACACGGCGCCGCGCTCCTCCAGTTCACGCACCACATGGGTGTTGTGGACGATCTGCTTGCGCACATGGACCGGCGTTCCGTCCGTACGGCGCTCCAGCAGCCGTTCCACCACCTCGATGGCGCGTTCCACGCCCGCGCAGAACGAGCGGGGGGCCGCGAGCAGCACCGTGCGCGGGCGGCAGACCGAGCGCCAGGTGTCCAGAGCCGCTTGCAGTACGGGCAGTTCGGCGGGGTCGTCGGTGGCGGCGGCGAGCGCCATGGCCGGGGCGGATCCGGACGTACCGACGGGCACTTCGGTCCACAGGCCCCGGTGTTCCCGGTGACCGCCGGAAGCCCCGGAGCCGCCGCCGGTGTCGTCGGCGACGGTGAGTTCGGCCGTACGCGCCCGGATGCCCTTCCTGGTCAGGCTGCCCAGGAGCAGGGGCGCTCCGCGACAGGGCACCAACAGGCCGCCGTGCAGCCGGAGCCGGTCGGCCACCAGCACACCGCCGCCCGCGGGCCTGATCACATTCATCGGGTGGAAGTGCGGGACGCCGTCGCGCACAGCCGCTTCACTCATCTGCCTCTTCCGTCCGTCGAACGAATACATTCCGGATTGACATCACCGCAGGCCGGCGGCAGACGTCCCACCCAGGACCGCAGCGGTGGTACGACCAGGCGCCGGGCCAGGGCCAGTTGGTCCTCGGCGGACCGCCGCCCGGCCTTCGTCGCGCCGGTCACATCCGTCATCTCCGCGCCCCCTCGGGATCCACCGCCGGCCTGTCGCCGTCCGGTCCAGGTCCATTAACCGGCGTCCGGAAGGGTGTGAAGGGCCGTACGGGACGGCGGGTGCGTGAACGCGTTGCACGCGCCTGTACAGACGCTGGGCCACAGTGAACAATGCGACAGATCCACCTCCACGGACACTTGCCCCCATGAAGGAGATCGATGAGCAAATGCCGCGCAAAAGTCCCAATTCCCGGCTCGCGGCCCTGCTGACGGAGACGGGCATGAGCGGCGCGGAACTGGCCCGCGATGTGAACGCGCTGGGCGCCGCGCAGGGCCGGACCCTCCGTTACGACCGGACCTCGGTGGCCCACTGGCTCGGCGGGTCCCGGCCGCGCCCGCCGGTGCCCGATCTGGTGGCCCAGGCGCTGAGCCGTCGTACCGCCCGTCTGGTCACGGCCGAGGACACCGGTCTCGCCCAACCGGTGCCCGTCGCCCCCTGGTTCGCCCGCCTCGGCGCGGCCGGTCCCGATGCCCGGCTGGCCGTGCTCTGCCGCTCCGAGTCCGACCCCGGACGCCGTGGCCCGCTGCTGCGCTCGTCCTACGTACTGAGCGACCCCATGCCGGCCGACCGGACGTCACGGCGCCCCGACCGGGTGCCGCCGCGCCCCGCGCAGGCCACGGCCGGGGGCGGCGGGCGGACAGGTCCCCCGGCCACCGCGGCCACGGCGCAGACACTCGATGTCGTCGCCCGGCTGTTCACCTCGCTCTCCGGCGCGCACGGCGGCGGTCACGCCCGTACCGCCCTGGCCGCCTATCTCGCCGACGACGCGTGCGCCCTGCTGGCCGCGCCCGCCACCACCGCGGTCCACAGGGACCTGCTGGTCGGTACGGCGCGCCTGACCCACATCCTCGGCACCATGACCACCGACGCGGGCCACCACGGGCTGGCCCAGCGCTACTACCGGACCGCCATCGACCTCGCCCACGAGAGCGGCGAGAACACCACCGCCGCCATCACCCTGCGCGCCCTGAGCACCCAGGCGACGCTGCTCGGCCACCCGCACCACGCCCACCAGTTGGCCGAGGCCGCCATCGACACCGCGGGCCGTACCCCGGACCCCGCGGTACGCGCCTTCGTACACGCCCAGCGCGCCCTGACCCATGCCCATGAGCACCGGCGCCGGGAGGCGCTCGCGGATCTCACCGCGGCGGAGAGCGCCCATGACCGGGCGTCAAGTCCGCCGGGCCCGTTCACCGCCTATCCGCGTGCGGGGCTCGACTATCTGAAGGCCGAGGTGCTTCTGGCGCTGAAGGAGCCCGAGCAGGCACTGACCGCCCTGCGGGACGCCGTACGGCACCGCTCCGCGACCCAGCACAAGAGTTACGCCCTCACGCACGGACTGCTTGCTGAAACCTTACTGCGCATCGGTCATCTGGAGGCCGCCTGCACCCACTGGAACCAGTTCCTCGACCACTACCCCCATCTGCGCTCCGCCCAGGCCCGCCAGGCCCTCGACCGTCTCTCCGGCGCCCTCGCCCCGCACGGCGCCCAGCGACAGGCGGCGGCGGTCCGCAAGCGTGCGGGGGCATTTCTGAAGGCGGGCGACGGCATCTACTGAGCAGCTCGCCCAGCGCAGGTCAAAGGCGGTGCCGGCAGCCTCCGGCACCGCCTTTCCGCTGCGGCGGATCCACCAACGGGCGTTACGACGGGTCGATTTCGGCCTCGCAGGCGCGGATCAGCGCGAGGTGCGTGGCGACGACGGGACGCGCGGCCGCGGCCGCCGCTCGCACTTCGGCGTTCCCGCCCGTCTTGACCTCGGTGTCGATCAGGGCCAGCGCCCCGATGTGGCTGGTGGCCTGGTCGGCCAGCCAGGAGGTGTCGTACGCGTGTGTGCCCGCCTTGGCCTGTATGGCGGCAAGGTCCTCCTCCTGCGCCGCGGAGAGCCCGGCCGGGAGGGTGACGCCGAGTTTGCCCGCCAGCGCGATCACACCGGCGTCGAGCTTTCTGTGGTCGCGCACGATTCGCGCGCCGACGCTTTTCGTACAGGCCGCCCTGGCGTTCTTGCCCGCGTCCTCTCCTGCCGCGATCTCCGCCAGGTTCGCCTGGTGGATCGTCGTGAGAAAGGGCGCGTCGGTCGCGGCAGGGGTCTCGGCCGGGGCCGCCGCGAACGCGGACGGCGCGGATATGGCGGTCAGTGCCACGAGTATCGCGGCGGCGGCCATACGTCGTACAGCAGTCATCTGCGTCGCTCCCTTCGCCCGGTCCGGGGCACACGGAGATCGGCGTCGGACCGGTTTCTGAACGGGCACGCGAGTCGGTGTCCGGGTGATGATGCTTTCCCTCGCCACAGGGCGTGGTCACACAATCACTCTTTCCTCACACCAATGGCCGCCGCGTGTCGGCTTGCAAGCTCGGACGGTGGCGGTGGCGGAGCCGGTCAGGACAAGGCGTTCAACGCGTTCACTCCGTCGCGGCGGTCACGGGGTGGTGCTGTCCGTGGCCGCCGCGCAGCCTGCTGTACGGCTGCGGCGGGCCAGGGATCCGCCACCTACGGGAGGATGACCATGAGCAAGGAGACACGGGCTCTGCCGGTCCGGGCGGCCGGCCTGGCTTCCGTTCCCGTCGCACCGGGCGGGCTCCCGGTCCTCGGCCACGCGCTGTCCCTGTGGCGGCACCCACTGGAATTCCTGCGGGGCCTGTCATCGGCCGGCGACCTCGTCCGGATCGACATCGGAACCCTCCCGGTCTGCTGTGTCACACGTGCCGACCTGGTCCACGATCTCCTGGTCACCAAAGCACGCAGTTTCGAGAAGGGCCGGTTCTTCGACCGGCTCCGTCCGCTCGCCGGGGACGGTTTGGCGACCGCCTCCACGGAAGTCCACCGCTCGCACCGCGGACTTGTGCGGCCGAGCTTCCACCACGACCGGATCGCGGACTACACGGCCATCATGTCCCGGCGAACCGCGGCACTGACCGAATCATGGCGCCCGGGCGAGACCGTTGCGCTGGACGAGGTGTTCTGTGGCCTGGTCGGTGCCATCATGGCCGAGGCCATGTTCTCCGCGCCGCTCGGCCGGCAGGCCGAACTCGCCGTGCGCCGTGACGGCCCCGTCATCTTCGACAACCTGCTCGTCCGGACCCTGTTGCCACGCTTCCTGGACCGTGTCCCGGTCCCCGCCAACCGCAGGTTCAACGCCGCTTCCCGCCGTATGCGCACGGTCATCGACGAGGTGATCCGCGCCTACCGGGCCGACGGCCGCGATCACGGCGACCTGCTCTCCGCCCTGATGCTCGCGCGGGACGCCGATACCGGCCGGGCCCTCGACGACCTTGAGATCAGGGACGAACTCGTCACGATCCTGATCGGCGGAATCGAGGGGACCGCGGCCACCCTCGCCTGGATCTTCCACGAACTCGGCCGGCTGCCCGAGGCGGCGAGGCGGGTCCGGGAGGAGGCCCGGGAGGCCGCGCCTTCCGGGCTCATCCGCCATCAGGACCTGGGGCGTCTCGAATACACCGGCCGCGTCGTCGACGAGGCGCTGCGCTTGAAGGGAGTCCCTTTCCTGATGCGCCGCGCCGTCGAGCCCGTGGAGATCGACGGCGTCCGTCTCCCGGCCGGGACGGAGGTCGGGTTCAGCCTTCACGCCCTGCACCGGGACCCTCGTCTGTTTCCCGATCCCGAGCGCTTCGACCCCGACCGCTGGCTGCCGGAACGGCGGCACTCCCGCCCCCGGCACGTGTTCATGCCGTTCGGAGCGGGCAGCCGCAAATGCGTCGGTGACGTGTTCGCCCGTACGGAGATGATCACCGTTGCCGCCACCGTCCTCGCCCGCTGGGATGTCCGGCCCGTGCCCGGCCACACGGTCCGGGAGGTCACCTCGGCCGTGATCCGGCCCAACCGGTTGCCCGTGACGGTCGAGCCCGCCTGACCCGTATCCGGCGAAGAGAGAAGGCCGGTCCGTATGCAGGACAACAACAGCGTTTCCGCTGCCGGCGAATTTCCGTCCGAGGAGCGGCCGCCCGGCAGGATCGAGTTCGACATCCCGTTCCCGCCCCGGATGAATCCGCACCTGGCGCGGGCGAACACCCATCTCATCTCCTGGCTCACGGACTTCGACCTGCTGCGCAGTCCGGAGGCCACCGAGCATTTCCTGTCGTGGCGGCCCGCGGAACTGCCCGCCCGCTGGTATCCCGACGCGTTGGCGGACGATCTCGAATTCGCCACCGACCTGCTGGGCTGGCTCATGCTCCTGGACGATCAATTCGACGGGGACGTGGGTCACCGGCCCGACGCCGTCACCCGGATCCTGGCCCCCCTGACCGGAGTGTTCGACCGGCGTCAGGGCGACTGCCACGCTCCCCCTCCCGGCTCGTCGTCGGCCGCCAGGAACGCCCTGGCCGACCTGTGGGCCCGGGAACAGACAGGGATGAGCACCGAGTGGAAGGAGCGGGCGGCCCGGAACTGGCGCGATTACCTGATGTCCTTCGTCTCCGAGGCGGACAACCGCCGCAAGGGCCATGTCCCGGACACGGCCGAATACCTCGCGCTGAGAAACAGGACAGGCATCATGTATGTGCTGCTGGACGCGGCCGAGCGTACAGGCCGGTACGAGGTCCCCCCGCCGATCTACCACAGCGGGCCCTTCCAGGAGATGTACGGGTTGACCGTGCTGGTCGCCGGTATCGTCAACGACCTGCTGGGACTTGAGAAGGAAGAAGCGCGCGGCGATCCCCACAATCTCGTCCTCGTGCTCCAGCACCAGTGGTCCTGCCCCCGCCCGCAGGCCCTCGCGCGCGCCGTGCGCATGATCCGGGAGTGGACCGATCGGTTCCTGCGGCTCGAAGCGCGGATACCCGGCGTCTGCGACCGGTTGGGCATCGCTCCCGCTGATCGCACCGACGGATACAGGCTGATCGCGGACATGCGCGCCGCGATGCGTGCCAGCTACGACTGGTGCGCCGTCAGCAACCGCTACTCCGCGGAATCCATCGCCCTTCTGAGCGCATCGGGATGCCTCGACGACATCGTCACCGCCCCGCCCGCGCGATGACACCGCGGGGCCGGAAGATGAGCCCGTACGGCATCGCCGCCCGGCTCGTCAGCACCACCGGCCCGTCGGTCAGAAACGGAGATAGACGTTCTTGGGCTGGGTGTATTCGAGGAGTTCCTCGATGCCTTCCTCCCGGCCGACCCCCGAGTTCTTGACGCCGCCGAAGGCGGTGCCGGGCAGGTGCGCGGCGCTGGAGTTGACCCAGAGATAACCGGTCCGCAGATCGCGGGCCGCCGCCATGGCGGTACGGAGACTGGTCGTCCAGACCGCGGCCGTCAGCCCGTACGGCAGCGCGTTCGCCTGGGCGATCGCCTCGTCGTAGCTGTCGAACGGCGCCGCGACCAGCACCGGGCCGAAGATCTCCTCGCTGAACAGCGGGCCGGTCGCGCCCGAGGGCGCGGAGAAGAGCGTGGGCGGTACGAAGAAGCCCGGGCCGTCCGGGATCTTGCCGCCGGTGATCAGTTCCAGCGCGGGATCCGCCAGGCCCGCCCGGATATAGCCCGTCACCTTGCGGTACTGGTTCGCCGAGGCCAGCGGCCCCATCTCCGTGTCGGGCAGCCGCGGGTCGCCCATCCGGATCCGGTCCATCCGCCGGCCGACCTCGCCGACCACCCGGTCGTACACCGACCGGTGGACCAGCAGCCGTGACGTCGATCCGCAGGACTGGCCCTGCCAGGTGAAGTTCATTCCCCGTACGGCACTGTCGGCGGCCTCGTCCAGATCGGCGTCCGCGAAGACGATCAGCGGGTTCTTCCCGCCGAGTTCCAGCGTGACCTTCTTGACCGCGGTGCTCGCGGCCCTGGCCTGGATCCCGCGGCCGACCACGTCCGAGCCGGTGAAGGCGATACGCGGCACATCCGGATGGGTCACCAGCCGGTCCCCGGCCACCCCGCCCAGTCCGGTGACGACATTCAGCACACCGTCCGGCACGACGGCCGCCGCCAGTTCGCCCAGCCGCAGCGCCGACAGGGAGGTCGCCTCGGCCGGTTTCAGGACCACGGAGTTGCCGGCCAGCAGCGGGGCCGCGATCCTGGCCGCGGCGAACATCAGCGGATGGTTGAACGGTACGATCCGGCCCACCACCCCGAACGGATCCCGCAGCGTGAAGTCCATCGCGTTCCGGTCGGCCATCGGGATGGTCTCGCCGCGGAGCTGGAGCGCGAGGCCCGCGAAGTAGCGGAGCTGCGCCACCGCGATCCGGACATCGTTCCGCATCATCGTCACCGGACTGCCGTAGTCCATGGTGTCGATCCAGGCCAGCTCCTCACCGTTCGCCTCGATCGCGTCGGCGAAATCCCCCAGCACGCGCGCACGGTCCGTGATGGACATGGCCGCCCAGCCCGGCGCCGCCGCGCGCGCCGCGTCGACCGCGGCATCCACATCGGTTGCGTCACCCTGGGGGAAGCGGGCGATCGTGCTCGTGTCGGCCGGGTTCACGACATCGAGCGTCGCGCCCGAGGCGGCATCGGTGAGTTCGCCGCCGATCAGCATGCGCCAGTGGCGGTCGGCGATCTCGTCGACGCCGGGGATCGTGCCCGTACCGGAGGCTTCGCCGCGTGTTCGGGTGCTCATCGGCCGTTCCTCTCCCAGAGGAGGCGGTTAACCCATTTTGCCCCTTTTTAGTACCCTGCGGTTGATGGGGCGAACCGCAACCGCACGGGGAGCCGCAGTCGCGCAAGGGAATCCGCAGTGGACCTGTACGACGTCATCGTGGTGGGTGGGGGCACGGCCGGCTGTGTGCTGGCCGCGCGGCTGTCGGAGGACGCCGCTTGCCGCGTACTCCTGCTGGAGGCCGGCAGCCGAAGGCCGCTGGAGACCGCGCCGTCGACCTGGCCGGCGCTCCAGGGGACATCGGCGGACTGGGCCGGTGTCTCGGTGACGCAGTCCGCGACCGGCACGACCATTCCCTGGCCGCGCGGGCGTGGCCTCGGCGGATCCTCCGCCATCAACGGCATGTGCTTCCTCCGCGGTCACCGCACCGGTTACGACGCGTGGCCCGCGGCCGGCGCCACCGGCTGGGGATTCGACGATCTGCTGCCGTATCTGAAGCGCAGCGAGCACGCCGAGGGGCGCGATCCTGCCGTACGGGGCGTCGGCGGACCCCTGACGGTGAGCCCCGCGGAATCACGGCATCCGGTCGCGTGGGCAGGGCTGGCGGCGGCGGCCGAGACCGGCTACCCGCTCGCGGCCGACATCAACAGCGGACTGGAGCGCGGCTTCGGCTGGGCGGATCTCAATATCGTCGGCGGCAGACGGCAGAGTGCCGCCGACGCCTATCTCGCGCCGGTGCTGCGCCGCCCCAACCTCCGGGTGGTGACGGAGGCGCTGGCCCATCGGGTCCTGGTGGAGGACGGGCGCTGTACGGGGGTGGAGTACGGCGTCGGCGCCGAGGTGTTCCGGGCCGGATGCCGGGGAGAAGTCGTGCTGACCGCGGGCACGGTGGGATCTGCGCAGCTCCTGATGCAGTCGGGCATCGGGCCGCCGGACCATCTCCGCCGGGTGGGGATCGAGGTCGTCCTGGACCTTCCCGGGGTCGGGGCGAATCTCCAGGACCACCCCCGGTCGACCGTCGTCTACAGCCCGGCGCGGACGATTCCGGCCGGGGTGAACAACCACGCGGAAGTGATCGGTCTCGTACGCGGCGACCCCGCCCAGAACGCCGCCGCCGGCCGGGACGAGCCGGATGTCCCGGGCGCGGCGGACGTACCGTACCTCCAGTTCCAGGTCATGGACATTCCGTACTACGCCCCCGCGCTGCCGCCCCGGCTGCCCGATCCCGGGCAGGGCATCTCCATCGCCTTCTCGGCGGTGGCGCCCCGCAGCCGCGGTTCCGTGCGGCTGGCCGGTGCCCAGCCGGGGACGCCGCCCCGGCTGGACCCGGACTACTACGGCGACCCCCGCGACCTGGAGGCCATGGCCGCCGCGCTGCGGATCGCCCGCGCGATCGGACGCGCCCGCGCCCTGGACACCTGGCGCGGGGAGGAGGTCCTGCCCGGGCCCGGAGTACGGGACGACGACGGCGACGCCGTACGCGCCTATCTGTACGCGAGCCTGCGGACGTACTCGCACCAGGTGGGCACCTGCAAAATCGGTACGGACGAGATGGCCGTCGTCGACACGGAGCTGAGGGTGCGCGGGATCGGCGGACTGCGGGTGGCCGACGCCTCGGTGATGCCGACGATCGTGTCCGCCAACACCGTGGCCACCGTCTTCGCGATCGCCGAACGAGCGGCGGACCTCCTCCGGCACACCCCGCAGCGGAACCGGCAGGCCCCGCGGCGGAACGCCGGCTGACGCCCGCAGCCCGCCCTTCCGCCGCGCCTCAGCCGCCCAGCGCGCTCGCCACGACCCCCTTCGCCTCCTCCTGGACCTGTCCCAGGTGGTCGGACCCGAGGAAGGACTCCGCGTAGATCTTGTAGACGTCCTCGGTGCCCGAGGGGCGGGCCGCGAACCAGGCGTTCTCGGCGATCACCTTGATACCGCCGATCGGCGCCCCGTTGCCGGGTGCCTCGGTCAGCACCGAGGTGACCGGCTCACCCGCGAGGGTGGCCGCCGTGACCTGCTCGGGCGAGAGGCGTGCCAGCACCGACTTCTCCGCCGGGGTGGCGGGCGCATCGATACGGGCGTAAGCGGGCGCTCCGAACCGGCCGGTGAGCGCCGCGTAGTGCTCGGACGGCGTACGGCCGGTGACCGCGAGGATCTCCGAGGCCAGCAGGGCCAGGATGATGCCGTCCTTGTCGGTCGTCCACACCGAGCCGTCCCGCCGCAGGAAGGACGCCCCGGCCGACTCCTCCCCGCCGAAGCCCAGCGAGCCGTCGGACAGCCCGGCCACGAACCACTTGAAACCGACGGGCACTTCGACCAGTTCGCGCCCGAGATCCGCGGCGACCCGGTCGATCATCCCGGACGACACCAGCGTCTTGCCGATGCCCGCCCCGGCCGGCCAGCGCTCGCGGTGGGCGTAGAGATAGGCGATGGCGGCGGCGAGATAGTGGTTGGGGTTCATCAGCCCGGCGTCCGGGGTGACGATGCCGTGCCGGTCGGCGTCGGCGTCGTTGCCGGTGGCGATCGCGTACTCGTCGCGCCGGTCGATCAGCGAGGCCATGGCGTACGGCGACGAGCAGTCCATCCGGATCTTCCCGTCCCAGTCCAGCGTCATGAAGCGCCACGTGGGGTCGGCCAGCGGATTGACCACGGTCAGATCGAGCCGGTGCTGCTCGGCGATCCGGCCCCAGTACGCGACCGACGCCCCGCCCAGCGGGTCCGCGCCGATCCGCACCCCGGCCGAGCGCACCGCGTCCAGGTCCAGCACGGCCGGCAGGTCGGTCACATAAGCGCCGAGGAAGTCGTACCGTCCGGTCGTCGGCGCGGCCAGGGCGCGGGCGTACGGGATCCTCCGTACGTCCTTGAGCCCGCCCGCGATGATCTCGTTGGCCCGGTCCTGGATCCAGCCGGTCGCCTCGGAACCGGCCGGGCCGCCGCTCGGCGGGTTGTACTTGAAACCTCCGTCCGCGGGCGGGTTGTGGGACGGCGTGACCACTACACCGTCGGCGAGCCCCGAGGAGCGGCCGCGGTTGTGGGCGAGGATGGCGTGCGACACGGCCGGGGTGGGGGTGAAGCCGTCCGTGCTGTCGATGAGGACGGTCACCTCGTTGGCGGCGAAGACCTCGATGGCGGTCACCCGGGCCGGCTCGGACAGTGCGTGGGTGTCGGCGCCCAGGAAGAGCGGGCCCGTGGTGCCCTGTGCGGCGCGGTACTCGCAGATCGCCTGGCTGGTCGCGGCGATGTGGGCCTCGTTGAAGGCGGTGGCGAGGGACGACCCGCGGTGCCCGGAGGTGCCGAACGCCACGCGCTGGGCCGGCTCGGCCGGGTCCGGGCGCAGTGCGTAGTACGCGGTCACCAGCCGGGCGACATCGATGAGGTCCTCCGGCCGGGCCGGCTGTCCCGCTCGTTCGTGCGGCATCTGCCCACTCCTCCAGGTCGGTTGGTGCGATCGGTTCCCCGGCCCATTTTCCCGGGCCGCCGGAGCGCGCCGCGAGCGCCCCGCCGTACCGGAGCCCCTGGCGGCGTTACGGTGTCTGCATCAGCAACATCAGCAACCGGGACCGCCGCCCGGCGCCACTGTGGCTGACCGTCGCGCCGGGCTGTGCCCCGTTGCCGTTGAATTCGGCGACCCGTCTGTCCGCCGACGAAATAAGCCCTTGGAGTCGTCGTCGAGTTCGGCGAATCGCGAGTTTCCGCCGCCGCAACTGGTCAGCCCCTTGGGGCATTCCACGCTCTGCGGTTCGTACCTGCTGGGCGCCGGACGCCGCCGGAGGCGTTGCGACCGGAAAGGTCTCGACCACTTGGACCGGACCGTACCGGTCGAGGTTTCCTCCTCAAGGGCCTTGCGGCAAAGGCCAGTTGGGGCCGGAGAGCGGTGGCCGGGCGGATCTGGCCGGCGTTGGCTCCGTAACACCTGTCACAGGCCTGTCACAGGGCCGTCCTGACACCGTCCCGGGCAGGACTCCGAGGACCGCTCCCGATGCGCCCCGGCGTCGGCTCCGGGGCCGGTCCGGGGCCCGATCACGGTTGTTCTCCCGCTGATTCGAGACGTCGAAATGTCCGGAGCGGCCCTCCGCGTGGGCAGTTGACGTGGTCATCCACCGCGTCGATCATGCTGATCAGGTCGCACTTGCGGCAGGGCCGGACACGGTCCGGCAGCCGTAACGCCTGAGGTCACGGGGGAGAGTCACAGTGGTCGCGGAGGCATGCCTCCGCCCGGCCGCCGGGACTTCACGCCCTCATGGAACGAACCGAAAGAGAAACATGCGATACCGCACCCGAGTGACGGCACCGGCGGCCGCGCTCCTCGGCACCACAGCAGCTCTCGCCCTCTCCCCGGCCGCGTCGGCCGCGGCGCGCACACGGACCGCCGAAGGCCAGGACGCCAGAGGCCTCAGAACGGGCGGGACCCCCGGCGGCGACAGCCTGGGCGACCCCGTCTACCCGGTGCTCGGCAACACCGGTTACCGCGTCTCCGCCTATCTCCTGGACTTCACCTACCGCGCCGACACCCGGCTCGTCGACGCGAGCGTCACGGTCACCGCGTACGCCACGCAGGATCTCTCCCTCTTCTCCCTCGACGCGGTCGGCTTCGAGGTCCGCCGGGTCCGGGTGGGCGGCCACGAGGCGGTCTTCGAACAGCGGCCCGAGAAGCTGGTCGTCACCCCGCCGTACCGGCTGGCGGACCGCGCGAAGTTCACCGTACGGGTCGACTACACCGCCGATCCCCGCAAGCTCCCGTTCCCGTACAACGGCTGGGTGCCCACGCCCGACGGCTTCGCGGTGGCCGGGCAGCCGGATCTCGCGCGTACGGTCTTCCCCTGCAACGACCACCCCAGCGACAAGGCCGACTTCACCTTCCGTATCACCGCGCCCGAGGCGCTGACGGCCGTGGCGACCGGTTCGCTGGTCTCCACCAGGACCGCGAACGGCACCACCACCGTCACATACCACTCGCGCGAGCCGCTCGCCACCGAGCTGATCCAGGTCACCGTGGGCGACTACCAGGTGATCGAGCGGCCCGGCCCGAGCGGGCTGCGGCTGCGCGATGTCGTACCGACCGCACGGGCCGCGGCACTTGAGCCGGCTCTCTCTCTGACGCCCAATCAGATCACCTGGCTGGAGCAGCGGCTGGGCCGCTTCCCCCTGGAGACGTACGGCATCCTCCCGGCCAACACCGACGATCCGAACGCCTTCGACTTCACCGGTCTGGAGACCCAGACTCTCACCATCTACAAGCCGAACTACCTTCTCCAGGCGGAGAATCTGATCGGCTCGCACATGATGCACGAGCTGGTCCACACCTGGTTCGGCAATCTCGTCTCGCCCGCCACCTGGGCCGACCTCTGGCTCAACGAGGGGCACGCGGACTACTACGGGCTGCTGTACCGGTACGAGCGCGGCTGGCCCGACTCGATCGGCCTGACCAGCATGGAAGCCCGGATGAAGGACGTCTACTCGCGGGGCGACCAGTGGCGCCAGGACGCGGGCCCGGTCGCCTCGCCCACGGCGGCCACCCTCTTCCACAGCCAGCGCTACACCGGCGGCGTGCTGGTGCTGTACGCGCTGTGGACGCTGGTCGGCGAGGAGGTCTTCAGCCGTATCGAGCACACCTTCCTCGACCGGTACCGCAACAGCCACGCGTCCACCGACCAGTACATCGCGGTGGCCTCCGAGGTGTCGGGGCAGGACCTGACCGGCTTCCTCACCGAGTGGCTGTACGGCACGAAGACGCCCAGGATGCCCGGACACCCGGACTGGACCGTCACCCCGCCCACGGGCTCCACCGCCCGCCGTCAGCTCCTCCGCGCCCCGAAGGACCAGGGCAGCGCGACGCTCTCGTAGCGCAAGGACGCCGGGGCCCGGACACCGTCCGGGTTCCCGGCACCGTAAGTCATCGGACGCGGGCTAGAACGGCGAGCGCGCTCCCACGTGGTGGTGGCCGGCCGCGACCGATTCGAGGACCGGCCGCCAGTCGTCCAGGATCCCCGCGTCCAAACCGACGGCCCTGCCTTCCTCGTCGGCCCGGCGCAGTCGTACCGCGTCCTCGGCCATCGGGTCGAGCGCGAAGGCCTCCGCCTCCGCCCGGGTCATCGGCCCGCCCTGGCGCAGCAGGGTCCGCGCGCTGTGCTCGGGGAGCGTGTGCCACGGCTCCATCGCGGCCAGATACCGCTTCGCGGACACATGGAGCTGTACGAGCCTGGCCACCCGGTGGCCGAGCAGCGGGCGTACGGCGTCGGCGGCCCGGCCGGCGTGCCCCACGTCGTCACCGGGCAGCAGGAGATGGCCGAGATCGTGGACCAGACCCGCGATCTGGAGTTCCTTGTCGGCGGGGTGACGGCGGCGCAGCAGGGCGGCCGTCTGCAGGGCGTGCTCATGGAGATCGACGGACTCGGCGCCGCCGCCGGGGAAGTCCCGGACGCCCCGGCACGCGTGGAGGAGATCCATCAGCTCGTCGACCGAGTTCGCAGCCATGGTGGCCCTTTCCCGTTCTGAAACGTCCGCCGTCGCCAACTGCCCCCGCCCTGCCGAGGAGATCACGAAGGGGTGAACGGGCCGCCGGACGGAGCGTTGAACACGTGGCGAACAAAAGCCGTCAGCCCGTGGCCTGCGCGGCGGCGCGGGCCGCCGGAAAAATGGAGCACTCTTTGTTCAGTGTTCTACTGTGCGGCGACTCGGCATACGGCACGCTGAGAGCATGAACGCTGCCAGACATGCCGGCGAACGGCTGATGACCTGGCCGGGTCTCAGCGGTGGCCGGGCCTATTGCGGCACAGATTCCTGCGTACGCGCGGGAACACGGGACATCGTCCACTTCCACGGCGAAAACGAAGCGGATGTGCACCTCACCCACGCCATGATCGCCAAGCTCCGCCCCGCGCTCAAGAGGTCCACCGCCCTCCGGTTGCGTGCCGGATGCGGCTGGGTGACCGTACGGCTCGACACCGGCGCCGACATCGATCTGCTGGCCACTCTGGTCAGCGCGGCGCTGCTGGCCGCGGGGGCGCTGCCCGAGGTGGACGGAACGGAGGCCCTGAGCGATCCGTGCACGCGGCAGCGCGCGCTCTCCTCCTCGCACTGACGGCCGTCCGACGGCCGTTTCTTGCCGCCGCTGTCGCGTACCGGCGCGGATGCGGGATCTGCGGATGCGGGATCGCCGGGCAGCGGTGAAGGTGGACATGAGTCCGTTCCGAGCGAGGAGCCGAACATGTCGATGCTCGACAAACTGAAGGGCCTCATCAAGGGGCATGAGGGCGCGGTCCGCCAGGGGGTGGAGAAGGCCGGCGACGCGGTCGACCGGAAGACCGGGAACAAGTACCAGTCACAGGTCGACACCGCGCAGAAGAAGATCAACGAGCGGCTCGGCACCGACAAGCCGCCGTCGTCCGGCCCTCGGCCGCCCAACTCCTGACGTGCCGTCGGATGTCCTGACCGCCAACTGCCCTTCTCCGTAGCGGCCGTTCATGACGTGCTCTGCGCGCCCGTCCCTTGCGCGCCCGTCCTGGGCCGTTCGAGAGCCGCCCGTACCATCGCCGCGGCGAAGACGGCGGGATCGGTGTGACCGGTCAGCCGGGCCAGCGCCCCGGGCTCGTCGGGGAGTCCGCGCCTGCGCGCTCCCTGGAGAGCCTTCTTGTCCAGATACGGGGCGACCTCCGGCCAGACGCCCTGGACCTCGCGCAGAAAGATGTCCACGCCGACCGGGCCCAGCCCTGGCACCTGGCGCAGCAGTGAGCGCAGTCTGTCGATGTTCCCGCCCGCCTCGGCGCGGAGGCGGCGCAGATCGCCGTGGTACTTGTCGAGCAGCAGCTCGGCGCCCGCGCCGAGCTGGGCGGAGGTGCGCTCGTCGTAACGGCGGTAGCCGCCCCTGCCCAGCGCGTCCACCCGCTCCTGCCAGGTGGCGTCCGCCATCCGCCGCGCGTCGCGGAACCCGGCCTCGGAGAGCGCGCGGGAACTGGCGACCGCGGTGTCACTGCGGATCCGCGCGCTCAACAGACAGGACAGCACCAGCAGTTGGTAGAGCGGCTGGGGTGTGTCACGGAGATGGATGTGCGCCTGGTCGGCGTAGGTCCGGCCATGGGTGGCGAGCAGCTTTCGTACGGTCTCGCGATCGCTGGTGTCCGGCACGACGCGCCTCCTCCGTGCGGCGGATGTCGCGGGCACCGGCTCCGGTCCCTCCCCGCCCGGGCCGTGGAGCCCCGCACTTCCATTGTGACTCCGGGCGCCGCCGGTCGCATCGTCCGGACACCACGGCGACACGGCGCGCACACGACGGCGACACCGCGCGCGTTCGAACATTGAACCGGAAGCGCTTTCTGTCCGTGTCCATCTATGTCATGGGCACGACTATCGTCGTCACGAGAGGGTCCAACCCGCAATGAACAGACCGGTGTTACCCCTTCGCGCTCCCGGCGCGATCGCCGTCATCACCCTCGCTCTCGCGCTCGCCACCGTTCTCGCGGCACCCACCGCCACCGCCGCCCGTCCCGCCACCACCTCCGTGGTCACCTGGGGCGCCAGCGCCGACCGGCTGGACGCCGCCGTCTCCGACCGCAGCCACCGGATCGTCGTGCACACCAGTGCCGGCGGCAGCGCGCTGCGGATCCGGCTCTCCAACGCCTTCGGCGAACAGCCGGTGACCTTCGGCCGCGCCTACGCCGGCGTACGGGCCTCCGGCGCCGCCGTGGCCCCCGGCACCAACCGCGCGCTGTCCTTCGGCGGCGCCGCCTCCGTCACCGTGCCGCCGGGCGGCTCCGTCTACAGCGACCCGCTGCCGGGCACCGTACGCCCGCAGTCCGATCTCGCGATCAGTGTGTACGTACAGAACGCGGCCGGTACGGCCACCGGCCACCGGATGGGGCACCAGACCTCGTACATCGCGCCCGCCGGTGACCACACGGCCGCGGAGGCCGCCACCGCGTACACCCAGCAGACCGGCTTCCGCTACTACCTCGACGCGGTCGTGGTCGACGCGCCGCGCGGCACCGGGGCGGTCGTGGCGCTGGGTGACTCGATCACCGACGGCGCCAGCTCGACCGCGAACACCAACCGCCGCTGGCCCGACTTCCTCGCGGGCCGGCTGGGCGCCGACCCCGGCACCACGCTCAAGGGCGTCGCCAACGAGGGGATCTCCGGCAACAAGGTGCTCTCGGACGGCGCCGGGGTCAGCGCGCTGAAGCGGCTGGACCGGGACGTCCTGTCGCAGCGCGGCCTGCGTACGGTGATCCTGCTCGAAGGCGTCAACGACATCAAGGCCAACCCCGCGCCCACGGCCGCCCAACTCATCGACGGATACCGGCAGATCATCGACCGGAGCCATGCCGCCGGTGTCTGTGTGGTCGGCGCGACCGTCATGCCGTACGAGGGCTGGGGGGAGTGGAACGCCGGCGGTGAGGCGGTCCGCCAGCAGGTCAACTCCTTCATCCGCGGCGGGGCGTTCGACGCGGTCGTCGACTTCGACGCGGTGGTCAAGGACCCGGCGGCCCCGGCGAAGATCCTGCCCGCGTACGACAGCGGGGACCATCTCCACCCGAACGACGCGGGGATGAAGGTCATGGCCGACGCCATCGATCTGGCCGGCCTGCGCTGCAACCGGTAACACCCTTGGTGCGCCAGGGGGTCGGGGGCCTTCCACCGCGGAGCTCTCCCGCCTCCTGGCGCACCCGCTGCCGCCGGTGGTCAGCCCAGCAGCCGCAGGGAGGTCGGGGATCTGCCCACACGGACGGTCTGACCCCATGTCAGCTCCAGGGCATCGCTCTCCATCCCGTCCCCAAAGGCGACCAGCCGGTCCGACTCGACGGTGAGCCGCAGCCGTTCCGTGGCGGTCAGCACCCCTTCCACCAGCGAGGTGCCGGTGGCCGGGGAGGGCCAGGCCTCCCGTACGTACCAGAGCAGCCGGGGCTCCGCCGGGCCCGGGAGCGGCGGCCCGCCACCCCGTTCGCGCCGCAGTGAGCCGAGCCAGCCGGTGGCGCCCGTACCGGTGCCGACCAGCACCCCCGACGACGCCTGGGCCTCGGCCGGAGCGCTCTCGTCGTCGGGGCCGAGACGGTAGCGGGCGGTCTGGTGGCCCGGTCGGCCGAGATAGATCTCGTTCAGCGCGAGCAGCCGCTGGGCGTCGTCGGTGACCGCCTCCACCATGGTCAGTTCGTCCACGGAGCCGGCGCCGGCGGTGGCCGCCCGCAGCAGCGCGGGCGCGTCGGCGGCGCGGTGGCGCACCAGCACACCGGGGTTGCGCCCGGGGTCCGTGTCGATGCCCACCACCGGCTGGCCGGACAGATACTTGGCCGCGTTGGCGACCAGACCGTCCTGGCCCACCACGACCACCACATCCTCGGGAGCGAAGAGGAACCGGTCCAGATCGGCGCGCTCCACCCGGGCCTGCCGCCACAGCGGAGGCACCGCCGCCGCCACCTCGGCCAGCGCCCGGCGCGCCCGGTGGTGCCGCTCCGCGACCTCCTCCACGGACCGGCCGCGCGAGGAGAGGAAGAAGGCGGCCTGGCCGTGGGTGCCGTGCCGGGCGAGCAGCTCCTCGTACTCACTGGTGCGGTGCACCAGCACCGCGCGCGGCGCCAGGCTCACGCCTCGTCCACGCCGGGGCGGCCCAGCCTGGCCAGCAGACCGGTGAGCACGTCGGGGGAGAGGGTGACGCTCTCGACGCGCGGCAGGTTCTCGGCGAGGCGGGTGGCGGCCAGCGCGTGCAGGGTGGCGGCCTCGACCTCGGCGTGCACCCGGAGCCAGGCGGACTGGGCGGCGGCGCGTGCCTCGCCCGTCTCGCGCGCGGCCTCGGCCCCGGCCCTGGCGAGCCGTACGGTACGGAGGGCCTCGGCCTCCGCCCGTATCGCGTCGGCGGCGGCACTCTCCTCGGCCTCGCGGCGGGCGTTGGTGCCGTGCTGCTCGACCAGCCGCTCCTCCCTGCGGGCCAGTTCGATCCTGCTCGCGAGTTCGTTCTCGGCGATGGTCCGCTCGCGCTCGACGGCCACGGCCCTGCGCTCATAGGTGGCGCGGTCCGCCTCCTGCTGGATCTGCTCGCGGGCGGGGGTACGCAGCGCGCGCTCCACCTCGGGCTCGGGGCGGATGGCGACGACGCGTACGGCCACCACCTCGATCCCGGTGGCGGGCAGCCGCGGTTCCGTGCCGAGGCCCTCGGAGATCCGCTCGCGCACCGACGCCACACCGTCCGAGAGAGCCGCCGAGAGCGGGGTACGGGCCAGTACGTCGAGGGCGTGCTGCTGAGCGGTCTCGGTGAGCAGGGTGGCGATCTGCTCCAGCGGCGCGCCGCGCCAGGCGCCGGTGTCCGGGTCGATGGAGAAGTCGATACGGGTGGCGGCGGTGGCGGGTTCGCTGATCCGGTAGGTCACGGTGGACTGCACCGTGACGTCCTGGAAGTCGGCGGTACGCGCGTGGAAGGCCATCGCCAACTCGCGGTCGTCGACCGGGACTTCGGAGAGCGCGGCGGTGAGCGCACGGAACCAGAAGCTCAGCCCGGGGCCGTCGTGGACGAGCTTGCCGCGCCGGTGGTGGCGGACATGGGCGGTGGGCGCGGAGCGGAGATGGCGCCGGCCGAAGCGGCGGGTGATGTCGGCCATGGAAAGGGACCCCCTCTTTTTCGTCATGGCGACGATATTGGGCCGGTCTGTTTATCGTCAAGGTGACGTGAGTGGGTGGCCGGCCTGGCATGTGCGACCCGTACGGCCCAGCAACGCTGCCCCTTGGTGCGACGGGCCGCCGAGAGTGGAGTCGTACGTCCGTACCCCCTTGGTCATCTCTCGACGTCGATTCCCCCGATCTTCCGGAGCCCGCCATGACGACCTGTGTGAACCGTCACGACCTCGGTCTGCTCGCCCTGCGGCTCGGCATCGGAGCCGTGCTTGTCGCCCATGGCAGCCAGAAACTCTTCGGCTGGTTCGGCGGCGGCGGGATCGAGGGGACCGCACAGGGCATGGAGGCGATGGGCTACCGGCCCGGCAAACCCAGCGCGGTGGCCTCCGGACTCGCCGAGGCCGGCGGCGGTCTGCTGCTGGCGCTGGGGCTGGCCGCCCCGGCGGCCGGAGCGGCGGCGGCCGGCGGGATGGCGGGGGCATCGGCGGTGCATGTGCCCAACGGCTTCTTCGGCCAGTCGGGCGGCTTCGAATTCCCCGGCTTCCTCGGCTGGACGGCGGCGTCCCTCGGCCTCATGGGCGCGGGCCGCTACTCCCTGGACCACGCCACCCGCCACTGCCTGGACCGGCCCTGGATGGTCCCGGCGGCCTTCGCGGTCAGCGCGGCGGCGGCGGCCGCGGTCATCGGGAAACGGGCGAAGGCGATGGCGGCGTCCCGGGAGTCCGAGGAGCCCGCCCTGAACGGTGCCTGACCGGTGGACGGGCGTGGCCTATGACTTCGTCGGCTGCGCCGTCGGTTCCCGCAGGCGTTCCATCGCGACGAGTGCCACGTCGTCCTGCAGTTGGCCGTTCACATGCTCCAGCAGGTCCTTCATCAGAACGTCCAGGAGCTGATCGGGTTCGCACCAGCGCAGTCGGCCGACACGGTCGTACGCCGGGTAGAACGTGCCGGTGGCATCGCGGGCTTCGAGCAGGCCGTCGGTGTGGAGCAGGAGTGTTTCCCCGGGCTCCAGCCGGAAGACATCGAGGTGGTATTCCTCGGCCGGGCCGGCCAGGCCGAGGGGCGGCGCGGGCTGTGCCGAGCGCAGGGTCTCGGCCGGGCCGCCACGGGAGCGAAGGGGCGGCGGGTGGCCGCAACTGATCATCCGGACCACAGGGAGGTCGTCGGGCACCTCGACCAGCAGGACGGTGATGAACCGTTCACCGCTGTCGCGGTCGGCCGCGCTGACCTCCTTGAGATGCCTGCGGACACTGCCTTCCAGCGAGGCGACCAGCTCCGGCAGGGTGGCGGCCCGGTGCGCGGCCTCCCGGAAGGCTCCCAGCACCGTGGCGGCGTCGTCGACCGCCGGAAGCCCGTGGCCCCGTACATCCCCGATGATGAGCCGGACCGCGTCCGGGATCCGTGCCACCGCGTACAGATCGCCGCCGATCTGTGCCTGGGCCGCCGCCGAGCGGTACACCGACGCGATCCGCAGCCGTCCGATCCGGCGGGGAAGAGGGCGCAGCACCGCGCGCTGCACCGTGTCGGAGACGGACCGGACCTGGTTGAACGCCTTCGTGTCCAGCCCGCGCAGATACCAGAAGAGCAGGACCAGGCCGCAGACCACGAGCTGATCGATCACATGGATGGGCAGGATCGCCGAGTTCAGCAGGCCGTCCCGGATGTCCAGAGAGACCCCGGCCACACACGAGACCGATGTGATGACCCCCGTGACACCGGGGCCCGCGAGTCCCGCGGTCATCGCGGGGACGGCCACCAGGAGCGAGGCGAGATGGATCTCGGGAGGAACGAGGAAACCCGTCACCGTGACCGTGCACAGCACGGCCACCGGAAGCAACTTGGGCGCCTGCGACAGCGATCTCATGACCGCCGACTGCTGGGCCGCCGTACCGCCGGGCATCCGCAAACGGCTGGTTGTGGCAGCCTCGATGAGCCGCGCCAGACCGGCGGGGATATGTTTCGGCTTCATCCGGCGGAGTGCTTCCATGGCTTGCCTGTGCTTGAGCGGTGTGTCCGACGGGCGACAGACGTTCGCGGGCGCTGCCGGTGTCCGGTGCTTCCCTGCGGCCCAGGTCCGGCCGTGATTGGTGAAGGATAGTACAGAAATGCACTTTTCCGGGTTATATTCCGCAGGCTGGACGCCCATGTCGGTCCCGGCGACCGCGTGGTCGCACCGATTCAGGGAGAGCACTCTCATGTCAGATCTCGACATCCGCGACAACCGGTCCGAGGGCCGGCTGGAGGCGTACCAGGACGGACGGGTGGTCGGCTCGATCGTCTATCTCACGCTCGACGCCGCCGACGTCCCGCCCGCGCTGGTCGCGGTGCACACCGTGGTGGAGCAGGGGCACGAGGGCAAGGGCATCGCGGGCGCGCTGGTGCGGGAGCTGTACGCGATGGCCGGGCGCGAGGGCGTCCCCGTCGTGCCGGTCTGCCCGTACGCCGCGCGGTGGGCCCAGCGCCATCCCGAGGAGGCCCCGGCGGCCCCGGCCGATGTGGTCAGGGCCGCCACGGAGGGACTCAAGGACGCTCTGGACTCCCGTGAGGGCGAAGGCCAGGACGGAGGAGGCGCGGGCGCCTGACCGATGCCGCTGTCCGTTCCGGCGTGCTTTGCCCGGTCAGGTGGAGAATGCCGGTCGCGGTACTAGCATCGCGATCATGCTGACTCTGCTCCATACCTCCCCGGTCCATGTCCCGGTCTTCGACGCCCTGCGGGACACGGAACACCCCGGACTCGCCCTCCGCCATGTCGTCGACGAGTCCCTGCTCACCAGGGCGCGGGCCGAGGGCCCGGAATCCGTGGCCCAGGACATCGCGGCGGCGCTCGCCCCCGCCGTTGCCGAGGGCACGACCGCCGTGCTCTGCACCTGCTCGACCATCGGCGAGGTCGCGGAGAAGACCAGCGCGGTCCTCGGTGTGCCCGTGCTGCGGGTCGACCGGCCGATGGCCGCAGCCGCTGCCGCGGCCGGCCGGGTCGTCGTGGTCGCCGCGCTGGAGAGCACACTGGAACCGACGGCCGCGCTGATCCGCCAGGAGGCGGCGGGGCGCCCGGTCGATCTGCGCATGGTGCTGGTCGAGGGCGCCTGGGAGCGCTTCGAGGCGGGCGACCGCGACGCCTATCTGGACATGGTGGCCGCCGCGGTCGACGGGGTCTCCGGAGCGGATGTGGTCGTACTGGCCCAGGCCTCGATGGCCGACGCGGCCGACCGTACGACCTGCGCGATCCCGGTGTTCTCCAGCCCGCGCCCGGGACTGAACGCCGCGGCCGCGGCCGCCGCCGCGATCTGACGCCGGTCCGGCCGGGCGGTACGGAAAACCTCCCGGGTGCCCCCAGCGACACCGCGCGTTCGCCGGGCGCGCACCGGTGGCGGAGCGCGCGTGGACCCGGCGCGCGGGGGCACGCGCACCGGGAGAGAGTGAGAACGCAGGACGCCCGCACTCCTGGAGGCAAGGCCATGACCAGCCCGAACCCCGACCCCGTACACCCCGACCCGGTACCGCCCACGCCCACCCCGCGGCCCGGACCACCGGGCCCCGGGCCCGACCCGGTGCCACCGGCGCCGCCGCCGATGCCCACACCGCCGCCGCACCCGACGCCCCCGCCCGGCCCCGGTCCCGTACCCACGCCGGACCCGATCCCGAGCCCGCCGCCACCGGGCCCCGGCCCCGTACCGCCGCCGGAGCCGGAACCCTCACCCGGGCCGCTGGGACGGCGCCCGCCGACGAGGACCTGACGGACCCCGGCGGCGAGGCCTCAACAGAGGCAGAGCCCTAGGCCGAGACCTCCGAGCGGTCGCCGCCCCACAGCGTGTGGAACGAGCCCTCGCGGTCCGTGCGCCGGTAGGTGTGCGCACCGAAGAAGTCCCGCTGCCCCTGCGTGAGCGCGGCGGGCAGCCGCTCCGCGCGCAGCGCGTCGTAGTACGAGAGCGCCGCCGCGAAGCCCGGCGTCGGCACGCCCTGGTGCACGGCCGTGGCGACGACCGCGCGCCAGTCCTCCTGCGCCGCGCCGATCTCCTCGGCGAACTGCTTGTCGGAGAGCAGGCTCGGCAGGTCGCGCTGGGTGTCGTACGCCTCGCGGATCCGGTCCAGGAACGCGGCCCGGATGATGCACCCCGCCCGCCAGATCGCGGCGACGGAACCGAGGTCGATGTTCCAGCCGTACTCCTCGCTGCCCGCCTGGATCTGGTGGAAGCCCTGGGTGTACGAGACGATCTTCGACGCGTACAGCGCCTGCTCGACCTGGTCGGCGAAGCGCGCCGCGTCCGCCTCGGAGAGCGGCGCCGCCGTCGGCCCCGGCAGCGAGCGGGAGGCCTCGCGCAGCCCGGCGTGCCCGGAGAGCGAGCGTGCGAAGACCGCCTCGGCGATACCGGAGACCGGCACCCCCAGATCGAGGGCGATCTGCACGGTCCAGCGGCCGGTGCCCTTCTGCTCGGCCTGGTCGGTCACGATGTCCACGAACGGCTTCCCGGTCGCCGCGTCCGTATGGGCGAGCACCTCGGCCGTGATCTCGATCAGATACGAGTCGAGCCGCCCGGTGTTCCAGGACCTGAAGGTCTCCGCGATCTTCGCGGGGGAGTAGCCGGCCACGGACCGCAGCAGGTGGTACGCCTCGGCGATGAGCTGCATATCGGCGTACTCGATGCCGTTGTGCACCATCTTCACGAAGTGGCCCGCACCGTCCGGACCGATATGGGTCACGCACGGCGCGCCGTCGGGCGCCTTCGCCGCGATCCGCTCCAGCAGCGGGCCGAGCGAGGCGTACGACTCGGCGGAGCCGCCCGGCATGATGCTCGGACCGTGCAGCGCGCCCTCCTCGCCGCCCGAGATGCCCACACCGACGAAGTGGATTCCGCGCTCGCGCAGCTCCCGCTCCCGGCGCCGGGTGTCGGCGAAGTGCGCGTTGCCGCCGTCGATGATGACATCGCCCTCTTCGAGCAGCGGGGCGAACTCGTCGATCACGGCATCCGTCGGACCACCGGCCTTCACCATGATGATCAGCCGGCGCGGGCGCTCCAGCGCCGCGACGAAGTCCGCCGCGGACTCGGCGGCGATGAAGGTGCCCTCGTCCCCGAACTCGTCCACCAGGGCACGCGTCTTCGACACGGTGCGGTTGTGCACCGCGACCGTGAGGCCGTTGCGGGCGAAGTTCCGGGCGAGGTTGCGGCCCATCACCGCGAGCCCCGTGACACCGATCTGGGCTGTTCCACTCATGTCGTGTGCTCCTGGGTATCCGTCGGATGCGCCGCGCGCCACCGGTGAGTCCCGCCGGGAAGCGGTACGTACGGCGGAGCGCGGCCGTTCATCAATCGTCAAGCGGGCCCGGACCGTGCGCATTTCCGGGCCTGTCGCATCGTGCCGTAGTTCTCCGCGTGAGCGCGAGGCGCGCTGTGCGCAGGTGTGACCGGGCTTCCGAATGCCCGCTCCGGTCACGGGAAAAGCGTGTACCGCACCGGGCGCCGAACGGGCGCGTACCGGGCACCAATCGGGCAGCGGCCCGGATGGTTGAACCCCCGATTGCCGAAGTGACCAGGGTAAACGTTCTTGGTGAAACGGGCATGAACGGGCACAGCCAATGTTGCGAAGAAGCTGGTGGCGCCGGGTCCCTTGCTTGTACAAACGACGCATGAGCCCGAACGGGTGCTGAGCCGCAGCAAAGCAGGGAAGTGTGTGGTCGTGGACACCGACGAGCGCCGACGAGAAATCCTTGAGATCGCCCGACGAGACGGGTCGGTGGAGGTCACCGCGCTGGCGGGGAGACTCCGGGTCGCCAAGGAGACGGTACGGCGCGACCTGCACGCCCTGGAGGAACACGGACTCGTACGGCGCACCCACGGCGGCGCCTATCCGGTGGAGAGCGCCGGGTTCGAGACCACCCTCGCCGTACGGACCACCCGGCTCGTCCCCCAGAAGTCACGGATCGCAGTGGCCGCGGCCGATCTCCTCGGAGACGCCGAGACGGTCTTCGTCGACGAGGGCTTCACCCCCCAGCTCGTGGCCGAGGCGCTGCCCCGGGACCGCCCGCTGACGGTGGTCACCGCCTCCCTCGCGGTGGCGACCGCGCTCGCGGACGCCGAGAAGATCGCCGTACTGCTGCTCGGCGGCCGGGTCCGGGGCTCCACCATGGCCACGGTCGACCACTGGACCACCCGGATGCTCTCCGAGTTCGTCATCGACCTGGCGTACGTCGGAGCGAACGGCATATCCCGCGAGTACGGTCTCACCACCCCCGACCCCGCGGTCAGCGAGGTGAAGGCGCAGGCCATGCGGAGCGCCCGGCGACGGGTCTTCGCCGGGATCCACACCAAGTTCGGCGCGGTCAGCTTCTGCCGCTTCGCCGAGGTCGGTGACTTCGAGTCGATCGTCACGGACGCGGGGCTGCCCTCGGCCGAGGCCCAGCGGTACTCACTGCTCGGGCCGCAGGTCATCCGGGTCTGATCCGGTCCTGCCCGCACATTTTTTCGAAACCCGCAATCCCAGGAGAGAACGCCATGCCCCTCCAGCCACTTCAGCCCCTCCAGCAACGACGGCGTCGCGGAAGCCGAAGCGGGATCCAAGCCGCGGTCGCGAGCGCGGCCCTGATGGCCCTGCTCGCGGGGTGCAGCGGCGCGGGCGGCACCTCCTCCTCGGACGGTGACACGCTCAATGTGCTGATGGTGAACAACCCGCAGATGGTCGAGTTGCAGAAGCTCACCGCGGACAACTTCACCAAGGACACCGGGATCAAGGTCAACTTCACCGTCCTGCCCGAGAACGACGTCCGCGACAAGATCACCCAGGACTTCTCCAACCAGGCTGGTCAGTACGACGTAGCCACCATCAGCAATTTCGAGGTGCCCTTCTACGCCAAGAACGGCTGGCTCCACTCGCTCGACGAGTACTCCGCCAAGGACAAGGCCTTCGACCAGGCCGACATACTCAAGCCGCTCCAGGAGTCCCTCACCGCCGAGGACGGCAAGCTCTACGGTGAGCCCTTCTACGGCGAGTCGTCCTTCCTGATGTACCGCAAGGACGTCTTCGCGGCGAAGAACCTGACGATGCCCGCGAAGCCCACCTGGGCGCAGGTCGCCGATCTCGCCGCCAAGGTGGACGGCGCGCAGAAGAACATGCGGGGCATCTGTCTGCGCGGACTGCCCGGCTGGGGCGAGGTCATCGCCCCGCTGACCACGGTCGTCAACACCATGGGCGGCACCTGGTTCACCAAGGACTGGGAGGCGCAGCTCACCTCGCCCGAGTTCACCAAGGCCACCAATTTCTATGTCGACCTGGTGCGCAACCACGGCCAGGCGGGCGCGCCGCAGTCCGGCTACGCCGAGTGCCTCAACAACATGACGCAGGGCAACTCGGCCATGTGGTACGACGCCACCGCCGGCGCCGGATCGCTGGAGGCCAAGGACTCCCCGGTCAAGGGCAAGATCGGCTACGTACCGGCCCCCGTCGACAAGACCGAGAGCTCCGGCTGGCTCTACACCTGGGCCTGGGGCATGCAGAAGGCCTCCACCAAGACCGAGAGCGCCTGGAAGTTCATCTCCTGGGCCTCCAGCAAGGAGTACGAGAACCTCGTCGGCGAGAAGATCGGCTGGGCCAACGTCCCCGCGGGCAAGCGCGCCTCGACCTACGCCAACCCCGACTATCTGAAGGACGCGGCGGCGTTCGCCGAGGTCACCAAGCAGGCCATCGCCAGCGCGAACCCGCGTGACCCGGGCACCCAGCCGCGGCCGACCGTCGGTATCCAGTTCGTCGACATCCCCGAGTTCACCGACCTGGGCACCAAGGTCTCCCAGGAGATCAGCGCCGCCATCGCCGGCAAGAAGTCGGTCGCCGACGCGCTGAAGACCTCGCAGGCTCTCGCCGAGAAGGTAGGCAAGGAGCAGCAGTGAGCACCTCCCTCGGTACTGCCCCCCTCTCCCCGGCCGGCGCGTCGCGCCCCGGAGCGCCCCGGCGCGCCGGCCGGGGGGCCGCCGGCCGGGCCCGCGCCTGGGCCACCCGGGCCCCGCTGCTGCCCGCACTGATCTTCCTGGTCGCGGTCACCCAGTTGCCGTTCGTGGCGACCCTGGTGATCTCGCTCTTCGACTGGAACTCGCTGGCCCCCGACGAGCGCGGCTTCGCCGGACTCTCCAACTACGGCTCGGTGTTCTCCGACGAGAGCCTGCGCGAATCGGTGTTCACCACGGTCCTGCTCACCGCGAGCGTTGTGATCGTCAGTGTGATCCTCGGGCTGCTGCTGGCCCTGCTGCTGGACCGTAAATTCTTCGGCCGCGGCTTTGTCCGTACGCTGCTGATCACCCCGTTCCTGCTGGTCCCGGTCTCGGCGGCGCTGCTGTGGAAGCACGCGCTCTACAACCCCGAGTACGGCCTGTTCAACGGGGCCTGGGCCTGGTTCACCGGACTCTTCGGGGTCTCCAGCCCGGCCCAGCCGGACTGGATCTCCGACATGCCGCTGATCGCGGTCGAGGCGGCCCTCGTCTGGCAGTGGACGCCGTTCATGATGCTCATCCTGCTCGCCGGACTCCAGAGCAGGCCCGCCGAGATCATCGAGGCCGCCAAGCTCGACGGCGCCACCACCTGGCAGACGTTCCGCTATCTCACACTGCCGCATCTGCGCCGCTATCTGGAGCTGGGCGTGCTGCTCGGCTCGATCTACATCGTGCAGAACTTCGACGCGGTCTTCACCCTCACCTCGGGCGGGCTCGGCACCGCGAACCTCCCGTACACCATCTACCAGACCTTCTACCAGGCTCACGAGTACGGACTGGCCTCCGCCGCCGGAGTCGTCGTGGTCATCGGCACGATCGTGATCGCGACCTTCGCCCTGCGTGTGGTCTCGTCCCTCTTCAGTGAGGAGGCGAACCGCGCATGAGCGCACTCTCCGCCCCGCACGCCGCACCGGTCGCCCGGCCCAGGATCGATCCGTACGCACCCGCCGCCCGGCGGGCCAGGCGGCGCTCCGCCGGGCTCGGGCTGCTGGCCTGGATCGTCGGGATCGTCTTCTGTCTGCCGGCGCTGTGGATGCTGCTCACCTCCTTCCACTCGGAGGCGGACGCGGCGACCAACCCGCCGTCCTTCGCCGCCGGACTGACCCTCGACAGCTACCGGGTCTTCTTCGGCGCCGACGGCGGCGCGAGCCCCTGGCCGCCGCTGATCAACTCGCTGACCGCGTCCCTGTTCTCCACGGTGTTCGTGCTCGTCCTGGCACTGCCCGCGGCGTACGCGCTCTCCATCAAGCGGGTGGAGAAGTGGACGGACGTGATGTTCTTCTTCCTCTCCACGAAGATGCTGCCGGTCGTCGCCGGACTGCTGCCGGTGTACCTCTTCGCGAAGAACACCGGGATGCTCGACAACATCTGGCTGCTCGTCATCCTCTACACCTCGATGAATCTGCCCATCGCGGTGTGGATGATGCAGTCCTTCCTCGCGGACGTGCCGGTCTCCATCATCGAGGCCGCACAGGTGGACGGCGCCCGGCTGCCGACCGTACTGGCGCGGGTGGTGGCCCCGGTCGCCGCGCCGGGCATCGCGGCCACCGCGCTGATCTGCTTCATCTTCAGTTGGAACGAGCTGCTCTTCGCCCGGGTGCTCACCGGGGTGACGGCCCAGACCGCACCTGTTTTCCTGACGGGCTTCGTCACCAGCCAGGGCCTCTTCCTCGCCCAGCTCTGCGCGGCGTCCGTCGTCGTCTCCCTTCCGGTGCTCGCCGCCGGTTTCGCCGCCCAGGACAAGCTGGTCCAGGGCCTTTCTCTTGGAGCTGTTAAGTAATGAGGGCAGCGATCGTCGAAGCCGTCGGCAAGGTCTCCGTCACGACGGTGCCCGACCCCGCCCCGGGCCCCCGGGACGTGGTCGTGTCCGTCGCGTCGTGCGGCCTCTGCGGCACCGATCTGCACATTCTCCAGGGTGAGTTCGCGCCCACCCTGCCGATCGTGCCCGGCCACGAGTTCGCGGGCGAGATCGTGGAGATCGGCTCCGACGTCACTGAACTGGCCGTCGGCGACAAGGTCGCCGTCGACCCTTCGCTCTACTGCCACGAGTGCCGCTACTGCCGCGCCGGACGGGGAAACCTGTGCGACCGGTGGAACGCGATCGGGGTCAGCAAGCCGGGCGGCGCCGCCGAGTTCGCGGTCGCGCCGGTGGCCAACTGCGTCAAGCTGCCCGACCACATCGACGTACGGGACGCGGCGCTGATCGAGCCGCTGTCCTGCGCGGTCCGCGGTTATGACGTGCTCAGCTCCACCCTCGGCGCCGAGGTGCTGATCTACGGCTCCGGCACCATGGGTCTGATGATGCTGGAACTCGCCAAGCGGACCGGCGCCGCCGCCGTGGACGTCCTGGACATCAACCCGGACCGGCTGGCGACCGCCGCCAAGCTGGGCTGCTCGCGCTCCGCCGCCTCGGCCGACGAGTTCGACCGGCCGCGCGGCTGGGACGTCGTCATCGACGCCACCGGCAACGCCGCGGCCATCCAGGACGGGATCGGCCGGGTCGCCAAGGGCGGCACCTTCCTCCAGTTCGGTGTCTCCGACTACGCGACGAAGGCGGTCATCGAGCCGTACCGCATCTACAACCAGGAGATCACCATCACCGGCTCCATGGCGGTGCTGCACAGCTACGAGCGGGCCGCCGCGCTGTTCGCCGCCGGGGTGCTCGACCCCGCGGTCTTCATCAGCGACCGGCTGCCGCTGGAGGAGTACCCGCAGGCGATCGAGCGGTTCAAGGCGGGCATCGGGCGCAAGATCGTGGTCGAGCCGTGAGCGGAGCCGCCGTGCGGCCGGGCGCCGTCCTGGTGATGGGGGAGGCGCTCATCGACCTCGTACCGGCACCGGGGGAGCCGCGGACGTACCACGCCGAACCGGGCGGGGCACCCGCCAATGTCGCGGCCGGACTGGCCAGGCTCGGTACGCCGAGCTGGTTCGCGGGCGCGCTCGGCGGCGACGGCTTCGCGCGGATGATCGAGGAGCGGCTGGTCTCGGCCGGTACCGAACTCGGCCTGTGCGCGCGCTCGGAGCTGCCCACCACGCTCGCGGTCGCCGACCCGGGTCCGGACGGCACCAGCTACCACTTCCACCTCCAGGACACGGCGACGTTCCGGCTGCCGGACCACGCGGGCGAGGTGGAGCGCTTCGCGGCGGTGTACGCGGGCGGGGTCGCGGCGGTCGTCGAACCGGCCGCCGAGGCCGTCGCGTCCACCGCGCGCGCCGCCGCCGGGCACACCCTGCTGGTGGTGGACCCCAATGTGCGCGAGGACCGGACGATCGACCCGGAGGCGGGCGGGCGGCGGCTGCGCGAACTGTGCGGACTGGCGCAGGTGATCAAGGCCAGTGACGAGGACGTGGCACGGCTCTGGCCCGGCGCGGACCCCGACGAGACCTGCCGGCGGCTGGCGGGGGAGGGCCGACTGGTGGTGCTCACCAGAGGCGCCAGGGGCAGTACGGGCTACGCCGGATCCGCCGAGCCGGTGTCCGTACCGGCGGTGCCGGTCGAGGTGGTCAACACCATCGGCGCGGGCGACGCCTTCATGTCGGGCGTTCTCAACTGGCTGACCACGACCGGCGCTCACCGCGACGGGGGCGCCGACGCGCTCTCGCGCGACCAGGTGACACGGATGCTGGGCTTTGCCTCGCAAGTGGCCGCCTCGGTCTGTGCCCAGACCGGTACGGAACCCTCGATACCCGCCAGTATCTGAGCGGTTGAGCGTACCCGCCGCGGCCGGGGCCACCGTCCGACCTCCCCAGGACGGTGGCCCCGGCCGTTCACGGCGTGTGAGAGTGCGTCAGGCGGCCCCGCCGGTCCCGCCGTTGGCCGCGCGGATGATGTCCGCGTAGTGGTGGCCGCTGCCCTTGATGGTGCGGCGCTGCGTCTCGTAGTCCACGTGGACCAGACCGAACCGCTTGTCGTAGCCGTACGCCCACTCGAAGTTGTCCATCAGCGACCAGGCGAAGTAGCCGGCGAGCGGCGCGCCCTTCTCCACCGCCCGCGCGCAGGCCGCGAGATGCTCGTCCAGATAGAGGGAGCGCTCCGGGTCGTCGACGGTGCCGTCCGCCCGTATGGTGTCGGGGAAGGCCGAGCCGTTCTCGGTGACGAAGATACGGCGCGCGCCGTACTCGTCCTTCAGGCGCAGCAGAAGCTGCTCCAGACCGTCGGCGTGCACCTCCCAGCCCATGTGGGTGTGGCGGGCGCCCTCCACGTCGACCTGGCGCGCGAAGGGGGCGGGCCCGGTCGGGTCGTCCTGGACGATCTGGCGGAAGTAGTAGTTCAGTCCCAGCCAGTCCAGCGGCGTCGCGATGGTCTCCAGGTCGCCGGGGCGCTGCGGCAGGTCCACTCCGTACACGTCGAGCATGTCCTGCGGGTAGCCGCGGCCGTGGATCGGGTCCAGCCACCAGCGGTTGGTGTGCCCGTCGGCGCGAACGGCCGCCGCGCGGTCCGCGTCGCTGTCGCTCGCCGGCTCGATCGGGCTGAGGTTGTTGACGATGCCGACCCGGGCGTCCGAGGAGGCCGCGCGGATCGCCTGCACGGCGAGACCGTGCCCGAGGTGCAGATGGTACGAGGCGCGCACCGCGGCCGTGAGGTCCTTCAGCCCGGGAGCCATCGAGCCTTCGAGGTGGCCGATCCAGGACGAGCAGAGCGGCTCGTTGAGGGTCGCCCAGTCCTTCACCCGGTCACCGAGCCGCTCGGCGACGGCCGAGGCGTACGCGGCGAAGTGCTCGGCGGTGTCGCGCGAGGGCCAGCCGCCGCGGTCCTGGAGGATCTGCGGCAGGTCCCAGTGGTAGAGCGTGGCGAACGGGGTGATGCCCGCCTCCAGCAGCCCGTCCACCAGCCGGTCGTAGAAGGCGAGTCCCTTCTCGTTCACCGGTCCGTCGCCGCCGGGCACGATCCGCGGCCAGGCGATCGAGAACCGGTACGCGTCCACGCCGAGCTGCTTCATCAGCCCGATGTCCTCGGGCACCCGGTGGTAGTGGTCGCAGGCCACATCGCCGGTGTCCCCGTTGTCGATGGTGCCGGGCGTGTGCGAGAACGTGTCCCAGATCGAGGGGGTGCGGCCGTCCTCGGCCACGGCTCCCTCGATCTGGTACGCGGCGGTGGCGACGCCCCAGGTGAAATCGGCCGGAAGGGCGTTGAGGTCGTTCACGGACTGCCTTTCTGAAGTGGTCACTTGACGGCGCCCGCGGTGAGGCCGGCGACGAGATAGCGCTGGAGGAGAAGGAACCCGACGACCACGGGCACGCTGACGACCAGCGAGGCGGCCATGATCTGGTTCCAGTAGACGTCGTTCTGAGTGGCGTACCCCTGGAGGCCGACGGCCAGGGTCCTGGTGGTGTCGTTGGTCATGACCGAGGCGAAGAGGACCTCGCCCCAGGCCGTCATGAACGCGTAGACGGCGACGGCGACGATGCCGGGCACCGCGGCGGGCACCACGACGCGGAACAGCGCCCGGATGGGCCCGCAGCCGTCCACCATGGCGGCCTCGTCCAGCTCCCTGGGGATCGAGTCGAAGTACCCGATCAGCATCCAGATGGAGAACGGCAGCGAGAACGTCAGATAGGTGAGGATCAGGCCGCCGCGCGAGCCGTACAGCTCGACGCCCGTGGTGTTCCCGATGTTCACGAAGATCAGGAACAGCGGGAGCAGGAAGAGAATGCCGGGGAACATCTGGGTGGACAGCACCGTGACGGTGAAGACCCGCTTGCCGCGGAACCGGTAGCGGCTCACCGCGTACGCCGCGAACACCGCGATCACCACCGAGAGCACGGTCGCCGAACCCGCCACGATCAGCGAGTTGACGAAGTACTTGGCCAGCGGAACGGTCGACCAGATGTCGATGTACGGACGGATCGTGAAGTTCGCCGGGAACCACTCGAAGGTGCCCGACACATCTTCCAGCGGCTTGAGCGAGCTGCTGACCATCACATAGACGGGCAGCAGCGCGAAGGCCGCCAGCAGCGTCAGTACGACGCGGCGCGTCCAGACGAACGACTGCGGCGGTGCGATGGGAGACCTGGGCCTAGCCATTCGAGCCCTTCCTTCCCCGTGAGGTGAGGAGCAGATAGACCGCCGTGACGACCAGCAGGAAGAGCAGCAGCAGTACGGACATCGCGGAGCCGGAACCGAAGTTCCAGGTGACGAAGGACGACTGGTAGATATGGATCGAGATCAGATCCGCCGCTTCCGGTGCCGACTTGCCGAACAGCACATAGGGCGTGTTGAAGTCGTTGAACGTCCAGAGGAACAGGACGAGCACCAGCACCTGGTTGACCGGGCGCAGCGACGGCAGGGTGATCTTGCGGATCTGCTGCCAGATGCCCGCCCCGTCGATGGAGGCGGCCTCGTACAGATCGCGCGGGATGTTCTGGAGCGCGGCCATCAGCATCAGGAACGCGAAGGGCCAGGACTTCCAGAGCGAGACGACGACCAGCGCGATGAAGCTGTTGTTGCCGATCAGCCAGAACGACGGTTTGTCGGTGAGGCCGAGCTGGTCGTGCAGGACGTGATTGATGATGCCGTTGTCGTGCTGGAACATGAACGCCCAGGTGATGACCGCCGCGTAGACGGGCAGGGCGTACGGCACCAGGAAGATCGTGCGCAGTACGTTCCGGCCGCGGAAGTTCTCCTGGAGCATGATCGCCGCCGTCACCCCGAAGAGCCAGGACAGTCCGACGGAGAGCACGGTGAAGGCGCAGGTCACCAGGAACGAGTGGAGCAGCGCCTGCCCGATGGGGGCGTCGAAATCGATGGCGATCTTGTAGTTGTCGAAACCGGCGGAGGGCGAATTGCCCCAGTTCCGGATGAAGAACTGGGTGAGCTGCCGGAAGCTCACCCAGATCCCGATCACCATCGGGATGATGTGGATGAGCAGTTCGAGCACTACCGCGGGCAGCAGCAGGAGATAGGGCAGACCGCCCTGACGGATCCGGTCGGGGATGCGCAGCGGACGGCGTCCGCGCGCACCCCCTTTGTCCGTCTTCTCCGGATTGCCCGCCTTGTGCCCACTGCTGGGTGTCACGGTGGCGGTCATGGGAAGAGCCTCACTGCGCCATCTGCTGCTGGGCCTTGGTCAGGGCCGCCTTGACGGATTCGGTGGTCACCGGCTTGCCGGCCGCCGCGTCGGCCCACAGGCCCTTGACGGCCGCACCGACGGTCGTCTCGAACTGCGACTCGTTCGCGACCTGGGGGAGCGGGGCGGCGCTGGTGGAGAGCGTGTCGCGGAGGACCTTCAGGTCGGGCGCGGCGAACGCGGCGTCGGACTGCGCGGCCTTTACGGGCGGGATCGCGCCGAAGGTCTTGTTGAGCAGCTTCTGCTCGTCGTCGCTCGTCATGAACTTCACGAACTTCTTGGCGCCGTCGACGTTCTTGGTGTTCTTGAACACCGCGATGTTGATGCCCGCGACCATGGAGTTGGTCTGGGTGCCGGAGCCCGGGGCGCCGGACTGGACCGGAACGGGGGCGACGCCCCAGTCCTCGGGCTTCATGCCCTGCGAGGCGAAGGTCGAGGCCGCGGCCTGCCACAGCACCATGGCGGTCTTGCCCTTGGAGAAGTCCTGGAGGGACTGGTTCTGGGCGTACTCCGCGTTGCCCGGAGCGATGATCTTGTCCTTGGCCATGAAGTCGATGTACTGCTTCACAGCGGCGACCGCGCCGTCGGAGGTGAAGGTCGGCTTGCCCTCCTTGTCGAAGAAGTCGACGCCGTGCTGCTTACCGAGGGCAAAGACCTGGTGGATGTTGTTGGAGTTGTTGCCGCCCTCCGCGCCCAGCGCCCACTTGCCGTCCTTGGAGATCTTCTTGCCGTCCGCGACCAACTGGTCCCAGGTGGCGGGCGGCTGGGTGATGCCGGCGTCGGCGAACATCTTCTTGTTGTAGTAGAGCGCGTACGCCAGCGAGTACAGCGGCACGGCGGCGGGGTCCTGACCCTCCGCACCGGCCGAGGCGACCGCCGACTCGACGAAGCGGTCCCGGCCGCCGATCGCGTCGAAGTTCTTCTGGTCCCACGGCAGCAGCGCGCCCGTGGCCTGCAGCGAGGCCGACCAGGTGTTGCCGATGTTCAGCACGTCGGGGCCCTGACCCGAGGCGGTGGCGGCGAGGATCCGGTTGAGCAGATCGGACCAGGGGATGACTTCGAGCTTGACCTTGATCCCGGTCTGCTGCTCGAACTTCTTCAGTTCGGGCGTGAGTATCTTCTTGTCCGCCTCGATGTTGGGCCCCTGGTTGGATGCCCAGTATGTCAGGGTTTTGGGCGATTCGTTACTTCCGCCGTCACTGGAGGAACCGCCGCCGCAGCCGGTGACGGCCGTGAGGGCGCTGACGATGGCGACTGCTGCTGCGGCTCTGATGGTGCGCATGTGGGATGGCCCCTTTCCGGGGGTGGCAGCGTTCGAGAGTCGAACGGCCTCCATGACTTAATTTATGACGTGATTTAAGAGGTGAGGGAAGGTCGCGTCAAGGTTTGTGACCGGGGTATGTTGCGTCCACGGAAGGAGCACCATGGGAGAGCGCGGCAGACGGACGGTGCGTGACCTGCGAAGGGACAACCGTGCCAGGGTTGTACAACGGTTGTATTTCGACGGTCCGCTCAGCCGCCAGGAACTCGGTTCCGCCACCGGGCTGAGTTCAGGCTCTATCAGCAACGTCGTTGCCGAACTCGCCGCCGAGGGCCTTCTGGAGGAGGCCGGAGTGGTCGACTCGGACGGCGGCAGACCCCGTACGCTGCTGCGCGTCGCCCCCGGCGGCGGACTGCTCATCGGCATCGACATCGGCGAGACCCGGGTCCGGGTCGAGCTGTTCGACCTGTCCCTCACGGAACTGGCCCGCACCGACCGGCTGCTGGCCCAGCACGGTTACGATGTCGAACGCATCGTCTCCCATGTCCGTACCGGCGTCGCCGACGTACTGCGCGACGCGGGCGCCGACTCCGGGCAGCTCCTCGGCATCGGCATCGGGGTCCCCGGGATCATCGAGCGCGGCGGCCGGGACGGGGCCGTGGTGCACGGGCAGACCATCGGCTGGACCGCGGTGCCCTTCGAGCGGCTGCTGCGCGAGGTCCTCGACGTACCGTCCGAAGTGCCGCTGTTCATCGACAACGGAGCCAAGACCCTCGGCCAGGCCGAGATGTGGTTCGGCGGCGGCCGGGGCGCCGGTACGGCCGCGATCGCGCTCATCGGCTCCGGTGTCGGCGCAAGCGTCATCCACGGCGGCGCGCTGGTCGAGGAGAGCGGCCGGGGCAGCGCGCTCGAATGGGGCCACACCACTGTGCACATGCGGGGCCGCCGCTGCCGCTGCGGCTCCATCGGCTGTCTGGAGGCGTACGCCGGGGCGGAGGCGATGCGCGAGCGCTGGTACGAGGCGGGCGGGCCGCTCCCGGACGACGCGGACGACGAGACCGCGCTGGCCGCGCTGCTCGAAGCGGCCTTCCCTGGCCCCGACGGGCCCGCGCCCGACCCGGTGGCGGTGTCCCTGCTCGACGACACCGCGGAGTGTCTGGGGGCGGCCGTCGCCGATCTGACCAACCTCTTCCTGCCCGACCGCATCCTGCTCGGCGGATGGGCGGGGCTGCTGATCGGGCCGCATCTGCTGCCAGCGATCCGGCGGCACGCGGAGGCGTACGCGCTGACGCACGCGGCGGCCCGCACCACGATCGAGCTGGGGCGGCTCGGCCCGGACGCGGTCACGGTGGGCGCGGCGACACTGCCGCTCGCGGCGTTCCTGGCCCGCGGCGGCAGCCGCCCCCGCGTCCCGGGCCCGGCCGCGGAACCGGACCCGGGCGGAGTCTCGGCCCAGCGCCGCTGGCGCCGCGCGTCGACGCCGACGGGCGGCACTCCCGGGTGAGACGGGGACGTACGGGATGCTCGCGGCCCGGGCGCCGACCGGACGGCCCCGCTCGTCCCGTCCGCCGGGACCGCGGAACCGGGGGGTCCGGTGACGCTTCGCGGCCACGGCGCCGCCGGACGGCCCCGGTGCTGCCCCTGGCGGCGGCTTTCCGCGCCCGCCGCGCCCGCCGGACCGTACCCGTCAGGCCGAGTCCCGTACCACCAGGGACGGTTCGAAGATCACCGAGGTGACCGCGCGGTCCGAGCCGGACAGGCGGTCCAGCAGCAGGCGGGCCATCTCCGCCGCCATCTCCTCCACCGGCTGCCGGATCGTCGTCAGCGGCGGCCGGCACGCCAGCGCCGCGCTGCTGTCGTCGAAGCCGACCACCGCGACATCCTCCGGCACCCGTCTGCCGTGCTCGCGCAGCACATGGCACGCGCCCACCGCCATCAGATCGTTCGCCGCGAACACCCCGTCCAGATCCGGGTGTTCGGCGAGCAGCCGCTCCATCGCGCTCTCGCCGGTCTCCTGGGTGAACCGTCCCTCGGCGATGGGGATGTACGGATGGCCGTGCCGCGCCATCGTGTCCCGGAAGCCCGCGAGCCGGTCCTGGCACGCTGGTACGTCCAGCGGCCCGGTGATGGTGGCGATGCGCCGGCAGCCGCGCGCCAGCAGATGCTCGGCCGCCAGCCGCGCGCCGTCCTGGTGGGCGAGATCGACGTAGCTGATACGGGCGGGCCGCGCGGGCCGCGCGTACAGCACGGCGGGCAGCCCCGCGTCCGTGATCAGCTCCGGCAGCGGATCCTCGGCATGCGTCGACACGACGAGCGCGCCGTCCGCGCTGCCCTGCCGGAGGTATGAGACGACCTCGTCGCGGGAGCGGGAGGTCTCGGCGAACATCAGGACCGGATACATTCCGCGCGGCCGCAGATAGTTGACGACTCCTGTCACCACCCGGCCGAAGAACGGGTCGGCGAAGACCCCGGCCGTGAAGGAGTTGTTGGCGCTGTCCGCCTCGGCGTCCCCGTCGCCCTCCGCCGAGCCCGGGGCGGTGACGGCCGGAGTGGTCGCCGAGCCGTCGGACGAGTCGTCCCCCGCCCCCGAGACCACCAGCGCGATCGCGTCCGCGCGCCGGGTGACCAGGGAGCGCGCCGCGCGGTTGGGCGTGTAGCCGGTCGCGGCCACCGCCTGCCGTACGGACTCCTGTATCACCGGGTCGACATTCCGGACACCGTTGACGACCCGCGAGACCGTCGCGCGCGACACACCGGCGGCTCGCGCCACATCCTCCAGGGTGGGCGCTCCGGCCGGTCTCGGGTCTTCCGTCATGCACCTATTTATAGCAGCAGCGGAGAGCGCTCTCCGTGGTCTTCGCTGGTGAGCGCGGTGATGGCCCCGATTCCGGGGAACCGGGCGCCGGTCGCCGGTAGTTGAGGTCTTGTCACGGTCCGTGCCCAGCCCGTAAGTTGTCCGCTTGCGACGTGTCCTACAGCCAGTGGGGGAGCCCAGTCATGGCCGCAACCGGTCGGCACCGCAGGTACCAGCCGAGTCGTATCAACCGTGCGTCGCTGACCGTCACGGCGGGCGGCGCGGGGATGGCACTGCCGTTCATAGCGGCGGGGTCCGCGCACGGGGCGTCGGTCGACGTCTGGGAGAAGGTCGCCGCGTGCGAGTCGACCAACAACTGGCAGATCAACACCGGTAACGGCTATTACGGCGGGCTCCAGTTCAGCCAGTCCACCTGGGAGGCGTACGGCGGCGAGCGGTACGCCCCGCGCGCCGATCTCGCCACCAAGGACCAGCAGATCGCGATAGCCGAGAAGGTGCTCAAGGGGCAGGGCCCCGGAGCCTGGCCCTCCTGCTCGCCCGGCGCGGGCCTGACCCGCGGCGGCGACTCGCCGGACATCGCCCCGGACCGCGCCCGTGACGGCGGTAACACGCCGAAGGCCGCGAGCGAGCGGACCAGCGGCCCGGTCCAGGCGAAGGCCGGACAGAGCACGAAGACCGAGCAGAGCCGGCCCAAGAAGGCGTCCCCCACCACCGTCCCGACACAGCGCGAGGGTTACACCGTCGCGCGCGGTGACTCGCTCTCCGCGATCGCCGTCGAGGAGTCCGTCAAGGGCGGCTGGCAGCGGCTGTACGAGGAGAACCGCCGGCTCATCGGCAGCGACCCCGATCTGATCTTCCCCGGCCAGAAGCTCGTCCTTCATGTCCTCGCGCCCCCGAAGGGCAGCGCCACCACCGCACCGCCCAAGGACACGGCCAAGCCCGTACCGGCCGAGAAGCCCAAGCAGGCCGTCCAGGAGAAGAAGCAGGACAAGCCGCAGCAGGCCGCCAAGCCGAAGCAGACGGAGAAGAAGACCGAGCAGGCCGCGAAGCCCAAGCCCCAGCAGCAGGCGGCCAAGCCGAAGCCCAAGCCGCAGCAGGTCAAGGCGCCCGCCCGGGCCGAGAAGCCCTCCTCGGGCGCGGTCACGGCCCCGGTCTCCGCCTCCACCGGCACCCGGTACGGCCAGCCCGGCTCCTGGGCCAGCGGCTATCACACGGGCGTCGACTTCCCGGTCCCCACCGGCACTTCGGTCAAGGCCGTCGCCGCCGGGCATGTGGTCTCGGCCGGCTGGGCGGGCTCGTACGGCTACCAGGTCGTGATCCGGCACGCCGACGGCAAGTACAGCCAGTACGCGCATCTCTCCGCGCTCAATGTGCGCGAGGGCCAGCAGGTCAGCGGCGGCCAGCGGATCGCCAGGTCAGGGTCGACCGGTAACAGTACGGGGCCGCATCTCCATTTCGAGATGCGTACGGGGCCGGACTACGGCTCCGACATCGACCCGCTGGCTTACCTGCGGGCCGCGGGCATCCGCCTCTGAGGCACCTTCCAGGGCCGGGGCCACGGCATCGTCCGGGGCCCCGGCGGGACCGGGCACCGCGGCATGACCCGCCGGAGCTTCCGGGCCGCCCGTCGAGGACGCTTCGGGCCGCTCCATCGTGAGCAGCACCAGTCCGCCCGCCGCCACCGCGCCGAAGCCCAGCGCCAGCCCCGTACCGAGGAAGCCGTAGCGGAACTCCTCGCCGAAGAGCGTCAGCCCAACGGCCGCCGCCACCACCGGATTGACGACGGTCACCGTGGCCAGCGGGGCGGCCAGCCCGGCACCCCGGTAGGACGCCTGGGACAGCAGCAGCCCGCCGGCCCCGAGGACCGCGATCAGCAGCAGGCTCGGCACCTGCACGGCCGCGGTGTCCGAGGCCCAGTCCACCGTGACGGTCTTGGTGAAGACCGAGGAGATCCCGAACGCCACACTCGCCGCGGCCGCCAGCAGCACACTCCGTACCGCCGGCCGCCGCACCCACTGCGCGGCCAGGAACAGCACCGCCACCGCGCCGAGCGTGGCCGCGGCCAGGGCGAGCCGGTGCGGGCCGTCCAGCGACTGGGAGTCGCTGCCCGAGGTCAGGGCGAGCAGCCCCACCAGACCGGCGGTCGCCATGAGCGCGCCGCGCCAGGCGGTGCGCCCGGCCCTGCGGCCCACGAAGAGCGCGGCCAGCGGCAGCGCGAAGACGATGGTGAGCGCGCCCAGCGGCTGGACCAGGCTGAGCGGCCCGTACGCCAGCGCCGCTACATGGAGCACCCCGCCCAGACCGTTCAGTGCGACGGCCGCCCACCACACCCCGTGGTGCAGGGGCGCGTACGGGCGGTCGGGGGTGTGTGCCGCGACGCGCTCCTGGAGGATCGCGCCGATCGCGTACGCGAGGGCGGAGACCAGGGACAGCAGTACGGACAGCGCGAGGGCACTCATGCGCCCACGATCTCTCTTCCGGCTGTTTTCGGCGTCGTCCTGAAGAGGTCAATCCGGTGTACTGCTGTCGTAGTACGAGGTGGAGAGGGATGTCCTCCCATAGAGGTAATGTCACGGATGGTGATCGATGGGGGGACAGAGTGGATCAGCAGCACCGGGACCGGGCCGAGCACACACGTCCGGGCCGACCGGACTTCGCCCTTGTCGGCTCCGTCGGCGGCTTCTTCGCCCTGCGGACCGGTGCGCCCGGTCCCGCGCATGTCCCGCTCGCCTCGGTGTACGAGGGCGACCACCGCCCGCTGACGGCCCGGGTGGACACGGTCGCGGCCCGGCTGCGCGCCCCCGAGCGCCGGATCGCCGCCTCGATAGCGCAGCTCGGGCTCGCCGCCCGGCTCTGGTCGGTCGCGCTGGGTAGCGCCGTACTGGCAGATGCCGTCCCCGACCTGGACCCGCGCGAGCTGCTCTGGGACCCGGACCTCACCTCGCCCGACGATCTGGTCCTCACCGGGGACCCCGCCCGGCTCCGGACCCTGCCCGCCACCGCCGCGAGCGTGTGCGAGGCCGTGCAGTACGGCCATCTCGTCCCGCTCGCCGGTGCCCTGCGGCGCGACGGGCGGATCTCGCCGCGGCTGCTGTGGGGCAATGCCGGTTCCGCGCTCGCCGGAGCCGTCCGGGAGCTGAGCCGCTGGGGCGGGCGGAACGGCCGGCCCGAGGTGGCGGAGCGCGCCGGAGCCCTGGCAGCGGAGCTTTTCGGCCACCCGGACCTCCGTACCACCGGCACCTCCCTGGCCGGCGCGTTTCCGGTCGGATCCTTCCGGCGCCGGAGCTGCTGTCTCTACTACCGCTGCCCCGCGGGCGCCCTCTGCGGGGACTGTGTCTTCGACCGGCCACCGCCGCGGTCTTCCGCCCGGGCCGAATCCGGGTGACCATGTCAGGGCTGCGATCGCCGGGCGGGAACGCGAGAACGGGGGATGGCGTGAAAGTCGGCCTGCTCACACGCGAATATCCGCCGGACGTCTACGGCGGAGCGGGCGTCCATGTGGAATTCCTCGCCCGCGAACTGCGCTCCCTGACCGATCTCGAAGTGCACTGCTGGGCCGGGAGCGAAGACTCCGCACCGGCGCGGGAAGCGCGGGACGAGGGAGTGATCCGCCACCGCGCGGCCCCCGGACTCGACGGAGCCAACGACGCCCTGCGCACCTTCTCGGTGGACCTGTCCATGGCGGCGGCGCTCGACGGCTGCGAACTGGTCCACTCGCACACCTGGTACGCGAATCTCGCCGGGCACCTCGCCAAACTGCTCCACGGCATCCCCCATGTGGTGACCGCGCACTCCCTGGAGCCGCTGCGCCCCTGGAAGGCCGAGCAGCTCGGCGGCGGTTACGCCCTCTCCGGTTGGGCGGAGCGTACGGCCATCGAGGCCGCGGACGCCGTCGTCGCCGTCTCCCGGGGCATGCGCGACGACATCCTCGCCTGCTACCCCGCGCTCGACCCCGCCAGGGTGCGTGTCATCCACAACGGCATCGACACCCGCCTCTACCGCCCCGACCACGGCACCGCCGTACTGGAACGGATCGGACTCGACCCCGAGCGCCCCTTCGTCCTCTTCGTCGGCCGGATCACCCGCCAGAAGGGCGTCCCGCACCTGCTGCGCGCCGCCCGCGCGCTCGACCCCGGCGCGCAGCTCGTGCTCTGCGCGGGCGCGCCCGACACACCGGAGATCGGCCGGGAGTTCCGTGAGCTGGTCGAGGAGCTGGGCAGGACCAGGGACGGTGTGCACTGGATCCCGGAGATGCTGCCGCGCCCCGAGGTGATCCAGCTCCTCACCCACGCCACGGTGTTCGTCTGCCCCTCGGTGTACGAGCCGCTCGGCATCGTCAATCTGGAGGCCATGGCCTGCGGCACCGCAGTGGTCGCCTCGGCGGTCGGCGGTATCCCCGAGGTGGTGGACGACGGGGGTACGGGGCTGCTCGTACCGTACGACGAACGCCACCCGGAGGCCTTCGAGTCGGGCCTCACCGAGGCCCTCAACCGGGTGCTCGACGAGCCCGAGTCGGCGGCCCGCATGGGGGCGGCGGGCCGGGAGCGCGCGGTGAGCGACTTCGGCTGGGACCGGGTCGCCCGGCGTACGTTCGAGCTGTACGAGGAGCTTCTCAAGTAGTCCGGACAGTGCCCGGACGACCAGAACCCGAACAGAGGGAGCGGCGATGCGTGGCGGACCTTCGGTACTCGGGATCGTCCTGGCGGGCGGGGAGGGCAAACGCCTGATGCCGCTCACCGCGGACCGGGCCAAGCCGGCGGTGACCTTCGGCGGTACGTACCGTCTCGTCGACTTCGTGCTGTCGAACCTGGTGAACGGCGACATCCTGCGGATCTGTGTACTGACGCAGTACAAGTCGCACTCGCTGGACCGGCATGTGAGCACCACCTGGCGGATGTCCAGTCTGCTCGGGAACTATGTGACCCCCGTGCCCGCGCAGCAGCGGCTCGGCCCGCGCTGGTATCTGGGCAGCGCCGACGCGATCCTCCAGTCCCTCAACCTCGTCCATGACGAACAGCCGGACTACATCGCGGTGTTCGGGGCCGACCATGTGTACCGGATGGATCCGCGTCAGATGCTCAAGCAGCACATCGAGAACGGCGCGGGCGTCACCGTCGCGGGGATCAGGGTGCCGCGCGCGGAGGCCTCGTCCTTCGGAGTCATCACGCCCGCCACGGACGGCACCCAGGTCGAACGGTTCCTGGAGAAGCCGGCCGATCCGCCGGGGCTGCCCGGCGACCCCGAGCGGGTCTTCGCCTCGATGGGCAACTATCTCTTCACCACCAAGGTCCTCGTCGACGCGCTGCACCGGGACGCCGAGGACGAGAACTCGGTGCACGACATGGGCGGTTCGATCCTGCCCATGCTCACCGAGCGGGGCATGGCCCAGGTCTACGACTTCCAGGACAACCATGTGCCGGGGGAGACGCCCCGCGAGCACGGCTACTGGCGCGATGTGGGCACCCTCGACTCGTACTACGACGCGCACATGGACCTGATCTCCGACCAGCCGGTCTTCCGGCTCGACAACCGCCGCTGGCCCATCTACACCCACCCCGGCCAGCTTCCGCCCGCGCGGTTCGTGTCGGGCGGCATCGCGAGCGAGTCGGTGGTCGGGCCGGGCTGTGTCATCCGAGGCCAGGTCACCCGGTCCGTGCTCTCCCCGGGCGTGGTGGTGGCGGAGGGCGCGGTGGTGCAGGGCTCGGTGCTGCACGACAACGTACGGATCGGGCGGGGCGCGGTGGTGCGCGGCTCGATCCTCGACAAGAACGTGGATGTCCCGCCCGGCGCGACGATCGGTGTCAACCCGGTCCGCGACCGGGAGCTGTACACCGTCTCGCCGAACGGGATCATCGCGCTGGGCAAGGGGCAGCGGGTGTTCTGACCGTACGGCCTGACGCGGCGCCCCCGGTCGTACGGCCGGCGTGCCCCGTACGGTCAGAGCATCCGGCGCCGCCGGCCCAGCCAGGTCTGGGCGATCACCACCACCGCCAGGAACGCGCCGCTGACGACCTGTTGGTACGCCGAGTCCAGCGAGCCGATCTGGTTGATGACGTTCTGGATGACCTTCAGCAGCAGCACCCCCACCAGCGACCCGCTGATGAAACCGAAACCGCCGGTCAGCAGGGTGCCGCCGATGACCACCGCGGAGATCGCCTCCAGCTCCATACCGGCGCCCAGAATGGTCACCCCGGAGACCAGCCAGGCCGCGTTCAGCGCACCCGCCAGCCCGGCACAGAGCCCGGACAGGGTGTAGACGGCGATCTTCGTACGGGCCACCGGGGCGCCCATCAGGGCCGCCGCGTCCTCGTTGCCGCCGACCGCGTACACGTACTGCCCGAACCGGCTCCGGCGCAACGCGACCGCCCCGAGCACGAAGAGCGCCACCGTGATCCACACCGGGATGCCGATGCCCAGGAGCGTGTCCTGCCCGAGCCGGGCGAAGAAGGAGGTCTCGTCCACCAGATAGGTGGTCGACCCCTCGTCGGTGACCGACAGCAGCACACCGCGCGCCAGCAGCATCGCGGCCAGCGTCACGATGAACGGCGCCAGCCGCGCCCGGGCTATCAGCAGCCCGTTGACCAGGCCGATCACTCCGCACACCGCGAGCGGCAGCAGCAGGGCGACGGCCGTGCCGTACCGGGAACCCCAGGCGGCGAGCACCCCGCCGAGCGCGAACAGCGAGCCCACCGAGAGATCGATACCGCCGGTGATGATCACAAAGGTCATGCCGAGGGCGACGACGGCGAGGAACGCCGAGGAGACCGCCATGTTCTCCAGATTGTCGCCGGTCGCGAAGGTGTCGAAGCCGATCGAGGCGGCGACGGCCACAAGGATCAGAGTGACGAGCGCGCCGTGCCGCTGCGCCAGAGCGCTGAGCCGCTCGGCCCGGCCCGCACCGAGCGGCTCCTCGGCCATCGGCACCGAACCGGCCCCGGTCTCGACGGAGTTGCCTGTCTCCACCGTGGTCACCGCTTCCCCCGTTCCCGAGCCGCGTACACCGCGAGCACGATCACCACGGCCTGGGCGATCTGTGTCCAGGACGGCGGCAGATCGTGCTTGATGAGCGTGGCCGTGAGCAGCTGGATCAGTACGGCGCCCGCCACCGTGCCGCCGATCCTGATCCGCCCGCCGCTCAGCGGGGTGCCGCCGACCACCACGGCGGTGATCGCGGACAGCTCCATCAGCGTCCCCAGCGAGGTCGGATCGCTCGCCTGGAGCCGGGCGGTGGCCAGTGCCCCCGCCACTGCGGCGAGCACGCCCGAGCAGATGTAGACCGTGATCAGCACCCGGCGGACCGGGAGCCCGGCGAGCTTGGCGGCCGGCCGGCTGTCGCCGATCGCGAGGAGCTGCCGGCCGAAAGTGGTGCGCCGTACGGTGAACGCGACGGCCAGCGCCAGCGCGGCGGCGATCAGCGCCGGGTACGGGACGCCGAGCAGATCGCCCGAGCCCAGCGAGGCCATTCCCGGGTCCCGGACGTCCTTGAGTTGGGGGAGCAGTACGAGCGCGAGCCCGCGGCCCGCGACCATCAGCGCCAGGGTCGCCACAATGGGCTGCACCCCGATGAAAGCGATCAGCGAACCGTTGGCCAGACCGACCGCGGCCCCGCCGATCAGGGCGACGATCAGCGCGACCCAGGGGCCGTAGCCGAGATAGAGCGAGAGCAGCGAGGTCGACAGCGCCATCACCGAGCCGACCGACAGATCGACCCCCTCACTGCCGATGGCAAGCGCCATGCCGAGCGCCACGATCAGGACGGGGGCGACCTGGACGGCCTGGGTACGGAAGTTCTCGGCGGAGAGGAAGTGCGGGGTGAAGAGGACGTTGGCCAGCAGCAGGACGGCCACGCCGGCATAGACGCCGTACTCCTGAAGGAACGTCAGAAGCCTTGCGCGGTCGAGGGTTTCGCGCCTGGGCGCGGCCAGATCAGTTGTCATGTTCCTTCCCCTCCGGCCCCGCGCGGGACTCCGGCGTGCTCCGGCGCTCCGGCCGGCTCCGGGGCCCGGGCGTCTTCCGCGGCGATCGCGCGCAGCAGCCGCTCCTCCGTCACCTCGGTCCCGGTCAGCTCCGCCACCACCGCGCCGTCCTTGAGGACCACGACCCGGTCCGAGCCCTCGATCAGCTCCTCCATGTCGGAGGAGATCAGCACCACCCCGAGCCCCTCGTCCGCGAGTTCGTCGATCAGCCGCCGCACCTCGGCCTTCGCGCCGACATCGATGCCCCGGGTGGGTTCGTCCAGCAGCATCACCTTGGGCCGCATGGCGAGCCAGCGGGCGAGCAGCACCTTCTGCTGATTGCCCCCGGACAGCTCGCCCACCTTCTGGTGCGTCCCGGCGGTCTTGATCCGCAGCCGTTTCACAAAGGTGTCCACGACCCGGTCGACCCTGGCGTCGTCGACCAGGCCGAAGCGGGCCAGTCCCGGCAGCGCGGCCAGGGCGATGTTCTCCCGTACGGAGAGCCCGGGCACGATGCCCTCGGCCTTGCGGTCCTCGGGCAGCATGCTGATGCCCGCCCTGATCGCGGCGGGCGTGGAGCCGGTCCGTACGGGAAGTCCCGCCACCAGCACCTGCCCGCTGTCGGGCGGCAGCGCCCCGGCGATGGCCCGGGCGGTCTCGCTGCGGCCGGAGCCGAGCAGCCCGCCGAGCCCCACCACCTCGCCGGGCCGCACCGCCAGCGACACCCCGTGCAGGGAGTGACGTACCGTCAGATCCCTTGCTTCGAGCACCGGTTCACCTCCGGTCGCGCGCGCCTCGGTGGTCGCGGCGCGCGCCTCACCCAGCTCGCGGCCCAGCATCAGCGACACCAGGCTCAGCCGGTCGAGATCCGCGAGGAGTCCGGTGTGCACCCGCTTGCCGTCGCGCAGCACGGTGACCGTGTCGCAGACCTCGTACAGCTCGTCGAGCCGGTGGCTGACATAGATCACCGCGATCCCGCGCTCCTTGAGCGCCCTGATCACCCCGAACAGGGTCCGGACCTCACGCGGTTCGAGTGAGGAGGTCGGTTCGTCCATCACCACCAGCCGCGCGTCCGCCGCCATGGCCCGCGCCAGTGCCACCATCTGCTGGGCGCCGACTCCGAGCGAACGCAAGGGCCTTCGTACATCGACCCGCAGGCCCAGCGCGCGCAGCGCCTCGTCCGCCTCCCGGTGCATCCGGCCGAAGTCGATCAGCCCGAGCCGGCCCCGGGGCTCGCGCCCGAGGAAGAGATTGCGCGCCACGCTCATCAGCGGGACGAGATTGACCTCCTGGTAGATCGTGGAGATCCCGGCGTGCTGGGCCTCCAGCGGGGTGGCGAACCGTACCTGCCTGCCCTGGAACACGATCTCGCCCGAGTCCGGCCGGTACACCCCGGTGAGCAGCTTGATCAGGGTGGACTTGCCGGCGCCGTTCTCCCCGATCAGCGCGTGGACCTCGCCGGGCCCGACGGAGAGGTCCACCCCGTCCAGGGCCCGGGCGCCCGGAAAGGTCTTGGTCAGACCGGTCACCGACAGCATGTCAGTAGGCCTTGTTCAGACCGGACTCGGCGTTCTCCTCGGTGTACGCGCTGTCCTGGATGACGATGTCCTGGGCGACCTCCTCGCCCTTGGTGAAGGCGTCGAGGGTCTGGAAGGCGAGCGGTCCGAAGCGCGGGTTGGACTCGATGACCCCGGAGATCCAGCCGTCGACGATGCCCCGCACCGCGTTGCGCGTCCCGTCCACCGTCACGATCTTGACGTCCCCGGGCTTCTTGCCCGCGCCCTTCAGGGCGTTGACCGCGCCGAGGCCCATCTCGTCGTTCTCGGCGTAGATCCCGGTGATGTCCGGGTTGGACTGGATGAGCTGCTCGGTGACCTGCTGGCCCTTCTCGCGGGCGAACTCGCCGGTCTGCTCGAACACCACCTTGAGGCCCGGGGCCTCGGCCGCGATCCGGTCCTTGAACCCCTTGGTGCGCTCGGTGGTGACATTGTTCCCGGCGGCGCCCAGCAGAATGGCGACCTCGCCCTTGCCGCCCGTCGCCTCGATCATCCGGTCCGCCGCCCGCTCGCCCTGCTCGATGAAGTCCGAGCCGATGAAGCTCACATAGTCCTCGCACGGCGTCGCGTTGATCTTCCGGTCGACGGTCACGATCGGGATGTTCTTCGCGGCCGCGGCGCGCAGCACCGGGCCCCAGCCGTCCGAGTTGAGCGGGGCGATCACCAGCAGATCGGCGCCCTTGGCGATCAGGTCCTGCACATCGCTGATCTGCTTGGAGAACTGGCTCTGCGCGTTGGCGGTGAGCAGCTTGACGCCCCGCTTCTCCGCCTCGGCCTTGATGGAGGCGGTCTCGGCGATCCGGAAGGGGTTGGCCTCCTTCTCGGACTGGGAGAATCCGACGGTGGCGGTGGCGAGATCGCTCTTCTCGCCGCCGAACCGGTCGATGGCGCAGGTCTCGGCGTTCCCGGCGCTGGGAGTGGCGACCACCTGGCCCGCGCCGCTGTCGTCGGCGGAGGAGGACGTGTCACCGGCGGCGTCGTCCTCGGACTTCGCGCATCCGCTGAGCGCGAGAGCGGCGGTGAGAGCGGCGGCGAGCACGGTCGTGGTCGTGTGGCGGCGGACGGCGGAAGACTTCATGGCGGAACCCCATCTCGGCGCGGCCCCGGCGCGCTGAGCGCCCACGGGAGGTCAACTCGTACGGTCGATCGGTGCGTTGAGAGTGCGTTGAGGTGCGTGGAGAGTGTTCGGAAGGCTTTTTACATCGTTGTACGAGACCTGTAAAGCCCTCCTGCCACAACAGCCCGCCGGTCCGCGCTCATGGCCGGCCGACGCCCTGTGTCAGACAGGGCCGAGGGTGCTCTCCCGCTCCACCAGGGTGAAATCCGCGCGGATTTCACGTGCTGAGGCGGCTTCCGATGCCTCCGCGCCGCCCCGCAGCCGCTCCACCACCGACTGCACCGCGAGCCTGGCGATGGTGTGCTTGTCCGGGGAGATCGTGGTCAGGGTGACCGTGCCGTAGCGGCCCTCGGTGATGTCGTCGAAGCCGACCACCGCCACATCCTCCGGCACCCGCAGCCCGCGCTCCGACAGCACCCGCATCGCCCCGATGGCGATCAGGTCGTTGTACGCGAAGACCGCGTCCGGCAGCGCCCCGGAGTCCAGCAGCCGCGCCATCGCGGCCGCGCCGTCCGCGTGGTCCCAGCCGCCCGTCGGGGCGACCAGCGAGTCCGGTGCGGGCACCCCGGCCGCCGTCAACTCCGTACGCCAGCCCCGCAGCCGGAGCTGCGACGGCTCGTTGACCCGGTCCGTACGGGCGCCGAGGAACGCGATTCTGGAGCGGCCGAGGTCCAGCAGATGCCGGACCGCGGTCCTGGCCGCCGCGACATTGTCGATCGCGATGTGGTCGTACGGCAGGTCGTACTCCCGCTCGCCGAGCAGCACCAGCGGCGCGTCGTGGTCGCGGCCGAGCAGATCCTCCGGCTCCAGCTCGATGGGGCTCAGGATCAGCCCGTCGATGACCCGCGCCCGGAACCCCTGGCTGACCAGGATCTCCTGCTCGCGGCGGCCCCCGGTGTGGTCGAGCAGCACGGTGTACTCGTGCTCCGCGGCCACATCGATCACCGCGCCCGCCAGCTCGGCGAAGTACGGGTTGCCCAGCTCGGGCACGGCCAGCGCGAGAATGCCCGTACGCCCCTTGCGCAGATGACGGGCCGTCAGATTGGGGCGGTAGCCCAGCTCGTCGATCGCCCGCTGGACCCGCTCCCGCATCGCCGGTGTCACATGACGGTAGTTGTTGACCACGTTCGACACGGTCTTGATGGAGACGCCCGCGCGCTCCGCGACATCCTTGAGGCTGACGTTCATCGGCATTCCCCTCCGGGACGGCCCCCGAGGATCCGCCCCCGCCCATTTTGTACAACGTTATATATGGCGCCGATCCGCACTCCGTCAGGACCCTGGACAGCGGACGAACGGCATGCTGTCATGCCAACTGCCGTTCCTTCCAACGTTGTACAGAGTGTCGTAACGAGCCGCAACGAGCCGCCACCCTCAGCTTCAAGGAGGACTTGTGCGCATCCGAAGAAAACTGGCCCTCTTGCTCGCCGCCGTTCTCGGCGTCGCGGGACTCACCGCGGTCCCGGCCGCCTCGGCCGCCGACGACGGCGATCCCGCCGAGGCCCGTGGCCTCAAGGGCGAGTACTACACCCAGTCCGCCCCGGGAGCCTTCGACTTCCATGAACTCAAGGCCACCGCCTTCGACCCCGCCATCGACTTCGGCAACCTCGAACCACGACTCACCGCCACCACCGGACGGGCGGACGATGTCACCGTCCGCTGGACCGGGAAGATCGTGCCGGAGACCAGCGGCGCGCACACCTTCTCCATCATCGGCGACAACGGCTTCCGGCTCTGGATCGACGGCCGGCTCGCCATCGACCACTGGGTCGACGACTGGGACAAGGAACAGACCGCGCAGCCCATCGAACTGACGGCGGGTCAGGCCTACGACATCAAGGTGGAGTACTTCGAGCACTACGGCGGCTCGAATCTGCACCTCAGGTGGACCGAGCCCGGCGGTACGAAGCGGCCGGTGCCCCAGTCCGCCTTCCGGCTCCCGGACGGCTTCGCGTACGACGGAGCCCTCGCCGCCACCGTACTGCCCGACGGCCGCACCCTCCGTCTCGACTTCGCCCAGCGCCTCGCCAGGCCGCCCGCCGGCCTCACCGCCCATCTCGGCGCGGTCATCGGCGGCGCCGTCTGGCCGCTGGGCCCGGTCAGGAGCGACCCCGCGGACGCCCGGCGGCTGCTGGTGAGCCTCAAGGAACCGGTCGTCGGCAAGGGCGGCACCGCCGATGTGCGGTACGACGGCACGGGCGGGCTCGCGGCGAAGGAGGGCAAGCCCGTCGCGGCCTTCTGGAGCAGCGGACCCAACACCTCCACACACGAGCTGAGCACCCCCTGGGCCAAGGACGTGCGCCCCGGCAACGCCCATCCCGAGTACCCCAGGCCCCAGTTGACCCGCGACGCCTGGCAGAACCTCAACGGGCGCTGGGAGTTCGCCGCCGCCGAGGAGGGCGAACACCCGCCCGTCGGCAGGACGCTCCCCGAGCGCATCCTCGTTCCGTACCCCGTCGAGTCACAGCTCTCCGGTGTCGAGCGGCACGAGGACCGGATGTGGTACCGCCGTACGTTCACCGTCCCGCAGGGCTGGCGGATCGGTGACGGCAAACGGCTCCAGCTCAACTTCGACGCCGTCGACTGGAAGGCCGAGGTGTATGTCAACGGCACCAAGGTCACCGAACACAAGGGCGGGTACGACCGGTTCAGCGCCGATGTCACCGACGCGCTCAAGCCCGGCCGCACCCAGGAGCTGATCGTCGGCGTCTACGATCCCACCGACGCCGCCGAGGGTGAAAACCCGCCGATGGGCAAACAGCGCCTCGACCCCAGTGGCATCTGGTACACCGCGTCCTCCGGCATCTGGCAGACCGTCTGGATGGAGCCCGTCGCACCCGACCACGCGGACTCGATCGAGCTGACCCCCGATGTGGCGGGGGAGCGGCTGGCCGTCGAGGTGCGCGGGATACGGGACGGGGTGCCGGTCACGGCCACCGCGTACGCGGGCGGGCGCAAGGTCGGCACCGCCACCGGCCGCACCGGCGAGCCGCTGAGCGTGCCCGTCCGTGATCCACGGCTCTGGTCGCCCGACGACCCGTATCTCTACCGGCTGGAGGTGACCGCCGGCGCGGACCGGATAGGCAGCTACTTCGGTATGCGCTCGATCGCCGTCGAAACGGTCGACGGCGCCCCGCGCACGGTCCTGAACGGTGAGCCGGTCTTCCTGATGGCCACGCTCGACCAGGGCTTCTGGCCGGACGGGCTGCACACCGCGCCCACCGACGAGGCACTCGCGTACGACCTGAAGGCGCACAAGCGGCTCGGCTTCAACTCCGTGCGCAAGCACATCAAGGTCGAACCCGACCGCTGGTTCTACTGGGCCGACCGGCTCGGTCTGCTGGTCTGGCAGGACATGCCGGCGATGAACACGATCAATCCGGACGCGGAGTCCCGGGCCCAGTACGAGCACGAGATGAAGGAGATGATCGACCAGCACGCGAGCAGCCCCTCGGTGATCATGTGGGTCACCTTCAACGAGGGCTGGGGCCAGTACGACCAGGCGCGCGTCGCCGACCAGGCCAAGGCATGGGACCCGACCCGGCTGATCAACAACATGAGCGGTCTCAACTGCTGCGGCGCGGTCGACGGGGGCAACGGCGACATCGCCGACGCGCACGGCTATCCGAGCGCCCAACTGCCCGCGCCCGACGGCAGAAGGGCCCTGGTGAGCGGCGAGTACGGCGGCCTGGGGCTCGCGGTGCCCGGCCACGCGTGGCCCGTGCAGCACACCTATGTCGGGGTCGACCAGGCCGCGTACACGGACGAGTATCTGGCGCAGCTCGACAACGTCAGATCGCTGGCCTGCCGGGGGAGCAACGGCGCGGTCTACACCCAGATCAGCGATGTGGAGGGTGAGTTGAACGGACTGCTCACCTATGACCGTACGGTGCTGAAGCCGGACGCGGAGCGGCTCAGGGCGGCGCACGAGGCGCTGATACGGGACGCCTCCGACCCGGCGTCGATGGAGTGCGCGGGATCTTGACGGCTGCCTGCTGAACCGGCTGCCTCTTGAACCGGGTGCTTCCTGAACCGGGTGCTTCCGGAACCGGCTGAACGGCCCTGGTACGCCCGCGCGTTGGGCGGACCGGGGCCGCTTCGGTTTCCTCACCGGCCGGCCCTCCGCACTCACGGACCGTAGCGGTCCTCGGGGAGACCACCCTTCCCGGTCGGCCGTGGGAATAGTGATCAGGCCCGCCGCCTTGCACTGTCTGTTGTGCCGGGCGGCGGCCCGGTGTGATCGGTAGGAACGAGGAGTCCCATGCCCAAGGCCATCTCCAAGGCGTATGTCTACACCCGGCACGGCGGTCCGGAGGTGGAGACCTTCGCCGACCTGCCCGTTCCCAGCCCCGGCCCCGGACAGCTCCTGGTGGCGGTCCGCGCGGCCGGCGTGAACCCCGTCGACTGGAAGCTGCGCAACGGCTATGTCCGGCCCGGCTCCGCGCCCGCCGAACTGCCCGCCGTCCTCGGCAGCGAGGCGGCCGGCGTGGTCGAGGCGACAGGACCCGGTGTGGAGGGCTTCGCGGTCGGCGACGCGGTCTTCGGCTCCACCCTCACCGGCGGTTACGCGGAGTACACCCTGCTGCCGGTCGCGGTCACCGCGCGCAAGCCCGACGCTCTCCCGTTCACGGACGCGGCCACGCTGCCGGTCGCGGCGGCCACCGCGTACGACGGACTGCGCCAGGCGGACCTCGCGCCCGGCGCCACGCTGCTGATCACCGGCGTCGGCGGGGGAGTGGGCGTGGCCGCGGCGCAGATCGCGCGCGGCCTCGGCATCCGGGTCGTCGGCACCGCGAGCGAGGGCAAGAAGGACTTCGTCGAGTCCCTGGGCGCCGTCCACGTCCCGCCGGGCCCCGGCCTCGCGGAGCGCGTACGGGCCGCGGCGCCGGACGGGATCGACGCGGTCCTGGACCTGGTCGGCGGCGACGATCTGCGGGCCGTGGCCGAGCTGGTGGCGGACCGTACGAAACTGATCAGCGCGGCCGACAAGGGCACGGTGCCCCAACTAGGCGGCGCGGCGCTGGTACGGGCCCGTACGGCGGAGGTCCTCGACGAGGTTGCCGAGCTGGTCCTGAACGGCACCCTGAACCCGTATGTGACCCGGACCTTCCCGCTGGACCGCGCCGACGAGGCACTGCGCGCGGTGGAGGAAGGCCATGTCCGCGGAAAGATAGTGATCGAGGTCGCCGCGTGAGCCCCCGTCCCCGTTCGGCCGACCGTCAGATCGCCGGCTCCCGGGCCGGAGACCCCTGGTCCGACGGCCCCGAACCGTCCCCTCACCCCCTCGACAACCCCGCCCGTTCCGCGCTGACCGGTCCGCAGGCGCACTTCGCCGAGCGGCGCGGCCGGCTGCTGCGGTACCAGCCCGAGGTGTCGGTCTGGGTGGCGCTGCCCGGCACCGGCGAAGGTCCCACCGCCGAGGACTGGGCCGACGCTGCCGCGCTCGCCGGGCCCGGCGCGATCATCGGGCTCGCGGGCTACGGCGGGTCCTCGCCCGACGGCTGGGAGGTCACCTTCCGAGCCGATGGTGTCCAGCTCGTGGACGCCGGGGTGGCCGCGGCACCGGACGAGGAGGCCGTACGCCTCGGCCCCGCCGATGTGCCCGAGATGCTCGACCTGGTCGAACGCACCCAGCCGGGCCCCTTCATGAGCCGCACCGTCGAGATGGGCACCTATCTCGGCATCCGCCGCGGCGGCGCCCTTGTCGCGATGGCGGGCGAGCGGATGCGCCCGCCGGGCTGGTCCGAGATCAGCGCGGTGTGCACCGACCCGGATTTCCGCGGCCAGGGACTCGCGGCCCGGCTCGTCCTCGCCGTCTCCCACCACATCCGCGCCCGCGGCGAGACCCCGTTCCTGCACGCCGCCGCGAGCAATACGAACGCCATCAGGCTCTACGAATCGCTGGGCTTCCGCCTCCGCAGGAAGATCACGTTCCTGGCATTGCGCGTCCCGGAGACCCCGGAGGAGGGCGACCGGCGGCCGAGCGCCGGACAAGCCGGATAAGATAGCGGGATTTTGTTGACACCCGGCCCGTCGGTATGCTCCTGACCTGCGGGGATGCTCGCGACGGCGAAAAACGCCCCCACGCGGGACTCCGGCGCGGGAGTGAGCACTCCGGTGTACGAGTGAGCTACGAGCGATCGAGGAACGGCAGCGGCGATGACGGTGACAGAGGGCGGCCCCGCGCACGGCGAGAGCCCGGCGTACGGCGGGATTCCGGCGCAGGGCGGGGACCCGTCGTACGGTCCCGGCATCGACCCCGAGCGCATGGCCGTCTGCCTGAGCGTGCTCGGCGAACTCGACCGGCTGGATGTCGACCACCCCGACGCGATCGCGGTCCGGCGCGCCACCGCCGGTGTCTACCGGACCGTGAAGCAGCGCCGCCGCCAGGAGCGCAGGGCCGCCAAGACCGCCCATGACAAGGCCGTCACCGAGGCCACCGCCACCGGCTCCGCCGAGCGCATCGACGACGAGACCCAGGGCCTGCTCCCCTCCTCCTCGGTCACCGGCGAGATCGCGGGCATACTCCAGCGCCCGCGCTCCTGCTACATCTGCAAGACCCGCTACACCGAGGTCGACGCCTTCTACCACCAGCTCTGCCAGCCCTGCGCCGCCGAGAACCGCGCCCGCCGCGACGCCCGTACGGATCTGACGGGCAAGCGCGCGCTGCTCACCGGCGGCCGGGCCAAGATCGGGATGTACATCGCCCTGCGGCTGCTGCGCGACGGCGCCCACACCACCATCACCACCCGCTTCCCCGGTGACGCCGTACGCCGCTTCAAGGCGATGCCGGACAGCGACGAATGGATCCACCGGCTCAAGATCGTCGGCATCGATCTGCGCGACCCCGCACAGGTAGTGGCCCTCGCCGACTCCGTCGCCGCAGAAGGCCCGCTGGACATCCTGATCAACAACGCCGCCCAGACCGTACGCCGCTCCCCGCAGGCGTACAGCGAACTCCTCGCCGCCGAGTCCGCGCCCCTGCCCGCCGGTGAACTCCCGGCCTCCCAGGTCATCGGCGCCTTCGGCAGCGGCGCCCAGGCCGTCCTGCCCGCCGCGGGCAGCGAGGCCCTGAGCGCCTCCGACATCACCTCGCTCGCCCTGGTCGGCGGCTCCGCGAGCCTCGCCAGGATCGAGGCCGGTACGGCGATCGACGCCGGCGGGCTCGTACCCGATCTGCACGACACCAACAGCTGGGTGCAGACCGTCTCCGAGGTCGATCCGGTCGAGCTGCTCGAAGTCCAGCTCTGCAACTCCACCGCACCGTTCATCCTGATCAGCAGGCTCCGCCGGGCGATGGCGGCCACCGCGGCCCGGCGCGCCTACGTGGTGAACGTGTCCGCGATGGAGGGCGTCTTCAGCCGTGGCTACAAGGGCGCCGGTCACCCGCACACCAATATGGCCAAGGCCGCGCTGAACATGCTCACCCGTACCAGCGCCCAGGAGATGTTCGAGTCGCACGGCATCCTGATGACCGCCGTCGACACCGGCTGGATCACCGACGAGCGCCCGCACCCGGACAAGATGCGTCTCGCCGACGAGGGCTTCCACGCCCCGCTCGATCTGATCGACGGAGCCGCGCGGGTGTACGACCCGATCGTGCGCGGCGAGACCGGCGAGGACCTCTACGGCTGCTTCCTCAAGGATTACGCGCCCGCCAACTGGTGACGGGCACCGACCGGTACAGGCACTGAGCGGTAGCGGGTAATTCCGGGCAATCGGCAACTCGTAATCGGCCGTTTGCTCGAAATCTCACCCGAACGTGAACCCGATGGAGCGGGCAGGCGCTCATTTGGTTACTCTGGGAGGTACGCACGGCCACGCAGGGGATACATCCCCGACGGCCGCGCGGGGACAGGCCCTCTACCACGGCCGCGGTCCCGTCAACGAAACGGCGCCACCGCGACGAATGCCCTGTCCCAGAGTTACGCGACACAGAGGAGCGCGCGGTGACACCAGAAACGACCAAGCGGGAAAAGAGACCGGCGAAGACCTCCGAGCCCAAGCAAGGCCCGGAGAAGATCGGGAACCTCGAAGTGTGGGCCAGGTCCGCCCCCATCCGGCTCGCCGGATACGAGGACGACCTCGCGGAGCCGCACATCCTGCCGGGTATCGACTGAGGAACACCGGCCGTCCCGTACCCCTGGGACCCCAGGGGTACGGGACGCTTCATTCGCTGGACTGGGAGGCTGCGGCGATCCGGCGCAGCGTGCGGCCGAGCCAGCGTGCGTACCCGAGCTGGAGCACTGGCACCAGCGGGCCCGCGAGCCGGGTGTACCACCGGGCCGGCCGGCTGAACGCCATCACCGTGAACCACACCGAGCCGTCCTCCCGCAGCTCGACGACAAAGGACTCCTCGCCGCACTCCGGATGCCCGGCCACGGTTCCGTAGCCGAATCCGGTGCGGTCCTTCTCGTACGCCGTCCACACCACCCGGCACGGAGCCCTCAGCCGCAGCGGGCCCAGCCCGGCCGAGACCTCCACGGCGGTGCCCGGTTCGGCCCAGGGGGATCCGGCCCGTACCCGCACGCCCGAGCGGCGGTGCAGGGCCCAGGTGGTGACCGCGGCTCCGGCGGCGTCGAAGACCGGGCGGCCCCGGCCGATCCTGGTGCGGTGGTGGAGGTGGTGGTATCCGTCGGGCAGCGGACCGAGCCGGGTCGCGCCGGTCTCCTCGTAGCTGAGGCCGAGGGCATCGACGGGCTTCATACGGCGCTCTCCTCGGCGAGTGGACGCCACCGGCGGCGTAGTGGGGAGCGATCCGGTACGAGAGGTGCGTACGGCGGCCCGGACGGACGCGGCCCAGGGGGTGCGGCCGACGGTGTGCCGACCACTCCCACCACGCTGACCAGCGAGGACATCGTCCACCACCCCCGTACTTGAACACGTTCAAGTCTCCTGATCACCCTAGTGCCACCCCCTGAACGCGTTCAAGTCCCGGATGCGCCGCGCCTGTTCCCGCTTGCGGGGCGGTGAGTGATCCGGCAGACATGAAGAGGTCATTCATGGATGAAACAGGCGGGAGATTCCGGTGCGCTCACCCAACCGTCGTCGGCATGCCACGCTTGCCGCGCTGACCGCCGGCATTCTGATCACGGCGGGGTGCGGCGGGGACGGCGGCGGACAGGCGGGTCCCCAGAGCAACGAGCTGTACTTCCAGCCGGTCATGGACCGGGGCCCCGACCCCTTCACCGAGTCCACCGCCATCGCCCCGCCCAGGACCGGGACCAAGAGCCGGGCGGTGGCCAGCCCCCAGCCGCGCGGGGGCGACTCGTACAACGCGCACAACGAGAACAGCTCGGGACGGACGGCGCGCGCCCTGCCGGGCTCCACCCCCGGCCTCTACAGCGGCACCCAGGCCAACGCCAGTTGCGATGTCGACCGGCAGCTCGGCCTTCTTACGGAGGAGCCCGCCAAGGCCGCCGCCTTCGCCAAGGGCGCTCGGGTCAGCCGGGACTCCGTGACGCGGTTCCTGCACGGCCTGACCCCCGTTTTCCTGCGCGCCGACGTACGGATGACGAACCACGCCTACCGCGGCGGCGCCCCGGTCGAGTTCCAGTCCGTACTCCAGGCGGGCACCCCGGTACTGGTGGACAGCCACGGCCTGCCGAGAGTGCGCTGCACCAGCGGCAGCCCGCTGCGCCCGCCCATCGTGGCCCAGGGCTCGATGATCCATCGCGGGACACCGTGGCGCGGCTACCGGCCCGAGCGGGTCGTCGTCATCGACCGCACCACCCAGCCCCTGAGCAGCCTGATCCTGGTCGACATGGCCAGCCGTGAGTGGATCGAGCGGCTGACCGGCACCCGCGGGGAGGCCGACGGGAGCCCCGGGGTCGTCCCGGCGTACGGGCCGGACGCCGACATCACCGATCCGGACGAGGTGAAGACACCGGCGCAGCCCACCGCCGCCGCGGTTCCCCCCGCACCTCCCGCCGGACCCCCCGCGCCCGCGGCCCCGCCCGGACCGCCGGGCGTGTCGTCGGGACGTGGCGAGCCGCTGCTCCCGCCCCGGTCCGAGCCGGAGCCGCAGTCCGAGGACATGCCCGATCTGCTGCCCGACGGCGGGTCCGGCGACGGGCCGCTCCCGGACCCCGACGACGTCCGGATCGACAACCTGCTGATCGGTCCCGTCTCGCTCCAGGAGTGAGGGCTTGACCGCCCCGGGGTGGCCACTTGGACCGCTCGAATAATCTGACAATTGATGACAAAGTGTCTGCATGGCTGAACGGGCAGCGGGTCCCCTGTCGCTTCCCGGCGACTGGCCCGCCCAGCCGGACCTCAGCCTCTCCCTGAACGGGATGGGCACCTTCGACTGGGACCTCGCCAGCGGGCTGCTGTATCTGGACGCCCAGGCCCTCGACGTGTTCGACACCGGACCCGACGAGTACGACGGCCGGCCCACGGGCCTGGCGGACAGGGTCCCGCCCGACGAGGGAGCGCGGCTGGACGCGGTGATCGCGCGGGCGCTCGGCGACGGCAGCACCGGCTACGGCGCGTACTTCCGGCGCCGCCGGCGCGACGGCACCCTGCGCTGGACCCACACGCAGGGCAGTATCCGCCGCGACGACGAGGGCCACGCGGTGCGGGTCATCGGTATCGTCCGCGACGCCGTCCAGGAGCTGGCCGACTCCACCGCGCGGCGCGAACTCGCCGCGGTACGCCGGGTGCAGACCACCGTCGTCGAGAACACCACCGCCGCGCTCGCCCACGCCAGGACCGTCCAGGACGTCATCGACGTACTGACGGAGTCCGGCGGCCTGGCGCACCTCGGTGCGAACGGCCTGGTCATGGGTCTGCTGGAAGCGGGGCGCATCCGGCTGGTCGCCGAGCGGCCCGAGGGCGTCCAGGTGCCGGACGTGCGCGTGACACGGACCGACGAGGAATACCCGCTGAACGAGGTGGTACGGACGCTCGCCCCGCGCTTCGTGGAGTCCCCCGGGGAGTTCGCCCTGTCCTATCCGGACCTCTGGTCGCGCATCAGCGGCTTCGGTATCAACGCCGCCGCCTTTCTGCCGCTGATCGCGCAGGCCCGGCCGATCGGGGCGCTGGGGCTGCTCTACCGCGACAAGGAGGGCTTCACCGCTGAGGACCGCAATCTGCTGGTGGCCCTCGGCAGCGGCATCGCCCAGAGCCTTCAGCGCGCCGTCCTCTACGAGCAGGACCACGATCTGGCGGAGGGGCTCCAGCAGGCGATGCTTCCGCGCCGTATCCCCGCCGTGCCCGGCGCGGAGATCGCGGTGCGCTACCGCTCGGCTCGGCTCGGCAGGGACATCGGGGGCGACTGGTACGACATCATCCCGCTGCCCGGCGGGCGGGTCGGAGCGGTCATCGGCGATGTGCAGGGCCATGACACCCATGCCGCCGCCGTGATGGGACAGCTCCGTATCGTGCTGCGCGCGTACGCCGCGGAGGGGCACCCGCCGGCCACCGTGATGGCGCGGGCCTCGGTCTTCCTGCACGAGCTGGACACCGACCGCTTCGCCACCTGCACCTACGCGGAGGCCGATCTGTCGACCGGGACGGTCCGGCTCGTACGGGCCGGGCATATCGACCCGCTGCTCAGGGACGCCGACGGCTCCTGCAGAAGACTGCCCGTGCCGGGCGGGATGCCGCTGGGGCTCTCGGCGTTCTTCGGGTGGCTCGACTATCCGGTCGAGACCCTCGAACTCGACCCCGGCCAGACCCTGATGCTGTACACCGACGGTCTGGTGGAGCTGCCCGGCACGGATCTGGACGACGGGATGGGGCATCTCGCCGGGCTGGTACGGGACGGACCGCACGATCTCCAGCTCCTGGCCGACCGGCTCTGCGCGGTCATGGACGAGCGGGGCGGTGACGACGACGGCGCCGTCCTGCTGCTGCGGCGCGGCGGCGCCCGCGCCCCGAGCCCCGGCGGGCGGCTCCAGCAGCGGGTCGCGCGGGGCGACCCGGAGGCGCTGACCACCGCACGGCACATGATCCGGGCGGCGGTGGGCGCCTGGGGGGCCAGGGCCCGCGCGGACGAGATCGAACTGGCCGCCGACGAGCTGATCACCAACGCGCTGATGCACACCGGGAACGGGGCGGTCGTGAACGTACGGGTCCTGTCGGGTGCGGAACGGCGCCTGCGGGTCGAGGTCGAGGACCGCTCAAGCACCCTGCCGCACCGCCGCGACGCCGGGGAGTCGGGCGTGTCCGGGCGCGGGCTGCTCCTGGTGGACCTGCTCTCGGACGCCTGGGGGGTGGAGTCGCGCGGCAGCGGCAAATGCGTCTGGTGCGAATTCGTCGTCCCTGACCGGCCGTCACCCTGAGCTGCCGCTGAGCGGGCATCACCCCGGATTTCCGTCACACTGTGCGATATGGGTCGTTAACCGCCTGTGAAGTGATCGTACTTGACCGTAACCGACCAATTGGTGAGGGGCTGTGCCCGTGCAGCGCCTCGCCCCCTAGGACCTGGGGTTCCCTTGACCACCGAGCTGCTGGCACCTATCGATCTGGCTTTCTGGCATCTCGAATCCGCCGACCATCCCATGCACCTCGGCGCGCTCGCCCTCTTCACCGCCGCGCCCGGTGCGGTGGCCGGCGCGGGACTGCTGGAGCTGCTCGCCGCCCGCGCCGCCGCCATTCCCCGGCTGCGGATGCGGGTACGGGACGTCTGGCTCCCGGTCGGCGGCGCCGCCTGGGCCGCCGACAAGGACTTCGACGTACGGCGGCATGTGCGGCGGCTGCGGCTGCCCGCGGGGGAGTTCGCGGCGCAGGCCGCCCGGTTGGCCGGCGAGCTGATGGAACGCCCACTGGAGCGCGGTATCCCGCCCTGGGAGATGTACGTCCTGACGCCCGGCGGGCGGGACGCGGTGGCGCCGCGCAAGGGCCGGGGGGCCTGCCCCTTCGCCGTCCTGGTGAAGCTCCACCACGCCCTCGCCGACGGGATGCGCGCCGTCGCCATCGGCGCGGGCATCTTCGACCAGATCGCCGACGCCCGGGCCGCCGGGGTCCGCCGGGTCAGGCCGGTGCCGCCCCGGTCCTGGCTGCCCGGGCCCTGGCAGGTGGCGGGCCTGGCCAGGGGCCGGATCGAGGAGCTGGGCCGCGCGGTCGGCATCGGCGCCTCGGTCGTACGGGCCAGCCGGCTCGACCCGCGCGGAACGCCCGCCCTGACCGCCGGATCCAGCGGTACGCGGCGGCTCGCCACCGCCGTGCTCGATCTGGAGGACGTCCAGCGGATCCGCAGGGCCGCCGGCGGCACCGCCAACGACGTACTGCTCGCGACGGTGGCCGGGGCGCTGCGGCGCTGGATGCTCGAACGGGGCGAGCGGCTGCCCGCCGCGTCCCCGCGCGCCCTCGTACCGGTCACCCGGCGCCGCCCCGGCAGCCCGCCCGGCTCCGGCAACCGGCTCTCCGCATACCTCCTCGGCCTCCCGGTCGGCGAGGCCGATCCCCGGGCCCGGCTCGCACGGGTCCGCCGGGCCATGGACCGAAACAAGTCGGCGGGCCCCTCGCGCGGCGCGGGCGCGGTCGCCGTACTCGCCGACCAACTGCCGCCGCTGGCCCACCGGCTCGGGGCGCCGCTGGCGGGCAGCGCCGCCAGGATGCTCTTCGACATCCTGGTGACGAGCGTGCCGCTGCCGCGCTCGACCCTCTCGCTGGGCGGCTGCCCGCTGCGCGAGGTGTATCCGATGGCGCCGCTGGCGCGCGGCCAGTCCCTGGCGGTGGCGCTGACCACCTATGGCGGGCGGGTCCATGTGGGACTGGTCGCCGACGGCAAGGCCGTACCGGACCTGGACCGGCTGGCGCGCGGGACGACCGACGAACTGGCAGAGCTGCTGCGGGCCACCAGGGAGATCAGGCCGGGCCGCTAGACGTACCCGCCCTAGGCGATAGGTCGGACAGTTCATTCAACAAGAACCACAGAAAGCTGACCCGGAGGTGTTGACGGCACTCAGTCATCCGATGAATATTCGTCGTGATCGACGCCAGATCGGATGGCGTCGGCGCGGCGGGAGGCGGCGGCGGTATGCGGCACACGACGCTCGGACGCGGTGCGGTCCGGGTGACCGGACTGTCCTTCGGGGCGGCCGGGATCGGCAATCTCTACACCCCGGTCGAACCGGACGACGCCAGGGCGGCCGTCGACGCCGCCTGGGACGCGGGCATCCGGTACTTCGACACGGCACCGCACTACGGCCTCGGGCTCTCCGAACGGCGGCTCGGCGAAGCGCTGCGGGACCGGCCGCGCGACACGTACGCCATCTCCACCAAGGTCGGCCGGCTGCTGGAACCCGTCCCCGGTGACGGCCCGGCCGGTGACGATCTGGCCCATGGCTTCGCCGTACCGGCCACCCATCGCCGCGTCTGGGACTTCAGCGCCGACGGCGTGCTCCGCAGCATCGAGGCCAGCCTGGAGCGGCTGGGGCTCGACCTGCTCGACATCGTCTATCTGCACGACCCGGACGACCATGCCGAGGAGGCCTTCGAGCAGGCCTATCCGGCGCTGGAGCGGCTGCGCGCCGAAGGGGTCGTGGGCGCCATCGGCGCCGGGATGAACCAGACCGCGATGCTCACCCGCTTTCTCCGCGACACCGACGCCGATGTCGTCCTGTGCGCGGGCCGCTTCACCCTGCTCGACCAGTCGGCGCTGACCGAACTGCTGCCCGAGGCCGTCGCGCGCGGCAGGAGCGTGGTGGTCGGCGGGGTCTTCAACTCCGGGCTGCTCGCCGATCCGCGCCCCGGCGCGACCTACGACTACGCCGCGGCGCCGCCCGACCTGCTCGACCGCGCCCTGAGGATGGACGCGGTGACACGGCGGTACGGGGTGCCTCTGCGCGCCGCGGCCCTGCACTACCCGCTGCGCCATCCGGCCGTCGCCAGTGTCCTGGTGGGCACCCGGTCGGCGGCGGAGGTACGGGACGCGGCCGAACTGGCCGCCCGTACCGTCCCCGAGGACCTGTGGGCCGAGCTGCGCGCCGAGGGACTGCTCGGCGGGGAGCCGGGCGCCGAGGGTCTGCTTGCCGGGAACAACGGGGTGGTGTCATGAGGGTCGCCCTGCACACCACGGTCCGCGCCGACCGGATCGAGGAGTACGAGGCCGCGCACCGCGAGGTACCCGCCGAACTCACCGCCGCGATCCGCGCCGCGGGCGCCACCTCCTGGACGATCTGGCGCAGCGGTACGGATCTCTTCCATCTGCTGGAATGCGAGGACTATCCGCGCCTGCTCGCCGAGCTGGACCGGCTGCCGGTCAATACGGCCTGGCAGGCGAGGATGGCCGGACTGCTCGATGTCCCGCACGACTACTCCGCGGGCGGCGCCGATGCCGCGCTGCCCGTCGTCTGGGAGCTGTGACCGCCGATGACACCGCCGAACACCGCGGGTGCCACGAACGCCCCGGGTGCCACGAACACCGCGGGTGCCACGGATGCCGCTGATGCCGTGAGCACCGCGGGCGTCGTGGACGCCCATCACCACATCTGGGACCTGTCCGTACGCGACCAGGACTGGATCACCGGCCCGGCCCTGACGCCGATCCGCCGGAACTTCACCCTCGACGATCTTGAGCCGGAGGCGCGCGCCGCCGGAGTGACGGCCACGGTGCTCGTCCAGACCATCTGTGTTCCCGAGGAGACTCCCGAATTCCTCGCCGCCGCCGACGGCAGTGAGCTGGTCGCGGGCGTCGTCGGCTGGACCGACCTCACCGCGCCCGGGATCGCCGACACCCTCGCCGCGCTGCGTGAACTGCCGGGCGGCGACCGGCTCGTGGGGATCCGCCACCAGGTGCAGGGCGAGTCCGACCCGCGCTGGCTGCTGCGCCCGGACGTGCAGCGCGGGCTCGCGGCGATCGCCGCCGCCGGGCTCGTGTACGACCTGGTCGTCCTCCCGCAGCAGTTGCCCGCGGCGGCGGTCGCGGCCGAACTGCTGCCGGACCTCACCTTCGTCCTCGACCACCTCGGCAAGCCGCCGATCGCCTCCGGCGGTCTCGACCCGTGGGCCGACCACGTCAGGACGCTCGCCGCCCGGCCCAACACCGTCTGCAAGCTCTCCGGCATGGTCACCGAGGCCGACTGGGACTCCTGGACGGCCAACGGCCTCCGCCCGTACGCGGACACCGTCCTCGACGCCTTCGGCCCCGGCCGGCTGATGTTCGGCTCCGACTGGCCGGTGTGCCGGCTGGCTGCCACGTACGGCGAAGTGCTGGACGCGGCGCGAGTGGTGACGAACGCCCTGAGCGAGCCCGAGCGCGAGCAGATCTTCAGCGCCACGGCACGCCGCGTGTACGGCCTCTGAGACGGGGCGGCGGACCGTACGAGCCGCCGCCCCGCGCCCGGCGGCTCGTCACGGGCTGAGGCCGTGCCGGGGCCGTAACAGGCCCCGGACCGGGCTCGTCACGGGCTTCGGGCGGACCGGCCCGGGGCGCCCCGCCGCCGTACAGGGCCCGTACCAGGTCCCGGACAGCGCGCGCGGTCCCGTCACGGGCTCTGGACCGGGTCCGACCCCGCGTGGGCCCTGCGCACCGCCTCCGGGTACGGGTCCATGCCCAGCAGCGCCGTCACCGAGCCGGTGGTCAGACGGTGCCAGGTGGCCGCCCGGCGGAGCATCGCGTGGTCGCCGCCGGGCAGCAGGACCGCGCAGGCCTCCGCGCCCGCCGCCCGTGCGCGGGCCGCCAGTTCGACGGTCTCGCACGGGTCCGTCACCCGGTCGCGGTCGCCGTGCAGCAGCACCGCGCGGCGGCCCGCGAGCTGCTCGACCGGCTCGCCCCGGGGACACCAGGGCGCCAGCCCCACCACCCCGCTGACCCGGTCGTGCCCCGCGACCGCCAGGGCCGCCCGGCCGCCCATCGAGTGCCCCACGAGCACCACCGGCACCGGCCCCGCCAGCTCCTCCAGCTCGTCGAGCGCCCGGAGCGCGTCACGGGCCGCGTCGGCGCGCCCGCCGTTCCACCCCTGGTACCGGTAGCGCACCCGGCCCACCACCACGTCGTACCCGTCCGTGGCCCGCAGCACCGCCCGGCTGAAGGGCCACATCCGTACCCCCGGCGGATTGATCCGGCCCGGCGGCCGCTCGCTCTTCGAACGTCCGCCGTGCAGCACCAGGACGGCGGCACGGGGCCGCGCCGAGGTCCTGTCGAGGACCAGCGCGGACTGGACGGCGGCGGCTCGGCGGTCGCTCACGGGCATGCGGGGCCTTTCTTCCGGCGGACGGGGTCATGGGCCGACCCCTCGTGTGGTGACACCTGCCCCGTCGGTGCGGGGCTCACTGGGCGGTCGTACGGGGACTGCGGCACGCTGGACGCATGCCGGAAGTACCCGAGGTCGAAGCGCTGCGCGAGTTTCTCGACGGCCGGCTCGTGGGCAGGGAGATCGTCCGCGTCCTGCCTCTGACGGTCAATGTCCTGAAGACCTACGATCCGCCGCTCTCCGCCCTGGAGGGCACGGCGGTCAGGTCCGTCGCCCGCCACGGCAAGTATCTCGACATCGCCGCGGCCGGCACCGGCGGCGACGGCCCGCTGCATCTCGCCGTGCATCTCGCCCGCGCGGGCTGGCTGCGCTGGAAGGACTCGTTCCCTCCGCAGCCGCCACGGCCCGGCAAGGGACCGCTCGCGCTGCGGGTCGTCCTCGCCGGCGGGGACGGATTCGATCTGACCGAGGCGGGCACCACCAAGCGCCTCGCCGTCCATCTCGTACGCGACCCGGCCGATGTCCCCGGGATCGCCTCGCTCGGCCCCGATCCGCTCGACGGCTCCTTCGACCGCGCCGCGTTCGCCCGGCTCCTCGCCGGTGAGCGGCGCCAGATCAAGGGCGCGCTGCGGGACCAGCGCCTGATCGCGGGGATCGGCAACGCCTACAGCGACGAGATCCTGCATGCCGCCAAGATGTCCCCGTTCAAACCGGTCAGGAATCTCTCCGAGGACGAGATCACCCTCCTCTACGAAGCCCTGCGCACCACGCTGCGCGAGGCCGTCGAACGCTCGCGCGGGGTGGCCGCGGGGCGGCTCAAGGCGGAGAAGAAAACCGGGCTGCGGGTGCACGGCCGGACCGGGGAGGCCTGTCCGGTCTGCGGCGACACCATCCGGGAGGTCTCCTTCAACGATTCCTCGCTCCAGTACTGCCCCACCTGCCAGACCGGCGGCAAACCGCTCGCCGACCGCCGGATGTCCCGCCTCCTCAAGTGATCCGCCTTCCCGCCCGGCGCAGCGGCGCCGTACCGACGAAGCAACGTGGCACTGATGGAGCAACGCGGCCCGCCCGCGAAACGTGCCCGCTCAGCCGCCGGTCCCGCCCGGCCCGCCGGCCTGGGCCCTGTCCCGCCCGCCGATCGTCACCAGCCGCCGTCCGTCCGCCGCCCGCACCTCGAAGTGGTCGATCTGGCCCGGCCGCAGCGCCGCCCCGCCCCGGGTGACCAGCGCCTCGCCGTCCCCGGCGGGCGCGGCCCAGGTCGTCACCGTCTCCCGCGAGCCGTCCACCCCCACCGCGACCAGCGCGCAGACCCCGGAAGCGCCCGGCCGTACCAGTTCGAGGCCGACATCCGTGCCCCAGCCCGTCTCCGCCGCCGTCACCACGGCCGCCGTGCCCGTGGCCCGGTCGGTGGCGGTCCACCGTACGGTCTGCACGGCGCCCTGGGCCGCGCCCGGGGCGGTACGGAGCACCGCGAGCGGACCGCCCACCACGAGCACCGCCGCCGCGGCCACCAGCGCGAGCCGCCGCCCCCGTCGGCCACGCCGCCCGGCGGCGGTGCGCTTGAGTAGCCCGGCCAGCAGCTCCGGGTCGGCGGCGGTGAACGGCGCCACTCCGGGCGGGGTGCGCCGCGCGTACTCGTCGAGCTGCGCCCGTACCCCGCCGAGATCGGCGAGCAGCAGGGTGCACCGCGGACAGTCCATGAGGTGGTCCTCGAAGCGGAACGCGTCCGGGGGGTCGAGCACGCCCAGCGTGTAGGCGCCCACATCACGATGGAGGTCCAAGGTCCGCATGATGTCTGGTACGGACCGGAGCGCGGATTCATTCAAGCGGGGAAGCCATTGTGTGGGCTGGGCCGTGTCTGCCACATGGCGTCGTCCGCCCGGAGGGCGGGGCTCGCGGCGGCTGGTGCGTGCGATCGCAAGGCGGAGGATCGCTCTCGTACTGGACGTACTTGAGCGACTCCGACAACGCGGCGAGCGTGCGTGCCAGGCGTCGCGAGCCAGACGGGATGTGGCAGACACGGCCCAGGACCTACACTCCGGCGTCATGCTGCGCGTACTGGCTGTCGACGACGAGGAACCGGCCCTCGAAGAGCTGCTCTATCTGCTCAGGGCCGACCCCCGGATCCGCAGCGCCGAGGGCGCGACCAGCGCGACGGGAGCCCTGCGCCGGATCGGTGACGCGCTCGACGCGGGCCCCGACGGCTCCGCCGCCGTCGATGTGGTCTTCCTCGACATCCATATGGCCGGGCTGACCGGGCTCGATGTCGCCAAGCTGCTGGCGGGGTTCGCCGAGCCGCCGCTGATCGTCTTCGTCACCGCCCATGAGGGCTTCGCCGTCCAGGCCTTCGATCTGAAGGCCGTCGACTATGTCCTCAAACCGGTCCGCAGGGAGCGGCTCGCCGAGGCCGTGCGCCGGGTCGCGGAACTGGTGGGGGAGCGCGGCCCCGCGCAGACCCCCGCCGCCGACCAGATCCCCGTCGAACTCGGCGGTGTGATCCGCTTCGTCGCCGTCGACGACATCGCGTACGCCGAGGCGCAGGGCGACTACGCCAGACTGCACACCGACAACGGCAGCCATCTCGTACGGATCCCGCTCACCACCCTGGAGGAGCGCTGGCGGGCCCGCGGTTTCGTACGGATCCACCGCCGCCATCTCGTCGCGCTGGCGCGGATCGACGAACTGCGGCTGGACGCGGGCGCGATGAGCGTCCGCGTCGGGGACGCGGAGCTGGCCGTGAGCCGCCGCCACGCCCGCGCTCTGCGGGACCTTCTGATGCGGCAGGGCGGGCGCTGACGATACCGCCGGGGCAGGCGCTGACCAGGGCCTTCCCCCGGGATCGCGGGTCTGCGTACACTCCGGGCCCTACTGTCGGACACAGTGGTCCGGCAGGCGCGGTGTCACGCGGCGGAGCCGCGGGACACGACGGGGGAGGAGAGACCATGACCGGCGATTCCCGGCAGCCCGCGCCGCGGCGCGAGGTCGTCACCGGTGAACCCCGTCGCGTACGGCCGCTGCCCCGCTACCGCGCCCAGGCGGAGATCGAGGAGCAGACCGCGCTCGGCGACGCCTATGTCCGCTCCCTGATGCGGGGTCAGCTCCGCACCGGGCTCACGGCGTTCGCCGTACTCGCCCTGGTCGTCGGCACTCTGCCGCTCGCCTTCGCGGCGCTGCGTGACGCGACGGCGGTATGGGTGGTGCTCGGCTTCGCCGCCTATCCGCTGCTCACCCTGCTCGCCTGGTGGTACGTACGCCGCGCCGAGCGCAACGAGCGTGACTTCGCCCGGCTGGTGAAGGGCCGGCCCGTTCCGTGAACCAGAGCTATACCGTGACCGCGGTCGCCCTCGTCGTCCTCGCGACCGTCCTCGTCGGCGGCTTCGGGCTGCGGATCTCCCGTACCACCTCCGACTTCTATGTCGCCTCCCGCACGGTCGGGCCCGGGCTCAACGCCGCCGCGATCAGCGGTGAATACCTGTCCGCCGCCTCCTTCCTCGGGGTGGCGGGACTGGTGCTGCTGCACGGCCCCGACATGCTCTGGTATCCGGTCGGCTACACCGCCGGCTATCTGGTGCTGCTGGTCTTCGTCGCCGCCCCGCTGCGCCGCTCCGGGGCGTACACCCTCCCCGACTTCGCCGAGGGCCGGCTCGAATCCCGCGCGGTGCGCCGGCTCGTCAGTGTGTTCGTGGCCGGGGCGGGCTGGCTCTATCTGGTGCCCCAACTCCAGGGCGCCGGGCTGACCTTGACGATCCTGACCGGGGCGCCCGACTGGTTCGGCGGGGTGCTGGTCGCACTGGTCGTGGTGGTCGCGGTGGCGGCGGGCGGGATGCGCAGCATCACCTTCGTCCAGGCCTTCCAGTACTGGCTCAAGCTCACCGCGCTGCTCGTACCGGCGCTGTTCCTGCTGCTGGCCTGGCAGGGCGACGGCCGGCCGCGCGTCGATCTCGACATGGCGAGCGCCGTCGCGGGCCGCGCCGACCATCCGCTCTACGCGACCTACGGACTGATCGTGGCGACCTTCCTCGGCACCATGGGCCTGCCCCATGTCGTCGTCCGCTTCTACACCAGCCCCAACGGCCGGGCGGCCCGCCGCACCACCCTCTTCGTGCTGGCCCTGATCGGCGCGTTCTATCTGCTGCCGCCCGTGTACGGCGCGCTCGGCAGGCTCTACGTACCCGAACTGCCCTACGGTACGAACGCCGACGCCGCCGTCCTGCTGCTGCCGGAGCGCGCGATCGGCGGTCTGGGCGGGGCGCTGCTGGGCGCGCTGGTCGCGGGCGGGGCGTTCGCGGCGTTCCTGTCCACCGCCTCCGGGCTGACCATGGCGGTCGCGGGGGTCCTCACCCAGGATGTCCTTCCGTCGCGCGGTGTACGGCACTTCAGGCTGGCCACCCCGCTCGCCATGGCGGTACCGCTCGGTGGGTCGCTGCTGGTCAGGGGGATGCCGGTGGCGGACTCGGTGGCGATGGCGTTCGCGGTCTCCGCGTCGTCGTTCTGTCCGCTGCTGGTGCTGGGGATCTGGTGGCGGCGGCTCACCCCGCCAGGGGCGATCGCGGGGCTGCTGCTGGGGGGCGGTCTGTCGTTCGCCGCCACGGTGGTCACGGTGAGCGGGACGGTACGGTCGGGCTGGCCGCACGCGCTGCTGGCCTGGCCCGCCGTGTGGTCGGTGCCGGTGGGCTTTCTCGCGATGATCCTGGTGTCCCTGGCCACCCGGAGCCGGATACCGCCCGGCACCAACGCCGCCATGGCGCGCTTCCACCTCCCGGAGGCCCTGATGCCGGGCGCCCGCGGCGAAGTGGGCGAGGCCGGTGGCGCCGGCGGTACGGGTGGCCCTGGCCGTACGAGCGGTCCTGGTCGTACGGGCGGTCCCGGGCGTACGGGCCACAAGGGAGGCGTCCGATGAGCGGAGCCGCCCTCGCCGTACTGATCGTCCTCGGCCCGCTGCTGCTCGCGGGCGGCTTCCTCCTCGGCCGCCGTACCGCCCGCCCCGAGCGGACCAGTGATGTCGGCACCCCCGTCGAGCACGCCACCTTCGAGACCCTGCACACCGCCTCGCTCGCCACCCCGCCGCTCAGGGCCGGGCTGACCGAGGAGAGCGCGCGCAAGGCGGCCCGCAGGCTCCGCTCCCTGCTCGGCACCGACGCCCTCTGTCTCACCGACCGGGAGCGGGTCCTCGCCTGGGACGGCCTGGGCGAGCACCACGGCAAGCATGTGATGGACCATGTCCAGGGGCTGCTGGGCAGTGGCCGCGACACCGCCTTCGCCAGCGGCTGCGGCGATCTCGACTGCCCGCTGCGCTGGGGCGTGGCGGCCCCGCTCACCGTCGACCACCGGGTGCTCGGCACCCTCGTCGCCTACGCGCCCCGGGAGTCGGCGGTGCTGGCCCGGGCGGCCGGAGAGGTCGCCCGCTGGGTCTCCGTGCAGCTCGAACTCGCGGAGCTGGACCGCTCCCGCACCCGGCTGATCGAGGCCGAGATCAAGGCCCTGCGCGCCCAGATCTCCCCGCACTTCATCTTCAACTCCCTCGCCGCCATCGCCTCGTTCGTCCGCACCGATCCCGAGCGCGCCCGTGAACTCCTGCTGGAGTTCGCCGACTTCACCCGCTACTCGTTCCGCAGGCACGGCGACTTCACCACCCTGGCCGACGAACTGCACTCGATCGACCAGTATCTGGCGCTGGTACGCGCCCGGTTCGGCGAGCGGCTCTCCGTCACCCTCCAGGTCGCGCCCGAGGTCCTGCCCGTCGCGATGCCGTTCCTCTGCCTCCAGCCGCTGGTCGAGAACGCGGTCAAGCACGGCCTCGAAGGAGCGGTCACCACCAGCCGTATCACCATCAGCGCGCTCGACGCCGGGGCCGAGGCCGAGGTGGTCATCGAGGACGACGGGGTCGGCATGGAGCCCGACCGGCTGCGCCGGATCCTGCGCGGCGAGGGCGGCGCGTCCACCGGGATCGGCCTGCTCAATGTGGACGAGCGGCTGCGCCAGGTGTACGGGGACGAGTACGGCCTGGTCATCGAGACCGGCGTGGACGCCGGGATGAAGATCACCGTACGGATCCCCAAGTACCGCGCGGGCGTGCACGGGACCTGAGATGTCCGGGCCATACCGCACTTGGGTTTTCAGTACAGATGGGTGGCCAGATGCCCCAGCGGAAGCCCGAGCTGCCAGGCCGGTGTCCACACCTGCGGCCCTTCCGTCTCCCCGGCCGGGCCGGTGTCCCCGCCCGGGGACCGGTCGGCGCGCGCGGGACCCATGGCGTCGAGATCGGCCGCCAGCAGCTCCGTCTCCTCCAGCCACCGCCAGGCGGCACCCGCCAGCTCCAGATCCGGATCGCAGTTCCGCGAGCCGGACTCGAAGGCCGCCGCCTCCAGTCGGTCCAGCCGGGCGCAGACCCAGTCGCGCCAGCTCGTTCCGTACGCCGTCAGTGAGCGCCACTCGTCCATCCGGGCCACGACGCGGGGGCCCGCCACCGGTCCTTCGGAGAGAAAGATGGTCAGGGCCAGCGCGTCCCGGCCGGCCCGGTACTCCAGAGTCGTGGGCGGCATCAGATCGCCGGTGCGCAGCAGCTCGTCGGCGATGTACTCGGCGTACATCCAAGCCATGGGCACCAGCAGACCGCCACCCGCCCCTTCGGTACATTCCGGACGCATTGCTTTTCCGCCTTCCTTTCCCCGAAGCCTCCTTCAGGGAGCATTGAACCGGCGGCGGCCGCCCCGCGTGGCCAGAAGGGCAGGATCGGACGGCGGACGGGAGCGGATTGTGACGGGTGTGGCCGGCGGTGCCGCGGACGGCGGTGGAACGGGGGATTCCGGCGAGGGGGCGGCCGGTTCCGGCCGCTGCCCCGGTCCGTCGCGCCCGGAGCCGGGGCCGGGTCCGCGGGGGCCGGTGGGCCCGGAGCCGCGGGGTCCGCATGTGCGCGGGCTGCTCGGTGCCTATGTGCTCGGGGCGCTGGCGCCGGCGGAGGACCGGCGCGTCGCGGACCATCTCGCCGGCTGCGACCCGTGCGGCGCGGCCTACCTGGAGGTGGCCGACACGCCGTCGCTCCTCGCGCTCTGCGACGAGGACGACCTGCTGTAGCCGGGCAGCGAGCGGCCCAGCGCCCGTAGCGCGTAGTACGAGCGGGACTTGACCGTGCCCTCCGGTATCCCCAGCGCCCGCGCCGTCTCGTGCACGCTCAGCCCGCGGAAGTAGATCTGCACCAGCACCGCGCGGTGCTCCTGGCTCAGCGTCTTCACGGCCTCCCGTACGTCGAGCACCGCGACCGCGCTCTCCGTGGGGTCCTCCGGGTCGGGCGTGGCCGCGAGTATTCCGTCGCTGACCTCGAAGGGCCGGGCCAGCCGCGACCTGCGGGCGTCGATCGCCAGCCTGCGGCCGACGGTGAACAGCCAGGGCCGCATGGAGTCGAAGGGCCCGTCGAAGGCCTCGGGGTGCTGCCAGGCCCGTACGAGCGTCTCCTGCACCAGATCCTCGGCGCGCTGGCGGTCCCCGTGGGTCAGGCCCAGCAGGAAGTTCAGCAGGGCGGGTCCGTGCGCGCGCTGGAGCTCCGCCAGTGCCCGCTCGTCGGTCGTCTCCGTGGCCGTCGCGGTGGTCATCGTGAACGCCCTTTCCCGTCGGGGTCGCTGTGCTGCGGAGGGGCCGCCGCCCAGGTCCTGTCCGGCCGTATCCGAGCGCATGGCGGCGTCGAGGGACAGACGGAGCGCAGGGCTCTGCGACGAGCGGTCGCTCACTGCGGCGAGTGGTGCGGTGAACGGTCGGGTGGCGGCGTTCGGTCCCTTTCCTTCACCTTGTCGGCCTGGTGACTTGACATCCATTTATATGACTATATGGATTCATTGCGTTGATATCACCGAATGATCCCCTGAAGACGGAGTACGGCCATGACCAAGCGCATGCGACAGGGAGCGGTCGCCGCCGCCGCGGTGCTCCTCGGAACCGCGGCAGCCTGCGCGGGACCCGAGCGGCCCCCCACCCCCGACCGGCCGCCGCACCACGGCCCCGCCGCGGACGGCGCCGCTCCGCACCGCGGATTCACCCTCGTCGCCTCGGGCGATGTCCTTCCGCACGACTCCGTCATCGACCAGGGGGAGTCCGACGCGGAGGGCGAGGGCTATGACTTCGCGCCGATGTTCGCCGCCGTGAAGCCGGTCGTCTCGGGCGCGGACGTGGCGATCTGCCACATGGAGACGGTGTACGGCGAGGAGGGCGGCCCGTACAGCGGCTATCCGTCCTTCGTGTCCCCGCCGGAGATCGCCCAGGGCCTCAAGGACACCGGCTACGACTCGTGCTCCACCGCCTCGAACCACAGCCTGGACGACGGGGCCGACGGCGTACGCCGTACCCTCGACGCCCTCGACAAGGCGGGCGTCCGGCACGCGGGCTCGGCCCGCTCGGTCGCCGAGTCCATGCGCCCGGCCCTGATGAAGGCGGGCGGTGCGAAGATCGCCCAGCTCGCGTACACCTTCGGCACCAACGACAACCCGTTCCCCGAGGACCAGCCCTGGGCGGTCGGTCTCATCGACGACGAGCAGATCGTCGCCGACGCCCGCGCGGCCCGGAGCGCCGGGGCCGATGTCGTCGTGGTGAGCCTGCACTGGGGCACGGAGTGGCAGACCGAGCCCGACGAGGAGCAGCTCGCCCTGGGCAAGAAGCTCACCGCCTCCCGCAGCGGCGGCCGGCCCGACATCGATCTGATCCTCGGCACCCACGCGCATGTCCCGCAGCCGTACGAGAAGGTCAACGGCACCTGGATCATCTACGGGATGGGCGACCAGGTCGCCGGCACGATGACCAATGACGGCGGCGAGCTGGACGACCGCGGCAACCACGGCTCGATCGGGCGCTTCACCTTCGCGCCGCCCGCGGAGAAGGGCGGGCGCTGGCAGGTGAAGAAAGCCGAGTTCATCCCGCAGATGATGGACCTGGACACCCTGCGGGTGGTCAATCTGCCGGAGGCGGTACGGCGCGATCCCGGGCGGGAGGACTACCGCGAGATCCAGTCGGACATCAGCGAGGCGGTCCTCAGCCGCGGCGCGAAGGCGGCCGGGCTGAGGATGGGCCGCTGACACGGCGGGAATCGCCCGCCCGGCGACCAGGAACACAGCACCGGCCCGTCCGGCGATCGGAGGACATCGCTACCGCGGAGAAGCCCCTCAGCGTCTCGCTGAGGGGCTTCTCCGGGTCTCGGGTCCGGTCCTGCGGGGTCCTACGGGACGACTGTCACCGGCCAGCGGCCCGACTTGACCAGCCGTACCGCCACCGAGCCGATGATCCGGTGCCCCGCCGACTCCGAGGCGCCCACCACCACCGCGTCGGCCTTCAGCTCGTCGGCCGCGGTGACCAGCCCGTTGTACGGGTCGCCATGGAAGGTGTGGAACTCCCAGCGGACGTCCCAGACATCCTTGACCCGCTCTATCGCCTCCCGGATCTCCTGCATGAGTTCCTCGGCGATCTCGCTGGTCGTGTCCGAGACCGGGGCGCCCAGGGCCGCGCCCGCCGCGAGCACCGGCTGTACGTAGACGATGGCGAGCAGCGCGTTCTGCCGGCGGGCGAGACCGCCGGCGTACGAAGCCGCGCGGAACGAGGACTTCGACCCGTCCACACCGACGACGATCACCTTCGGGCCGTCGGTGCCGCGTTCGAATCTGGTGGGCTGCTGGGTCACGGACGCAGGCTATCCGTTTCCGGTGACGGGGGCGCATGGGGGAGGCCCCTGTGATCGGCCGCGATTGTGGCCGGACCGGGCATCCGTGAGAGACTTTCGCTCCCTTTGACACGCGGTGTCCTGGGCCGTGACGGTGCTCATCCCATCGGGTGCTTTCATCCGGCTTCGGGGTGTTGCTGAGCGGTGGGAACCATCCGCCGTGCGAGCCATTGGTCATGAAAAAGGATCAGATGATTCCAGGGCGGCGAGCTGTCCTGCGGGTCGCCGCCTGCCTCGGCGCCGCCCTCGTCGCCCGGATGTTCACCGCGGGCCAGGCCCAGACGCCCGGCCCCCCTGTGGTCCCGGCCCCGCAGGCGGGTGCCAAGGACGCCGTGGAGGCGGCGGGCGCGAAGGCGAGCCCCCCGCTCAAGCCCTCCGCGTACCGGCTCCAGCCCATGACCGAGGGCCCCCCGCTCGGCTTGCGCAGAGCCTCGCCGCCGGTACGCAAGAAACCCCTCCTGAACCTGCCCGAACTGGGCAGGAGCATGGTGCTCACCTTCGACGACGGACCCGACCCCCGCTACACCCCGGGCATCCTGCGCACCCTGCGCACCTATGACGTCCGGGCGATGTTCTTCGTCTGCGGCGGGCAGGCCGAGGAGTACCCGGATCTGCTGCGGGAGATCGCCGACGACGGGCATGTGGTGTGCAACCACACCTGGAGCCATCCGCTCATGCCCAGTCTGCGGCCGTCGAGTATCCGCAAGGAGATGGGCAGGACCAGCGAGGTGATCGAGGAGATCGTCGGCACCGCGCCGCTCTGGTACCGGGCACCGTACGGCGCCTGGAACAAGCACTCCTTCGAGATCGGCGCCGAACTGGGCATGGAACCCCTCGCCTGGACCGTCGACACCCTTGACTGGAACACCCCGGGCACGAAGTCGATCGTCGACAAGGTGCTGGACGGCGCGGGCCCGGGGGTGGTGGTGCTGTCGCACGACGCGGGCGGCAACCGCTCGCAGAGCGTGGCGGCTCTCCGTACCTATCTGCCCAAGCTGCTGAAGAGCGGCTACCGCATCGCGGTGCCGCACCGATGAGGGACGCCCGCCCGGGCGGGCGGCGGGAGATACGCACCGTACGTACCGATGGGCCGGCCGGCCCGAGTGAGCCGGCCGGCCCCATTTGTTTCCCCTCCCGGGGCCGTGCCGGAGCCGTCAGCGCGTCCCGATCAGGCGGGCGAAGACGACGACATTGCCCGCGTACCCGGCGGACTTCGAGTAGCCGCCGCCGCAGGTGATCACCCGCAGCTCGGCATGGCCGGTGTCGCCGTAGACCCGGGCGCCGGGGAAGCCGTTCTTGGCGAAGACCTCGACCCCGTAGATCTCGAACACCGCGGTCCGGTTGTCGAACCGGGTCACCTCGATGTGCTGGCCCTTCTCCAGCGAACCGAGTGCGTAGAAGACGGCCGGTCCCGCCTGGTTGTCGACATGGCCCACGACCACCGAGGTGCCGCGCTGGCCCGGCGCGATGCCGTTCTGGTACCAGCCGGCGAGATTGGGGTCCCGCGGCGGCGGGGCCGCGATCCAGCCGTCCGAGTCGAGCCCGACATCGACGACCGGGGTGTCGACCTTGATCGCCGGGATCCGCAGCCGCGCCATCGGGGCGTACGGCAGGGGCTTCACGATCGGCATCGTGTGCGCGGCCGCCGCGGCCGGGTCCGGACGCCCGAGACCGGCCGCCGATGCGGGCTGCGGCGGCCCCAGCGAGACATCCAGTCCGTTGCGCATCAGGGCGATACCGGTGAGCATGACGAGAGCCAGAACGCCCCAGGGCGACCGCAGTCTCGACTCCGGAGCGTAATGGGCCTTGGCCATAGTTCTCCCTTCGTGGGGGTCTGCTCGCACGGTAAGCGCGCGGGTCCCGGTCCGCGATCAGAGGCGGGCGAACGGGTGGCGGGACCCCCCGCGCTGACCCATCCGAGTAATCGGCATATAAAAACTTCTGACGGTCGGTGACCTGCGCCTCCATCGGGCCTGGCGCCTTCCGGTCGGCGTGTCGGCTCACCGGGGTGGACCAGTGCCGAAGTGCGGCGATGGGGTTGCGCGGTGATGGTTCGTCATGGAAGGCGTACTCGTCGAATCTCCCGGAGCACCGCTTTGGGGCGTCTTCCGCTGGAGGTTCAACGATGCGTGCTTCACGCGCTCTCGCGGTGTCCGCGGCCGCCTGCGCGGCCGTGGCGCTCTCCGCCCCACTGGCCGCCGCCACGGACGGTCCGAGGAATGTCACCGTCAACCCGTTCTCGGTCCATCAGGGCGGCAGGATCGAGATCACCGTCCAGGGCTGCGGCCACGGCGGGACTGTCACGTCCAACGCCTTCCGGCGGGTCGAGCTGTCGGTCAATCCGTCGGGGCACTCCAGGGCAGTGGCGCGGATCCACGACGATGCCACTCCCGGCCGCTACAACCTCGCCGTCAAGTGCAGCGACAACAACCGGGTCGAGACCCACCAGTTCGAGGTGCTCGCGGGGCGCGGCGCACTCGGCGGGCTCGGCGGTTCCATCGGCCCCAGCTCCACGGAGATGGCGGTCGGCGGCGGGCTGGTCGCCACGGCGGCCGTCGGTGGTTCCCTGTTCGTCGCGCGCCGCCGTCGGCTCACCGGTGCGGGGGTCTGACCGGCCCTACGGTCCGGTCCTCGCGGGGGCCGGAGCGCCCCGCATGCCCGTCGCCCCGAGTCCAGGCGGAGGACTCGGGGCGACGGGATTCCTGGCTGCCTTCCCGGCGGAGGAGTGGGTACGGGACGGTTCCGGCCGGTGTGCGGTCAGTGGCCACGGTGCTCCGCGCGCCGCCGGATGGCGTAGACGGTCCCCGTGATGCCGGCCACCACCAGCGCCGTACCGGTGACGATCTCGGCCATGTTCATTCCGCCGATGCTGCCGCCGAGGCCGCCCCTGACACCTCCGGGCGAGCTGACGGTGCCCGCGGGCGCCGGTACGGCCGCGGTGGTTCCCGTGGTCCCCGTGGGGACCGGTACGGGGGCCGGTGTCCTGGCGGAGTTGGAGACGGCGACGGTGGTCTTCGCCGAGACGCCGTTGCAGGTGAAGGTCACCTCGTAGCGGGCGCCCGCCTTGGCGTCCCAGTCGACGGTGGCCGTCGCCGTGCGGCCGGAGGGGATGGTGACGGTGTCGAAGACCCCGGAGGAGGCGGTGGCGGGCGTGCTGCACTTGGTGACGGCCAGCGTCACCCGGCCACCGGGCGCGACCGTGGACGGGGTGATGCTGTATCCGAACGGCGCGTCGGCGGCGACGGCGGCAGGTGCGGTCAGGGCGAATGCGGCCACTCCCAGCAGAGCGGCGGACGCGGCACGTATCGCTCGCATGGTGAATCCTCCGGGTCCCGGGGAGCAGCGGCGGAACCGGTTTCCGCATATGTCGGCGAATGCTCCTCGTTGCCAGAAACGCTAAGAGCGCGTTATCACACTCGCGATCGCTGGCGGGCGAATGGGGCACGGGTGTCCCTCGTACGGCGGACACCCGTGTCCGATACGGCCCCCTTGACGGCCGGTGCCCTCAGCCTCCTGCCTGCGGGAACAGATCCAGGAACGGTGCCGCGGTCGCGGCGATCCCGCGGCCGTACGGCGCGTCGAAATCCCAGATGAGGAAGAGCAGGAAGGCGATCAGCGCGCTGAAGAGCCCCGCCAGCAGCAGTTCACGGAACGTACGGCGGATCTGGAGCACGAAGATCAGCCCCACCGTGACCACCGCGCCGGTGATCAGACCGAACCAGACCACCCATGGCATCGTCGCCCCCGCGTTCCCCCCACGCGCCCCTCTGGCGTCGTCGGCGGCGGCCACCTCGTCCACCAGCGGCTGGTACGCCTGCCCCTCCAGCTCGGTCTTCGGGGCGTACTGCGTGACATCGCGCCGCAGTTGGTCGAACAGCCGGGTGCCCTCCGCGCTGAGGGCCTCGTGCTCGGCCATGTACGGCCACTCGCGGTGGACGACATACGAGACGTACGCGTCGACGTCGTCGCGGATCCGGTCCCTGACCACGGCCGGGTAGACCTGGACCCGCTGCCGGATCTCGTGCAGGGACTGGGCCTCCTGGCGTACCGACTCCTGGGCGGCGCTGCGCCCCTCCCAGACACCGGCGATCGCCAGGCCCAGCACGATCGCGTAGATCACGCCGATCATCATCGTCATGTACTCCATGACGTCCGGTGTCCCGGAGGGATCGTCGTCGTCAGGGATACGGCGGTTGTTGATGACGACGATGGTGAGGACGACCGCGCAGGCGGCGGCCATCGCGATGCTCAGGACGAGCCATTCCGACATGGATTCTCCGTGGATCAGCGGGAGCGGGGACGCAGGACGGCGACGGCCAGGACGGCGGGGGCCGTGATCAGGAGCATCAGCGAGACCAAGGAGGGCCCGCCGCCGGGCTGGTCACGGGTCGCCTTGCGGTACGCGGGCAGGGGCACCCGGGACGGCGAGGGGCTCGCCGAGGGCGTCGGCGGCGGCTTCGGGGACGGCCGTACCGGGCTCGGCGCCGGCTTCCGTACGGGCACGGGCGCCGGCGGAACCGGCCGTGGCGTCCTGGCAGCGGGCCGGACGGGCACCGGCTTCGGCGTGACACTCGGGGCCGGCGGAGGCGTCGGCTTCGGCGTCGGCCGGGGCGTCGGTGTCGGCGGGGCGGGCGGCTCCGGAGGCGTGGGCGTGGGCGTCGGAGGCGGCGGCGATGGCGAGGGCGAGGGAGATGGCGAAGGCGACGGTGTGGGCGGCTCCGGGGACGGCGAAGGTGTCGGCGTCGGGCAATGGCGGCCGCCGACCGACACGGACACCACGAGATGGTGCCCATGGGGCCCCACCGAGGCGTACACGCAGGTATGCGCCGCGGCCGGCGTGGGCACGGCCGACAGCCATATGAGTGCGACGGCAGCCGACAGCCGTCCGACGAGCGATCCATACACGGCAGGAGCCTGTTCCCCGGCCGGCCGCGGCACGCCGGAACGCACTCGGATTCGCCCGTTTGGGGGATTTGGGCTCCAGCACGTTTGAGTGCCGGAAGTTTTTTCAAGCCGCGTTGAACGCTGCGGTGCACCCGGCCCGTACTAAGGGCCATGAACGGCGCACCCGGGCGCAGCAAACGGATCAACTGGCTTACGAGCAACGGGAGTTGACATGAACACCTGGCGGAACGCCTCGCTCGCGGTGACCGCGGCGGCCGTACTGGCCCTGACGACGGCGTGCGGTCAGGAGCAGGGCACCGACACCGGCCTGTCCGTCGGCGCCGCCAAGCCGGCCGACGCCGGCTACGGAGCGGACAGCGGCTACGGCGCCGACACGGGCGCCGCGGTGGCCAAGAAGGCGGGTCAGCTCGCCGTGTGGGACAGCAAGGAACTCGGCGAAGTCGTCACCGACAGCGAGGGGTTCACGCTCTACCGCTTCGACAAGGACACGGCCGAGCCGCCCACCTCGAACTGCGAGGGCGACTGTGCCACCGCCTGGCCCGTGGTCTCCCCGGACGGAGCCAAGGCGGCGCCCGGCACCGACCCCGAGCTGCTCGGCGAGATCACCCGCGCCGACGGCACCAAGCAGCTCACCATCGCGGGCTGGCCGATGTACCGGTACGCCAAGGACACCAGCCCCGGCGACGCCAACGGCCAGGGTGTGGGCGGCACTTGGTTCGCCTCTGCCCCCGACGGCAAGAAGGCCGCCCCCGCCGACGCCTCCGGTGCGGGCTCGGACGACGAGGTGACCGCCGGTGATCTCCCGGGCCTGTCCGTCCGCAAGGACCCCAAGCTCGGCGACATCGTGGTGGATTCACAGGGAATGACGGTGTACCGGTTCAAGAAGGACACCGCGTGGCCGATGTCGACGGCCTGCACCGGCGAGTGCCTGGACAAGTGGCCGGTCGTCGAGCCCGTCGACAAGAATGACACCGAAGGCATCACCAAGAAGGGCTTCGTGACCTTCGACAGGCCCGATGGAATCAAGCAGCAGACCATGGACTGCTGGCCGCTCTACACCTTCAGCGGCGACGCAAAGCCGGGCGACACCAATGGCCAGGGCGTGGGCGGCACCTGGTACGCGGTTTCCCCGAATGCCAAGCTGGTCGGAGCACCCAAGTAGTCCCCACACCGTGCTCCGGCCCCACCGGTCCGCCGTCGCGCCCCTCCCGCGCGACGGCGGACCTTAGGGCCTCTCGTTTGGGTCTGGCTGGGCTCGCGTGCCCTGGCACCGCGCCTCGCGGCGTTGTCGTCAGTCGACGACGCTCCGCGTCGCCTCCCTCCTCCGCCTTGCGATCCACGGCACCAGACCCCGCTCCCTGATCCAGCCAGACCCAAACGAAAGGCCCTAGCCGCACGTGCCGTCGGCCTGTGACCAAGAACGGACCGCTAATTTCCGTTTGGGCTCGCTCTCTTGGCGGTCGATCAGTAGCCTCGGCTCGAACAACCGGCCAGGTACTTGGCCGCGACCCGTGGCTACGTGTTGGAGACATCGATGGAGCGTCCCGCCTGGGCCCCGCGAGGCATCGACATATCGGTGCCGAGCGTTTCCCGCATTTACGACTACTATCTGGGCGGTTCGTACAATTTCGAGGTGGACAGGGAAGCCGCGCGCAAGGCAATGGGGTTCATGCCGGGGCTGCCCAAGATCATGAAGGCGAACCGGGCGTTCATGCGCCGCGCTGTCGAATTCGCGCTGGCCGAAGGCGTCTCGCAGTTTCTCGACATCGGTTCCGGCATTCCCACCTTCGGTAATGTCCATGAAGTCACCCAGACCGCGCACCCCGAAGCCCGGGTCCTTTATGTCGACCACGACCCCGTCGCCGTCGCCCACAGCAGGGCGGTGCTCGAAGGCAACGGGAACGCCGCCGTCGTGAGCGCAGATCTCCGCAAGCCCGGACAGATCCTCACCAGCCCCGAGGCACGCCAACTCCTCGACCCCGAGCAGCCGGTGGCCCTGCTGCTCGTCGCCGTCCTGCACTTCCTGGAGGACGCGGACGACCCGTACGGCGCGGTGGCCGAGCTGCGCGACGCGCTCGCGCCCGGCAGTCTGCTCGTCCTCACCCACGCCTCGTACGACCGCCTTCCGGTGTCGCGCGAGCAGGCGGGCGGCGCCGTCGATGTCTACCGGGACATCCGCAGTCCGCTGGTGATGCGGAGCCGTGAGGAGACCGCCCGGTTCTTCGACGGCTTCGAACTCGTCGAGCCCGGTCTGGTGGCCATGCCCGAGTGGCGCCCCGAATGCCCCGTCGCCCAGGAGGACCCGTACGCCTTCGCGGGCTTCGCCGGAGTGGGACGCAAGGCGTGATGGTGCCGTCGCAGCCGGCGGGCTCCGCGGCGGACCCGGACGGCCCGGAAGACAGACTCAGACGGTTCGCCACGATCTGGAGCCGGGCGGTCTTCCCCGCCGCGGCCACGTCCCTGACCCGCCCCGAGTTCGAGACCCAACTGACGCCCCTGGCCCGGGAGCTGAAGGACGCGCTGCACGCGCGCCCCTTCGACACCGCGCCCGCGGCCCGCGTCGGCGCCGCCCTGGTGGCCGCGCACTGCACCGACCCCGAGGTGCTCACCCGTACCCTCGGCGTTGTCGACTCGTACCTGGTCCTGTACTGCGGTACGGACGAGCTGCCCGGCGAGGAGAGCCGGGCCCGCTGCGCCCGCCTCCAGCACTCCCTCGCCGCGGGCTTCGCCCAGGCGCTGCGCGAGCGCACCCTCGCCGAGCAGGAGGCCATCGCCCGCTCCGCGCTCTCCGCGCGTAGCCACGCCGAGGAGGCGCTGCACGCCACCGAGACGCGCTTCCGCGCGGTGTTCGAGGGCGCGGCCTTCGGCATCGGCATCGCCGACCTCGACGGCAATGTGCTGGAGGTTAACGACACCCTCACCGAGATGTTCGGCGGACTCGAACACCATGTCCGCAGCAGGAATGTGAGCGAGTGGGGCCACCCCGAGGACGTACCGCACTTCTGGCGGATGTACGGCGAGCTGGTCCGCGGCGAGCGCGAGCACTTCCGCGCCGAGAAGCCCTTCTACCGCAATGACGGCACCGTCCTCTGGACCAATCTGACGGTCTCGCTGCTCCGCGACGCCGAGGGCGCCCCGCAGTACCAGCTCGCGCTGATGGAGGACACCACCGAGCGGCGGCTGCTCAATCTGCGGCTGCGGTACGAGGCCACACACGACGCCCTGACCGGACTGCCCAACCGGACCCTGTTCTTCGAGCGTCTTGAGAAGACGCTCTCCGCCGCCGAGAGCGCCCGCTTCGGCCTCTGCTACCTCGATCTCGACGGCTTCAAGGCGATCAACGACAGCCTCGGCCACGCCTCGGGCGACCGGCTGCTGGTCGAGGTCGCGGACCGGCTCCAGAGCTGCGCGACCGCGCCCGGCGAGATGGTGGCCCGGATCGGCGGCGACGAGTTCGTGGCGCTGACGACGGGACCGGACACCGAGCGCGCGGTGGCCGATCTCGCCTCCCGGATCCTGGGCGCGCTGGCCACCCCGATCCTGCTGGACGGCCGGGAGTTCACCGTACGGGGCAGTATCGGCATCGTGGAGGGGCTCGCCGCCGAACACAGCCCCGCCGAGGTGCTGCGCAGCGCGGACATCACCATGTACCGGGCCAAGGCGGCGGGCGGCAACCGCTACGAGCTGGCCGACCCGGAGGCCGACGCCCGCGCCATCACCCGGCACGGACTGACGACCGCGCTGCCGGCCGCCCTGGAGCGCGGTGAGTTCTTCATCGAGTACCAGCCGCTGGTCCATCTCGACGACGGGACGGTGCACGGCGCGGAGGCGCTGGTGCGCTGGTCGCATCCGCAGCACGGAGTGCTCGGCCCCGACCGGTTCATCCCGCTCGCCGAGCACACCGGGCTGATCGTGCCGCTCGGGCGCTGGGTGCTGGAACAGTCCGTACGGCAGGCCATGTTCTGGCACCAGACGCGCCCCGCGGGCACACTCGGCGGCCCGCTGCGCATCAATGTGAACCTCTCCCCGGCCCAGCTCCACCACCCCGGCCTCGTCGCCGACACGGTGGAGGTGCTGGAGCGGATCGGTCTGCCGCCGGGCTCGCTCTGTCTGGAGGTGACCGAGTCGGCGCTGATCGGCGCCGACGAGGACCTGCTCAAGCCGCTGCGCCAGCTCGCAGAGATGGGTGTCGACATCGCGCTCGACGACTTCGGGACCGGCTACTCGAACCTGGCCAATCTGCGCAGGCTGCCGGTGAGCGTCCTCAAGCTCGACCGCTCCTTCACCCAGGGGATGCAGCAGCATCCGGCGGACCCGGTCGATCTGAAGATCGTGGAGGGGATCGTCTCGCTCGCGCACAGCCTGGAACTGGCGGTCACGGTCGAGGGGGTGGAGACCGGGGCACAGGCGGAGCATCTGCGGCGGCTCGGCTGCGACACCGCGCAGGGCTGGTACTACGCCAGGCCGGGGCCGCCCGAGCAGCTTCACACGCTGTCGCTCGCGGACGCGGTCTGAGCGGGCGCGGTCTGACCGGACGTCGTCCGAGCTGACGCGGACGGGCCGGGGGTACGAGACGTGCTCCGGGCCCGTCCGAGGGTGGCGGTCTGCGTGGCCAGCAGCACCTTCTGGAGTTCGCGGGCGGCGCGCGGCGGGGCGACATCGCTGCGGTGGGCGAGCGCGATCGTACGGCGGAGCCCCGGCCTCGCCAGCGCCGTGACCCGCAGATCGCGCGCCCGCGCCGCCACCATGCTCGGTACGACCGCCAGGCCGAGTCCGGCCCGTACAAAACCGAGGACGGCGTCCATCTCGCCGCCCTCCACGGTGAACGACGGCTCGAATCCGGCGGCCCGGCAGGCCGCCACGGTCAGCTCGCGCAGGTCGTAGCCGTGCCGGAACATCACCAGCGGCTCGCCCTCCAGATCGGCGATCCTGAGCGGGCGGTCCGGGGGCGCGACGGCGGCCGACGAGACCACCACCAGGTCCTCGTGCAGCAGCTCGACCGTGGTCAGCGCGGGGGACGCGGACGGCAGGGGCAGCACCACCAGCGCCAGATCCAGTGCGCCGCGCGCCAGCTCCCGTACCAGATCGTGCGAGCCGCTCTCCTCGATCAGCAACTGGATGCCCGGATGCAGATCGTGGAAGGTGCGCAGCACATCGGGCAGCAGGCCCGTGCACACACTGGGTGTCGCGCCCAGCCTGACCCGGCCGCGCCGCAACTGCGCCAGCTCCTGCACCTCGTGCCGGGCGGTCTCGGTGTCGGCCAGGATCCGCCGGGCCAGCGGCAGCAGCGCCTCGCCCGCGTCGGTGAGCGCGACATTGCCCCGGGCACGGCTGAACAGCTCGGCCCCCAGCTCCTTCTCCAGCGCCCTGATCTGCTGCGAGAGGGACGGCTGCGAGACATGGACCCGCTCGGCGGCGCGGGTGAAGTGCCGGGTCTCGGCGACGGCCACGAAGTAGAGGAGCTGCTGGAACTGCATGGAAGCCAGAATAGATCGCGCGATAGGCACGGGCTATGGAGATGAGCCGGACCATGTCTTGGACCACTCGGCTTCCCCCCGCCTAGCGTGCTGTACATGGCGCTGGCAACGCGGGGGACGGACCAACGGCCGTCCATGACCCGCACCCTCTGGGGATCCACGATCGGAAAGAAAACGGTCATGGCCGTAAGCGGCCTGATCATGCTCGGCTATCTGGTCGCGCACATGCTGGGCAATCTCAAGATCTTCTTCGGGCCGCCCGAGTTCAACGGGTACGCGCACTGGCTGCGCACCCTGGGCGAGCCCGTCCTGCACTACGAGTGGGCGCTGTGGATCGTCCGTACGGTCCTGGTCGTCGCCGTCGTGCTGCACGCGGTCTGCGCGTACCAGCTCAGCCGCCGCGACATCGCCGCCCGTCCGAGCAAGTACGTGCACAAGCGCCCGCGCGCCGGCTATGCCACGAGGACCATGCGCTGGGGCGGGATCATCCTCGGCCTGTTCATCGTCTGGCACATCCTCGATCTGACGACCGGCACCGTGCACCCCGGGGGCTTCCAGCCCGGCCATCCGTACCAGAACGTCGTGGACACCTTCTCCACCTGGTACGGGAACGCCATCTACATCATCGCGATGCTCGCGCTCGGCCTGCACATCCAGCACGGCTTCTGGAGCGCCGCGCAGACCCTCGGCGCGGGCAGCGCCACCCGCGAACGCGCCCTGAAGACCACGGCCACCGCGCTGGCGGTGGCGCTGACCGCGGGCTTCATCGCCGTACCCGTCACCGTCATGACCGGAGTGGTGAGCTGAGCATGGACACAAGCCGTGAGCAGAGCCTGAACGAACCCGCCGCGCCTGCCGCACCCGCTGGACCCACTGAATCCCCTGAACCTGTCCACTACGCCGACTACGCGCACTACACCGTCGGCGAGCCCGTCACCGACACCAAGGCGCCGGACGGGCCCATCGCCGAGCGCTGGAACCGGCGCCGTTTCGAAGCGAAGCTGGTGAACCCCGCCAACCGCCGCAAGCACACCGTGATCGTCGTCGGTACGGGTCTGGCGGGCGGCGCCGCGGGCGCCACCCTCGCCGAACAGGGCTATCACGTCGTCCAGTTCTGCTATCAGGACTCACCACGCCGCGCCCACTCCATCGCCGCGCAGGGCGGTATCAACGCCGCCAAGAACTACCGCAACGACGGCGACTCCATCCAGCGGCTCTTCTACGACACCGTGAAGGGCGGCGACTTCCGGGCCCGCGAGTCCAATGTGCACCGGCTCGCCGAGGTCTCGGTCGAGATCATCGACCAGTGCGTCGCCCAGGGCGTCCCCTTCGCCCGGGAGTACGGCGGACTCCTCGACACCCGCTCCTTCGGCGGCGTCCAGGTCTCCCGTACGTTCTACGCGCGCGGCCAGACGGGCCAGCAGCTCCTGCTCGGTGCCTACCAGGCGCTGTCCCGGCAGATAGCGGCGGGCGCCGTCGAGATGCATCCGCGCACCGAGATGCTCGACCTGATCGTCGTCGACGGCCGGGCCCGCGGCATCGTCGCCCGCGACCTCGTCTCCGGCAAGATCTCCACCTACTTCGCGGACGCCGTCGTCCTCGCCTCGGGCGGCTACGGCAATGTCTTCTATCTCTCGACCAACGCCAAGAACAGCAACGCCACCGCGGTCTGGCGCGCCCACCGGCGCGGTGCCCACTTCGCCAACCCCTGCTTCACCCAGATCCACCCCACCTGCATCCCGCGCTCCGGCGACCACCAGTCCAAGCTCACCCTGATGAGCGAGTCGCTCCGCAACGACGGCCGGATCTGGGTGCCCCTCGCGCGCGGCGACCGGCGCCCGCCGGCCGAGATCCCCGAGGCCGAGCGGGACTACTACCTGGAGCGGATCTACCCCTCCTTCGGCAATCTCGTCCCCCGCGACATCGCCTCGCGCGCCGCGAAGAACGTCTGTGACGAAGGGCGCGGGGTCGGCCCCGGCGGCCAGGGCGTCTATCTGGACTTCGCCGACGCCATCGCCAGGCTCGGCCGCAAGGCCGTCGAGGAGAAGTACGGCAATCTCTTCGAGATGTACGAGCGGATCACCGCCGAGGACCCGTACGAAGTGCCCATGCGCATCTACCCGGCGATCCACTACACCATGGGCGGGCTGTGGGTCGACTACGACCTCCAGACCACCGTGCCGGGCCTGTTCGCGATCGGCGAGGCCAACTTCTCCGACCACGGAGCCAACCGGCTCGGCGCGTCCGCGCTGATGCAGGGGCTGGCCGACGGCTACTTCGTCCTGCCGTCCACCATCAACGACTACCTCGCCCGCAATCCGCGCCACGAGGAGATCGACGACAGCCATCCGGAGGTCGCCGAGGCCGTCGCCGACACCGAGGACCGGCTGCGGCTGCTGCTCGCCGTGGACGGCGACCGTACGCCCGACTCGTTCCACAAGGAGATCGGCGAACTGCTCTGGGACCACTGCGGTATGGCGCGGACCGAGGAAGGCCTGCGCAAGGCGCTCGACCGGATCCCGCAGATCCGCGAGGAGTTCTGGCGCCGGATCAAGGTGCCGGGCACCGGCGAACAGCTCAACCAGGCGCTGGAGAAGGCCAATCGCATCGTCGACTATCTGGAACTGGCCGAGCTGATGTGCCTCGACGCGCTGCACCGTACGGAGTCCTGCGGCGGCCACTTCCGCGAGGAGTCGCAGACCGAGGGCGGCGAGGCGGCCCGCCGCGACGACGCGTTCTCGTACGCCGCCGCCTGGGAGTTCGCCGGGACCGGCGCCGCGCCCGTCCTGCACAAGGAAGACCTCGTCTTCGAGTACGTCCACCCCACCCAGCGGAGCTACGCATGAGGCTCACCCTGCGCGTCTGGCGCCAGCCGGACGCGGACACCCCCGGTGCCATGGTCACCTACGGCATCGACGGCATCTCCGAGGACATGTCGTTCCTGGAGATGCTCGACACGCTCAACGAGGAGCTGATCCTCGCGGGCGACGAGCCGGTCGCCTTCGACCACGACTGCCGTGAGGGTATCTGCGGCGCCTGCGGAGTGGTCATCAACGGCGACGCGCACGGCCCCGAGCGCACCACCACCTGCCAGCTCCATATGCGGCACTTCAAGGACGGCGACACCATCGATGTCGAGCCCTGGCGGGCCGGGGCGTTCCCGGTGGTCAAGGACCTGGTGGTGGACCGTTCCGCCTTCGACCGGATCATCGGCGCCGGCGGCTACATCACCGCCCCGACCGGCTCCGCCCCCGAGGCCCATGCCACCCCGGTGCCCAAGCCCGCCGCCGACTTCGCCTTCGAACACGCCGAGTGCATCGGCTGCGGCGCCTGTGTCGCGGCCTGCCCCAACGGTTCGGCGATGCTCTTCACCTCGGCCAAGGTCAACCACCTCAACACCCTTCCGCAGGGCGCCCCCGAGCGCGAGACCCGGGTCCTGGACATGGTCGCCACCATGGACGAGGAGGGCTTCGGCGGCTGCACCCTCACCGGTGAATGCGCCACGGCCTGCCCGAAGGGCATTCCGCTGCCGTCGATCGCGGCGATGAACAAGGAATGGCTGAGGGCGGCCCGCAAGGTCTCACGCTGACAGGGCAGGTCTCACGCTGACACACGCGGGGGCCGCAGACCCAGGAGGGCCGCCAGGCGCTCGTACGAGTCCAGCAGGGCGCCGCCGTCGTACGTACTGGTCGTGACCAGATACTCGTCGGCGGCGCTGCACGCCAGCAGCTTGTCCAGGCCGGCCGCCACCTCGTCCTCCGTCCCATGGAGCTGGCCGCGCCACGCCGTCTCGTACAGCGCCTGCTCCCGGGTGGTCATCGGGGTGGCGAGGACGGTGTCGACGGGGACGAGCGGCGGGAACGAGCCGTGGGTGCGGGAGTACGCGGTGGACCACGCCTCCGGGAGCAGCAGCCGGCGGGCCTCCTCGGTGGTGGGCGCGACCGCGACCGTACCGGAGAGCACCACATAGGGGCGCTCGCTCCAGACGGAGGGGCGGAAGTCCTCGCGGTACATGTCGATCGCCCGCAGCATCGCGTCCTCGCCCCGCGCCGGCGCGATGACCAGCGGCAGCCCGGCCTCGGCGGCGACCCGGGCGCCCTTTCCGGTGGCCAGTACGAAGGCGGGCGGGCGCAGCCCCTCGGCGGGCAGGGCATGGACCTGGGGATGAGCGCTCTGGGTGCCGGTGAAGTAGCCGAGCAGCTCGGTGAGCCGGCCGGGGAAGTCGTCGGCGTCCCGCTTGTCCCGGCCCAGCGCCGCGCGTATCCCGTCGGTGAATCCCACGGAACGGCCGAGCCCCATGTCGATCCGGCCGGGGAAGAGCGACTCCAGCACCCCGAACTGTTCGGCGACCACCAGCGGTTGATGGTTGGGCAGCATGACGCCGCCGGTGCCGACGCGGATGGCGGAGGTCGCGGCGGCGACGGCGGCCGCCAGCACGGTCGGCGCGGACCCCGCGACGCCCGGCACGCTGTGGTGCTCGGACACCCAGAAGCGGTGGTAGCCGAGCGCCTCGATCCGCTGGGCGAACCGTACGGTGTCGCGCAGCGCGAGGGGGGCGGCCTGGCCGTGCCGGGTGCGGGAGCGGTCGAGTACGGAGAACGGGATGCGGGCGATGCTGCTCACGCATGATGTAACACGCGGCCCGGGCCAGGATTCCCGGGGGCGGTGTCCTCAAGCGCCGGGCAGGCTCCTGCGCTGTGTCCTCGATCGCCGGACGGGCTCATTCCGAGCCCCCGCGCTCACTCGTCGCCTTCGAGACGGAACCCGACCTTCAGGCCCACCTGGAAGTGCTCGATGTCGCCGTCCTCGATATGGCCGCGTACCTCCGTCACCTCGAACCAGTCCAGGCCCCGCAGGGTCTGGGCCGCGCGGTTGATGCCATTGCGGATCGCGTCGTCGATGCCCTCGTGCGACGTGCCGTAGATCTCGGTGACCCGGTAGGTGTGGTGGGGGTGGTGGTTGTGGTGGGACATGGGCTCGCCCTCCTCCCTCACTCCACCGTGCCCCACCACGCCGCGCTCCGCGAGGCGTCCGCGTCCGGTGCCGGGCGGTCCCCGGCCGCGCCGCCCAGCGCCAGCCGCGAGACGATGCGGTAGCGGTCGCCGCGGTAGAGGGAGCGTACGTACTCGACGGGCTGGCCCGAGGCGTCCGAGGTGATCCGGTCGAAGAGCAGCGCGGGCGAGAGCACCGGCACCCCCAGCAGCTCCGCCTCGTCCTCGCTGAGCACGGTCGGCTCGATCGACTGCACGGCCTCGGCCATCCTGATCCGCCGCTCCTCACGCAGATACGCGTAGAACCCGGACTCCATCCGCTCCGGTGTCAGCCCGGGCACCAGCTCGGCGGGGATATGGAGATACTCCAGGGCGACAGGACCGCCGTCCACGAACCGCAGCCGCGCCACATACACCACCTCGGCGGCGGGCGACATCCGCAGCCTGCGCCCCACCCGGGCGCCCGCCCCGGCCGTACGGAACTCCAGCACCCGGGCCGACCAGGCCCCCGGCGCCCGGGGCGCCGAGGCCGAGCGGTCCTCGGCGACCAGCTCCTGGGTGATCTTCGCGGGCGCCACGAACATGCCGCGGCCGTGCTCGCGGACCAGCAGTCCGGTGGCGACGAGTTCGTCCACCGCCGTCCGCAGGGTGGGGCGTGAGACCCCCAGCTCCGCGCAGAGCGTGCGCTCGGACGGGATGGCCTCGCCCGGCCGCCGTGTGTCGACAAGACCGAGCAGATACTCCCGTACCCGCTCCCGCTTGAGCACCGGATGCACCGGCGGTACGGGGTGCACCGGCTGGTCCGGCCGCTCCGGGTGAGGGGTACGGGTCTCGCGCACGGGCCCTCCCGGTGAGCCGTCGGAAGCTGCGGTCAGTATGCATCACCCGTCGTGGACGAGGTGATGATGCCGTCGTGGGCGAAATCGCCCGGCGGAATGCCCGGATGGTGGCCGTCCTGCCGGGAGCGGGCCGGCCCGGTGCCCAGGGCCAGCCGGGAGACGATCCGGTAGCGGTCGCCCCGGTACAGGGAGTGGACGTACTCGACGGGGCGGCCCGAGGTGTCGAGCGTGAGGCGTTCGATCAGCAGGGCGGGGGAGAGCACCGGCACCCCGAGGACCTCGGCCTCGGACTCGCTGACCACCGTCGGTTCGATCGACTGGGTGGCCTCGTGCACGGAGAGCTGGTGATGCTCCCTCAAGTGGTCGTACAGCTCGCCCGATTCGAGTTCCTGCGGGGTCAGCGCCGGGGCGAGTTCCGCGGGGATGTGGAGATGCTCGATGGCGATGGGGGAGCCGTCGACCAGCCGCAGCCGGGCGATGTAGATCAGCTCGGCGGCGGGGGAGACGCGCAGTTTGCGGCCGATCCTGGCGCCCGCCCGGAAGGTCGTACGTTCCAGGATGCGGCTCGACCAGGTGCCGGAGGCGCGGGGGACGACGAACGCCGTGTCCTCCGGGGTGAGTTCCTGGGTGATCTTGGCGGGGGCGACGAACATCCCGCGGCCGTGCTCCCGTACGAGCTGTCCGGTGGCGACGAGTTCGTCGACGGCGGTGCGCAAGGTGGGGCGGGAGACACCGAGTTCGGCGCAGAGGGCGCGCTCGGAGGGGATCGCGTCCCCCGGGCTGCCCGCCTCGATCAGACCGAGCAGATGCTCCCGTACCCGCTCGCGCTTGAGCACCGCACCCGACGGGCCACCTGACGGGCCCCCCGACGAGCCGCTCCCCATGGGCATGACCTCTTCCGTCCCTTGTGCTCTGTCCCCGATGACCCCGATACGACCCTGACTGGTCATATGACCCGGACGGGGCAACTGGTAAACACCATCGTAACCAAGCGCGCCATGATCCCTGCGACAGTTCCCACCACACCCGCCAACAGCGCCTGCTTTCCGGGGGCTTGACGCCGACATTGGTCCATGCCACCTTCTGCTCACACACCTTACCACTTGACCAATTGGTAAATCCCTATCGAGGTGGCCCGTGAAGATCCGCTTCATCGCCGGTTCCGCAGCGCTCGCCGCGGCCCTGGCCCTCAGCGCGTGCAGCTCCTCCCCGGGCGCCGGCGCCGGTCCGGAGAGACTCACCGTCTGGATCATGAAGGACAGCGTCACCGAGGACTTCCTCAGCCGCTTCACCGAGGACTTCGAGCGGCAGCACAAGGACATCGCCCTGGACATCCAGATCCAGGAGTGGGACGGCATAGGCGAGAAGGTCACCGCGGCCCTCGCCAGCACCGACGCCCCCGATGTGATCGAGGTCGGCAATACACAGGTCGCCCAGTACGCCGCCAGCGGCGGGGTCAAGGACCTCACCGACCGTACGGAGGAGCTGTCCGGCAAGGACTGGCTGCCGGGGCTGGCCGGACCGGGGAAGATCGACGGCAAGCAGTACGGCATCCCCTGGTACGCGGCCAACCGGGTCGTCCTCTACCACAAGGACCATTTCGCCAAGGCCGGTATCACCACCCCGCCGGCCACCCAGGACGCCTGGCTCGCCGACACGGCGAAGCTCAACAAGGGCGGGATCCAGGGCATCTATCTCCCGGGCCAGAACTGGTACACCCTCGCCGGCTTCATCTGGGACGAGGGCGGCGATCTCGCGACCCGGTCCGGCGGACAGTGGAAAGGCACGCTCGACACCCCGGGGGCCCTCGCCGGAATGGACTTCTACCGGCGCCTCCAGGCCCTGGGCAAGGGCCCCAAGGACTCCGACGAGGCCAAGCCCCCGCAGGCCGAGGTCTTCGCCAAGGGCGATGTCGCCCAGATCATCTCCGTCCCCGGCGGAGCGAAGATCATCGAGGAGACCAATCCGGCCCTCAAGGGAAAGATCGGCTTCTTCCCCGTGCCGGGCAAGACCGCCAACAAGCCGGGCGCGGTCTTCACCGGCGGTTCCGATCTGATCGTGCCGGAGGCGTCCGCCCACCAGGACGCCGCCTATGAGGTGATCAAGGCCCTCACCGGCGACACCTGGCAGACCGACATGGCCAAGACCATGAGCTATGTCCCCAACAGGACCTCCCTCGCGGGGGCCGTCGCCGGCAGCGAGTCCACCGCCGCCATGGCCGCGGGCGCCGCACAGGGCCGTGCCACCCCCAACTCCCCGCAGTGGGCGGCGGTCGAGGCCACCAATCCGATCAAGCAGTACATGACCGCCGTACTCACCGGAACCGACCCGGTGAAGGCCGCGAAGGACGCGTCGGACAGCATCACCAGGACCCTCGGCTCATGAGTACGGCCGGCACGGCCCGCACGGCCCCCGAGGCCGGCCGGGTCCCCGGGGCGCTCTGGCCGTATCTGCTGATCGCGCCCACCGTGCTCGGCACCGCCTATCTGCTCGTCTACCCCCTCGTCCGCAATCTGGTCATCTCGTTCCAGACCTACGGCATGGGCGAACTCATCCGCGGCGGCGCCCCGTTCGCCGGGCTCGCCAACTACCGGGAGATCCTGGCCGACCCCGTCTTCTGGGAGGTCGTACGGCGGACCTTCTGGTGGACCGCGGTCAATGTCGTCCTGATCATGGTGCTGGCCACGCTCATCGCGCTGATGCTCCAGCAGCTCGGCCGGCGGACCCGGCTGCTGGTGATGAGCGGACTGGTGCTCGCCTGGGCCAGTCCGGTCATCGCCACCACCACCGTCTTCCAGTGGCTTTTCTCGTCCCGGCTCGGAGTGGTCAACTGGCTGCTCGTACGGCTCGGATTCGACTCGTACGAGAACTACTCCTGGTTCGCCGACGGCAGCGCGACCTTCGCAGTCCTGGTCCTGCTGGTCGTCTGGCAGTCCGTGCCGTTCGCCGCCATCACCCTGCACGCCGCGCTGCTCACCGTACCCGCGGAGCTGTACGAGTCGGCGCGGCTGGACGGCGCGGGCGCGGCCCGGATCTTCCGCTCGGTCACCCTGCCCGTGCTGCGGCCCCTCTTCGCGCTGGTGCTCTGCCTCGAAGTCATCTGGGTCTTCCGGTGCTTCGCCCAGATCTGGGCGATCAGCAAGGGCGGCCCGGGCGACGCGACGACCACCCTGCCCGTCTACGCGTACCGGATCGCCCAGTCCCTGCACCGCTACGACCTGGGAGCGGCGGCGTCCACCCTCACCGTGCTGCTGCTCGTCGGGGTGCTCGTCGTCTACTTCCGCCAGATGTTCCGGCAGGAGGGCGAGCTGTGAGCCCTGCCCGCCGGACCTCCCGGAGCGTGTCGCACCGCGCCCGGATACGCCGGATTCCGCTGCACGCCGCCGCGCTGCTGGTCTTCGTCCTCTCGGTCTTCCCCGTCTACTGGATGGTGCTGACCGCTTTCAAGCCGACCCGGGACATCCAGTCCGAGACCCCGCTCTTCCTGCCGGTCTCGGTCACCCTCGACCACTTCACCAAGGCGGTCGGCGCGGACGGATTCTGGCTCTTCTGGCGCAACAGCCTTGTCATCACCGCCAGTTCCGTACTGCTGGCCCTGATCGTCGCGCTCGCCGCCGCGTTCGCCGTGGCCCGGCTGCGCTGGAAGGGCCGCCGCGGCTTCATCCTCATGGTCTTCATCGCCCAAGTCGCGCCCTGGGAAGCGCTGTTGATCCCCATGTACGTCATCGCCCGCGACACCGGCATGCTCGACAGGCTGTCGATGCTCACTCTGATCTACTTCATGATCACCCTGCCCTTCACCATCGTCACGCTGCGCGGCTTCCTCACCGCCATCCCGGTCGAACTGGAGGAGGCCGCCCAGGTCGACGGCTGCACCCGCGCCGCCGCCTTCCGCCGGGTCACCCTGCCGCTGCTCGCCCCGGGACTGCTCGCCACCTCGCTGTTCGGGTTCATCACGGCCTGGAACGAGTTCGCCTTCGCCAACATGCTGATCATCAAGAACCAGGACGACCGCACCCTGCCCGTCTGGCTGTCCTCGTTCTCCAATGTCTTCGGCACCGACTGGGGCGCCACCATGGCCGCCTCCACTCTCTTCGCCCTGCCCGTCCTGGTGCTCTTCCTGGTCCTCCAGGGACGGGTCGCCGCCGGGATGACCAGCGGCGCCGTCAAGGGATAGGGGACCACCGCCCATGACCACCACCCCCGTGGCCGGCCCCACGACCGCCGCCCACCGCGCCGGACTCCAGCTCGTACCCCGGCCCTCCCAACTCGCCCCGCTTCCCGGCAGGTTCGTCCTGGACGAGCACACCGGCATACGGGCCGCCCCGGGCGGCGCCTCGGCCGCCGCCGATCTGCTCCGTACGCTGCTCGCCCCCGCCACCGGACTCCCGCTGCCGCCCGCCGCCGACGGCCGGATCGTGTTCGTACTCGACCCCGCCCTCGGCGGACTCGGCCGGGAAGGATACGGCCTGACGGTCGGCGCCGACGCGATACTGCTGCGTGCCGGGGCCCAAGAGGGCCTGTCAAGAGGTGTCCAGACGATCCGTCAGCTCCTGCCGCCGCAGGCGCTGTCGCACCGACGGGTGCGCGGTACGGAGTGGGCGCTGCCCTGCGCACAGATCACCGACGTACCCCGCTTCGCCTGGCGCGGTGCGATGCTCGATGTGGCGCGGCGCTTCCGGCCGGTCTCCTTCCTGCGCCGGTTCACCGATCTGCTCGCCCTGCACAAGCTCAATGTGCTGCATCTCCATCTCACCGACGACCAGGGCTGGCGGATGCCCGTCGCCGCGTACCCGAAGCTCACCGAGGTGGGCGGGGAGCCGCACGGCGGGGCGTACACCCGCGAGGAGCTGACCGGCCTGGTCGCCTACGCGGCCGCCCGCGGTGTCACCGTCGTACCGGAGATCGAGATGCCCGGGCATGTACGGGCCGCGCTCGCCGCGTACCCCGGACTCGGCAACGTCCCCTCGCGCAGACTGACCGTCTGGGACCGCTGGGGCGTGTGCGAGAACGTCCTCGGCGTCCATGACCAGGTCCTCGACTTCTGCCGGGGCGTGCTGGACGAGGTCATGGACACGTTCCCCTCGCCGCATGTGCACATCGGCGGCGAGGAGTGCCCGACCACAGAGTGGCAGCGCTCGCCGGACGCGCGCCGGCGGGCCGAGGCCGAGGGGCTGTCCGGGCCCGAGGCGCTGCACGGCTGGTTCATGGGCCGGATCGGCGGCTTCCTCACCGAGAACGGCCGCCGGCCCCTCGGCTGGACCGAGACGGGCAGCGATCTGCCCGCCGGATTCACCGCCGTGCCCTGGCGGTCCGCCGAGCACGGGCTCACCGCCGCCCGCCGGGGCCAGGACGTCATCATGGCGCCGTACCGCTCCACCTATCTGGACTATCCGCAGAGCGAGCGCCCCGAGGAACCGCCGGGGCAGCCGGGCGGAGTGGTGTCGCTGCGCGATGTGTACGACCTCGAACCCGCGCCCGCCGGCTGGGAACCGGCCGCGGCGGCCCGGGTCCTGGGCACCCAGGCGCAGCTCTGGAGCGAGTACGTCCCCACCGCCGCGCACGCCGAGTATCTGGCCTTTCCCCGGCTCTGCGCGCTCGCCGAGACGGCCTGGTCCCCGCACCGGGACTGGCCGGGCTTCCAGCGGCGGCTCGCCCACCACAGAACCCGGCTCGACGCGCTCCGCGTACCGGGCCGGCCCCCGCACGGCCTCCCGCACAACCCCTCGTTCACCTTCCCGTCCCATTCCGGGCCGGCAGGACCATCAGGACCATCAGGAGAGGACACCGGTCGATGACCACACGAACGAGCACCCCCGAGTCGGCAGGCGGCACCCCGCCCACCGGTACCACCACCGCACTGCCTGGCACCCCCCGACGCGGGCGGGCCGCCGGGATACGGACCGTCACCGCCCTGGGCATGGCCGCCGCCCTGGGCTGCGCCGCGCTCACCGCGCTGCCGGCCGCCGCGGCCGACCCGTCGCTGAAGGTCCAGTACCGCCAGAGCTCCACCGGCTCGGACCAGGCCGAGCCGTGGTTCAAGGTGGTCAACACCTCGGGCTCCGCCGTGTCGCTGGGCACCGTGAAGATCCGCTACTACTTCAAGGCCGACGCGGGCGCCTCCTACACCTTCGCCTGTTCCTGGGCGGTGAAGGGCTGCGCCAACATCACCGGCGCCTTCGGCACCCTCTCCAGCCCCACCGCCACCGCGGACCGCTATCTGGAGATCGGCTTCACAGCGGGCGCGGGCTCCCTCGCCCCCGGCGCCGACACCGGTGACATGCAGCTCCGCTTCCACCGCTCCAACTGGGCGTCGCTCAACCAGAGCGACGACTACTCCTTCGGCCCGGCGCAGACCGCGTACGGCGACTGGACGAAGACCACCGCCACGGTCGGCGGCGCCCTGGTCTGGGGCACCGCCCCGGACGGCAATGACCCGGGCGACCCGACGGACCCGCCGACCGATCCCCCGACCGACCCGCCCACCGGAGGGGCCGCGCTCTTCGACGACTTCAACTACACCTCGTACACCGATCCGGCGCTCGCCTCCCACGGCTGGAGCGTGCGCGCCAACTCCGGCGGACCCGGGGTGCCGGGCGCCACCTGGGCGCCCGAGAACGTCACCTTCGCCAAGGAGGGGACCAACTCGCTGATGAACCTGGAGACTTCGACCGCTGGTACGAGCGGGACGACCGAGCAGACCGAGGTCCTCACCAGAGCGACGAAGTTCAAGAACGGCACCTACGCGGCCCGGGTGCGGTTCTCCGACACCCCCAGGTCCGGCCCGGACGGCGACCGTCTCGTCCAGACCTTCTTCACCATCAACGACCTCAAGGCCCCGATGGCCGACGACTACGCCGAGTACGACTTCGAGTATCTGCCCAACGGCGGCTGGGGCGAGCCCGCCAACATCCTTTACACCACGTCCTGGGAGACCTACCGGCCCGATCCCTGGGAGGCCGTCAACCAGCACTCCGAGTCCCGGGTCAGCTACGCCGGCTGGCACGATCTCGTGGTCACCATCGACAACAACGCCATCACCTACTACGTCGACGGCCAGACCTTCGGCACGCACGACGCCCGCTATCTGCCCGAGCGGCCCATGTCGATCAACTTCAACCAGTGGCTGATCGACCTGGCGGGCCAGACCAGCACCACACCGCGCGCGTACGACCAGAAGGTCGACTACGTCCTGCACGTCAAGGACCAGGTGCTGACCCCCGCTCAGGTCGCCGCGAAGGTGAACGCCTACCGTGCGGCCGGCACCGCCTTCGAGGACACGGTGCCCGCGAGCTGACATCACGGCGCCGGAGGACCGGGGCATCAGAGGAACGGGTGCCGTTCAGGCGCCCGTTCCTCTCCGTCTTCCTGGGGGACTTGACCCTCCTCTTGGTCCATACCAAAATCCCACACACCCGTGCGAACACCGTTCGCATCCCCCCACGTCGGGCTCTCTCTTCGTGCCGTCACGCCAGAAGGTTGACCTACGTGAAGAACCGATGTCTCGCCTGTTCCGTGGCGGTTGTCTCCTCCGTCGTGCTCGGCGGCTGCGGAGTGATGCCAGGTGGGGGCGGCTCCACCACGGTCACCGTCTGGCTGATGAAGGACAGCGTGTCCGACGACTTCCTCGAACGCTTTGTGAGCGACTACGAGAACGAGCACCCCTCCATCGAACTGGACATCAAGATCCAGGAGTGGACCGGGATAGGCGAGAAGGTGCTGGCCGCGCTGGACAGCCAGGACGCGCCGGACGTCATCGAGGTCGGCAACACCCAGGTCGCCCAGTACGCGGAGAGCGGGAATCTGCGCGACCTCACCCTGGAGTCCGTACGGGACCTCGGCAGCGAGGCATGGCTGCCCGGCCTCGCCCAGCCCGGCCAGATCAACGGCGCGCAGTTCGGCATCCCGTGGTACGCGGCCAACCGCGTCGTGATCTACAACACAGAACTCTTCGCGCTCGCCGGGATCGAGGAGCCGCCCAAGACCCGCGACGACTGGCTGGCCGACACCGAGAAGCTGAACCGCGGCAGCAACCAGGGCATCTATCTCGCGGGCCAGGACTGGTACACCCTCGCCGGGTTCATCTGGGACGAGGGCGGTGAACTGGCCGTCGAGACCGGCGGCGACTGGCAGGGCACGGTCGACTCGCCCGCCGCGCTCAGAGGCATGTCCTTCTACAAGGACCTCCAGGCGCTGGGCGACGGCCCCAAGAACTCCGACGAGGCCAAGCCCCCGCAGGCGGACGTCTTCGCCAGGGGCGATGTCGCGCAGATCATCTCCACCCCCAGCTCGGCCCGGCTCATCGAGGAGAAGAACCCGGAGCTGAAGGGCAAGCTCGGCTTCTTCCCCATCCCGGGCAAGACGGCCGACAAGCCCGGCGCGGTCTTCACCGGCGGCTCCGATCTGATCGTCCCGAAGAACTCCAGCCACCACTCGGCCGCCGTCGACGTGGTCAAGGCGCTGGCGGGCGAGAAGTGGCAGACGGATCTCGCGAGAACCATGAGCTATGTGCCGAACAAGGTGACACTTGCCCGTGTCATCCGCGGCGACGAGGGGACGGCCGCGATGGCCGAGGGGGCCGCGCGGGGCAGGGCCACCCCCAACTCCCCGCAGTGGGCGAGCGTCGAGGCGGACAACCCGATCAAGCCCTATATGACGGCCGTCCTGGAGGGCGCGGACCCCGAGGCGTCCGCGAAGGAAGCCGCGGAGCGCATCACCGCAGAACTGGTCTCGGGCTGAGCCACCGGTGACGGTGAGGGCTCAGGGGGCGCTCCACGGCGCCCGTACGTTACGGAGAGTCATGCGAGGGTTACGTATCGGTGCCGCTGTCACCCGCTCCGGTCCCCGGCATTCAACCGTCCCACATCCGCTCTCCGCCGTGTGGTCATGTCAAATCCAGCCGGTCACGGAAGAAACAAGGTGCCGGGCCCTACGCGCCAGCGTCGGACTCCGGCAGCCGCCTTCCCCACCGGCACAGGAGACAGCCATGTCCGCCATCGCACCCGCTCCGCTCACGACCGCACCGTCGCCCGTCGGCACATCCGCTCCCGCCGACGCCGAGACGCGCTATGTGGTCTCCCTCGCGCGCAACCAGGAGGACGTACGGGCCGCACAGCGGCTGCGCCACCTGGTCTTCGCCGGGGAGCTGGGCGCCCGTATCGAAGGACCGGAGCCCGGTCTGGACGTCGACGCCTTCGACGCCTACTGCGACCACCTGCTGGTACGGGAGGAGTCCACCGGCGAGGTCGTCGGGACGTACCGGCTGCTGCCGCCGGACCGGGCCAGGGAGGCGGGCCGGATCTACTCCGACAGCGAGTTCGACCTGTCCCGGCTCGCCCCGATCCGGGACGACCTCGTCGAGGTCGGCCGCTCCTGCGTCCACCCGCTGCACCGCACCGGCGGTGTCATCGCCCTGATCTGGGCCGGACTCGCCCGCTACATGGCCGACAGCGGCCACAACTGGCTGGCGGGCTGCTGCTCCGTCCCGCTCGCGGACGGCGGCGCCCTGGCGGCCTCCACCTGGGCCACCGTCAAGAACAAGAACCTCGCGCCCGAGGAGTACTGGGTCACCCCGCACCGGCTCTGGACCCCGGAGACCGAGGCCGCCCCCGGCTCCGCCGCCGACCTGCCGCCGCTGCTCCGCGGCTATCTGCGGCTCGGCGCCTGGGTGTGCGGCGCGCCCGCGCACGACCCGGACTTCGACTGCGCCGACCTGTACGTGCTGCTGTCGATGCGCCGTACCAACCCGCGCTACCTGCGACACTTCCTCTCCCTCGTACCGTCCGTACCGTCGGCATGAGCGCCTGGCTGCCCGTCGCGCCCTGCACCCCGCAGGGCTGCGCCACCCACAACGGCCCCGCCGTCGGCACGCTCACCGCGATCGGCCGGCTGCTGGCGGGCATCCCCGTCGTCCTGGCGGGGGTGGCGCTCACCCCGCTGGTCTCCCTGCTCGGCGGGGCGCACCGGGACCGGCTGACCCGGCTCTGGACCAGGACCCTGATCCGTGCCTTCGGACTGCGCGTCCGGATCGTGGGTGAGCCCGCGCCGCCGCGCGGCACCGGGATGCTGGTCGTCTCCAACCACATCTCCTGGCTGGACATACCCCTGCTCGCCGCCGTCTTCCCCGGGCGGATGCTGGCCAAGAAGGAGATCCGGGGCTGGCCGGTGATGGGCGCGATGGCGACCCTGGGCGGCACGATCTTCGTCGAGCGCGAGCGGCTGCGGGCGCTGCCCGGCACCGTACGGACCCTGGCCACCGCCATGGACGAGGGCTCGCGGGTCGTCGTCTTCCCCGAGGCCTGCACCTGGTGCGGCAAGGACCACGGCCGGTTCACCACGGCCGTCTTCCAGGCCGCCATGGACGCGGACGCCGATGTCCGGCCCGTACGGCTGACCTACCGCGGCCCCGACGGGGAGCCGTCCGGAGCGCCGGCCTTTGTGGGGGAGGACTCGCTGGGGGCGTCGCTGTGGCGGGTGGTGAAGGCCGAAGGGCTGACGGCGGAGATCGCGGTTCTGCCGGTGATCCCCGCCGGCCGCCACGCCGACCGCCGCTCGCTGTCTGTCGCGGCCAGGCTCGCGATCGCGCCCGACGGGGTCGTCACGCCCGACGCGCCTCCCCGGAGCACGGCCGGCCGGCGCGTCGGCGGCCGGCGCACCGGCGGCCGGAGCGTCAAAGCTCCGACCGCCTCAGCGCCGACCGTCCCGACTCCGGCTGTCCCGGTCCAGACCGCCGCGGCTGAGACGCCCGCGGCTCAGACCGTCCCCGCTCAGACCGCAGTCGCGAGCGAGAGCGCGAAGCGGCCCGCCTCGTCGGTCCACCAGTGCGCCAGTTCCATCCCGGCGGCGGAGAGTTCGGCGCGGATCCCGTCCTGACGGAACTTCGCCGAGACCTCCGTCCGTACCTCCTCACCGGCCTCGAAGTGCGTCACCAGATTCAGTTCGGGGATCTTCACGGTGAGGGCACGGCGCGCCCTCAGCCGCATCTCGATCCACTCGTGCTCCGCGTCCCAGAGCGCCACATGGTCGAAGTCGCGCGGATCGAAGTCGGCCCCCAGTTCCCGGTCGATGACGGAGAGGACGTTCTTGTTGAACGCCGCCGTCACCCCGGCCGTGTCGTCGTACGCCCTGACCAGGACGGACTCGTCCTTGACCAGGTCCGTACCGAGCAGCAGCGCGTCACCGGGCGCCAGCAGCGCCCGGACCGACGCCAGGAACACCGCGCGCTCGGCGGGCAGCAGATTGCCGATCGTGCCGCCCAGGAACGCGACCAGCCGGGGACCGGGGGTGGCGGGCAGGGAGAGCCCGCCGGTGAAGTCGGCGATCAGGGCGTGCACCCGGAGCCCCGGCCGCTCCGCGAGCAGCGCCTCCGCAGCTCCGGCCAGCGCGCTCTCGCTCACATCGACCGGTACATACACCTGGAGCGAGGTCAGCGCGTCGAGCAGATGCCGGGTCTTGTCGGACGATCCCGACCCCAGCTCGATCAGGGTGCGCGCCCCGGTCGCCGCCGCGATCGCGGGCCCGCGCGCCAGCAGGATCTCCCGCTCGGCGCGGGTCGGATAGTACTCGGGGAGCCGGGTGATCTCCTCGAACAGTGCGCTGCCCCGGGCGTCGTAGAACCACTTGGGAGGCAGTGTCTTGGGGGTACGGGTCAGCCCCTGGAGCACATCGGCGCGCAGCGCGGCGCCGGTGGCGTCCTCGGGCAGGGTGCGGGTGATGTCGTACGGGGTCACGCGGGTGGCTCCTTGAGAGGGGAGAGCAGAACATCGGCGCGGGTCGCCACGAGCAGCGTGCGGTCGGGGACCTCGTGCCAGCGCGGATCGTCGTCGTACGGCTCGGACGCCACCACCGTGCGCTCGCCCGGACCTGTGAGGTACCAGAGCGAGTCGCCCCAGGCGGTCGCCGCGATCCGGGCGCCGTCGGTGAGCAGCAGATTGAGCCGGGACGCGGGCGCGGCCGTGGCGATGTCGAGGACGGTGTCGGCGAGCGCCTGGCCCGGCTCGTCCCCGGCCCGCAGCCGGTGCAGCAGCAGCGCCCACAGCAGCGCGGAGTCGCTGCGGGCCGGCAGGGCGAGCAGTTCCTCCGCGGGCAGGGTCGCGGCCGGGGCCGCGACACTCGCGGGCCAGCCGGCTATGGAGCCGTTGTGCCCGAACAGCCAGGGCCCGGCGGCGAACGGCGCGGCCGCCGCCTCGCCGTCGGCGCCCGCCACTGTCGCGTCACGCACCGCGGCGAGCAGGGCGCCGGTACGGACGACCCGGGCCAGATCGGTGAAGCCGAGGTCGGCCCAGATGGGCAGGGCACGCCGGTAGCGGGCCGGCACCGGATCGCCCTCGGCGTACCATCCGACCCCGAAACCATCGGCGTTGACCGTCCCGTTCCGCTGGCGGCGCGGCGCCCACGACTGCCGGTGGAGCGCGTGCGGAGGCGCGAGCAGCACCTCGCCGAGCGCCACCGGCGGTCCCAGATAAGCGATCTGACGGCACATCAGGACTCTCCGGCGGAACGAGCGGCGGCCGTACGGTCGGCCGGGGCGGTACGGGCGGTGCGGAAGCCGGAGAAGATCTGGCGCCGCACCGGCAGGTCCCAGTTGCGGAAGGTGCCCCGGCAGGCCACCGGGTCCACCGCGAACGAACCGCCCCGGAGCACCTTGTGGGCGCTGCCGAAGAATACCTCCGAGTACTCGCGGTACGGGAAGGCGGCGAAGCCCGGATAGGGCAGGAAGTCGCTGGACGTCCACTCCCACACATCGCCGATCAACTGCCGTACCCCCAGCGGCGAGGCGCCCTGCGGATAGCTGCCCGCCGGGGCGGGCTGGAGATGGCGCTGGCCGAGGTTGGCCCGCTCCGGGGTGGCGTCCTCGTCGCCCCAGGGGTGGCGCAGCGACCGGCCGGAGACGGGATCGTGCCGCGCGGCCTTCTCCCACTCCTCCTCGCTCGGCAGCCGCCGCCCCGCCCACCGGGCGTACGCGTCGGCCTCGTACCAGCTCACATGGAGCACCGGCTCGGCCGGCGGTACCGGCTCCACCACACCGAAGCGGCGACGCAGCCACTGCCCGCCCTCGCGCCGCCAGAACAGCGGGGCACCGATGCCGTGTTCGCGGATCTGCGCCCATCCCTCCGGGGCCCACCAGCGCTCGTCCGTATAGCCGCCGTCCTCGATGAAGTGCAGATAGGCGCCATTGGTGACCGGCACGGTGTCGATGAAGAACGCGGGCACGAGCCGCTGATGCGCCGGGCGCTCATTGTCCAGCGCCCAGGGTTCGGTGGAGGTGCCCATGGTGAACGGACCGGCCGGTACGAGCACTTCGGCGGGCAGCCCCGCCGTGTCCCCGGCGGGCGGCGGGGGCGCGGTCAGCGCGGCCGGGCCCCTGCGCAGCTGGTGGGTGATGAGCATCGTCTCGTCGTGCTGCTGCTCGTGCTGGGCGATCATGCCGAAGGCGAAGCCCGCGTCCAGCAGCGGGGCGCCGTGCAGCGGGGTGCGCTCGATGACGTCCAGGACCCGGCCCCGTACGTCCGACGCGTACGCCCGTGCCTCGGCGGGCGCCAGCAGCGGCAGGGTGGGCCGGACCGAGCGGGGATGCTCGAAGGCGTCGTAGACCGAGTCGATCTCGGGGCGGATCGCCGCGCGGCCCGCGACGGTCCGCAGCAGCCACTGCTCCTCCTGGTTGCCGATGTGCGCCAGGTCCCAGACCAGCGGGGACATCAGCGGGGAGTGCTGCGCGGTCAGATCGTGGTCGTCGACGCACGAGGTGAGCAGCGCGGTACGGTCCCGGGCAGCGGTCAGCGCGTCCACGGCCAGGCGGCGCAACTGTTCGGCCGGTATTCCGGCGGCGCCCGTGCCCGTGGGGCTCGTCGCGGCCGGCCTCGCCCCGTCGCTGCCCGTCCCCGCGCCGCCCGTCCCCGCGCTGTCCGTCTCAGCCGTGTCCGTGGAGTCGGTGGTCATGTCCTGGATCCTTTCCGTTCAGTGAGACGCGCAGCTCGTCGGCGGGGCAGCGGCCCGGCACGACATAACGGTCGTTGAAAGCGGCGACGGCTTCCTGTACGGCCGGAGTGGCACCGATGCGCGGAAGTGCTTCCTGGGCGACGGCGAAGCAGGCCATCGCGGCGATATGCAGCTCGGGGTCGGCCAGTCCGTGCCGCGCGGCGTTGACCCAGAGCAGATTGCGCGGCGCGGGCAGCGAACCCGCTGTCTCCGCCAGCGGTTTGACGGTCCGGTAGACGGTCTCCGACGCCTCGGGATCGTCGAACAGCGCGGTGGTGACCGCGAGCGGCACCATCCAGCCGTCCTCCCCGGGCTGCGCGTCGATCATCCGCAGCTCAAGGTGGCCGCGCGGCCTGACCGGCGGAAAGAGGGTCGTGAGGTGGTAGTCGAGATCGGCGCGGACCGGCGGGCGCGGCAGCCCGGACCGGATCCAGTCGCGGAAGGTCAGCCCGTCGGGCACCGCCCAGGGCCCCTCGGGCGCCCGGATGCACATCACCGGCGCGTCCAGGGCGTGCGCGGCCCAGCCGGCCCGTGGCTCGTACCGCGCGGACGGCGCCGACGTACGGGGCGGGTCGAGCTGCGCCCACAGCGCCTGCCGGTTCGAGCGCCAGCCGGTCGGTCTGCGCTCCCGCATCGGTGAGTTGGCGAACGCGGCGACCAGCACCGCGCCCAGCAGATGGGCGAGCTGCCAGCGTCGGCCGTAGCCCAGAGGCCCCGGCTCCTCGTGGCCCGCGTCGAGACAGACCTGGATGGAGGCGGTGGACCGCATCATGGCGCGGCCGGCCGGACCGATCCGGTCGAGATAGGTCTCCATGGCGTCATAGCGCGGCTCGCGCAGCAGCCGGCCGGGAGAGTGCCAGGGGTCCTGGCCGAGACCCGCGAGGGTGAGTCCCGCCGTACGGAGCGCCGCCCTTACGAGGGCCAGATCCGCGGCGGTGGAGGTGATGCACTCCATCAGCGACGCGGCGGGCGCCGAACTGAGTTCGAGCTGGCCGCCGGGTTCGAAGGTGAGCGCCGATCGGAGGCGGAGGGTCCGCAGGCCGTCGAAGGCTTCACTGAGCCGACGGGCCGGGACGGGTCGTTCGGGGGAGTGCAGATCGTGCACGAGCCATTCCAGTTCCACCCCTACGGTGCGGGGCGGACCGGTCTTGAAACAGATACCGCGCAGTAGTTCCTCGGCGTCGTTCTCGCCGAGTACGGGTCCCTCGTCGGTGAAACTCTCGGGTGGCATGGCCGGATCCTCCTGTCGAAGACCTAGGGCCTTTCGTTTGGGTCTTGCTGGGCTCGCGTGCCCTGGCACCGCGCCTCGCCGCGTTGTCGTCAGTCGCCTACGCTCCGCGTGGGCTCCCTCCTCCGCCTTGCGATCCACGGCACCAGACCCCGCTCCCTGATCCAGCCAGACCCAAACGAAAGACCCTAGACCGGGACTCCACCCCGGGTCCGGGGCGAAGCGCTTCGTCCAACCTAAAGCCCCTGTCGCCGCTTCGCACAAGAGTGCCCTTGACGTCATCGTTTCGCCAGAAACGCAGTTGCCCCGCGTGAGACCGCTCACCCAGGATTCGCTTATGAGCGCACGGCTGCGGGGGATCGCGAAAGAAACCGAGGAGATCGTCCGAATGGGGAGATACCGTGCCCCCGATGGCCGGGACGTGGTGTTTCGCGCGGCCCTGGACGCCTCGCTGCACGGCACACGGATGTACGGACCGGGGCCGGTCGCGATTCCGGTCGTACCGGTGGCGGAGCGTACGGCGGACCATCGGACGGTCATCGAGGTGACCGGTGAGAGCAGCCTTGAGGCGGCCCGGCGGCTGACCGCCGAGGCGCCGGACGCGGCGGTACGGCCCGGCGGCACGGCAGGACCGGGCGCGGTGGCCGTGCTGAACTTCTCCTCCGCGCGCAATCCCGGCGGCGGCTATCTCAACGGTGCCCAGGCCCAGGAAGAGGCGCTCTGCCGGGCCTCCGCGCTCTACACCACCCTGCTGCGCGTACCGGAGTTCTACGCCCATCACCGCGCCGACCGCAGTCCCTTCTACACCGACCGTGTCATCCACTCACCGGGTGTACCGGTCTTCCGGGACGACAGGGGCGGCCTCCTCGGAACCCCGTACCACGTCGGCTTTCTGACGTCGGCCGCGCCCAACGCGGGCGTGATCGCCCGGCGCGCGCCCGACGAGGCGCACCGGATACCGGCCGCGCTCGCCGCGCGTGCCGAGCGGGTGCTGGAGACGGCGGTGGAGCGCGGCTACCGGCGGCTGGTGCTGGGCGCCTGGGGCTGCGGGGTGTTCCGCAACGATCCGGCGGTGGTCGCGGGGACCTTCCGCGCGCTGCTCACCGGGGAGGGCCGGTTCGCGGACCGCTTCGACGAGGTGGTGTTCGGGGTGCTGGACCGTACGGCGGGGGCGACCACGCTGGGCGCGTTCCGCGCGGCGTTCGCGTAGGCCCTCGCCGGGGTCGGCCGGCGCCGGCCTGGGTCGGCTCCGTGCCTTCGTCAGCTCCAGCCGTAACGTTCCCGCAGCCGGTTGACCACCAGATTGAACCGCCCCCGGTCCAGCGCGCACGCCTCCCGCCGCATCCCCTTCTCGTGGACCCGCAGCACCCGGTCGACATCCACCCAGGACTCGCGCCCCGCGCGGTCCCACGGGCCCACCCCGATCGGCACCCACTCGCGGTCGTGGTCGTGCCGCTTGCTGGAGAGCTGTACGGCGAGCAGCGTGCCCGCCGCCTCGCGCGCGACCACCAGCACCGGCCGGTCCTTGCCCCGCCCGTCGTTCTCCTCGTACGGCACCCAGGTCCAGACGATCTCGCCGGGGTCGGGGTCGCCGTCGTGCTCGGGCGCGTACGAGGTACGGACCGGGCCCACGGCGCGGGGGTCGGCCTCGGTGGTGGCGGTGGGACCGGTACGGCCCGGCAGGTCGTGGCCGGGCAGCTCGGCGTCGGTGTCGGGGAAGCGCGTCATGCGCACGACGGTAGAACGTCCGCCGCGCACCCCGGCGCCCGGGTCTCCCTGCGGCACACACCGGCCCGTCCGGCGCTTGAGGACGAAGTGCGCCCGGGCCGCGGCGTGGCTAGCGTCGGAGCATGCGCACCGTTCCGCAGCGCTTCGAGATCCTCCTCGTCGCCGAGTTCACCGAGGGCTCCGAAGGCCCGCCTTCCGCCGCCAACGCCCTGCGCTCGGCCGTCGTCGAGGCGACCGGCGACACGGGTGCCTCCGGCTATCCGCGCTATGCGGGCCACGGCATGGTCGCGGACATCGATCCCGAGACCTTCACCGTGGAGGCGCTGCTCGTCGACGGTGAGGAGCTGGACTACGGGCTGTCGGTCCGCGTGCTCCCCGTCGCACCTGTCTGAGCCCGGAATCCCCGCTCCGCTCCCGTACCCTCCCAGGCTCCAGGCCACAGGCCCCAGGCCCCAAGCGCCAGGCCCCAAACCACAGGACCGTCAGGACCGTTGACAGCGGTCGACGGCGGGCAGACACTCGGGTCCCGCCTGATGCGAACTGAAGTTCACCAGGCGAACGATCCTGCCTGTCATCGCCGTTGGAGACCTTCCATGCCCCTGCTCGATCCGAAGACCTGGCAGCCCGGCACGCTCTCCGGAGGTGAGTCGGCGGTCGTCGAGCCCGCCACCGGGGACACGCTCGGTACGGTCACGCTCGCGTCGCCCGAGGACATCGCGGCCGCCTCCGCGACCGCGGAGGCCGCGCAGCGGGGCTGGGCCGCGACCCCGTATCCGGTCAGGGCCGGCGTACTGCGGCGCGCGGGCGACCTGTTCGCCGCGCACGCGGACGAGCTGCGCCAGTGGCTGGTACGGGAGTCCGGCTCGGTGCCCGGCAAGGCGGACTTCGAACTGCGCATCGCCGCCCAGGAGTGCTACGAAGCCGCCGCCCTGGCCTCCCGGCCCACCGGCCAGGTGCTGCCCAGCGAGGAGCCCAGGTTCTCGTACACCCGCCGGGTCCCGGCCGGGGTCGTCGGTGTCATCGCGCCCTTCAACGTCCCGCTGGTCCTCGCTCTACGGTCCGTCGCACCGGCTCTCGCGCTCGGCAACGCCGTCCTGCTCAAGCCGGACCCGCGCACCGCGGTCTGCGGAGGGCTCGCTCTCGCCGCCGTCCTCGCCGAGGCGGGCCTGCCGGAAGGGCTGCTGCACATCCTGCCGGGCGGCGCGGCGGCCGGGCAGGCGCTCGTCGCCGACGAGCGGGTACGGGTGATCTCCTTCACCGGCTCGACGGGCGCGGGCCGCGCGGTCGGCGAGACCGCGGGCCGCCGCCTCAAGCGCGCCCATCTCGAACTGGGCGGCAACTCCGCGCTCGTCGTGCTCGCCGACGCCGACATCGAGGCGGCGGTCGCCCAGGCGTCCTGGGGCTCGTTCTTCCACCAGGGCCAGATCTGTATGACCACCGGCCGCCATCTCGTCCACGCCTCGCTGTACGAGGAGTACGTCGAACGGCTCGCCGCCCGGGCCGAATCGCTCACGGTCGGCGATCCGTACCGCGAGCAGGTCCAGCTCGGCCCGGTCATCGACACGGCCCAACTCACCAGGATCGACGCCCTGGTGAAGGAGAGCGCGGCCCGAGGGGCCAGGATCGCCGCGGGCGGCGGACACCAGGACCTGTTCTACCGGCCCACCGTGGTCGCCGACGCCGACGACCACACGCCCGCGTACACCGAGGAGGTGTTCGGACCCGTCGCGCCCGTACGGTTCTTCGCCACGCTCGACGAGGCCGCGGCGCTGGCGGCGGCCGGTCCGTACGGACTCTCGCTCGGCATCGTCACCCGGGACACCGCTCTCGGGCTCGAACTGGCGGATCGTATCCCCACCGGCATCGCCCACATCAACGACCAGACGGTCAATGACGAGGCGGTCGCCCCGTTCGGAGGCCTCGCCGCCTCGGGCACAGGTGCCCGGTTCGGCGGCGAGGCCAACCTGGACGCGTTCACCGAGCTGCGCTGGACGACCGTACGACGCGAACCGGCGGGGCATCCCTTCTGAGCTTCGGCGCGGCGACGGCCGCCGGATCCGGCGCGGCGAGGGCCACCGGGGATCAGGCGCTCTCGGCGCCCTTCGCCTTCGCCTCGGCCTCCGCGACCGACTTGCGCACCTCGTCCATGTCCAGCGCGCGCGCCTGGCCGATCACATCCTCCAGCGCCGTCTCGGGCAGCGCGCCCGGCTGCGCGAACACCGCCACATTGTCCCGGACGATCATCAGCGTAGGGATCGAGCGGATGTCGAAGGCGGCGGCCAGCTCCTGCTGCGCCTCCGTGTCGACCTTCGCGAAGACGAGGTCCTCGTGCCGCTCCGAGGCCTTCTCGTACACCGGGGCGAACTGGCGGCACGGACCGCACCAGGAAGCCCAGAAGTCGATCAGGATGAAGTCGTTCTCCGACACCGTCCGGTCGAAGTTCTCCTTGGTGAGTTCCACAGTGGCCATGTCCTGATACCTCTTCCTGACTCTGCGGGGGAAGCCGCCTGCGACAACCGCCGGTGACGGCGGCGTATTCCTGGAGCCCCTGCCCGAAGATCGTGTGGCCATGCGGCGGGCGCCCGACCAGACTGGCCCCATGACGGATGCGACAGATGCGATGGAGTACGACGTGGTGGTCCTGGGCGCGGGGCCGGTCGGCGAGAATGTCGCCGACCGCGCCAGGGCCGCCGGGCTGAGCACGGCGATCGTCGAGAGTGAACTGGTCGGCGGAGAATGTTCGTACTGGGCCTGTATGCCCAGCAAGGCGCTGCTGCGCCCGGTGATCGCGCGCGCCGAGGCACGCAGGGTGGCCGGGCTGCGCGAGGCGGCGAGCGGGCCGCTGGATGTGCAGGCCGTGCTGGCCCACCGTAACGAGTTCACCTCGAACTGGAAGGACGACGGCCAGGCCGGCTGGCTCGCCGGCATCGGCGCGGACCTGTACCGGGGCCATGGCCGACTGGACGGCAAGAGGCGGGTCGTCGTCACGGCCCCCGACGGCGAGTCGCGAGTGCTGAACGCCCGCCATGCCGTCGCCGTCTGTACGGGCAGCCGCGCACTCCTGCCCGATCTGCCGGGGCTCGCCGGTGCCAACCCCTGGACCAGCCGTGAGGCGACCGCCTCGCAGAGCGTTCCGGGGCGTCTGGTGGTCGTCGGCGGGGGAGTGGTGGGCGTGGAGATGGCCACCGCCTGGCGGGCGCTCGGCTCGGAGGTGACCCTGCTGGTGCGCGGCGCCGGGGTGCTGCCGAAGATGGAGCCGTTCGCCGGTGAGCTGGTCGTCGAGGCGCTGACCGAGGCGGGAGCCACGGTCCGTACGGGGGTCTCGCTCGCCGCGGTCGAGCGCGCGGGCGGGACCGGTCCGGTGACCGTGGTGCTGACCGACGGCGAGCGGATCGAGGCCGACGAAGTGCTCTTCGCCACCGGGCGGGCCCCGCGCACCGAGGACATCGGACTGGAGTCGGTCGGCCTCGAACCGGGGTCCTGGCTGACGGCCGACGACAGTTGCCTGGTCGAGGGCAGCGACTGGCTCTACGCGGTCGGCGATGTCAACCGCCGCGCGCTGCTGACCCATCAGGGCAAGTACCAGGCGCGGATCGCGGGCGCCGCCATCGCGGCCAGGGCCGAGGACTCGTCCGTACCGGTCTCCGCGCCCTGGGGCCCGTACGCCACGACCGCCGACCACGCCGCCGTACCGCAGGTCGTCTTCACCGACCCGGAGGTCGGCGCGGTCGGGCTCAGCCTGGCCGAGGCCGAGCGCGCGGGCCACCGGGTGCGCGCGGTCGACTACGAGATCGGCAATGTGTCCGGTGCCGCGCTCTACGTCGACGGGTACCACGGCCGTGCCCGCATGGTCGTCGACCTCGAACGCGAGATCCTGCGCGGTGTGACCTTCGTCGGTCCGGGTGTCGGCGAGCTGCTGCACTCGGCGACGATCGCGGTGGCCGGGGAGGTGCCGATCAGCCGGCTGTGGCACGCGGTTCCGTCGTATCCGACGATCAGCGAGGTGTGGCTGAGGCTGCTGGAGACCTACCGGGACGAGTGACCGCCGCCCCCGCTCGGGCGGCTCAGGTATACAACGTGGTGGGGGAAGCGCCCAGGGCGGCGGGGGGGAGGGTCGGTTTGGGAGACTCAACCCGATGGGGGTGTTTATGTAACCATCGAGCGTGGCTTTTTTG
>NZ_JBHVGV010000001.1:599134-619790 GCF_042800555.1 Streptomyces sp. NPDC057617 | reverse complement strand
TGTGGCTGAGGTTGTGGGAAACCGACGGGGAAGAGGAACCACCCCCCCCGCTGGGGCGGCTAGGGCACACAATGTGGTGCCCCCGCCGCTGGGATGGCGGCGGGCGCGGTGCGTGTTACGGAACTACAGGCGTGGTGCGTGTTACGGGACTATGCGGAGGAGCTTGTTGGGCGAGCCGGTGCCCGGGTTGCCCACCACATTGTTCGTGGCGCCGTTCACCAGGGCCGTGGCAACCTGGGCCGGGGTGGCGGTGGTGTGTCCGGCGAGGTAGATGGCGGCCGCTCCGGCTACATGAGGCGTGGCCATCGAGGTGCCGGAGATGGAGCTGCTCGCCGTGTCCGAGGTGTTCCAGGCGCTGGTGATGGCGCTGCCCGGGGCGAACAGGTCGACGCGCGTGCCGTAGTTGGAGTAGCTGGCGCGCGCGTCCGTGCTGGTGGTCGCGCCCACGGTGATGGCGTCGGCGACACGGGCCGGCGAGTAGTTCTGGGCGTTGAGCCCGTTGTTGCCGGCGGCGACCGCGTAGGTCACACCGCTGTTGATGGAGTTCTGCACCGCGGTGTCCAGCGCGGCGTTGGCGCCACCGCCGAGGGACATGTTCGCGACCGAGGGACCCGAGTGGTTCTGGGTCACCCAGTCGATGCCGGCGATGACCCCGGCCGTGGTGCCGGAGCCCGCGTTGTTGAGCACGCGCACGCCCACGATCCTGGCCTTCTTGGCCACGCCGTAGACATTGCCCGCGACATTGGCCGCCACATGCGTGCCGTGGCCGTTGCCGTCCTGCGCGGTGTTGTCGCCGTCGACGGCGTCGTAACCGTACGAGGCCCGGCCGCCGAAGTCCTGGTGCGTGATGCGGACTCCGGTGTCGATGACGTAGACCGTGGTGCCCTGGCCGGCCGTGTCGGGGTACGTGTACTGCTGGTTCAGCGGGAGCGCGGCCTGGTCGATCCGGTCCAGGCCCCACGACGGCGGGTTGGTCTGGGTGGCGAGCGCGTGCACCTCGCTGTCCTGGAAGACCTTGTCCACGGCCGGGTCGGCGGCCAGTCTCCGCGCCTGCTCGGGCGAGAGGTTGGCGGCGTAGCCGTTGAGGGCCGCCGAGTACGTGTGCTCGACCGTACCGCCGTACTCCGCCACGACGCTCCGGCCCGCCGCGGAGGCGGACTTGAGGCCGGACGTCTTCTTCAGCGTGACGATGTAGCTGCCCGCCACGGCGTCCTTGGCGCCGACGACGGTGCCGACCGCGGGGGCCGCCTGTGCGGGAGCGGATACCGCCCCGAGAGCCGCGGCTGCCGCCGCCGCGGTGATCGCGGCAGCGATCCGCGTCCTGCTGGTACGCATCCTTGCCATGGTGAGGGGTCCTCCTCATCGAGGTGCGCGGGGGTGCGTGCGCAATGTGGGGGACGCATACGGGTGTATGCGCAAGGCGGTGCGCATGGTTCCGGTGCCCGCCTGTGGGAGAACGATCGCGGAGGCCCCGCACCCCCGACAAGATGGTCTGCGGCCATGTCATCGATATGACATGGCCATGCAATGACTTGGCAATGACGGTAAATCAAGCACCTGTTGTGGAGCCCGGGCGGACGATCATCAGGACCGTGACCGTGGCCCAGAGGAGATTGAAGATCCCGGTGACCATGGCGAGACGGGCGGTGGCCCGGCGCGACTCCGGCTGTGAGGGCTCCTGTCGGTGCTCTGCTCGCGGGGTCTCGGTTCCGGCCGGGGCGGTCGCCATCGCTTCGATCCCGGTCAACAGGGCTTCCTGACGCGGGAGTACGAGCGCTCCCAGGACCCCGGCCGCGATGACGGTCAGCACGATCGAGACGATCAGCCAGGTGTCCCCGAGCACACCCATCGAGTTCGCGGTGGCGAGGCCGAAGACCGGGACCGCCACACCCATCACGGCATAGACACGGCAGATCCGGTGCAGCAGCCGTACCCACGCCACCGCCTGCGGATCGGTGGGATCGGCCGTCGCGCGCCGGGCGGTGGGCGGGAACATGCTGGCTGCCACGGTGACCGGTCCGATCGCGACGATCGCGGCCAGGACATGAACGGTCAGAAGGAATTTCGTCACAGGTGGGGACGCTAGGCGGTGCCCCGTCCGGTCAGTAGTGGCCTGAGTGCCATGATTCAACGGATTCTCGCCAGGAGGTTTGCGCGGCGGGTTCACGCGTCGGCCGCGCGGGATCCGTTGCGTGCGGAACAGGATCTGTTACGTATGAAATCGGACACACCGTGGAATCCGCACTGCTCGGGGGCGGCCCTGGCGGTAATCCGTCGGTGGCTTAGCATCTCGCCATGCACACCGTGGCCGTACTCGCGCTCGACCAGGTCATCTCCTTCGACCTGGCCACCCCCATCGAGGTGTTCTCCCGCACCCGGCTGCCCGACGGCCGCGCCGCCTACCGCGTCCTGATCTGCGCCCCGACGGACGAGGTAGACGCGGGCCCGTTCGTCCTGCGCGCCCCGCACGGCCTCGACGCGCTGCGTGAGGCGGACACGATCATCGTCCCGGGCACCTCGGAGGACGCCGGCCCCGCCCCCGCCGCCGTACTCGACGCGCTCCGCGAGGCCGCGGCGCACGGCACCCGTATCGCCTCCATCTGCGCGGGCGCCTTTGTCCTCGCCGCCACCGGCCTCCTCGACGGCCTGCGCGCCACCACCCACTGGGTGGCCGCCCCCAGGCTGGCGGAACTTCATCCAAAGATCGGTGTCGACCCCGATGTGCTCTATGTCGACAACGGACAGTTCCTCACCTCGGCCGGGGCCGCCGCAGGACTCGACCTCTGTCTGCACATGGTCCGCAAGGACCACGGCTCCGCGGTCGCGGCCGACACGGCCCGGCTCTCGGTCATGCCCCTCGAACGCGAGGGCGGCCAGGCCCAGTTCATCGTGCACGCCCAGCCGCCCACGCCCGCCGGAGCCACCATGGAGCCGCTGCTCCGGTGGCTGGACGAGAACGCCGACCAGGACCTGACCCTCGACGACATCGCCGTACGGGCCCGGATGAGCAGCCGTACCCTCAGCCGGCGCTTCCGCGAGCAGACCGGCACCACACCCCTGCGCTGGCTCCACCGCGCCCGGATCCGCCGCGCCCAGTACCTCCTCGAAACCACCACCCACTCCGTGGACCGCATCGCGACCCAGGCCGGATTCGGCTCCCCCACGGCCTTCCGCGAACGCTTCAAGCGCGTCGTCGGCACCAGCCCGGGCACGTACCGCCGCGCCTTCCGCGGAACCGGCGGCTGACCAGCGGCTCGGCGGTGGCATACCGGCCGCCGAGCGGATGCCGTTCACCCGGCGATGACCGGCCGTTGACCAGCCGATGACCGGCGACTGGTAAGGATGTGCCACCTGGGGCAACCGGCTGGAATTCGACGATCAACATGCCATCCCCACATAGCAGTTGCTGTGGCAGACTGCCCGAAAACGGTGGTGTTGCTCGGGGGTGGGAGATGAGCGAGCCGCGGTCTGCTCCGACGATCGGGCAGCTCGTCCTCAGCAGACAGTTGCGTGCCCTGCGGCAGAACGCGGGGCTGAGCAGGGAGCAGGCCGGCAAGCTGCTCCGTATCACGCAGGCCACCATACGGCGGATGGAAACGGCCGAGGTCGGCCTGAAAATCCCCTACCTGCAGATCCTGCTGCCCGCATACGGAGTGTCCGGCCCCGAGGCCGAAGTCTTTCTGCGGCTGGCCGAGGAGGCCAACGAGCCCGGCTGGTGGCAGCGTTACCACGACATCCTCCCGGAGTGGTTCAGCGGATACGTCAGCCTCGAAGAGGCCGCCACGACCATCCGGGTCTACGAACCGCACTTCGTACCGGGGCTGCTCCAGACCGAGGACTACGCCCGCCAGGTCCTCACCACCGGAGCGCTGGGACGGACGGCCGACTCCGAGCGGATAGAACGCCATGTCTCCCTGCGCTGCCGGCGCCAGGCCCTGCTCACCCGTGCGGACGCGCCGACCTACTGGGCCGTCCTGGACGAGACCGTCCTGCGCAGACCGGTCGGCTCGGCGGCGGTGATGCGGGCGCAGATCGACCGGCTGCTGGAGGCGACGGAGCTGCCGAACGTGACGCTCCAGATAGCCGAACTGGGCGCGGGCCACCACCCGGGCACGTACAGCCCGTTCGTACTGTTCCGCTTCGATGTGCCCGAAGTGCCGGACATGGTCTATATCGAGTATCTGACCGGGGCGCTCTATCTCGACGAGGAGCACGAGGTCGCCGAGCACATGGAAGCGATGGACAGGATGGTGGCGCACGCGGAGCCCGCGAGCCGCACGCGAGACCTGCTGATGGCGCTGCGCAAGGGATTCTGACCCGTCGGCTCCGGGTATCGGCTCCGGTCCATCGGCTCCGGCTGCCGGTTCTGACCTGCTTCGTGGGTACGGACGGAGCGCGCGCCAAAACTCGGATGCTCCGGAGGCATGGGCTGCGCTAGCGTCCGGGCACATGGCCCCTTCCCGTACGCGCCCCGCGTATACCGCCGATGAACGGACCCAGCTTCTCGGCTGGCTCGACATGCAGCGCGCGATCATCCACTGGAAGTGCGAAGGACTCTCCGAAGCGGACGCGCACCGCCCCGTCCTCCCCTCCTCACCAATGATGTCCATGGCCGGACTGGTCTCCCACATGCGGTGGGCCGAGCACCTCTGGTTCGAGGTCATCCTGATGGGCCGGCCGGCGGAGGGGCCCATGTTCGAGGAGGCCGATGACGCCGACATGATGGTCGAGGGCATTCCGCTCGCGCAGCTCCTGGAGGAGTACGAGCGGCAGTGTGCGGTGTCGGACGAACTCGTCGCGGCCCATGGCCTGGACGACGTTGGCCGGCATCCGGACTTCAAGGCCTCGGCGGCGAGTGTGCGGTGGATGGTGCTGCACATGATCGAGGAGACGGCGCGGCACGCGGGTCACGCGGATGCGATCCGGGAGCTGCTCGACGGGGAGACGGGTTATTACTGACGGGCTCTTATTGAGCGAGCCCGCGGGGGATGGGTGTGGCGAGGAGCTGGGTGACCTCTTCGGCTTCGGGGGATTCCAGCTCCCGGTAGATGCTCAGCGCCTCGGTCCAGCAGGCACGGGCACGGGCGGTCTGGCCGATACCGGCCAGACCCTTGCCGAGTACGGTCAGTACGTTCGCCCGGCGCCAATCGCCGCCCACCTCGCTCAGCAGATTGAGGGCTCGTTCGGCGGGAGCGATGGCCCGGGCGGGGCGGTCGGCGGCCAGATGGGCTTCGGCGAGTTGGAAGCGTGTCATGCCCTCCCAGAAGGGGTGGCGGGCTTCTTTGAAAATGTCGACGGCCTCCGACAGGACTTGTGTCGCCCGTTCTTGTCGGCCTTCAACGGTCAGGGCCATGCCCAGGGCGTACAGCGCGTTGCCGACGCGGAGACCGGCTCGCATGCTTCGTAGCATGTCCAGACCCTGTTCGGCACTGCGGATGGCGGATGGGGCGTCGCCCAGAGCGAGTTGAGCACGCGCGAGGTTACAGAGGGCGGAGGCCTCACCGGAACGGTCACCATTCGCGCGGAAGGCCGCGATGGCCCGGCGGAAGTGGTCCTGAGCCTCGGCGTGCCGGTTCCGGTAGAGCGCGATGATTCCCTGCTGGTCGGGGACGAGGCCTGCGGAAAGCGAGTCGTGCGACACGATGGCTGCGGCCATCGCCGCCTCGGCCTCCCTGTCCGCTTCCTCGAACCGCCCGGCGACGACATGGGCCTGGGAGAGACAGACCCGTGCTCGTACTTCCGCGCGCGTGTCCGATGTCGCGCGCGCCGCCTCGCAGACCGATTCCGCCGCCGCTGTGTACGCCTGACCGTAGGTTCCCGACTCGGCCAAATCACGCGAGGCGAGCAGGAGGTCGACAGCTCGCCGCAGTGTGTCGCGACCGGTGGAACGGTGGACGTGGGCCAGAAGACAACGCGCCTCGTCGTACTGCCAGTCACGTGCCTCGCGTCTGTTACGGAACGGGAGCCCGGGAAGGGCCGTCGGCTCCAGATGCTCGATCAGCGGGTCGTCCGGGCGGTCCGTCGCGTACACCGCCTTCGCTGTGACCAGATAGAAGTCCAGCAGGCGTGACATCGCCGACTCGCACTCCGAAGGCGGCTGTTCGTCGCGCTCCGCGCATTCACGCGCGTAAAGACGCACCAGGTCATGGTGGCGATAGCGGCCCGGCGCAGTCGATTCGAGCTGAGACGCATCGACCAGGGACTCCATCAGATCCTTCGTCTCGTCGAGCGGCAGGTCCAGTACGACGGATGCCGCGGCCAGCGAGATATCGGGGCCATCGGGAAGTCCGAGCAACCGGAACGCGCGCGCCTGGGCGGGTTCGAGCTGCTGGTAGCCGACTTCGAAGACGGCCCTGACCGCCAGATCATCGGCCTGTAGTTCATCCAGGCGCCGACGCTCGTCGGCGAGTGCGCCGGCGACGGACTTGATCGTCCATGAGGGGCGGGCGGCGATACGTGAAGCGATGATGCGGATGGCGAGCGGCAGAAAGCCACAGGCGGCGACCACATCAAGGGTGGCCTTGCGTTCGGCGGCGGCGCGCTTCTCGCCGACGATGCTCGCGAAGAGTTCGAGAGCCTCTTCCGGTGCCATGACATCGAGGTTCAGGTGGCGCACACCGGGCAGATAGGCTATCTTCCTGCGGCTCGTGACCAAGGTCGCGGAGCCTGTTGGGCCGGGAAGCAGGGGCCGGACCTGCTCCGTGTCCCGGGCGTTGTCCAGCAGAATGAGGACGCGGCGGCCCTCTAACAGCGAACGGTAGAGCGCTTCCCGTTCCGCCAAGGAGTCAGGGACTGCCGAGTCGGCGGTGCCGAGAGCGCGCAGGAAGCCGCCGAGCACGGCCCCGGGGTCGGCGGCGTGATTGCCGCTCCCCTGAAGGTCGACATAAAGCTGGCCGTCCGGAAAGTGTTCGAGGGCATCGTGGGCGATCCGTGCCGCGAGTGCGGTCTTGCCGACGCCCGCGATACCCGAGACCGAGGAGATCGCTATGACGGATGCCTTGGCCCGGGAGACCAGGCTGTCGCGCAACTCCTGGACGAAGGCGGTGCGGCCAGTGAAGTCTTGTACGTCCGCCGGAAGTTGCCTCGGCACCACTACCTGCGCTTCGGCATCCACGGCCTCTCGTGCTGTCAACACGCTCAGTCCCGGGTCCGCCGCCAGAATGCGCTGCTGGAGATCGGAGAGTCGGCGGCCCGGTTCGACGCCCAGCTCATCCGCGAGGAGCCGACGGGTGTCGGCATATACGGCGAGAGCCTCGGCCTGCCTCCCGCTCCGGTACAGCGCCAGCATCAGCAGCTCGCGCAGCCGCTCCCGCAGGGGATGTTGCGCAGCCAGCGCGGTCAGTTCAGGGACCACCTCGGCATGGGCTCCACCCTCCAGGTCCAACTCCAGCCGTTCCTCGATGAGTTCCAGGCGCCAGTTCGTGAGGTAGTTCCGCTGGTTCTCGGCGAACGGCCCTGGGATCCCTGCCAGCGGTTCGCCGTCCCACAGCGCCACCGCCGCGTCGAGCAGTTCGCGCACAAGGGCCGGGTACCTCTGCCGACCGGCGTGCGCGGCCTCGTCCACCAGCCCCTCGGCCCTGCCCATATCAAGGGCGTCGGGCTCGATCCGCAGTGTGTAGCCCTCGTGCTTACTGATGAGGACATCACGGCCGAGGATCTTGCGGAGGCGGGATGCATAGGTTCGCACCGCGGCAAGTGCCATGGCGGGCGGATCGTCGCCCCACACCGCTTGGATGAGTTGTGGGGCGGTGGCGGTCCGCTCGGGATACAGCAACAGTGCTGCCAGCACAGCACGTTGCTGAGGCGATCCGCTCGGCAGCAGAGTTCCGTCACGCCATACACGGACCGGACCGAGCACACTGAATCGGAGCCCTTCTTTCCCCTGCCCGGAAGGCAGCTCCGGAGGCAGGAGGGAGCCTCTGCGGAACAACACGTCGAGCTCGATCGATTCGACCGGGGTCCTCCGGAGTACCTCTCGATATACCCGGGTCAGCTCGGGGCCGGGCTCCAGGCCCAGCTCATCGGTGAGCAGCCGACGCGTGTCTTCGTACACGGTGAGTGCGTCCGCGTCCCGGCCGCTTCCGTGGAGTGCGAGCATCAGCAGCGAGCGGAAGCGTTCCCGCAAGGGATGTTCGGCCGTCAGGGTGCTGAGCTCCGCAACGGCCTCCGCGTAATGGCCCAGGCGTACATCGAGTTGGCATCGGGCCTCCAGCATCTGGAGCCGCCATTCGACGAGTTGACCGCGCTCGATCTCCGCGAACCGGCCCGGCACTGCGGCGAGCGGTTCGCCTTGGAACAGCGCGAGTGCCTCGGCCAAGTACGTGTGGGCGTGGGGCAGTTCATCAGCCGCCCACGCGGTGCGTGCTTCCTCGTAGTAGCCCTCGGCCAACGTGAGATCCAGTACGTCGGGCCGGTAGGAGGAGAAGTCCAGCTGGTAGCCGACATCCCTCACCCGGACGATCGCCACTCTGGAGCTGGACTCTCTGCGGAACTCTCTCCGTAGCCGGGAAATATAGGTATTCAGCGCGCTCATGGCAGTGTGTGGTGGCGTCCCACCCCACACGGCGTCGATGAGCTGTCCCATCGATACCGCGCGACCGTCGCTCAGCAGCAGCGGTGTGAGCACGGCGCGCAGCTTGGGCGACAGACGGAGCGGCTCATCCCCCCGCCAGGCCAGTTCCGGCCCCAGGACCGTAAAACGCAGCGGTCCCGCGCTGGGCGAGGCCCGGGGTACGGACGGGACCTCCACGAGCGACGGGCTCGACGGGCTCGACACGCTTGGCGGCGGCCCGTACAGCCTGTCGAATGCCGGGCTCACCAGGGCCGCGAACGCCGACGTGCCCTCCGGCAGCGCGGCCGGGCCCGCCGGGTCGGCGAGCAGGGCGGCGAAGTCCGGCATACGCCCGAGATAGGGCTCCAGGACGCGCCCCACCGCCTCGACCACATCGATCGACTGCTCCATGCTGAGCCCGGTGGCGAGCAACTCCCGGACGCCGGGCTTGAAGTCGTACAGCGTGTCACCCCGCCGCGTCGCCGGCGGCAGCCGAAGCGGCGGTGTCCGCTGTCCGCCCTCCGTGAGCGGCTGGAGCAGCCCGCCGAGCAGTACTTCCGCGACGATCGCCGAGGAGCTGCCCGGGAGTGTGGCCGTACGGACGAGCTGCATCACCGGCATGCTCAGCGGTCTGATCGCGGACAGCCGTACGGCAAGCTGGTAGGCCCCTGGCGAGAAGGAACCCCGGAACTGCTCGATCAGCCCGCTCGGCGCGATCTCCCCGGTCCCGCTCTCCTCCGGCAGGGACTCCGGCAAGAGCAGGCCCGGCTCATCGGCGGCTCCGACGTCGAGCATCACCGTATCGACCAGACGCGGCAGCCCCGGTCTGGTCAGCAGCCGGGCCCACGACGCCAGCGAGGACGGCGACAGGGCGAGGACCGGTACGGGCAGTCGGCCGGGCAGCCGGTCCGCCACCCCGGTTGCTACTCCGGCCGGTGCACCGCTCGCCGGCGCCCCTTCACGTCCGTCACCCGCCGTCCCGACCGGGCCCCCGCTCAGCGGATCCAGCACCGCCAGATCACCGCTCAGCCCGAACGACCGCTCCGCCTTCAGAAGTTGGGCCTGCGCGTCGAACGCCGTGCCCCGCCACAACCGCCTCGGCAGCGGCGACAGCAGCGCCACCGGACCGGTTCGTCCCCATGCCGCCACCGCACGGCCCATCGCCGCCGTCCGCCAGGCCGGATGCACCCCGTCCGTCAGCACCAGGGTGACCGGCGACTCCGTACGCGGAGCGCTGCCGTACGCACGCGGCCTGCGCGGATTCCAGCGGTGGACCTCGACCGAACGGAAGACCCCGCCGCGCTCCAGCAGCCGTCGTACATCCAGTACGAGCCCCCGCCACACCCGCATGGACGTGGAGTCGTCGACCAGCAGCACCGCGCTGTGCCGCAGCTCCCGGTCCGGGCGCGAGACCACGTCCAGGACCCCGGTCTCGGCGGTGAGCCAGACCGTGGCGTCGATGTCCACCACCGTGCGCTGCCGGTGGTCCCGGTAGCCGCGCAGCGGGCGCATCGACCGGGCCAGGCCCTGCATTCCTGGCAGGGCGCGCGGCCCGGGGGCCCGTACGGAACGGGCCCGGCCACCCGACGAGGTCCCTGCCGAGTCCCCGGCGGTGAACAGGGAGTGCCGACGGCTCGCCCCGGCCGCTGTCTCTGGCTCCGCTCCCGGCTCCGGCATGGCGGGCACGGAGGGTGCCGTACCCTCCGCCCGCGCGGAACCGGCACCGCCGGCCGACGGCGGTACGGTCCCTTCCGCACCGGAACCACCAGAACCGCCAACAGCGCCAGAACCATCAGAAGCCCCGGCCGCACCCGCCACCCCGGGAAGCGCTGCCCGTACCGCCCGGCCGCTCCGTCCGCCGTCCATCACCCGGGCCAGCCACAGCACATCGAGCAGCTCCGCGCCCCCGACCGCGTGGCCGATGCCCACACCGTCCAGAACCCGCCGCAGCCGCTCCAGCCGTTCCAGTCCCTCCGGCCGGTCCGCCCCCTCCGGCCCCGCTAACCGCCCCCGCCCCTCCATCACGCGGGAAACGCCTCGTCCAGCCGGTGCATCACCGCGTTCAGCAGCTCGTCCTGGCCGATATCGGCCCCGCTCAGCCGCAGATGCACCGCCGCCAGCAACTGATCGGTCGCCAGGGTCTGTACGGCCGCACGGCCCAAGAAGGTCTCGATGAGGTCGTCGGCATCGGCCAGCGCTTCCTCGCCCAGGTTCTGCCGCACGATGTCCCGGAGCCTGCCCTCGTCCGGGTCCGGCAGATCGAGCCGTACGCACCGGCGCAGAAAGGCGGGCGGGAAGTCCCGTTCGCCGTTGCTGGTCATGACGACGATCGGGAAGTGGGCGCAGGACACCATGCCGCGCTCGACCCGCACCCGGTCCCTGCCGCCGGTGACGAGGACATCCGCGCTCTGCTGGTGCTCGGGCAGCCGCGCCAGCTCCGGGATCTCGAACTCGCCCTCCTCCAGGACCACCAGCAGATCGTTGGGCAGATCGATGTCGGCCTTGTCCAGCTCGTCGATGAGCAGGACACGCGGACCGTCCGCCGCGGCGAGCGCCGTACCGAGCGGGCCGAGCCGCAGATAGTCACCGATGTCCGAGTCCCGTACGGAGTGCCCCGCCGCGAGACGCCTCAGCCGGTTCAGCCGATGCGCGGAGCTACGGGCGGAGGCAGCGGCGGAGCTACGGGCAGAGGCGCCGGCGGAGCTACGGGCGGAGAGGCCGGCGGACGTACGGGCCGACTCGCGCTCGCGTCGCAGCGAGGCCTCGCGGAGGCGGCCCACCGCGTCGTACCGGTACAGCGCGTCCGCCAGCGTCGAGCGGCTGTTCACCGACCAGCGCAGCACCTCCCCGAGCCCGAGATCCTCCGCGATCGCGCGCGCGAGGGAGCTCTTGCCCGTGCCGGGGCGGCCCGTGACCAGCAGCGGACGGCGCAGATGCAGGGCCGCGTTGACGACCCCGACCTCGTTCGCGCTCATCAGATAACGCTGCTCCCGCTGCCGGCGCCGGGACGCGGGGAAGAGCCGCCAGGGCGGCGGCTCCGGGAGATCCGACGTACCGCGGAAGACCCACCAGTCCTCGGCGTCAGCGTGCTCGCCGCCGATCCCGGAGCCGCCTGTCCCGGAGCTGCCCGCCCCGGAACTGCCGGAGCTGCCCGAGCTGTTGATGTCTGAGCCGGTGTTCTCGGACTCCGGACCGTTCGGCACGACGTGGTCTCCTCGACGAATACGGTTCATGGCTGGGTCAGCGCCCAGGCGTCGGGCGCGAGCGGCGGCGGTCTGTGGTCGGGGCCGTCGTGCAGGAGCGAGAGCCGCCGGCCGTGGTGGGCCGCGGACTCCGGGTCGGCCAGCGCCTTCGCGCGCTCCATCCGGACCGCCTCGGGAATCCCCGTATGGTCGACGCCCTCCACCAGTGCGAGCAGGTCCGCCGCGATCCGCTCGCCGTGGTCCTCGCGGTGCCACAGCACCGTATGCACACCGGCCTGGATGCACTGGCGCAGCACCATGCCGTGGTGTTTGCGCTCGCACGACACCACGACGATCCCCGCCTCGGAGTGGACCTCAAGGATCGCCTGGGCCACCGCGGGGTCGGCGGAGCGCTGGTCGAGGACCAGCCGGCGCGAGGACGGCAGCGCGTCCGTGCGCCGCTTCCATCCCGCGTACGTCTCCCGTGTCCGCCCCGAGCTGCGCAGCACCACCCGCCGGGCGATACCGGGGAAGAACCCGCCGTCGTCCGCGCCGCCGGGGAACTCCCAGGTGTCGACCTCCAGCCGCAGCCACGCCGGGGCCACGAAGAACTCGACGAGCGCGGGCTCCGGATGCTCCCGCACCTCGGTGCGCAGCACATGGCGGACGGCCTCCACCACCTGCTGGCTGGAGACCTCCGTGTCCTGGGTCAGCACCACCTCGTGGCGGCCGTCCCCGGTCCACACCCAGATCTGGTACGTGAACCGGTGCCCGGGAGGTACGGGAAGCAACTCCACCTGGACCCGGGGCGGGGCGGTCGTCCTGCCCGTACGCGCCGTGCCCGTGCGCCGGGACTCGGCGCGGACATCCGCCCTGAACTGGTCGACGGCCCCGGCCGCGACACCCAGCCGGGGACCTGTCATCTCCACCCACGCGTCGAGATCGTCCGACAGATCCGCCCCCGCGCCACCCGTTCCGCGCTCCGCCACACCGATCCGTACCACCGCCTGCAACAGTGGCGGCACCGGCTGGTCCGGGTGCGACGGATAGCCCTCCAGGGTGTCGGTGGCCTCGGCGAGGCCTGAGACGACGGGCAGTTCGTCCGCGTACGGCAGTACGGTACGGAGCAGTGCGGCCGGTTCGGCGGCGCGGCACTGGGCGAGCAGCCCGTTGAGATCCCGTCGCTGACGGAGTGTCAGATGCTCTCCGGGGCTGACCACCCGTGCCACCCGCAGCAGTTGGTCCCAGCCGGACATCCATCCGGGCGCGGCGAAGGCACCGGCACCGGCGGCGGGGGCTGCCGATCCGGTCAGCCGTGTGTGTACCGCGTCCAGCAGCTCCGGTACGCCCCGGCGGACACCCAGGGCCAGGGCCACCAGCGAGTGGATGTCGGCCGCCTGCCCCGCCGACTGCCTGCCGAGCCTCGCCGCGAGCCGCTGCTCGCACTCCATGACCGCCGCCGGTTCGGGGAGCAGCCGCTCCAGGGCCGCGAGCAGCCGCTGGACACCGCGCGCCGACATCGGGACCGACACCGGTGGCAGCGTGGGCAGTTCGGCCTCGACGGACGGCAGGCCGATCGCGTACACCGTTCCCGCCCGCCCCGGCGGCCCGTCCGGCGCCGCGACATGGGCGGCCACCACCAGACCCACCACGGCCTGCCGCTCCCGGTCCCACAGCGGCCCACCGCTGAACCCCTCCGTCACCGTGCCGCCCACCACGTCCAGCGCGATCCACGGCGGAGTGGAGACCCGCGGCACCGCGCGCAGTGTGGGAAGGGTGTGGCCGCTGGCCCACAGGGCGACGACCTCGTTCCTGTCCCGGTGGGTGAGGAAGGGCGCGGGCTCGGCGCCGGCCGGGGCGGGCTCGTCGAGTTCGAGTACGGCCAGATCCCCGTGGTACGGGAGCATCCCGGCCGGCGGGAGAGTGCCGGCCGCGCCCGCCACCGGCTCCGAGCGCGGCGGGCGCCACATCGCGGTGACCACCCGCCCGGTCAGATCACGGTCCGCCGCCACATGCGGCAGCCGGAGCCGTATCCCCTGTCCCTGGGCCGGCGTCGGCCGTTCGAAACGGTCGCGCCCCAGCGCGCTGTTGACGACATGGGCACAGGTGAGGACCAGCCGGTCGGTGAGGAGGACACCGGCGCCGACGGGGCGGGTCCCGTCCCGTACGGACACGAACGCCCGGTGCAGCGCCGCGTCGGACGAGCCGTCGGAAAGAGCAGGGCTCACGTCCGTACGCTTCCCCTCACGAGGCCGCGGACGGCGCCGTACTGCCGTTCGTCGCCGCTCTGGCGGCGGCCGGGCCGTTCGTCGTCGCATCACCCGTCGGCGCACCGGCCGCGGCCGTGCCCGGATCCGGAGCGGGAACCGGCGGCGCGGCGGCCAGATTCCAGGTCGCGGAAACCGTGAAACTCGCCTCGCCGCTGCCGGAGAAGACACCCAGGCTCAGATCGCTGCCCAGCGTCACGCCGAACTCGACCGTCACCTCGTCGGGCCGGTGCACCGACTCCGAGAGCGACCGGTGGATACCGCCGAGCACCCCGCTCAGCGGGCGCAGCGCGTCCGCGAGCACCTCGCCGCTGCGGGTGACCGCCTGCGTGGTACGGGAGCCGACACTCACCGGCAGCGCGGTCCCGAAGCCGTCCGGCAGTTCCAGACCGTCCGCCGCGTCGGGCACGGCCCCTGCCGGTACGCCGCTTTCAGTGCTTTCCGTACTGTCCGCCGCTCCGGCCGGAGCCAGTCGCAGGCGTACCACGGAACCGTCGTCGAACATGAGCCGTACATCCCCCATGCGCGCAATTCTGGCACGCCCCGGGGCTCCCCGTCGTACGTTCGCCGCCGCCCGCCGTCCCCGCTCTTGATCTCCCGGCCATCTCCCGGTGATCCGCCCGCCATGCGCCCGAACTCTTCGCGAACATTTGCCGGTCAGGCCGCCGACCGTTCCATTCGTGCGCCGAACCGCGGCTGTTCAGCTCTCTGCCATCGCGGCGCCACGGCCCATCAGGACAGTGCGCGTGTCACATGCATTCATCAGTACAAGGAGTACGAGATGGGCACAGCAGACAACAACGGCAAGCCGGCAAGAAGGGCGCTGCTCCAGGCGGCCCTCGCCGTGCCGGCCGCGGGCGCGGCGGCGACGCTGCTCAATGTCTCACCGGCGCAGGCGGACGCGAGCGCCCCCTACGGCGGGCGGTTCGACGACGAGGTCCCGCGGTTCGCGCTGGCCGTTCTCCCGGACACGCAGTACCTTTTCGACGCCGACAGCGCCGACCCGGCGCCGCTGCGCGAGACCTTCCGCTACCTGGTGTCCGAGCGCAAAGAGGCCAACATCGCCTTCATGACGCACCTCGGTGATGTCACCGAGCACGGCACCGAGGACGAGATCGGACTCGCCGCCGACACCTTCTCCATCCTGGAGGGCCAGGTGCCCTACAGCGTGCTGGCGGGCAACCACGACATCAACGGGGCCGACGACCAGCGGGGCGACTCCCCGTACCTCAAGGAGTTCGGTCCGCGGCGCTACGCCTCCATGCCGACCTTCGGCGGCGCCTCCCCCGACGGCTACAACAGCTTCCACATCGTGCGCGCGGCCGGCCGTGAGTGGCTGGTCCTCGCCCTGGACTGGCGGGTCTCCGACGCAGGTCTCGGCTGGGCGCGCTCGGTCCTCGACCAGCACCGCACGCTGCCCGCGATCCTCACCACCCATGACATCGCCGCGTCCGACGACGACGGCAAGGCCGAGCTGTCCGGCAACGGACAGCGGCTGTGGAACGGTCTGATCCGCGACCACGACCAGATCTTCCTCGCGCTGGGCGGCCACTACTGGCCTCCGGGCCGTACGGTCCTCAAGAACGCCGCGGGCAACGATGTCCATGTCCACATCACCAACTACCAGGACCGCTACTACGGCGGCGCCGGGATGATCCGGCTGTACGGCTTCGATGTCGCCCGCGGAGTCATCGACGTCGAGACGTTCTCGCCCTGGTTCCTCGCGCGCAATCCGGAGAAGCGGACGCCGCTGGAGGCCGAGACGATCGAACTGACCGGGCCCACCGACCGGTTCAGCCTGGACATCGACTTCGCCGCCCGGTTCGCCGGCTTCGCCCCGGCCGTACCGCCGCCGGCCCGTCCGGCCTCCGCGGTGATGCCGCGCGGTACGGTCGCGTACTGGCGGTTCGACTCGTCCGGCCTCCGGGACGCGGGCACCCCGGGAGCCCCCGTCGCCGACGGAAAGGTCGCCCGCGACCTGACCGGCAACGGCAACGACCTGACCGTGAGCCGGCTGCACTCCAGCGGTGCCGACGCGCTCACCTGGTCCGAGGAGCACCACACGGGCCAGCCCGCGCACGCGAGCCTGCGTTTCGACGGCGGCAAGTCCCCGGACCGCGGCGCGATCCTCACCACCTCCGCCAACGCACCGCTCAACAGCACCACGTTCACCTCGGGTTACACCATCGAGACCTTCATCAAGCTGCCGGAGCCCTTCGAGGGCGACCACGCCTGGATGGGCATCCTGAGCTGGGAGGGCCGCAACAGCGAGGCGGGCAAGACCACCGGCTGGTCGCCCGACGAGCCCACGTGCAGCCTCAACATCTCGCCGGAGCGGTTCATCCAGTTCGTCGTCTACGCGTACCGCCAGGACGCCGACCCGACCTCCTGGAGCCACGCCCTGCCGGTCGGGCGCTGGACGCACATCGCGGTGGTCAACGACGGCCGCCGTACGGTGATGTACGTCGACGGCTCGAAGATCGCCCGTAACCCCAGCCAGGCGTCGACGGGCATCGCCACGCTCGGCAAGCCCTTCGTCATCGGCGCGACCCAGTTCGACGAGCAGTTCGGCCAGGGCTTCTACGGCTGGATCGGCGACACCCGGATCGTCAGCAGGGCGCTCCAGCCGAAGGACTTCCTCACGCCGTTCGCGTAACGGGCGGGAGGCCGCGGTACGGGCCTCCGCGTCCGCGGTCCGCGCCGGGGGTCCACGCGGGTCAGGAACCCCCGGCGCGCCGGCGTCTGCGGTTGCCCAGGCCCGCGTGGGCGCCCCGGCCCCGGCGCCAGTGGTGGGTGAGCAGCAGGAAGACGGTGGCGAGGACGGCGACCGCCTGGGCGATCGCGGCGACGGACTTCTCGGTGAACCAGAGCGGCTCGTACATGTTCGGGAAGGGGCCGAGCGTGCCGACGTCGACGTACCGGTACACCAGCAGCAGCGCCAGCCCGCCCGCCGCCACGCACCAGGCGAAGAGATCGCTGATCAGCCGGTGCCAGACCAGCACGAGCAGGGCCGCGAGCGAGGCGAGAGCGGCCTCGATACGGAAGAGCGTGCCCTGGCTGATGTTCTCCGAGACGAAGTCGTACCCGTCGGCGAGATGGGCGTGGACATAGGCGTCCACCGCCAGACCGGCGGCGGCCACCAGCCGGGCGGCCCCCCTCAGCACACGGAGCTTCCGTCCGCGGCGGGGGGATACGACGGACGTGCCTGAGGACATCGTTTCTCCTGTCTCACCGGTGGCTGCGGACGGGCCCTGGGGGGAGTCGGGGGATCAGTAGAGACCGCCGGTGTCCTGCTGCGGGGTCGTGTTCCTGTTGCCCGCGGTGTCGACGACGTACCACCTGTGGTGGAAGGAGATATCGCCCTGGCCATTGGTGTCGCCGGGCTTGTGGTCGTCCTCGAAGGTGTACAGGGGGTGCCCGTTGTAGGTGACCTGCCGGGCGCCGTCACTCCGGGTGGTGGTGGCGAGCAGCCGCTCCTTGACGCCGCCGCTGCCCGCAGCCGCCCTTCCGTTTCCGGCGACGGTCAGCGGAGGCCAGACCGTGACGCAGGGTCCCGTGCAGGTGGACACATTCTCCTTGTCGCCCTCGAAGAGATAGAGCGTGCGGCCCGCGCCGTCGACCAGGATCGTACCGAGTCCGGTGGACCGCGCGGACACCTCGCCCCTGCCCGGTGGGGAGGGGCCCGCATCGCTGGACACCGGGGGTGAGGGCGCGGATCGAGCGGGCGTCTCCGCGGTGAGGCCGTCGGGCGCCGCCCGGGACCGCGCCGCCGCCGGACCGCCCGTACCGCTCCCGGCGCAGCCGGCTGCCGCGGTGCAGAGCAGAGCCACGGCCAGGGCACGGGCCGTGCTGGACGTGCTCCTCATCGGGGCTCCTCCGATCCGGCGCTCTTCATCGAGGCTCCTTCGATCCGGCCGTCCGCCGAGCGCCCGGTCGGGGCCACACCCCCCACTACACGGCACCGCCCGGCACCGGGCCACCGGACAGAGCCGTACGACGTACCCGCGCCGGACGCCCGAGGCGGCGGCCGGAGTCCCAGAACGGCCCGCCGCCGCTCCCGGAAGGGCCCTCGTTCTCGGAGGAATGATTGTCCGACACATCCGGTACATCCGGCACGTCCCTGCCCGTACGATCCTCCATGACCGGGCCGCAGTAAGGAGTCTGACGCCGTGACAGCAGTATCCAAGAGCGCGGGGAACCGGCCGGCGAGGGGCGGGGGACGCCCGCGCCCGCGCTCTCCGCGCCCCCGGATCGGCCGCTGGATCGCCCTGGCCGCCGCCCTGCTCGTGCTGGGCACTTCCGGGGCCGGCGGCTGGATCTACACCCGGCTCAGCGGCAATATCCACCGCGCGGGCGTGGACGGGGCGCTCGGCGACAACCGGCCCAGCGCCACCCAGGGCGGCCGCAACATCCTGATCATCGGCTCCGACAGCCGCAGCGGTACGGGCGACAGCTACGGCAGGGGCCTGACCACCATGCAGTCCGACACCCTGATACTGCTCCACCTCGGCGGCGACGGGCGGTGGGCCACCGTGGTGTCCTTCCCCCGTGACTCCTGGGTCCGGATCCCCGGCTGCGACCAGGGCGGCGGCGCCTACTCCGTACCGCACCACTTCAAGATCAACGCGGCGTTCGCCATCGGGGGTTCGACCGGCGACACGGGCAGAGCCGCCGCCTGCGCGATCAGGACCGTCGAGGAGAACACCCGCGTCCGCGTCGACCACTTCCTCATCGTGGACTTCCGCGGGTTCACCGGGATGGTCAACGCCCTCGGGGGAGTCGAGGTCTGTCCCCGGCGGCCCATCCACGACAGAAAAGCCCATCTCGATCTGCGCGCGGGCTGCCAGACGGTCAAGGACTCCCAGGCCCTCGGTTATGTGCGCGCCCGCTACAGCCTCGGCGACGGAACGGACATCGGGCGGATCGGCCGCCAGCAGGAGTTCATGCGGGCCCTCGCCGACCGGGCCAAGGCCAGGCTCTACGACCCCGGGGCCCTGTACGGATTCCTCGACTCGGCCACCGGATCACTGACCACCGATCCCGAACTCGCCGGTCTCAAGCCCCTCTACCAACTGGCCACGGACATCAAGAGGGTGCCCACCGAACGGATTTCGTTTCTGACCGTCCCCAACTACCCACGGGAACGGGACGTTCCCAGCGACAAGGCCAATGTCGTCTGGAACGCCCCTGCCGCGCGGCGGCTGTTCACCGCCCTCGCCCTCGACCGGGAGATGACCGAGTCCGGACTGGACGAGGCGGCCCGCACGCTGCCCCCGGCGGCGAACACCATCCGCGTCACCGTCCTCAACGGCACCGGTGTGACCGGGAAGGCCCGTGAGACGGCCGGGCGGCTGCGCGCGCTGGGTTTCCGTATCGCCGCGACCGGCAACGCGCCCGCACGGGCCGCCCGTACCACCCTCACCTACCCCGAGGGCCTCGCGGCCCAGGCCGGGACGGTGGCGGCACAGCTCCCCGGCGTGGTTCCGGCCTCCTCGGACAGGGCCGCCCCGGATACGGTGACGCTCACCATCGGCCCCGATCTGCCCCCGATCGGCGGCTGAACGCGGTCTCTTCCAAAGGGACATGACGGTAGACGTCAGGTCAACTGCGGCAGCGACAGCAGGGCCTGGTAGGCGCTCTGGATGAAGCGGTGGCCGACGGCCGGGCCGGTGTTCGCCAGGGCGGCCACGGCGGTGCGGTGGTGCGGACAGAATCCGGCGAAGGCGGTGAAGCCCCGGGTGCCGCCGGAGTGGTGGTACACATCGCCGTCCGGCCGGACCCGGATGTTCCAGACGAGCGCCAGCCGCTTGGCGCCGCCGGGCAGCGCGAGCCGGGGGCGGACCACATCCGCGAGGGCCGTCCCGAGAGGCTGTCGTTCGGCCGGGGGGTCCAGCAGGGCGTCGAGCAGGGTCAGCAGATCGCCGGCGGTGGACCGGATCGCGCCCGCCGGGGCGAGCCCCGGGATCCGCCAGGGCGGCCGGGGGCGCCCGTGCAGATGGCCGGTGGCCTGCGGAGCACCGGGCGCGCAGGTCGTCCCGTACAGACCGAGCGGGTCCAACACCCGGTCCGCGAGGAGTTCCCCGTACCCCCGCCGGCCCGGCACGGCCCGCGCCAGGAGATGCCCGAGGAGCCCCACACCGAAGTTCGAGTACCGCACCCGCTCGCCGGGAGGGGCGGACAGGCGGGTTCTGGCGAGTGCGCGCAGCAGATCGTCGGTGCGGAAGCCGGCGTACGGATTGGTGAACCAGCGCGGGACCGCCCCGGCGAGCAGCCCGGGCGGCAGCCGGGGCAGCCCGGAGGTGTGGGTGGCCAGGTGAAGCAGGGTGATGGGGCCGCCGCGGGGCGCGGGAACGGTCCCGCCCGGCAGGAACCGGGTGAGGGGATCGTCGTACGAGACCTCGCCACGGGCGGCCAGTTCGGCCAGCAGCAGCGAGGTGAAGCACTTGGTCAGTGAACCGATCTCGAACCGGGTGGCGGCTGTGACCGGTGACCCGCCCTCGCGCGCGGTGCTGCCATAGGTCAGCACGGCCCGCCGGTCACCGTGGCGGAGCGCCACGGCGACCCCGGTGGCGCCACGGGCCGCGGCGGCGATGGCCGCCGCGGGACCGTGGGCCCAGGCGGGAGGGGACGGCGGGGGGCCCGCCGGCGACTCCCTT